>CAMLLB010000005.1 GCA_946480815.1 uncultured Flavobacteriales bacterium
AATCGTTCAAAAGTTCAAATAGTTACCTTTCAAGGATCCATTTAACTTTTAGAACATTTGAACCTCTTGCACTTTTTCGAAGGTGACTGAGCGTAGCCGAAGTCACTCTTTCACCAAAGCACCCGACAAATCCACCAAATACGATTCATTATTCCCCAGGTTTTCCCAAACCAGTTTGATCCGTTTTCCGTTGATGTAATCCACGCGGTAAGCAATTCCCAGGTTTTCAAAAAAATGCGCATCCAATTCCTTGAACGGAAGATCTCCGAATTCAGCACCGGAAGGAACTTTATTTCCCGGTAAAACAAAGAGGTATTCCCCGATATTGATTTTCCATTCAGCCAGTGTTTTTGCTTCCACATAACTCGTATAAACCGGTTCTTTCTTATTATTCTGAAAAACCACGATCAACACCATCCGATCTGTCTCATTGTGCAATTCCACGGCAATCTCTCCCGGTTTTCTGTCCAGGTCTTTGGTTTTTACATACGGTTTGCCGGTTGATTTTCCTTGCGTAAAGAATTTGGTAAACGGAACCGAATCATTATTTCCCCAACTTTGGTACAACTCATTAAAAAGTGCATTGTCCCATTCGCGTTTCTTTACCAGGTCGATTCCAACAAAGGGCAAATTCGAATCCAATTGTGCATCGTTGATCATGCGTTCCTCACTTTTAATTTCTGTGATCAGTGAGTCCAGTTTCAACCGTTCTTCTTTGCTAAACTCCATGTAGGCCGTTTTTTCCTGGAGCATATCTGTTTCCGGATTTGCCTCTACAAAGAACAGGGCAATAATTCCACCAACACACAGTAAAAGGATCAAGATAACCAAACTCAAACGCAGCCAGGAAACACGGGTCGATTCCACCACAATTTTTCCCTTTTTCACGTCAGTCCCGAAGTTGCTTAATTGCTTTCTGTGTTCATCCGTGAATTTAATTTCCAATAATTTATTGGTCAGATACATCAGGAAGCGTGTGGAGCTTTTCGGATGATAGGCCAGGCTCATGAAGAATTCCAGCAACTGTGTTTTTACACGGTAATGGTTTACATTCAATAAGTCGAGGGCAATGATCATATTTGGGCTTAAAAACGAATCGATCAAACGGTGCAGGTCCGTATCTCTTTTTGCCTTATTTGTTGCCAGACCTAATTCTTCCTTCTGTTTGAAAATCCAATCCGATAACGAATCCTGAACCAGGTTTTGCTGGTAATCGGGAAGTAAAACGGAATAGCTCATAAAAAAATGAATGTTCTTTGCCGAAACCGAAGAAAATTGGTCTGTGAAAATTGGGAACAAATACAATTCAAGGAATACTTTGTATTCTTCAAAAAGCGCGTGCTCCTGCAATTTCGATGAATCTACAAAAAGCGTTGAAAAAGTTCGATTCTTCAGTGTATGGATCAGGCTTGAATTTTCTTCCGTCCACGAAGCAAAAATGATTCCCTTCGGATTAGAGCAAACACTCCAGAATTGCACTTCGTCCATTTCTGAAGCATCCGGAAACAATTTTTTGAATGTTTCCAGGAACTCTTCCTTTTGATCTTCGGAAAGCGGAAATTGCAGATTCGGATTTTCCTGTTTTACAGCACCTAATTGGAGATACTTCATGACATGTGATTGATGGATTGAAAGTACTACTTTTTAAGGAATTAAGCTCCCATAAAAAATATCCCCCAATTCAACAGGTGAACTGGGGGATGTTATGATTGATAAAATTTATTTATCTATTTACTTTTCAAATAACCGAGTGCTTTCTGAATTTCTTTATCGTAAGATGCAACAAGGAAAAAATACCCTTCTTCAATAAATAACTGACGTGCGATTTCTGCCTTCATGACGTGTTTGATCAATTCTTCACTTCGTGCAAAATCTCTGGCATCAAATGGTACCTTCAGTTTTTCTCCTTCAGCGATCAAACGCTGTACAAGCGGTTTAGGAGTTTCAAAGGTTCGGGTGAATTCCTGGATTGAAGCCCAGGAGTTTCGTTTGTTCGCAACGAAATCAAAAGCAACCTGCTGGAACGCTCCCGAATAACGCAGAGTCAGATAATAGATTGTGGAATTGGATGTGTCCAGGGGAACAAAAATGTCCGGCATAATTCCTCCACCATCGTAAACGATCCGCCCTTTCAGTGTTTTGAATTTGTTTGCATTCTTAAAAACAGAAGAATCCGGGGTGAAATATTCGCCATTATCTCTTCTCTTTTCATTGCTGTGATAATAATCCTCATAGCTTTCACCAAACGGTTTTTGGATACAACGCCCGGAAGGAGTATAATAGCGTGCAATGGTCAATCTCAGATCACTTTTATCCGAAAGCGAGAAATCCTGCTGAACCAATCCTTTTCCGAACGATCTGCGTCCGACGATCATTCCGCGGTCATTATCCTGGATAGCACCTGCAACAATTTCGGAAGCTGAAGCAGAATTTTCGTTGATCAATACCACAAGCGGAGTCTTTTCCAGTAATCCGCCGGCTCTGGCATAACGTGTTGTACTCAGGAATTTTTTTCCTTTAATAATAACAATTTTTTGACCTTCCGGTAAAAACTCATCTGCAATCTTCACTGCTCCATCCAAGACCCCGCCTCCGTTATCTCTCAGGTCGAAGATCAATTTTTTCATTCCTTTTGCCTTTAACAGAGCTGCCGCATAATGGAATTCCTGTGCACTTGAAACAGAAAAATTGTCCAGGCGGATGTACCCTGTTTTATCATCCAGCATTTGGGAACATACAATGGAAGGGATCGGGATAATTCCACGAACGATTGTTTTTTCGATCTTTCTTTTATTGCGGTAAAGCTGGATTTTCACGCGGGTATTCGGTTCACCCTTCAACTTACCCATGACGTCATCGTTCTTGATTTTCTTGCCGGCTACATTTTTTCCGTCAATCATCAGGATCTTATCGCCTGCCAAAACTCCGTTACCAAAAGAAGGTGAATTCGGGATCACATTCGTTACACACAAGGTATCGCGAATAATTGCAAAACGAATTCCGATTCCTCCGAACTTCCCATCGATTTGTTCATTCATTGCCTGCAAATCCTCAAACGGAATATAGTTCGAGTGCGGGTCCAGTTCATGCAACATATCCGAGATTGTCTTTTCGAACAATTTCTTGCTCTCGATCGAATCCACGTATTCCCGGTCCAGCAAAGTGATAATTTCCTGCATTTTGGAATAATTCCCCGAAACGGGTTGTGGTTCCTGTTGATTTAACCGGGATCCAAGTAACAAACCAATAGCCAGGAAGACCATTAATAAGACAGGATAGACAAAGGCATATTTTCTATTCATTCGTTAGGGTCTGAGATATGAACAACTTCAACACCGGCACTTTTTAAAAAATCCACACCGGTAGTATCTTTATATTCCGTCATGTAAACAACTCGTTTGATTCCGGCCTGTAAGACCAGTTTACTGCAATCTTTGCAAGGTGATAAGGTAATAAACAACGTTGCTCCGCTGCAGTCATTAGTGGAACGCGCCACTTTTAAGATGGCATTTGCCTCCGCATGCAGGACATACCATTCCGTATTTCCCTGCTGATCTTCACAGCAATTCGGGAAACCTGCCGGTGTTCCGTTATAACCGTCAGAAATAATTCTTCCGTCACGCACAATCAGCGCCCCCACTTTTTTTCGTTCGCAATGAGATAACTCCGCCCAGGTTTGAGCCATTCTCAAATAGGCTTTATCATAACGCAATCTCTTTTCTTCTGTTATTTCTCTGTCAAGTTCTACAACCATGTTGCAAAGATAGGATTAATCAGGTAAGGTAAATTTATATCCGACTCCGCGAATCGAATGGAAAAATTGCGGGTTCTTCGGGTCTTCTTCAAACAATTTGCGAAAGCTCAAGATGTAATTATCGATCGTTCTTCCCGTTGGAAATTGATCATTTGTCCAAAGGGAATTGAGGATTTCATCACGTGAAACCACCTCATCCTTTCGGGAAAAGAACAGCTGGATCAATTCCATTTCGCGCTTACTTAATTCCTGTTTCTCTCCTGAAAGAATATTTTCTACTTCAAAAGAAGCAGGTAATACCCGGTAATTTCCAATTTTTATCTCGGATGGGATCGAAACGTGCTTTTTATTCGGCTGGACCAAAATGGAACAGCGAAGAATGAATTCTTCCAAATCGAATGGTTTTGGCAGGTAATCATTTGCACCTAATTTCAGGCCTGCAATCCGGTCAATCGTATTTCCTTTGGCCGAAATAAAAATAATCGGAACAGCAGATACTTCCCTAAACGCGCGACAAATATCCAATCCACTGACTTCCGGCAGCATCACATCCAAAATCACCAGGTTGAAATTATCCAATTGATTTTTCATTGCCAGGGCCTCTTTTCCACTGTTAACCGTAGTGACGGAATAGCCCTCCAATTCCAGGTTAAACTGGATTATTTCGAGCAAACTTTGCTCATCTTCGATGACTAGAACCTTATTCATTCGACAAACTTCTATAAAAAAGCGTTTTCAAGTTTTTATCTTGTGTTAAAAGAGTGTAATTTTGAGAAAACTACACAAAATATCAGCACCATGCTAAAATATCTTTTAATGCTCTGCGTATTCATGTCTCTAGGCGCAGCATTAAATGCACAGGTAAGTGAAGGCGGTCTTCCGATAGGGTTACAAAAAGTGACTACTACCGGTGTTGCTCCGTTCCAATATGCTCCGGCTGTTTATATACTTAGCAAACCAAATGTCGTTGCTGCCAAGAATGAAGATTCGGCAAATGATTCGAAAGGTGCTTATCGTGTAGGGCTGAATGTGCCTGTTTCTATTACTATGAACAATTCCGGAAGCTGGACCTTATTGCCGGACGGAACAAAGGTTTGGAGATTAATTATTTCCGGAAAGGATGCCCTTGCACTTGGATTGTATTTTCAGGAAGCCGTTCATATTCCTGCAGGCGGGAAACTATTTGCTTACAACGAAAATGGAAAACAGGTTCTGGGAGCGTATACTTCGGCCACTGATGATTTCCAGGCAATGGAAATGGTACAGGGCGAAAAGTTGTACCTTGAATACAGTGCTCCGTCATGGGTGCAGGAGATTCCTGTCTTCACGATCAATGAGGTTGTTTACTTCTACCGTGGAGTGGAGGAACATGTGGGTGCATTCATCAGCGACGAAATCGTTCATGAAAAAGCCGGGACCTGCGAAGTCGATGTTGCCTGTTCGGAAGGAAACAATTGGGCAGACCAGATCAAGTCGGTTGTTCATTACACGTTTAATGACGGAACTTCAACTTATGTTTGTTCAGCTTCTACCATTAACAATACTTCAAATGACTGTAAACCGTATATTCTCACGGCATGGCATTGCGGAGAACGGGTAGCAGGTCAATCCATTGCAACCTGGGTTTGGTACTGGAAATATCAAAAAACAACCTGTGCTCCCGGCACGGGTAATTATACTGATCCTTCAAAAGGATCAAAAACAATGACCGGCGGAATCGTAAGAGCATCTTCAGAAAACGGAACCTTAAATAATCCTCCGGGGGCGTATGAGGTTGCGGGATCTGACTTCCACCTGGTAGAACTGAATGCACAGCCCCCAACTTCCTATGATGTATATTATGCCGGTTGGGACCGTACGAACACTGCTTCCGGAAGCGGGGTAGGAATTCATCATCCTGCGGGAAGTGCAAAGAAAATCTCCACTTACTCGGAAGCTCTTACTACAGAAACCTATAATGGCGGAGCTCCAAATGCACATTGGAAAGTATTCTGGGAAACAACTGCAAATGGTCACGGTGTTACGGAAGGGGGATCCTCCGGTTCACCCATCTTTAATAGCGCAGGAAGGATTGTCGGCCAGCTGTCAGGTGGTGCATCTGCTTGTACAGCCAATGGTGCAGGACAGGGAACAGGTCCGGATAAGCACGATTTGTATGGAAAATTCTATGTCGACTGGGACCAAAACGGTTCTACTGCAAATGCACAATTAAAACCCTGGCTGGATCCTACGAATACCGGATTAACATATCTTAATGGATTGGCTACCCCATGTGTGATTACTCCTAATATACCTGTTGCAGAATTTGTTGCGAATCCCACAACAGTAAGTGTCGGAGGAACATCACAGTTTACGGATCAATCTACCGGAAATCCTTCAAGCTGGTCCTGGGTAATCACTCCGGCAGTTGGGTGGAGCTACATTGGTGGAACGAATGCAAATTCGCAAAACCCGCAGGTTGTTTTCAACGTAGGCGGATATTACACGGTTGAGCTGACTGTTTCAAATTCAGCCGGATCGGACGTCGAATTGAAAACAGATTATATTTATGTAACAACGGCGACATCACCGTGTACTGCAACATCTGCTTATTGTGATGAATTCATCCACAAAGTAGTGCTTGAAACGATCAGCAATGAAACGGGTTGCACCAACTACACCAATTATGAGTTAAGCACTACCTTGATAAAAGGTCAAAACTATACGATCTCGATCATACCGCAAATTACGGGTGGACAACCCGGAAGTGCTTATGTGGGTGACGAAATTGCCGCCTGGATCGATTTCAACAGTGACTTTGACTTTGATGATGCAAATGAACGGATCGCATTCGTATCCATTACCACCGGCTCCTCTTTGGTTTTCAATTTTGCTGTTCCTTCCAATGCTGTTACCGGAATGGTTAAGATGCGTACGCGTATTGTCTTCAACCCGGAACAAGGAGGAGAAGGCCCGATACAACCTTGTGGAAACACTAATTATGGCGAAGTGGAGGATTACAATATCATTCTTTCGAATTCACTTGGTTTGGAGCAAAATCACCTGGATGCTGTTTCAATTTATCCGAATCCAGCGTTGGATGAGGTAAAAGTAGATCTTTCGGGGATAAATGGCGAAACCATCTCACTTGAATTGCTGGATATGACCGGGAAAATAATTCAAACCCGGAATACAATTTCTGGAAATGTTACCGTTATTGACTTGAGCAACGTTGCTAAAGGCAGTTACCAGGTTCGGATCTCTGACGGAACTATTCAACGGATTGCGCGAATTGTAAAACTATAGATTGAAGAAACCAACAGTTATTGTCAGTGTTATCAATGATTTGAATACCGATCAGCGTGTTCACAAGGTTTGTTCGTTTATTGAAAGTCAGGGCTACGATGTATTGCTGGTAGGACGGACGCTTAAATCCAGTCAAAAAATGGAATACCGGAGTTACCGTACCAAACGCTTCCGGATGTTTTTTGAAAAGGGTGCACTATTTTATGCCTGGTTCAATTTTCGTTTGTTTTGGTTCCTCTTGTTCCATTCCTCAAACATCCTGGTCGCAAATGACCTGGATACTTTGCTTCCGAATTACCTGGTTTCGAAACTGAAAAGAAAAAGGCTGGTGTACGATTCACATGAGTACTTTACGGAGGTCCCTGAGTTGACCAGCCGACCGAAAATAAAAGCAGTATGGGAACGTATTGAACGCTTTATTTTCCCTAAACTCCAATTCGTCAGCACCGTTAATCAGTCCATTGCCGATAAATACCGGGAAAAGTACGGTGTTACACTCAAAGTGGTCCGGAATGTCTCTCCGCTTTGGAATCCGTCCCACATTCGTTCAAAACAGGAATTGGGAATCCCGGAAGGAAAACACATCCTGATTATGCAAGGTGCAGGATTGAATGTCGACAGAGGTGTTGAAGAAGCAATCCGGATGATGCCTTTTCTGGAAAATACGGTGTTGATAATCGTAGGGAATGGCGATATTATCCCGGAAATGAAAAAATTAGTAGCATGTGAGAAGTGGCAGGATCGGGTTCTTTTCTTTGGAAAACGACCCTATGCAGAATTGCTGCAATTCACCCAACAGGCAGAGCTGGGTTTAAGTTTCGACCAGCCGACGAACCCGAATTACTTGTTTTCATTACCCAATAAAATCTTTGATTACATCCATACTTACACTCCAATTATTTGCTCCGATTTGGTAGAAGTTTCGAAATTGGTAAAAGGCTATAATGTAGGAGAAATTGTTACGGATTTTGAACCGCAGCAACTTGCCCGGCAGATTCAATCGGTTCTTGACAATGCCGAATTGAGGGAACTTTGGAAAAACAATTGTAAAATTGCCGCAAGTAAAGAAAATTGGGATGTTGAAGTCCGGCAATTAAACGAATTCTATCCGAAAGTCCATGAATAAGTCCATCCACGTAGTTTCTTTTGATGTCCCGTTTCCTCCCGATTACGGAGGTGTACTGGATGTCTGGCTCAGGGCAAAAGGATTAAAAAAATTGGGATATTCCGTCATTCTCCATTGCTATGAATATGGAAGGGGAAGAAACCACGACTTTTCTGAAATTGCAGATAAAATATACTATTACGACCGCAAAAACGGAGTAAAATCTGCGATTTCGAACCTTCCTTATATCGTAAAAAGCAGGAATTCAGAAGAATTGCTGGTACGTTTACTTGCGGATGATTTTCCGGTTTTACTGGAAGGTCAGCATTGCACCTTTTGGGTTCGTGAACTGATCAGAAATAACCAAAAAGTGGCTGTTCGCATGCACAATATCGAATGGCAATATTACCGCGATCTGGCAAAGGACGCCAAAACCACTTCCGAACGTTTGTTCTTCAGTTTGGAAGCACGCAAATTGAGAAAACATGAATCCCAATTGAAGCAAGTCCCTCTTTTGTGTATTTCGAAGAGTGATCAGGAATACTATCGGAATTTGGGTTTTCAAACTACCTATCTTCCGGTTACCATCAACCCGGATTTGGTTTTATCTCCACTGGAAGGAGCACCTTTTGCATTGTATCATGGGAATTTAGCTGTTCCGGAAAATCGGGAAGCAATTGAGAGACTGATCCAGGAAAATAGGCGACAAAAGTTTGATCTTCCGGTGGTGATTGCAGGTAAAAATCCTGGAACTGCTCTTGTGAAGAAAATTGAGGCACAAGGATGGACCTGTGTCGCGAATCCGAGTGATCCGGAATTGAATGATCTGATGCGAAGCTGTACCCTGCACCTATTAATTGGGTTTAAATCAAGCGGCATCAAATTGAAAGTGATCCGTGCCTTACTCACCCAAAAACCATGTATTGCAACGAAGGAAATGACCGGAACTTCGGGTTTGGAAAACTATTGCAAACTATGGGACCCGGTTTCGCCATTGGCAGATACCATCCAAAAGGTAGCAAGAGAAAATCAACCGGGATCAAATCGCATAGAAGAACTGGAAACAGCATTTGGAATTGAAAAGCTGGAGGTTGCTTTGGAAGAGATTGGGTTTTGATTTAATCAGCTATTTTACTTAAATAGTTGTATTATTGAAATTTCAAATCTCGGAAATATTCTTCCTGAAGATTAAAAAAGTGCGGGACTCTCTTTATTCACAAGGTTGACGTAATTCCGCAATATTACGTCATCCCCTGTCTCAATATTGAATTCCTATCTCATTCCTGCTAACGGCTTCTTCGCCACTTTTACACGAAGGTTTGTTGTGACTTCGTTTTCCGCAGCAGCCGACTATTACTTGTCCTTCGTTACTTCGCACTAATCCGTCAGCTGACGGATCGTAACTCAGTCTTCAAAAGCGATAGCTTTTTCTTATATTTACACCGTTTTTTAACTGTTCTCAACAGAACAATCGATTTATCAGATGAAATACGAATTTACTTCCGAGTTTGCGGCTCAAATGGATGCTTCAGACCCATTAAAGTCTTACAGAGATCGCTTCCTTTTTCCAACTTTCACCAAAAATTCCGTGAGATATTTCACCGGAAACTCATTGGGTTTACAACCGAAATCTACGAAAGAGAAAGTAAACCTGGAATTGGATGATTGGGCGAAATGGGGAGTAGAAGGTCATTTTCTGGGAACAAACCCCTGGTATAAGTACCATGAATTTTTGACCGATGCTTCCGCAAGAATCGTTGGGGCATTACCAAAAGAAGTCGTGGTAACACATTCGCTAACAACAAACCTCCATTTGTTGATGGTCTCTTTCTATCAGCCAAAAGGAAACAGAACTAAAATTTTGTGTGAAGCAAAAGCATTTCCAAGCGATTTGTATGCATTGGAATCCCAGGTACGTTTTCATGGCCTGGATCCCGAAACGGATTTGGTAGGAATGAGCCCGAGAGAAGGAGAACACACATTGAGAGACGAAGATATTTTGGCTAAAATTCTTGAGTTGGGTGATTCTTTGGCTTTGGTGATGTTTGGCGGAGTGAATTACTACACGGGCCAATTGCTGGATATGGAAGGGATTACCAAAGCAGGAAAAGGAGTAGGAGCAATAGTAGGTTTTGATTTGGCCCATGCTGCAGGAAATATTCCGGTTAAACTGCACGATTGGGGAGTTGATTTTGCTGCCTGGTGCTCTTACAAGTATTTGAATTCAAGCCCAGGAGGAGTTTCCGGTATGTTTGTTCATGAAAAACATGCAAAGAATGCTTCACTTCCGCGTTTTGCAGGATGGTGGGGATACGATAAAAGCACACGCTTTCAAATGAAACCAGGTTTTGTTCCGATGGAAGGAGCGGAAGGCTGGCAGTTAAGCAATGCACCCGTTTTGGGAATGGCAGCGCATTGGGCATCCCTGGAAATTTTTGATGAGGTGGGAATGGACAAACTCAAAGCAAAAAGTGAGTTGTTGACAGGTTACCTGGAATTCATTTTGGATGGCTTGTCAGAAAAATATGCGGATAAATGCCGGTTTGAAATCATTACACCCAAAGAACCGAAACGCAGAGGAGCTCAACTCTCAATTCTTGTTCATGGGAAGGGAAAACAAATCTTTGATGCAATTTCTGAAAAAGGAGTCGTTGCAGATTGGAGAGAACCGAATGTAATTCGTGTGGCTCCGGTTCCATTATACAACTCGTTTGAGGATGTTTATTTCCTTGGCAAGTATTTGGAAGAAGCGATCATAGAGCAGTAAACGAGGCTATTAACCACAATGGCATTTAAAAAATCTCCCACAGAGGACGCAGAAGAACGCAGATTTACTATGTGCTCCATGTGGTAAATGAAATAAATATGAAGAAAATTGCAGTAGTAGGAGCGGGACTTGTAGGAAGTTTACAAGCCATTTTACTGGCACAGAAAGGATACCAGGTTTCAGTTTTTGAACGAAGACCCGATTTGAGAAAAGCAACTTTGATAGGCGGAAAATCAATCAATCTGGCACTTTCGGACCGTGGCTGGAAAGCCCTTGAAATTGCCGGAATTGCTGAGGATATCCGTAAGATTGCAATCCCAATGTACAACCGCTGTATGCATGCGTTGGACGGGACCTTGACTTATCAGCCTTATGGAGTAAATAATGAAGCGATCTATTCAGTCTCGCGTGGTGGTTTGAACCAGAAATTGATGAATCTGGCAGACAACTACCCGAACATTGAATACTTCTTTGATCGCAAATGTTTGGATGTCAACCTGAAAGCAAATACGCTTTCATTTCAAAACGAACAAACAAAACAGGTCGAACACGTTGAATCTGATAAGATTTTCGCTACGGATGGGGCTTATTCTGCGGTTCGTATGCGCATGCAGAAATCCATGACTTTCGATTATTCTCAAAAATATTTGGATCACGGCTATAAGGAACTGGTAATTCCGGCGAATGAAGACGGAAGCCATAAATTAGATAAAAACTGCCTGCATATTTGGCCAAGAGGTGAATTCATGATGATCGCATTGGCGAACCTGGACGGAAGTTTTACCTGTACGTTGTTCTTCCCGATGGAAGGGGAAACTTCGTTTGCAACCCTTCAAACACGTGAACAGGTGGCTGCATTTTTTGACAAGACTTTCCCGGATGCAGTACAGATGATGCCGACTTTATTGGATGACTATTTCGAAAATCCTACAAGTTCTTTAATCATGGTTCGCTGCGAGCCATGGAATTATAAAGACAATATTGTTTTGCTTGGAGATGCGGCACATGCGATCGTTCCATTCTATGGACAAGGAATGAATTGTGGATTTGAGGATTGCACGGTTTTCAATGAGATGTATGATCAAAGTAATGGCGACTGGACAGGATTGTTGAGCCGTTTTTCAGATCAACGTGTTCCGGATGCGAATGCAATTTTGGATTTGGCGCTGGATAATTACGTGGAAATGCGCGATAAAACCGCAGATCCTGAATTTTTATTGCAGAAAAAGATCGAAGGGAAGTTTTCCCGTTTATATCCTGATAAATGGACTCCGCTTTATTCACAAGTCACTTTCAGCAACACGCGGTACAGCGATGCACTGAGAAACGGTAGAAAGCAGGATGCCTTAATGCAGCAAATTCTGAAGATCGAAAACATTCATGAAAAATGGGATGAACCCTTCGTTATGGAAAAAATGTTGGAACTTATTTCGTAACTATTTACGAAACTTGTCATATTTATAAAAAAATTCGATCATGAGATTTGTCCTTGCAATTGTTTGTTTCACCCTGGCCGGAACATCGTTCGCGCAATCCCGGAATTTAAGAGGGAAAAGCCGGAAGGATTTTTTTGGCGGAGCACGTGATTACCGTCAATTGACAAAGGATGGGATCCAGATTTCTTTGGGACCGAATTTCACGTTTACCAATCCGAAAATTACAGAATACTCCGGAACGGATGCAACTGGTCGTCCGGTTACCGCTGCAGTTGACCCAATCGGGAAACCCGGTGCATTTATTGAAATAGGTGCTGCACATTATCGTTTGAAAAAATCCCGTGTGTTAGACGCATGGTATAAAAAACGCGGAGATAAAGGAGAAATAAAATGGATCGGGGCAAACTTGTTTCACCGCCTGGATTGGGGTTTGGGATTTAATTATATCGGGGGTAGTGAGCGCACGCGTTTTGAATTAGTTGATCCGTCGGGAGCTTCCTCATTTGACGAAAGTACCGGTTCATTTTACAATGGATATCTGACAGCTCGTGTCACCATTGACCGTTTTACCAAGATTGCAGACGGATGGCACCTGGAAACAGGATTGGGATTTAATTTCCTGTTCAATGCGCTTCCTGCACCAAAAGCACCATATGTTCCAACTGTTGCACCTGTCAAATTCCAACAGGATTTCATGGCACAATTTCACTTGCATTTAGGATTTACAAGAACCATTCGTCGCGGGGATTATTTGACGCTTGGTTTTTTGGTTCCGGCAATTGGAATTTATGAACCGAATCACGCCCGCCCGACCATTCAGTGGTTTTCGAGCAATTACTGGCCGGTTCAATTCCAGATTCGTTGGATCCATCACTTCACGAAGAAATCGAATGGCTGTAACACGGGAACACCGGAAGACCGGAAAAGAAACGACGAATACATGCAAAACCGATAAATAAACCAATCCATGAGAAGATTTTACTACTTGAGTTCTTGTGATACCTGTCAGAAGATCCTGAAAACTTTGAATCTGCCGAAAGATGTTGAATTGATTGATATCAAACAAACGAATATCGATGCAGAAACATTGGATTGGTTGAAGGAAAAGGTAGGTTCCTATGAAGGGATGTTTTCAAAACGGGCATTGAAGTTCCGTTCTTTGGGATTGCATGAGATGAACCTGACAGAAGCAGATTATCGCAAATACATGTTGGAAGAATATACTTTTTTGAAGCGTCCTTTTGTGATTTATGACGATAATATCTGGATCGGGAATGCCAGGAAGGAGGTGGAATCTGCTCAGGCTTTTTTTGCGCAAAATAAGTAAGGGGCTACTTATAAACAAGTTAACTAAATGGTTTACACTAAATTAGTTAACACCAATAGAAATCAGCGGATTCATCAAAGTTTGTTAACGATTTAGTTAACTCGTTAATTACAAATTAGTAGTATTCCGGATATCAAAAGAAACGCAGTCTGCTGTCCAAAACGGATTTTCGATAATCATCCAGCTTTTCATCCTTGTTTCGCTGAATAAATCGACGGATGAACTTTTGTGTTCCCTTACCCATTTTGAAATCCAGCTCATCCCCGAAGATCGGAACGATACTCAGGAACTGAATAGTTTTGCCCTGAATAGAAACAGGAGCAAGCTCTTTTTGAAGTAAAATCGGATCGAGGAAGATGAAGTATTCCTGTTTCATCAGATCGGAAATCGGAACTTCCGGGTTACCTGTTGGAATGGTATGTCCCGGACCAAACCAGGTGTTTTTATCTCGTACAAATCGCTCCAGTTTATAAAGCCAGGTGTAAATCCAGGAAGAATTCGGGTTGGAATAATCCTCAAAATCCCAGTAAGTGGGCAAGCAAAAATAGATCTCGTTATATTCTCTTCCGATCCATTTATCCAGTACCGGCATTTTATATTCCGAAAGGGAAGCAGTCATAACCACTGTTACGGGAACATCCAGTTCCAGGAATAAAACGATTAATTCCTGTTCATTATGCAAAGGATTTTGGATTGATTTTACACGATGAGCCCCAAAACGATTTTCAAATGCCTTTAATAGTTCCATGAGGACAAATATAGTGTATCCGTCTTGCTTTCTTTACAAATGTTCCGGAAGTATCTGTAATAAAAAAGGGGCCGAAGCCCCTCATTGGTTATTGGTTTATATTGTTACTTCGCTTTAAAGAAATGATCGATTTCAGAAATGCGCATCGTCATATCATCTCCTTCAACTTTTGAGATGTTGAAAATGATAGACTTCTTTTGGTTGGGACCGTAAAATAAAAATAAATCAATTTTATCATCGTATTGGGTACTTAGCCATTTCCCCTCCATTTCGATGAAATCTGTCATATTGTTCTGATCGTACCAGCGGCCTTTAAAGGTTTCGTCATCTTTCAGATCAAAATAAATATTGTTGACTCCAAGTATCTTGTCCTTATCAGGACCGAAACCATCTACCTTAACAAGTGTCCATTTTTTGACAAGCCGGTCATCTATGTTAGAGTTTGAACAAGCAGAAAGGACTAAGAAAAGTAGTCCGAATAGTAAGTAAGTAAAACGAATCTTCATAATAAATTAAGTCGGGGTGCTTGGGTAAAACTAAGCTTTCTCGATAGAGTACCAACTACTTTTTCTGGAGATTGTATTTAAGCAAATTTTGAGTGAGCAATTGTCGAATTTGACTGTGCAAATTACTTATGCTCTCCTAGCATTTCTACCAATTCTATAGAATTTCTTTCAGTGAGTTCCAAAAAACAGCATCAGATAAAACAGCTCCTTGCTCTATTAGCTGGTGAATTTCCATCTCTCTTGAATTCGTGTAGTTTTTCTTGCTGGTGAAAAAAGAGAGTTTGTCGGGAGTTTTGGTTAATGCTTCATGAATTCCATCTACAGAGGAAAGATCAACAAGGGTGTCGGGCTTTTTCTGGATTGCTATCAATTCCTGTTCCTGTTCACCGAAATGAAATACAATGCAGGAACCGGGTGTACGGTGCTCCAGGAATTTTACTTTTTCATATACGGTCTGCAGAACCTGATCAGAGAATAGCTCAATCAATTCCAACGCCTTTTGGGGTTCATCCCGGTTTAATTTCGCCCATTCTTCATTATGAACACCATTAATGATCAAAAAAGCTTTTAAATCTCCTTCCAGGTGTTGTAGTTCTTCGTCAGATAATATGCGGTATTTCATATTGCAAAAGTATAAAGAATGGAAACCAATCATTCCAATCTTCCAATAAAAACGTCAGATCGGAAAGGATTTTTAACTTTGTAACATGCAGAAAAAAGGTGTTGCTATTCTTGGTTCTACCGGCTCTATCGGGACACAGGCATTGGAAGTCATCCAGGCTTATCCTGATAAATTTGACCTGCAAATAATTACTGCTCAGTCAAATGCACGTTTATTGATTGAACAGGCCAAACTGTTTCAGCCAAATACAGTTGTAATTGGTGATGAAAACAAGTACCAGGAAGTAAAGGATGCTCTTTTCTCTGAAGATATTCATGTTTACGCAGGAAGTAAGGCACTTTGCCAGGTAGTTGAATCTAATGAGGTGGATGTGGTACTAACCGCCCTGGTTGGTTACGCGGGATTGAAACCAACACTTGCTGCAATTGAAGCGGGTAAGGACATCGCATTAGCCAATAAAGAAACACTTGTAGTTGCAGGTGAACTTGTAACTGAAAGAGCACGTGCCAGAGGAATTAATATTTACCCGGTTGATTCGGAGCACTCCGCTATTTTTCAATGTCTCGTAGGAGAATTCCATAACCCGGTTGAAAAAATTTATCTGACTGCCTCAGGCGGACCGTTCAGAGGTTGGAAAGCTGCAGAATTGAAATCAGTAACACCCGCTCAAGCATTAAAACACCCCAATTGGTCTATGGGTGCCAAGATTACGATTGATTCGGCATCTATGATGAATAAAGGCCTGGAAGTCATCGAAGCGAAGTGGCTTTTCGGATTGAAGACAGAACAGATCGATGTCATTGTTCATCCGCAATCGATTGTACATTCACTGGTACAATTCCAGGATGGATGTATGAAGGCGCAAATGGGACTTCCGGATATGAAGTTACCTATCCAGTTTGCCCTGACTTACCCCGAACGATTCAAAACGGAATTTCCGCGTTTCAATTTTTTGGATTATCCTCAGCTTACTTTTGAAAAGGCAGATCCGGATACTTTCCGGAACCTGCAATTGGCTTACGATGCTTTGAAAAAAGGTGGAACCGCGGCATGTGCTTTAAATGCTGCAAATGAAATTTCAGTACAGCTCTTTTTGGAAGAAAAAGTTGGTTTCCTGGATATCGCACGAATCAACGAAAAGGTAATGCTGCAAACGCCGTTTATTACTGCTCCGAGCTATGATGATTATGTGGAAACTGACCGGATTGCCCGAGAATTGGCCCTTAATAAGTGAAAGTGAGATAGGTCCAGAATACGATCAGATAACGAATAATTTTCCCGGCACACATTAGACTCATTGTTAGCCAAAAGGGTGCGCGATAAACTCCAAGAAGAACCAGCAACGGATCTCCGATGATCGGCAACCAGGAAAATAATGCCGTCCAGGAACCATAACGTTGTATAAAGGATTCGCTTCGCAGGAATTGTTTTTTACTGAGTATTTTTCTTCCATAATAACCCAATAAATAATTGGTACTTCCTCCAAGACAATTTCCCAGGCTTGCAACAATAAGAACAGAAACCGGGGAGTAATTTCCTGAATTTAAGAAGAATAATAGTGTCGCCTCAGATGGGAACGGAACAATCGTTGATGCCAAAAAACACATCAAAAACAAACCGACCAGACCCCATTCAATCATCATAACAAAAGTACAAATACAAAAATGGGGACCAAGGCCCCCATTTCATTATCGTCCCGATAGCTATCGGGAAAGAATTATTTCTTAACGATACGTTTTGTCAAAGTTTCGTTACCAACTGTCAAAGTTACATTGTAAACTCCAGCATCAAAGCTGTTACCGTCGATAGCGATAGTTTGAGAACCGGCAGCCATTTGAGATGCAGGAACTGTTGCAACTGTACGTCCTGAAAGATCAGTAACAACAGCAGAAACGCTAGCGTCAGATTTCAAGTTGAATTTAACTTCAGTTGTTCCAACAAATGGGTTAGGGTAAACTGTTACGTCTGTTGCAGAAGTCAATTCATCCAATCCTAAAGACGGATCGAAGTTCAAACGAACCCATGGAGTTTCTGTTTGATAATACAATGTGCTGTTCGCCATGTCGTTTCCATCCAACAAGAATGAAGTTTGTGGAATTGAAGTACCTGCATTAGCAACTCTTACATCCGGAGAGTAAGATCCAACCATTACAAAGTAAGTTGTGTTTGCCTCCAATGGAACTGCAGAACCTAAATAAACAGTCAAGTTTGTGTTGATTTGAGAAGCTGTCAATTCAAAGTCAGGAGATTCAGCAACCCAAACCGGATCTTGTTGAGCGATATCGTTTTTGTAAATTCTAACATAAACCTGAGATCCAACCGGTGTACCGGTAGCAAATTTCACGTCAATACCTTTTACAGTTTGAGCAGTCCAGATATCGTACAAGTTTCCTGTTTCGAATGGATCTGCCTGGTTAGTTGTGAATCCGTTAGAAACACCATTATCTCTTGCATAGATGTAGTTTGTTACATCGAAAGAGAAGTTGTTCAATACGTTGTTTGTAGGAACATCATCCACATCAGTAGCTGTCAATGTTCTTGCAACGTTATAAGTACCAACAACACTTGGAGTAAACTGTGTAGTTAAGAATAAACTATCAGAAGCTCCGGCTGCAATTGTAGCAGGAGCACTTGCTCCGTTAAAAGTAGCGGCACCTGTAACTGCAACACCGTATGTTACGTTTGTCATAGAAGACCCACCTTCGTTCTTAACGTTCAAAGAATAATCGATCGGAGCGATCTGAGTTGTAGGAATTTTGAAATATCCTAAACCTTCAGAACCCCAGTAATCATTAGTGATAGCTAAATCGTAATCAGCCGGAGTAGAGATTGCTACGTCATCAATGTTCCATCCGTAAGTAACCCATACGTTCGGGTTAGTTGCAGATTGAGGGAAACGTGTTGTCCAGTGGAAACGAACCATAAGTGATGTAGATCCACCAGGAATGAAAGAAGCCAGGTTGATTGTTTCCTGAGTTGGGTTAGCATATGGAGAACCACCAGACTGAGATAAAACTCCTTTATCTGTGTTATCACCTACAGTAATCCAGTTAGTACCACCGTCTACTGAAATCTGGAATTCTTGCAAGTCATTGAACAATGCACCGTTTTGCATGAATGACAAGATCAAGTTTTGAGATGAAATCGTAATCGGTGTAGCTTGAGTCAAATAGTAATCAACGTCTAACGCTTGAGTACCTGGAGTCAATGTAGGGTTTCCGTTTCCTAACTCAGCAAAATTACCATCAGAAGTGGAATTGATAATTCCTTGAGTAGTGTTGTTTGCCCAACCTTCTTTTGTTGAGTTAATGTTCCAACCGTAGTTACCTGTACCTGGTTGTCCGTCATTGTCGATATTCCAGTCACCTGGAGTAGAGAAGTCACTTGACCAGATAGGTGTACCAAGAGCCTTGTTAGTTGAATTAACCGGTGCGGGTTTTTGCGCCTCAGTTGTAAATTTTTGCGCCATTCGAGGTGAAGCGTTTACTTTCGCATTTTGAGCAAATGCACCAGTAACCAGCAACAATCCCGATAACAAAGTAATTTGTTTTTTCATGTTTTCTTTAATTTACGAAGTTTTAAATTTAATTATTTGACCTATAAAAGGTCAGTTTATTTATTAAACGGTACTAATTACGAAACGAACGGTAATTGCTGTCCTTCAGGAAGGGTAATTTCTCACGCAATAACGCCTGTTCATGGTAGCTAATACTCTGTGTAATGACGTTTTCAGAATCTGAAAGGTTGGAAATTTCTTCTCCCAACAGGTTAATTAGTTTGCTTTGTCCGGTATAGGAAAGTCCCGAATTATCTGTTCCAACCCGATTCAATCCTGCGACATAACATTGATTTTCGATCGCCCTTGCAGGTAAAAGTGTAGACCAATGATGAACTCTTCTTTCCGGCCAGTTTGCTACATAGAGCAACAGATCATAAACCGGTAAGCCATCAATCTCCCCGTTTCGGATATTCTCAGGGAAACGCAGGTCATAGCAAATTTGCAAGTTGATCTTCCATCCCATATAATTTACAATCACTTCATTTGAACCGGCAGTAAAATGGATCGACTCTTCTGCCATCCCGAATAATTTCCGTTTGTCGTAGCAGGTAATCTTTCCGCCTGGTTCCACGAAGACGCCACGATTATAGTATTTTCCGTCTTCCTCAATGATTAATGAAGTGTAGAATGCCGCATTGTTTTGTGCAGCTTGTTGCTTCAACCATGAAATACTTGAACTGCTTTCCATTTTTTCAGCCAGCCCTTTAGTATTCATTGAAAAGCCTGTTTGGAACATTTCCGGTAAAAGGATCAGGTCACTTTCAGAAACGGACTTTAGCAACTCTTCATAATGCTTCAAATTGGCAGTTTTATCTTCCCAGATTTGATCCGCCTGTATAAATGTGATTTTTAGATCTTGCATAATCGCTCAGCTGCTTGAATCAATGTTTCATCTGTTTTTGCAAAACAAAAACGGATTGTGTGATAATCGTTCAACTCTTCGTAAAAAACGGAAAGCGGAATGGCTGCTACCCCAATCTCCTTCACCATCCATTCACAAAAAGAAACATCCGGAAGATCCGAGATGGCATTATATCTGACAGTTTGGAAATAGGTTCCTTCACTCGGAAGAAATTCAAACTTGCTTTTGGTCATGAGTTCTCTGAAACGGTCGCGTTTGTCCTGGTAAAATTTCCCAAGTGTAGTCACATCTGTTTCCGAAATGTATTCTGCAAGTGTTTTCTGAGCGACACTGTTTACGGAGAATACCAGGTATTGGTGTACTTTTTTGATTTCCTTCAAGATGTATTCCGGAGCGATGATATACCCGATTTTCCAACCGGTTAAATGAAACGTTTTACCGAATGAAGAAACAATGACACTTCTATTTCGCAAAATTTCATGATCATGTGCGGAAAAGTGCTTCTTCTCAAACGTAATGAACTCATAAACTTCATCGGAGCAAAGAATCAGGTTGGGATGATCGATCATCACTTGCACCAGGGCATCAAAGTCCTCTTTGTTCATCATTTTACCCGACGGATTGTGCGGATTATTGATGATAAGCACACGTGTTTTTTGGTTTACGGTTTGTCTCAGTTCACGCCAATCGATCGTGAAATCTTCCCGCATCGGAATGTGAATGGCCTTTCCGCCGGCCAAGTGAACCGCCGGACTATAACAATCATATGCCGGGTCCAGGATCACAACTTCATCTCCGGGATGGACCAAAGCCTGAAGTGTTGCAAAAATTCCCTGGGTTGCTCCGGAAGTCACCAAAATTTCAGTTGCCGGGTTCAGTTCTCTCTTGTAAACACGATGAATCATTTGGGCAATTCCTTCCAATAAAACCGGAAGACCGGCCATTGGAGCGTATTGGTGCACATTTTCTTTACTGTTCTTTGCCAGTAATTCCTCAATCAAAGGATCAATTGGGAAATTGGGAAACCCTTGAGAGAGATTAATGGCCTGATACTGGTTTGCCATTTGGCTCATAGTTGTAAAGATGGTGGTTCCTACTTTTGGAAGTTTTGTTTGCATGGATTACATTTGTTTGCAATAGCAAAGTAAATCATTCCTGCATTATATGGTGTGCAAACGTGCATAATTTAACGGGAATTCACTTAAAATGAACTTGATGAAACTCCGTTTTTTAGCTTTTCCGGTATTTTTTGGTTTGGTAGTAACTTCCTGTGGGGAAGATTCCATTTGCGATTGCATTCGCGCCAGTGATGAACTCAATGCAAAATACGATGAGCTGCGTACAAAAGCATTAAGTAACGAAGGACAAAAAGAGATAAAAGAACTCATCAAAACGAAGAAAGCTAAATGCAAAGAATTCGAGCAAATGAGTGGTCCGGAAATGATGGAAAGAAAGGCAAGCTGTAAGTAGAAAGCCACAATCACTTTTAACTGGATTTCAGACCGATCGCGGATTTGAATTCCATTCTTGCATGTCTAAAAAAACCTTCTGATTTGACTTAACAAATATTCCAAACTAAATCGAAATAATGAAGCGTGAAAATCGCTATCTTTGCGCCTGCTTACCAGTTAAGGTGAGTTTCAAAAAAGAATGAAATTTTTATGAGTGCATTTTCATCCCGTCACATTGGACCTGATTCAGCTGAGAAATCTGAGATGTTAGCTGCTATTGGTGTTAAATCAATTCAAGAATTAGTAGATAAAACGATCCCTTCACATATCCGTTTATCGGGAGAATTAAAGATCGATAATGCCTTGAGTGAGCAAGAATACTTGCAACACATCACCGCACTTGGTGCTCAAAATAAAGTATACAAGTCGTTCATCGGTTTAGGATACAATGAAACGATTGTTCCTTCTGTAATTTTGCGTAACGTATTGGAGAATCCGGGATGGTATACGGCTTATACACCGTACCAGGCTGAAATTTCCCAGGGGCGTTTAGAAGCTTTGTTGAATTTCCAGACGATGGTTTTGGAATTAACAGGATTGGAAATTGCGAATGCATCTCTGTTGGATGAAGGAACTGCTGCTGCTGAAGCAATGATCATGTTCTGGAACTCACGTTCACGCCAGGAAGCAAAAGACGGAGTGAATAAATTCTTCATCTCGAAAAATGTATTCCCTCAAACAAAAGAGATTGTTCTTGGTCGTGCAATCAATTTAGGAATTGAATTGGTAGAAGGTGATGAAACAACATTCACCAATGACGGAACATATTTCGGTGCGATCATTCAATACCCGGATGTATACGGTCATATTACAGATGTTGCAGGATTCATTTCCCGCAATAACGGATTGAAAACAGCAGTCGCTGCAGATATCCTTTCGTTGGTACTATTGAAATCTCCCGGATCTTTGGGAGCAGATGTAGTATTCGGTTCTTCACAACGTTTCGGAGTTCCGATGGGTTATGGTGGACCTCACGCAGCATATTTCGCCGCGAAGGATGAATACAAACGTACCTTGCCGGGCCGTATCATCGGGGTATCTAAAGATGCTGATGATAACATGGCATTGCGTATGGCATTGCAAACACGCGAGCAGCATATTAAAAGAGATAAAGCAACATCCAATATTTGTACGGCGCAGGCATTGCTGGCGGTAATGGCTTCCATGTATGCCGTATACCACGGTCCTGCGGGAATGAAAGAAATCGCTGAGCATGTAAACGGATTGGCAACTTCAACTGCTTTGGGATTGAAGGCTGCAGGTATCCAGGTTGGTTCCGATTCTTTCTTCGACACTGTTTGGGTAAAAGGAGTAGATACGGCAAAAATCAAAGCAGCTGCTGAAGCAAAAGGAATGAACTTCCGCATCATCAACGGATCTGAATTGACGATCAGCTTTGGTGAACCACATACAAAAGAAGATGTTGCAGCAATTTTGGACATTTTTGGAACGGGCGCACCAACAGCGGAATCAGCATTAAGTGCTTCGGTATTGAGAACGGATGCAGTATTTACCCACGCAACATTCAACAAGTATCATTCCGAATCCAAAATGATGCGCTATTTGAAGCGTTTGGAAAATAAAGACCTTTCATTGGTTCACTCCATGATTCCGTTGGGATCTTGTACCATGAAATTGAACGCGGCTTCCGAGTTGATTCCGATCACGAATCCTCAGTTCGCAAATATGCACCCGTTTGCTCCGGTTGAGCAGGCAGCTGGTTACCACGCAATGTTCCGCCAGTTGGAAAAAGATTTGTGTGAGTCCACAGGATTTGCAGCAATGTCCCTACAACCGAACTCCGGTGCACAAGGTGAGTATGCAGGATTGATGGTCATCAAGGCATACCATGAAAGCCGTGGCGACAAGCAACGTACAAAAATGATCATTCCTTCTTCTGCTCACGGAACGAACCCGGCTTCTGCAGTGATGGCTGGAATGGAAGTGGTTGTAACGGGTTGTGACGAAAACGGGAATATCAATATCGAAGAATTAAAAACCGTAGCGAACCAAATCGGGAACGAATTGGCAGGTTTGATGGTAACTTATCCGTCAACACATGGAGTTTACGAAGAAGGAATTCGCGAGATTACTGCAATCATCCACGAAAATGGTGGACAAGTATACATGGATGGTGCAAACATGAACGCACAGGTTGGATTAACAAATCCGGGAAATATCGGTGCTGATGTTTGTCACTTGAACTTACACAAAACATTTGCGATTCCTCACGGAGGTGGTGGACCTGGAATGGGACCGATCGGGGTTGCAGCACATTTAGCTCCGTTCTTGCCAAGCAACCCGGTTGTTGCAGCAGGAGGAAGCACACCGATCCATGCAGTTTCCGCAGCACCTTACGGAAGTGCATTGATCTTATTGATCTCTTACGGATACATCAAAATGCTGGGAGCAGAAGGATTGCGTCAATCTACAGAAGCAGCGATTTTGAATGCAAACTACATCGCAGCGAAATTGAAAGGCCATTACGACGTATTGTACACCGGTAAGAACGGTACAGTGGCGCACGAAATGATCCTGGATTGTCGTGATTTCAAGAAAACGGCAGACGTAGAAGTGGCAGACATGGCGAAGCGTTTGATCGACTTCGGATTCCACGCGCCAACGGTATCATTCCCGGTAGCAGGAACCTTGATGGTTGAACCGACAGAATCGGAAGACAAAGAAGAACTGGACCGTTTCATCGAAGCAATGATCAAGATCCGTTCAGAGATCGCAGCGATCGAAAACGGTCAGGCCGATAAAGAGAACAACTTGTTGAAGAACGCTCCGCACACAGCAGACTGTATCATCAACAAAGACTGGAACTACCCATACTCTCCGCAGGAAGCAGCTTACCCGGTTGCTTATTTGAAAGAGTGGAAATACTGGGTTCCTGTACGCCGTGTAGACAATGCTTACGGAGACAGAAACTTAGTGTGTTCTTGTCCGAGCGTAGAGAGCTATATGCACGTGGAGGCATAATAGAGAAACTAATAAGCGTAATAGAGAAATCCGCTCATCGATTGATGGGCGGATTTTGTATTTTTGCAACACTGATAAGCATTCTTAAACAAAATTCAAACTAACTAAATCATGAGTCTGAAATCTGTTAAAATTCAAATACTAGTATTAGCCTTAATTTGTTTTTGCTCCTTGAAGGTGGCAGGTCAAATTACTATGGTTAAAAATATAGATACGGACTACTGGACTTCTTCAGGGTCTTACCCCAAATTTTTAATCAGACTTGGAAATAAGGTTTTATTCTCAGCTGTGGACAAGCAGCATGGTGGAGAACTTTGGTGTACCGATGGAACCACGGCAGGAACGGTATTGATAAGTGATATCAATCCGGAACCTGAAATAGGCAGTGAGATTTTTGCTCCGGTGGAAATGAATGGCTTTGTTTATTTCCTGGCAAGAGGAGAAGGAGATAAGAAGGGATTGTATAAAACAGACGGAACATCTGAAGGGACGACATTTATCCATCAATTTTACAATTACGATTATAGCAACTCTGATTTGCAAATTCTTAAAGTAAATAACACACTGTATTTTGAAGCTACTGGTTTTGGAACTGGTTCAGAACTTTGGAAAAGCGATGGAACAGAGACCGGGACAGTTTTGGTCAAGGATATTAATCCCGGTTATTCGGGAAGTTCGCCAAAACAACTTACTGAAGTGAATGGGGAAATCTATTTTACTGCCAATAATGGGGTGAATGGACTAGAACTCTGGAAAAGTGATGGAACAGAGACCGGGACATACATGGTCATTGATTTTAATGGTACGGGCAATGGTAATCCGAACAGTTTAATATCTTTTCAGGGGATGTTATTTTTCTCTGCTTCCTCAACAACGGGAAATGATCTGTGGAAGACGGATGGCACTGTTGCAGGAACTCAACTGGTAAGTTCTGTAGCAAATGTTGAGCAATATGCATCATATAATAACGGAATAGCAATACGTGAGTATAATGGTTACTTATATTTTGCCGGCGGACCTTATAATAACAAGGAATTATGGCGTTCGGACGGGACTACAGCCGGTACGACAGAGTTTGCAACATTTTATCCGTCAGTGACTAATTCAAGTTCTCCTGATGGATTTACTGAGTTTAACGGGGAATTATACTTCAGTGCACAAAATGGTGGAGGGAGAGGTTTTTACAAAACTAATGGGATAACATGCCAGACATTAAATTCGGGGCATTTAGATGCTAAAAATTTCTGTGTTTGGAATGGAATTCTATTTTTTCAAGGTAGGGATGGAAGTGGAAGAGAATTGTGGAAGACAAACGGAACACCAGCAGGGACGGTTAAGATCAAAGATATGTCACCGAATAACGGTGATCCTTGCTTTATTACTCCAGTTAATGCAGCTGATGTTGTTTTTCAAGGCGGGAATGTTGCAGGTAATATTGAACTTTGGAAAAGTAACGGAACAGCTGCAGGGACTAGCATGATCAAAGACATTAGTTCCCAATGGAATTCCACGAGATTCAAAGAAGGAGTCTCTTTGAATGACAAAATCTTTTTTGCTTCAAATGGTGAATCTATCTATAGTGAATTATGGGAAACCAATGGAACGACTTCCGGAACATTGATGACCAAAGACATGTGCACAGCAACTTATTGTGGCAGCGCTCCCAGAAACTTCTATAAAGCAGATAGTTCCACATTTTATTTCACCATGTATTACACCAGTACTAGTCAGTCGGCATTGGCTAAATCAAATGGAACTGCAGCGGGATCAGTAATGGTAAAAACCATGACCGGAGAATCTCATAGTTTTATTCCTTACAATGGATATCATCTTTTCTTAGTTGGAAATAGTGCAATTGCCAGAACTGATGGGACAACAGCAGGTACAATAACACTTAAAAGTGGAATGTCCACAAATGGACCTATTGCTGTAGCCAATGGCATGGCTTATTTTATTACGAACTCTCAATTATGGAAGACAGACGGTACAGTGGCAGGAACAACCTTCATAAAAACACTTGGTGGTACAACCGGTAAATTGATTGAATTGAACGGAATGCTTTATTTCGAAGTGTATATAAGTGGAACCGGTTGCCAAATTTGGACCAGTGATGGAACCTCAACAGGTACGGTTCTTTTTATGAGTGTTCCATATAATGATTTTCAAACAACATCCGCAGTAATAAAAGAAACTATACGTTATAACAACAAGCTCTACTTTTCAATGAACACAAATGGTTCCGGATATGAATTGTGGGTAACTGACGGAACTGTTGCGGGAACTCAGATCCTAAAAGAAATAAAGTCTGGCCCGTGGGGTAGTGACCCGAAAAATTTCACTGTATTCAATGGAAAACTGTACTTCTCAGCTGATGACGGCATTCATGGATCCGAATTATGGGAATCTGATGGAACAACAGCAGGAACCGTTATGGTCAAAGATATTAATCCGGGAATCCAATCCAGTGCTCCTTCAAAGTTCTCGATTGTTCATAACAAACTTTATTTTTCGGCAAATGATGGTATGACTGGACATGAGTTGTGGGTTTCTGACGGAACTGCTTGTGGTACTCATTTGATTCAGGATGTTAATCCAGGAAACATGAGCTCCTTTCCTTTGGTTATAGGTTCAATAAATAATGAACTCCTTTTAAATCTATATCACTATGATTACGGATTTGAATTGTGGAAATATACAGACAATTCACAAATATATCATACCACCTGTGTAAGTTATACATGGAGTTTAAACAATCAGACATATACTAGTTCAGGAGTATATTATGACACAATTCCTTCAACTTCAGGTTGTGATTCTATTGTTACATTGAATTTGACAATCTTAAATCCAACGAATGTAAATGATGTTCAAACTGCTTGTGATTCGTATGACTGGATTGACGGAAACACGTACACATCATCAACAAATACTCCAACGTTCGTCTTGCAGAATGCAGCGGGTTGCGACTCAACTGTTACTTTAAACCTTACGATTACCCATTCTACAAGCGGAATAGATGTTCAAACGGCATGTGATTCATTGGAATGGATGGATGGGAATACTTATTATACCTCCACAAACGCTCCGACTTTTGTATTACAAAATGCAGCGGGTTGTGATTCGACAGTAACGTTGAACTTAACGATCACACATTCTACCACAGGAACGGATGCTCAAACAGCGTGTGATTCATACGATTGGATCGACGGTAACACCTACACATCGTCCACGAATACTCCAACATTTATATTGCAGAATGCAGCAGGTTGCGATTCTGTAGTAACGTTGAATCTTACTATTTTATCAAATAATACGATCGATATTCGAACAGCATGTAATTCTTACGATTGGATCGACGGAAATACCTATACTTCATCAACGAATACGCCAACTTTTGTATTACAAAATGCAGCTGGGTGCGATTCAATCGTTACGTTAAACTTAACAATTAATCATTCTAATACCGGAATTGATATTCAGACCGCTTGTGATTCTTTGATCTGGATTGATGGGATAACTTATTCTTCTTCTACGAGCACACCGACTTTTGTCTTGCAGAATGCAGCGGGTTGTGATTCGACAGTAACGTTGAACTTAACGATCACACATTCTACCACAGGAACGGATGTTCAAACAGCGTGTGATTCATACGATTGGATTGATGGAAATACCTACACATCTTCAACAAACACACCAACTTTTGTCTTGCAAAACGCAGTGGGTTGTGATTCCACTGTTACCTTGAATTTAACGATCATCAATTCAACCAGTGGAACGGATGCTCAAACAGCTTGTGATTCTTTGACTTGGATTGATGGAAACACCTATACATCGTCCACGAATACTCCGACTTTTGTATTGCAGAATGCAGTGGGTTGTGATTCTACTGTAACATTGAATTTAACGATCATCAATTCAACCAGCGGAACGGATGTTCAAACAGCGTGTGATTCGTATGATTGGATCGATGGAAATACGTATACTTCATCAACAAATACTCCAACATTTGTGCTACAGAATGCAGCAGGTTGTGATTCTACTGTAACATTGAACTTGACAATCATTCCGTCTTTTCCTTTAATTGTTGAGAATGTTTTTGTTTTCCCTTCCGACGCCAATACCTGCGTCGGCGAAGCAGCAATTGATCTTTCCGGAAACGCACCTTTCGAACTGGATTTCGACAACGGTTCACAAATCGTTAACTCAAATGGATACAGCCTGGTAACCGGTTTATGTGCAGGAATTCACGATTTACATGTCATAGACAACTGTGGAGATACACTTTCTGTTCCGGTCGTGATCCCGATTGATTCCAATTTTGTGTTCAACAATCCGTTTATTGATTCATTAGCGCAGGATTCTTTAGGAGTAACCATGACCAACTGTGATATTTTCTATAATGGAATTGATACCGCTTACATTGATTCGATCTGGGCAAACGGAAATACGGTGAACGTGATCTGGAACATCGTAGATTCCAATGGATCTAACTTCGATACAACCAATTATGTGCTGAATAACGGAAACGGTGTTTACTGGCTGCAGTTGAGTGTATACTGTCCGTTCAAATCAGCGAATGAATACTTCACGGTTACGGAGGCGATTTACTTCAATAACGGACATGTGAGTACTGCCGGTCTATCGGAAGAAAATAACTTATTCAAGCTTTATCCGAATCCAACCACTGATCAGGTCCACTTATCTTTCTCGGGTTCCGATGCAGAATTGACTGTTTACGATGTGCAAGGAAAGGTTGTATTGAAAGATCAAATCCAAAACCAGGGAATGGTTTCGCTTCAAAACTTTGAACGCGGAGTGTATTTGTTTGATTTCAAGAATTCGCAGGGACATAGTGTCCGGCGGGTGGTAAAGCAGTAGAGAGATCAATAACGACTATAGAAAAATTCACTTGTCTTTCGATGAATAGATTTTTGTACTTTTGGTAAGTCAATTTAACCAATTTTAAATGAATAAGCTTTTATTTTCAATTCTATTTTTATCCTTTTATATCAACTCTTTTTCTCAACAATGGGTTAATGATCAGAATTTCTATACCGGTAATGGTGGAAATAACTCTACCGGAATTAATCATTTAATGGTTGACCATCAGGATAGGATAATCATTACCGGAAGTTTTGTCACCTTTAATGATACTATTGTAAATCGTATTACCCGGCTCAAACCGAACGGAGGGATTGACACCTCGTTTCATTCCGGTGCTGGATTTGATAATTTTGTGTATACCCTTAACGAACAATTAGATGGTAAAATCCTCGCCACGGGAGCTTTCTTTTCTTATGATAACGTTTCGACTAACAAGATCGTACGTCTGAATGTGGACGGGTCTTTAGATACTTCATTCAATATTGGAACAGGTCCCAATGATGTTATATGGAAATCGATCATTCAACCGGATGGAAAAATATTGATTAGTGGAGATTTTACAGAATTTAATGGTATCCCGATGAATCGGATTGCGAGATTAAATTCGGATGGTTCTATCGACACATCATTTAATATTGGAACGGGTGCAAATGCCGGAGCTGGTGGAATGTGTCTTCAACCGGATGGCAAGATTATTCTTACTGGTCAATTCACAATGTTTAATAACGTATCTAAAAAATGTATTGTAAGACTGAATGCCTCGGGAAGTATTGATAACTCATTCGATGCAAATAATAACACTTATGGTACTTTGGGGAAAGTAATGCTGAGATCGACAGGAGATATAATTGTATCGGGAAATTTCACAGAATTTGATAATGTTCCGATGAATGGAGTTGTGCTTTTGGATGCCAATGGACAATTAAACACCCAATTTTCAATAGGAGTATTTAATGATGTACAAGTGAGGAGAAGTACGTTGCAGAGTGATGACAAACTGCTTGTATTTGGAAGCTTTACGAGTTACAATGGCGTAACTTACAATCGATTGATGAGGTTTAATACAGATGGTTCTGTGGACACCTCTTTTGATCTGGGAGCCGGAGCCGATGATTGGGTGCAAGGGGTTGAAATGCAGTCGAATGGAAAAATGATTGTGAGTGGAAAGTTTAGTCATTTCATGGGTGAAAGTAAAAACGATCTGACCAGAATTACTTTTTGTTCATCTTCTGATACTACTATTTTTGAAACAAATTGCGATTCTTTTAATTGGTCTCATAATGGAATTACCTATACAACTTCCGGTCAATACAGCGATACGATTCCGAATGTATCCGGCTGTGACTCAATCATTACCCTGGACCTGACAATTATTCCATCTCTTCCTCTTTCAGTTGCAAATTCTTTCGCTATGCCTTCCGATGCCAATACCTGCGTCGGCGAAGCAGCAATTGATCTTTCCGGAAATGCACCTTTCGAACTGGATTTCGACAACGGCTCACAGGTGATTAATTCAAACGGATACAGCTTAATTACAGGTTTATGTGCGGGAATTCACGATCTGCATGTCACAGACAACTGCGGGGACACACTTTCCACAGCAATCGTCATTCCTGTCGATTCGAATTACGTCTTCAACAATCCGTTCATTGATTCCCTGGCATTGGACTCTTTAGGAGTAGCCATGACTAACTGTGATATTTACTATGCAGGAATCGACACCGCTTACATCGATTCAATCTGGGCAAATGGAAATACGGTGAACGTGATCTGGAATATTGTGGATTCCAATGGATCTAACTTCGATACTACCAATTATGTGCTGAATAATGGAAATGGCGTTTATTGGCTGCAGTTGAGTGTGTTCTGTCCATTCAAATCGGCGAATGAATACTTCACGGTTACGGAGGCGATTTACTTCAATAACGGACATGTGAGTACTGCCGGTCTATCGGAAGAAGAGAACTTATTCAAGCTTTATCCGAATCCAGCCACTGATCAGGTCCACTTATCTTTCTTGGGTTCCGATGCAGAATTGACTGTTTACGACGTTCAGGGGAAAGTGGTGCTGAAAGACAAGATCCAAAATCAAGGAATGGTTTCCTTACAGAACTTTGAACGCGGAGTTTACCTGTTCAATTTCAGAAATTCATCCGGACACAGTTTTCAGCGGGTTGTGAAGCAATAAATATCGCTGGTTACAAATAACTATATTGAAAATCCGTTTATCAGCTGATAAACGGATTTCGTATTTTTGTTTACCCCATTTACCCCATTTGATGAAAATCTTAATTATAGACGACGAAAAAATGGCGCGGGAAAATTGCCTCATGGTATTGTCCCGAAGCGGCATTGATAACCTCTCGATACGGGAAGCGGATAGTGTTCCCGCTGCTTTGAAAGCAATTGATGAATTCAATCCCGATCTGTTGTTATTGGATATCCAATTGCATGATAAAAGCGGATTTGATATTCTGCAAACCATCGCACCGCGTTTTATCCCTACTATTTTTATTACAGCATACAATGATTTTGCATTGAAAGCATTCCAGGTTTCTGCCTTGGATTATTTGCTGAAACCTTATGATCCTTCGGATCTGACCACCGCATTGCTGAAAGCACATAAACACATTCAGAATACTAAGATCCTGGAACAATTGGACGTTTTTCGCCAACAGTTTAAATCAACGGAACCAAAACGCATCGTGCTGAATACCGCCGACATGCTCCACATTGTAAATGTAGATGATATCACACACTGCCTGGCCGATGGCGCGTATACCCATTTCTTTTTCACCGATCGAAAACAAATCCTCGTTTCCAAAACCCTGGGACATTTTGAAAGTATCATCGACAATGAGCATTTCATTCGCACGCACCAAAGTTATTTGGTAAATATGCGTCATGTGACTCAATTCGATAAACGAAACGGTGGTTTTCTGATCTTACCGAATGGTGTGGAAATACCGGTTTCCACCAGAAAGAAGGAAGAAGTCCTGGCCCATTTTAAGGCTAACCATTAATTAAGATCATTTTTAAAGCACACAAACACCAATGACACACTTGATTCGCTCCCTGACCATCCTTCTTTTCTGTATCTTTTCACATTCACTGAATGCTCAGCCACCACTTGACAGTTTGTTGCGAAAAGTCCGGTATCAAAGTGAAGACACGGTAAAAGTTAAATTATATTACGATATAGGCGTAAGCTACTTTTATAAAGACAGGGCCATATTCCGGGCATATATGGACAGCGTGCAGCGTTTATCACGAAAGCTCAATTACAGCAAAGGGGAAGGATTGGTTTATGCTATTTATGGGACCTATTACTACCATCTCAATGATTGGGATAAAATGAAATCGAGCCTTCAAAAATCCGATAGTGTTTTCAAAAAAATTCCCGGTTCACAAGACAAATTAACATTCAGTAAAGGGCTTTTCTCCCTTTATTACCAACAGCACGGAGATTTTAAGAAAGCATTAAAACTGAATCTTGAAATGCTGCATTATTACGAAAAACACGGACCCAGGAAAGAAGAGGCAAAATATGTGGGTAGTGTCGCTACTTTATTACAGGAGCTTGAGCGCTATAAAGAAGCAACTGCATATTACAAACGCTCCATTGAACTCAGGAAAGAGATCAAAGATTTCAATGGTCAATCCATTGCTTTGCTGAATTTGGGAGGCATGCTTGCTGAACAAAAAATGTATACCAGTGCAGAACCGTATTTGCTGGAAGCGCTGCGCTTGCAAAAAACATTTCAGCAAGAACGGATTATCAAGGCTTGCCAGGCAAACCTGGCTCACATTTACGCCGAAACAGGCAAGTACGAAAAAGCACTGAAACTGGTAAAAGAATGTGATGTGTTTTACATGGAGCAACAAGACACGTTCAACTCGGTAACGATTTCCTTGTACGAGGCAACTGCCTATATGAATATGAAGAAATACGATCGCGCACTGGCTGTCCTGAATGTGAAACACCGCTGGATCAAAGGTAATCCGGGCTATTCCGATTTGGAAGCAGACGTACTTTGGCAATTTTACAAAGTATATAAGACCATGGGTAAAACGGATATGGCACTGGAATACTTTGAAGAGGCCAAAGAACTGGAAGATAATAACAGCAATCTGGCCATTCAGCATGGGATTTCCCGGATGAAAGAGCAATATGAAACGGAAAAAAAGCAACGGGAGAACCTGCAGTTACGACAGGAAAACCTGCTGAAGGATATCAAACTGAACCAACTCAATTATTTCATCTATGGGTCTGTTTTATTGCTTTTGCTTATTAGTGTCATTGCTTACACAACTGTGCGTTATAACCGATTGAAGGCCGGAAAAATTGCCGTTGAAATGGAACAGCGCTTATTGCAAAGCCAGATGAATCCGCATTTTATCTTCAATGTACTCAATGCCATTCATACCTATATGCTGAAAAAAGATACGGAAGAATCGGGGAAACTTCTTACTTCATTTGCACGCCTGGTGCGGTCAATTCTGCAACATTCTTCAACCGACAATATTTCCCTGGAGGAAGAATTAAAATGGCTGAAAGACTACATGCGTTTGCAGCAATTGCGCTTTAACAATGCCTTTGATTATACCATTGAAATAGATGAACAATTGTCGCCCGATAACCTCTTGCTCCCACCGATGCTCATTCAGCCCTTTATTGAAAATGCCATCGAGCATGGATTTTCGGAACTGGATAAACCCGGAAAATTGGTCATTTCCTATAGGAAAACCGGAAAAGAAGTAGAAATCTCGATCACGGACAATGGAAAAGGATTTTCAACAGACAGACCGGTGAACCCGAAAAAGGAACATGAATCCGTTGCGATCCAGATTACTGAAAAGCGGATCAATCTCTTGAACAAACGAAGGAAAGGGGTCTTTAATTTTGAAATTGTTTCAAAACCTTCGGAAGGAACTTCCGTCCTTTTCTCCATTCCTTACCGTTCCCGCTTTGATTAAATGCAAAAAAGGACAGGGACGATCTTTGCACTTATTTGAAAAATCCCCGCACTTGCTAATTGTTCCTCTTCGGACACCAAAGCAGCGTTGTTCGTTTGTTTGTCTCGGATTACTTTTGTCTCCGAACACAGCCGATGATCTGAGATCCGGCAACTCAAGGACTAAAAATTACCAATATCAAAACGGATGGAATGTGTTCTGCAGAATTGTGGTATGAAACTGTTGAAATAAGCTGGGACGGTGACAATATTTCCAAAATCTTGGTAACTGTTGAATAAGAAACCCCCAATTAACCCACCCTACTAAAGAGAAAGGGCGCTGTAACTCAAACTTGCCCGGATCCGTCTTCCGTCTGTAATAAAGATGGGAGACGGATTTCTTTTTTATATTCGCATATGAAAAACTTGATCATTCTTCACGGAGCACTTGGCGCCCAATCGCAATTTGAACAATTGGTTTCTCAATTGAAAGAACAGCTGAACATTTACACACTCGATTTTAACGGCCACGGAACAAAGTCTGATATTGGTGAGGTTGATTTTTCGATCGAAGGATTTGCCAGGGAGCTGAAGCAATTCATGCAGCAAAACAATATTCGGAAACCGTTGATTTTCGGATACAGTATGGGTGGTTATGTAGCATTGAAATTGGAAAGCCAGGAAGCAAACAGCTTTGAGAAGATCGTGACCCTGGGTACGAAATTCGATTGGAATCCGGAGAGCGCTGAGAAAGAAGCGAAGATGTTAAACGCGGAAAAGATCGAAGAAAAAGTACCGGCATTTGCAAATTATTTGAAAACACTTCACGGAGAAGATGTATGGAAAGTCCTGCTTCAACGTACTGCAAAGATGATGCTGGAGCTGGGAAGTAAACCTGCTTTGAACTCAACCGATTTCGGGAATATTCACATTCCTGTCCGCTTATTGCTTGGTGAAAGGGATGTGATGGTAACACAAGCCGAAACAAAACAAGTCAAAGAATTGCTGGCAAATTCAAGTTTTGAAGTCATCCCGGATTGGGTTCATCCGATAAACCAGGTTCCCTCAAATCAACTGACACAACAATTGTTAAGTTCGTATTTACCAGGGTAAATTGACCTAACTTTGTTTCATGAAAATTGAAATTTGGTCGGACATCATGTGTCCGTTTTGTTATATCGGAAAAAGACATTTGGAAGCTGCTTTGAGCCAGTTTCCCGACGAACCGTTTGAAATTGAATGGAAGAGTTTCCAGTTGGACCCGACAATCGTCCCACAGTCGGATAAGAACGTTTACGAATACCTGGCTGAACGAAAGGGAATATCGGTAGAAGAATCCAAACAAATGCATGCCGGAGTAGTTGCCCGTGCAGCTGAGGTTGGACTTGATTATCATTTCGAGAAAGCAGTGATCTCCAATTCCTTTGATGCACATCGTTTAATTCAATTAGCCAAAACGAAAGGATTGGGAGATACGATGGAAGAAACGTTTTTCAAAGCGTATTTCACAGAAGGAAGAAATTTGAACGACACGAATACGTTAATGGAATTAGGTGTTGGTGTAGGATTGAACCCCCTGGATGTAAAAGACGTCCTGAAGGATGAAACGCAATTTGCAAATGCAGTCAGAAACGATATTTCAGAAGCGCAGCAAATTGGAGTGCGTGGAGTTCCATTCTTTGTTTTCGACCGTAAATATGCTATTTCAGGCGCACAGCCGATAGCCCATTTTGAGCAAACGATCCGGGAGGTTTTGAAAGGATAATAAAAAGTAGGGGCGCGATTAATCGCGCCCCTACTTTTTTCACGTGATGACATCGTGGAATGAATAATTCGTAATTAGGCATTCGGAATTTATAAAAATTGTTTAGTTTTACAACGTGAATTTCATTTCTACATATCGAAATTTTACGCGCCATTCCATTTGGCGAATGCGTATTACATCCCATTCCTTTAGGGTCTGAATCGCATAGAGGTTGTTGAGCCTCTGAAAATCCTTCAACAAACAAGCACAATTTTTTCAATTTTATTTTTTACACGATGAACACGCTCGTTTTGGAAGAGCAAGTTCCCTCATCAGAACCCGCTTTGGTTTCTGCAGAACTTGCCAATCGAATTGCTTATTTGGAACAACAGGCTAAAACTTTGCATGAGAGTATGCGTTATGCCGGTAGTTTGCAACGCAGTATTTTACCAAACGAGCGCATTTTCCAAAACATCTTTTCAGATGCGTTTGTCATTTTTCAGCCAAAAGACATTATAAGCGGTGATTTCTATTGGATCTTCCAGCATCACGATGACGTGTATTTCGCTGTCGGTGATTGTACCGGTCATGGTGTTCCGGGAGCAATGGTAAACATTGCAGGAAATGCGTTGCTCAGACAAATTATCCGCCTGGAAGGCCTTTCCGATCCGGCAAGAATTGTTGAATTGTTGGATCGCGAATTGACCAGTTTGTTTAATGAACACCTGACAGAAGGAACAACCCGTGATGGGATGGACCTGGTTTTTTGTAAATTCAATCTCTCACAGATGAAAGGATCATTTTGTGGAGCGGGAAGACCATTGATCCTGTTAAGAGAAGGTGAATTGGTTGAATTCAAGAAAGGTCCGGATTCAATCGGGCACACTTCGAAAGAAATGAAGGAGTTTGAGACCATTCATTTCGGTTTGCAGGAAGGAGACCAGTTTTACCTGTTTTCGGATGGGTACACAGATCAATTCGGTGGTGAGAATGTGAAAAAGTTCAATCGACAGCGTTTCCGGAATTTGCTGACCTCTATTTGCAATTTTGAATTGCGGGAACAACGCGCAGAGTTACTTTTTCACTACAATAACTGGAAGGGAAAGCAGGAACAGGTAGACGATATTTGCGTGGTCGGAATAAAGATTTAATGATCAATTATAAATTATCAAGGAGACTGAGTCCCGAAAATTCGGGAAAGTCCCTTGATAATTCATCAATTTATAATGATAATTTCTATCGAACAATCAGCTTATAATTCTCACCATTCAGGTTAATCCAATACATTCCCGGTTCAAAAGATTGCGTGTCCAATAAATAGGTATCATCCGAATCGATCGTTGCTTCGAAAACGGTTTTTCCAAGAGCGTCATAAACGAATAAGCTGGAAATTGGTTCATCTGAAACCACTGTTACCAAGCCTTTATCCGTTGGATTCGGATACACTTTTACCCGATTTACTTTTAGGCCGTTATTGACGGATTGAATTTCGGATAAATGGAATGAACCATTCATGTCGACTTGTTTTAACCGGTAATAAGAAATTCCTGATAATGGAGCCTGATCCAAAAGTGCATAATCAAGTGTTACCTGGGAAACTCCGTTTGCCGGAACTGTTCCGATACCGTACCAGTTCTGTCCGTCTGCAGAACGCAACACTTCAAAATAGTTGCTGTTCAATTCACTTGCCGTTTGCCAGCTCACAGCTACCTGGCGATCATTCATCAAAACGGCATGGAAGGAAACCAATTCTACCGGAAGCGGACTTATGGTAAAATCCTTGGTAGCCAACGTATAATAGCCATCCAGGGTTAAAGGTTGATTTGCAAATAGAATTTGATCTCCGGTAATTGAAGTGGCTGCGGCAACTTCTGTCCATACTCCTGTTTGTCCGGAACGGTAAATGAGAATATAATTTGAAACCGCTCCCAAATTGACACCTGCCATTCCCGCATCACTCATATCGAAGGATATGTTTGTAGTGTGTGAAGTTCCGCTGTTGGTAATATCAATGTACCAGATACGCTGCCAACGGGAAACATTTATTCCTGTGATTCCCGCAATATCGGTCGTTATTTCACTATTCGAGGGAAACGCATGTCCTGCCAGGATGTAATCCGAATTATCTAATCCTGAAACAGATTGAATTCCCATTCCGGCACAAGTTGACGGGTCGAATTGAAGATTTGAACCACCGGAAGCATCCTTTCCGATCCCTGCAATATTGCGGTCATAATCACCGTTTCCGGGGTTATCACCTGCATAGAAATCATTGGAGCTTAAGGGAATGTCATATTTCGCCGACAGGTGATTATTGATAATGATCCGTTGTGCATCGTTCAGTTTTGTGCGATACATGATGATTTCGGAAATATACCCGTTAAAGGACCGGGGATCTCCCACATGAGTGGATCCCACAGTTAACGGAGAGTTTTTGTCCGGGATTGCGGTACTGCTTTCGGAAGAAGTAATCAGCAATTGTTCCTGGTCATAGATAGATGCCCGCTGTGTTGAAGTCAATGTTCCGTCATAGAAAACATCGTAAATTTTATTGGTATTGATATTACTTGAGGTGTTGCTCGAAAAACGGTTGTTATCGTTATCAATATCAATAGTAAGCTCATTTGCTGAATAAAAGAAGATCATGAAAGCCTCTTCGTTCCCAAAGTTGATCCGTTTGCTGATAATGGATTGGGCGTTTCCAAATCCTTTCATACGTGTGACGGTGAAGAAACTGTAACCGCTAGTATTATCAAAGATGGGATTGTCCGGAGTAGAAAAGTAGTCATTCTGCCCGGTACCGTTATTGTTATCAAATTCAATAGCAGGAAATCCGTTCATCAGTGAATTTACAAACAAAGGCTGTTGGACCGCCGTATTTTGACTCAGTACCACGCCATTCCCGGATTGATCATTCCATGAAGTAACAGGAGCACCGTTTGTTGAAGTACTGGTACCGGCATCTGCTTTTAACCATAACACGTTGGTAGCAGAAGTTCCAACACCGGCAGGACCGGATTGCCCGAATGAGGAAAACACCGATAAACTAACCAGGAGAGTTAAGGATAGAAAGTTGTTCATTATTCTAACACGATTACAAATTTTAATTTGAATCAAATGTGATTCTCTTACGCAGGCATAAAATTACTTCAAAAACCTGGAAAAATGATTCATAAAAGGCGTTAAATGAACCAATTAACATTTCAATACGAATGTGTGAATAATGAGAACACGTGTGTTTTCTCAGAAAGTCAGAACTTTTGGATGCTCATGAAGGTTACGAAAATTATACAAGCTGCAAAACGGATCTTATTGTGCCAGCCACAAAGTAGGGTTGATGCGCTGCACCGATCCTTCAACAACCTGGTGAATTTCGAAGTGTGAAGTAGAAAGATTTCCTTCTTCATCGGCAAGCAGAGATCCGATCGACTGTTTTGAACTGACTTTATCACCCACAGAAACATAGGCTTCCTGTAAGTTACTGTAAACGGTTCTGTAAGCTCCGTGTTTGATAATGATCACCTTTCCTGCTCCCGGAATGTTCAAAACACTGGTTACTTCTCCTTCAAAAACGGCCCTTACCTGTGAATTTTTAGGAGCTCCGATATCAATTCCGTTGTTGTTGGTGTATACATTCGGTAAAGTCGGGTGTGCATTTTTACCATAGTTTTCCGTAATGGAACCCTTTGCTACCGGCCAGGGCAATTTCCCCCTGTTTGATTCAAAACTTTTACCGAGAGCAATGTTCTCCTTGGTATCCGTGAATGCAACTTCTTTTTTTGTCGGAGTAGAAGTGGCAGTTGTTTTGGTCGGAGTGGAGCTGCTGGTACTTTTTGATGCCAGGGAAGCTTTTTTCTCTGCTTCTTTTCTGGCCTTTGCTTCAGCCTCCGCAATTTCTTTTTCAATAGCCAGTTTAATGCGGCGCTTCAATTCTGCTTTCTGACGTTCCTGCTCTTTCAATTCCGCCATCAATGCATTCTCATCTTTACGTAATTTTTCCAGTGCGAGTTGTTTCGTGGACTTATCTTTTTCTATTTGCTTCTTTTCAATGATTTTCTCCTCCAGTAACAATTTTTTATGGTCCTTCTCTTCCCGGATCGTTTTGATTTCCCGGTGAATTGTTTTTTCGTTTTGGAGAATGACTTTGAATTGCTTTTGCTGGATTTCTGAAAGGCGTTTTAAGTAAGAGGTTCTTTTCACTGCTTCGAAATAATTGGAGGAGGAAAAGATGTACATCATTTTTGCCGATTTATTGCGGTGTTTGTAAGCATAAATCAGCAATTTCTTATATTGTTCCTTTAAGCGTACGAGGCGTTTCTGAAGCTCTTTGATCTGGTCTCCTTTGGAAGAGATCGTTAGCTCGGCACTGCGGATCTGGTTGTCAAAATTCCGGACGAGGAGTTCCCGGTTTTTAACCTGGTTCTCAATTAACTTCAATTCATTCAAAGAAGATTCCGTTCCCTTTTTTACTTTATCCAACAAGGATTTTGTAGTGGAAAGTTTCTTTTCCAGCTTGTTTTGTTCAGCCTGGAGCTGATCACTTTTCTTTTGCGACCAGACAAAGCCTGTACTTGTCAATAAAAGGATAAACAGGCTATTTTTCAGAATTGCAGTCACCATATTCTTCCGGTATTACAAAGTAAATTTCCTGAGGTGTGTTTATTTCTGTTTTATCGTAATCCATTGTTAGAACGATATGATTCCGTGCCGTTACAATATCAATGACTACTTCTTTTGGTATTAGGTATGTATCTACTGTATCCCGGTCAATATAATCCACGGAAATATGCGTAGTATCTTCCGGGCTGTCAATCACCAAACGGCTGATGCTTTTCAGCGATGGATGAATGAAGTAACGGATTATGACATTGTTTTCGTCCTCCTCGTTGTTGTTCCGGTCCCTGCGTGGATTTGTATTGTCCCGCTCGTGCCGGTTGTTCCTGTTGGGATTATTCTCATCCCTGCTCTCTTTTCGGATAATGCGTTTCCGGTGTGATGAGATAATGTAATTATAGGGATCATTGATCTGGAAATATTTTTGAGCGGTATCGTATGCAACCGGCAATCCGAGTAACAATTCTTCAATATTCCGGTAGTCGAAATCCACACCGAAAGATTCTTTGATGTAACCCATTGTGGTGCGGATGGCACACTTGTCTTTCCGGTTGGAAATAAACAGGGAATCGCGTCTGATCAATGAATTTACAATCGGAATTCCGGCATAGGTAATGATCGGATTAATAGCGCTGTCTCTCACAGCACGAATAGAAGTCTTGAAACTTACTCTTCGATTTGTATCTGAGAAATGGCATTTGATTTTTGTGTAAAACGAATTCGGACGAATACCGGAAATACTGTCCATTGCCTGGATCAACTCACTTGTTTTTCGTTTTTCAAGCTTGATCGGTTTGTCTGCAACGGGCCTCCTTGCACAAGAAACCAAAAGGACCAGCAAAGCAATTCCCAACCATTTAATATTCCGGATCGACATACGTTTTTGATTGAATTTTTTTGGTGAGTAATTTATTCTTTGATCCAAGTGTAAGTGCCTTTTTCCATAATTCGAGCGCTTTGGAAGTGTCACCCAATTTGAAGAATGCATCACCCATGTGCTCGATGTAATTTTTGTTCTCTTTATCCAGTTCGTCTGCAATTGTAAATTGTTCCAACGCCTGCTTGAATTTACCTTGTTTAAAGTAGATCAAGCCTTTCGTATCCACATAGGGTGCCTGATTTGATTTACCGTCAAGTGCTTCGTTGATCAACCTTTCAGCTTTGGGAAGATCCATGTTTGCAAGGGCCAGTCGCATGGCATAATTATTCTTCGTCAGGGAATTGGAAGGGAAAAGAGCTAATGCTTTATCGTAGGCTTCGGCACCTTCCGTATAACGTTTCAACCCGAACAGCGCATCTCCTTTTTGAGCATAAAATTCGGATTCTGTTGCAGGATCGTCTACAACCAGGTCTTTGCCCATATCGGCTGCATCAATTGCCTCCTGAAAATGATCCAATTGCACACAGGCAATCGTATACAGCAATTGTACGCTCGAAATAGTCGGGAACAAGGCGCTGCATGCACGTGCATCTTTGTACAGATCTTCAAATTTCATTAATTCATATTCCAGCATCAATACCTGGTTCCAGATCGGGAATTTATTCTCTTCAAACTTCAGGGCATTTTTATAAGCTGCAAGTGCTTCTTCTTTCTGACCGTTCCGAAGCAGTAAATCGCCTTTTACAGAGTAGCCTTTTGCATTATCAGGATAACTTGCGATGAGCAAATCTGCCAGGTTAATCAATTCTTTATCCACCGGGACCTGCTTTTCATACAAGTCCAGCAAGACAGACATTTTGGTATCAAGATCCACACCCGTTCCCTGGAAGGCAGCAGTGAAATACTTGTATGCTTCCGGTTTGTTCATTTGCCGGTAATACAAATCCCCTAATGCCAGGTTTGCGCGTGCATTCGACGGGTCGTTTTTCACCAGTTCGACCAGCATGGATTGCGCTTTGGCGATTTCTCTTTTCGAAAAATAGTAATCCACAAGTGTTCCGATCAAGCTCAGATCATCGGGATAAACTTCCCGTGCTTTTTGAATTTCAGCAATTCCTTTTTCGTCTTGTTTCAGAGAAACGTACAATTCAAACTTCTGGATAGCCAAATCAGGCAGTACACCCAACTGGTCTTCCATCTTATTCAATGAGTTGATCGCATCGGTCTGACGGCCCAGGCGCTTCAGGATTTCAGCATGAGCAAATAACCAATCTACGTTATTGGGTTGTGCCTTGACCATTTTTGCAAAGCACTTTTCGGCTTCTGTAAACTTCCCCTGGTTGTAATACATGTATCCCAATTCCTGGGTATACCAAATATTGTTCGGGTCCAGTTTGCTTGCCAGTTCGGTGTATTCGGCAGCCTTGCTTTTATTGTCGAGTTGCAGGTAGCACTGACTTAATCCGAAAGCTGCTGCATCATCCGTTGGCCGGATCACGAGGCAGGAATCAAAGGCCAGAATAGCATCATTTAATTGTCCCTTTACTTTGTAACGCATTGCATTGTGAAAAGTCTGAATGTAAGCCAGATCATACTGGGAATTCGTTTTTCCGACAGCAACTTTCTTTGTTCCACAGGAAGTGAAAATAAGAAGGAGTGCAGCTATGTAAAGGAACTGTTTCATCAGCTAATTATTGAATAGTCACTTAAGCTCAAATCCCGAGCCAAACCTTTGTATTTTGAATGTGAACCCAGCATGGAGTCTTTCAAATTCGCATCAACAATGATGGAATATTGCTGCAAAATGCTGTTTTTAATGATGGAATTGGTTACCATAGAACCCTTTCCAAGAGAAACATGTGGTCCTACAACCGAGTTCTCCAGGATTACGTCTTTCCCGATAAAACAAGGAGGAATGATGATGGAATTCAACACTTTTGCAGAGTCGTCTACCATGTCAATACCTTTTTCCTGGTCATATTCCAACACGCGTTGGTTCGTAATAACTGTAACTTCTTTATTTCCGCAATCGAGCCATTCATCTACTTCTCCCGGTTTAAAACGTTTTCCTTTTTCCGTCAGTCTGCGCAATGCATCAGGAAGCTGGTACTCACCACTCTTTATGATACCGTTTTCTACCAAAAAGTTTAATTCGTCTCTCAAAGCCAATCCGTCTTTGAAATAGTAGATCCCGATCATGGCCAAATCCGAAACGAAATCTTTCGGTTTTTCCACGAAGTCAATGATCTCACCGTTATCGTTCAATTTTACCACTCCGAAAGCACTTGGATCTTCGATCTGTTTCACCCACAAAATTCCATCTGCATTCGGGTCAATTTTGAAGTTGGCACGGAACAAGGTATCCGCAAATGCAACAACAACAGGACCTTGCAGCAATTTTTCAGCACAAAGGACCGCATGTGCAGTTCCTAGCGGTTTATCCTGGTAAAAAATGCTTCCTTTAGCGCCTAATTTCTCAGCTACTTTGATCAATTCAGCTTCAATTTCAGGACCAAAATCACCGATCACAAAACCAATTTCATCAATCGGTTCACTGCACAATGCAGCAATGTCTTCCACCAAGCGGTGAACGATCGGTTTTCCGCCAACCGGTACAAGTGGTTTCGGAACTGTTAATGTATGTGGTCTCAATCGGCTACCACGTCCTGCCATTGGAACGATAACTTTCATAGTATAATTTAATTTTTTCCGGTACTTCCGAAACCACCGTCTCCACGACCGGTTTCAGAAAGTTCGTTTGTTTCTTTTAATTGTGCCTGTACAAATGGTGCTACAACCATTTGTGCTACGCGTTCACCACTTTCGATGATAACGTCTTCATTCGACAAGTTGATTAATAACACACCGATTTCACCACGGTAATCTGCATCAATAGTTCCCGGTGAATTCAGAACAGTTACTCCCTGTTTGAATGCAAACCCGCTTCTTGGCCGGATCTGAACTTCAAATCCACTTGGAATTTCGAGGTACAAACCTGTTGGGATCAACTTGCGCTCCAAAGGTTTTAAAGTAACCGGTTCATTCAAAAATGCACGAATATCCAAACCTGCAGAATCTGCTGTTGCGTAATGTGGCAACTCATTGTTCGATTTATTGATGACTTTGATTTCCATAGTGTTATTCCTTCGTTGGATTTTTGGTCACAGCATAGCTGATATCCATTACATTTTTTGCGCTTTGTTCCGTAATACCCTGTTCAAAGGTGAAAATATAATCTCCTTTTTGAGGGAATTTCACATGTCTGAAATAGACCGTATTCTCTACGATAGTTCCGGAAGTTTCACCGATCCAGGAACCATCCGGATTCGCAATTTTTACCTCCACGGGTTCTCTGCCGACCTGGCCGCCCGGAGTTTTCGAATGAATGAAGAACCACAGGTTATTGTATCCATAATCGGTGGTCGTGCGCAGTGTAATCTGAACGGTATAAAAAGCAGCGGTATCCGTAATATTGACCTTAAACACCGGTTTTACGTCCTGTTCCCACGCATTATTGGCGAAAGAATACGACTTGTTATAAAGCGGTGAATCTCCGCAGGAGCAGAGAAAAACCAATAAAACCAATATCCAACTATTTTTCAGTGCCTTCATTTCCTCCGTTGTTTTTACGTGGTGGTCTGCGACGATTGTTCTTTTTCTTATTCGGATTTGCCTGAGCCTGTGGAGCGTTTCCTTCCCCGTTCTGAGCAGGTTTTGGCTGCTGCTGTGGTTTATTAATTTGCTGTTGAGGCTTATTTTGTTGCTGTGGCTTGTTCTGCTGCGGTTTATTGCTCTGTGGTTTGTCTTGTTTTTGAGCAGGTTTTGGAGTCGCAGCTTCAGCCTGAGGCGCGTTTCCTTTCGATTTTTTCTTCTTGCGCTTTTTGTTTTTGCTGAAGGTATTGTCAAAGCGATTCAGGGAATCCTGGCCAACTACGTTGTCGTAATCCGGTTCTTTTCGTGTAACTACATGCGAATCGAAATCCTTCAGATCAGCAGGTTTTTTACCCGATTTGTTGATTTTGATGATATCCTGAACACGTTCCGGGGTCAATGCAACTAATCCGACACCGATAGAGGCTTCGCCTTCATACATGTACCACAATTGTCTTTTGAAAACATCGGTTTTGATGTGAAAAGCAGTCCCTTTTTCGGTTTGTAATTTAACGTCTGTGCTCGGGAATGACTTGATCGCGTCGAGATACATGTCCAACTCGTAGTTCAGACAACACTTCAATTTTCCGCATTGTCCGGCTAATTTTTGCGGATTCAGCGATAATTGCTGGTAACGTGCTGCAGAAGTAGAAACCGAACGGAAATCTGTCAGCCAGGTTGAACAGCACAATTCGCGTCCACACGAACCGATTCCACCCAAACGCTGTGCTTCCTGTCTGGAACCGATCTGGCGCATTTCGATCCGGATTTTGAACTTATCGGCCATGTCTTTGATCAACTGGCGGAAATCTACACGTCCTTCAGCAGTATAATAGAACGTTGCTTTTGTCAAATCGCCCTGGTATTCTACATCGGAGATTTTCATCTCCAAACCGATATTTACGGCTAAAGTACGGGCCTGGAACATTACTTCCGACTCCAAAGAACGGGCCTGGGCCCATTTATCGATATCTTCCTGATTTGCAATACGCAAAATCTTTTTGGTCTCCATTGGTTTTAAACCCGGAGATTTCTTTTTGACCTGAATTCTGGCTAATTCACCTATCACGGAAACAACACCCACATCATATCCGGGGCTTGCTTCAACTGCTACCACATCACCCACTTGAAGTGAGAGGTTTTTCGCATTTCTGTAGAACGTCTTGCGACTGTTCTTGAAGCGAATTTCAAGTATATCGTAAGGTACCTGACCAGCTGGAAGCTGCATGTTCGCTAACCAATCAAATACACCTAGTTTATTACATCCACCAGAACTACAGGTCCCATTATTTTTACAGCCGCGTGGTGTACCACCTCCGCTACTACACGAGGAACATCCCATAGTTTTTGAATTTGATGTAAAAATACTAAAATTAACCGGTGAGATTGCATTTTGTCATTCGACTTGACAACAGTGCTTTGTGAATAGTGGAATCTTTTTTCATCCCATTAGTCATTCTCGATACACTCGCCTTGTCAGTTCGAGTTGCCCGACCTTTTAGTCGGTGCGTATCGAGAACACATGGCGAAAACCCGAATTGACAAAATGGAGCGTAATTCGCAATAATTGGTTACTTTCGATACCAATATAAACTCGATCTACATATGAAATTTGGATTTATTCTTTCGGTAACAGCGGCATTATTGCTTACAGTGTCTTGTAATATGAACAAGGACAACAGAAAATCATTTGATGATGTGGTGGAATACAATGATTTCATCGTGGATCATATCAACACCCTGGATTCTGCCTACATTCTTGCATTGGCAACCGACAGCGGTATTGATGTATGCATGGAAAAATGTGATCTACTGGTGAAATTGTGTGATAAAACGACTGCTGAGTTTAAAGGTATTCAACCTTACGACGGAGACAGTACTTTGACGATGCAGGCATTGGCTTACACTCAGTTTATGCGAAACAACGGAGAAAAGGAAATCAAAAACCTGTTGAAACTAATCGAGACTTACCAAAATGCAAGCGTGGAAGAGCAGGCAAAATTGGTGGATGAGGTGCAGTCAACGGCTGCGGAAATTGATAAGCAATACGATATTGAGATCAACAAAGTGGATGAAGTTCAACAGAAATTCTCCCAAAAACACAACTTTCAGATCTTAAAAACCAGGTAAGATTTAAGCTCTGTGAATAAAGCGCATGACTTGAAAGCAGAGCTGTGTAAACAACAATTTTCCGAAGGCGTTGCGGTCTAAATGATAGTGGGCATCGTTGAAGATCTCCATGAAATCCAATGCATTGTTGTTGGAAATGAAGCGGGCAAAATTAGCCAGGAAAGCAGCTTCTTCCTGCGAAACACGCGTAAGCATGTCTTGTGTATAGTTCTTCAGCAAACTCTGACGGACCATGTGCAGCGCATACTGAACAAATTGCTTTTGGCCTTCACGTGAAAGTGCAGAAACCTCATCAGTCCAGTCCAGCATGGCATTCACGTCTTTTTTGAAACACACACGCATCAACTGGATGAACAATTCCCGGAACAGGTTTGCTTCGGATTGGTCGCCCATGATTTGCTGTGCATCGATCAGGTTGCCATTGCTTCTGGCAGCAATACTTTCTGCCAATTGACGCCCGACTCCACTGCGTTCCACGACCTGTTGAATGACATCAATAGGGTAGGATGGAATGCGTAGGATTTGTGTTCTGGAAAGGATGGTTGTGAGTAACTTATCCGGATTATCGGTAACCAGCAGGAACAAGGTTTTCGCTGGTGGTTCTTCTAAGATTTTCAGTAGTTTGTTCGCACAGGTTGCGTTCATTTCTTCTGCCATCCAGATCAGCATCACTTTGTAACCGCCTTCATAGGATTTCAAGGACAATTTTTTTACGATCTCCAGACTTTCCTCAGTCCCGATGATCGGTTTCCGTTCCTTGTCATCCATGCGTTTGGTCCAATGGTAAAGATCAAAAATCGGCTGTTCCTGGATTTGTGTTCTCCACAGAGGCAACAGCGGATTCGTTGTCTTGGAAATGGTTTGTACCGTTGGGAAAGAAAAGTGCAGGTCGGGATGTTGCAGATCGGATACCTTTTTGCAGGATGCGCACACACCGCAACTATCATTTTCCTGTTTGTTCTCACAGAAAATGTACTGAACGAATGCCAAAGCCATTGGTAAAGTTGCATGTCCCGCTTTGCCGGCAAATAATTGAGCATGACTGATCTTTCCTCCTTTGACCTCTTCAATCAAATGAGATTTAATTTCTTCCTGCCCGGGTATTGAATTGAACTGCACGCCGTAAAGTTAAATCTTCTACGCACAATGCGTGGCAAAAAAGCGACAAAAATATTGGAAAGTAAAACAAAGTTCATACCTTGCTCAAACAAAACACTGCTCGATGAGATCATTCTTCTTAACTAATCGGATTTATAGTCTCCGCTACTGCTTTTACCGGTTCACAGGGAGTGAAATTGACAGCTCAAAAACCAAGTAATTTTCATAAAACTAATACATCATGAAACAATTAACACTTTTCGTTGCTACCTTATTTACTACCTGGGCAATCGGACAAGAAGTAAAGACATCAAATGACAAAGTCAGTTTTTCCCACGGATCATTTGATGCGATCGTTGTAAGCATTCCTTATGCAGACAAGGACGTGGTAGAAAAAGAATTGAAGTCCGAAATGAAAGACTGGGGTGGAAAATACAACAGTTCAAAAGGTGAGTTCACGGCGAAAGAGGCCAAAATGAAAGACATGGGTGACAAGTACTTTGATGGTTATGCGAAGATCATTGAGAGCGGATCTGATATCAAAGTGGCATTTGCAGTCGATTTGGGAGGAGCTTACATGAACAACAGCGAGCACAAAGACCAGCACAGAACAATTGAGAGCCGTGCGAAAAAATTTGCTCAAAACGCTTCCAAAGAAAGTGTCAACGCAATGATCGACCTGGAAACAAAAACGCTGAAGAAAATGACGGGCGAGAAGGAAGACTTGCTTAAGGACATCGAACGTTCCAAAAAAGACATCGAAGATTACAAGAAAAAGATCTCTGAGGAAGAGCAGAAGATCAAAGATAACGAAGCTGCAACCAAAAAGAAAGAAGAAGAGATCGGTACACAAACCACCAAGGTAGGTGAAGTTGAGGGCTTGTTGAAGAAGATAAAGTAAGAAGAAGCACTGCTTCTGATAAATAATCCACTAACGTGGATTAATCTATAGAATTAAAAATTAGCCGGTTCAAAAGAATCGGCTTTGTTTTTTTAGAATAACTCAGCATTAAGAAACATCTTTACTGTACTAAAACAACGTTGTGCTCCTTGTGTCCTTTGTGGTAAAAAATAGGGGCCGATCTCCGGACATTTCTTTTTTATACCTTTACTCCCATGAAAATTCTTGTTGTTCGTTTCAGCTCCATTGGCGATGTGGTTTTGACTACACCCGTGGTGCGCTGTTTGAAACAACAGGTGAAGGATGCCGAGATCCATTTCATTACCAAAAAAGCATTTCAGCCCGTACTGGACCAAAATCCGTATATCGATCGCATCATTACCATTGAAAAATCGGTAGATGAGGTAGTGGAACTGTTGAAAAAGGAACGCTACGATTTTGTGGTCGACCTGCACAATAACATCCGCACCCTGCGACTGAAACGCGCTTTGAAAGTGAAATCGGTGGCCTTTCCGAAGAAAAATTTCGAGAAATTACTGCTGACGACCTTCAAGATCAATCGCATGCCGAAAGTGCACGTGGTAGACCGTTATTTCGAAGCTGTCAAAGAATTGGGAGTAAAAAACGATCACAAACCTTGTGATTTTTTCCTGGCAGATGCGGATATCGTTTCACTCGAATCAATTGCACTTACTTCGAAACAATTCATAGCCGTGGCAATGGGTGCGCAATATGCTACCAAGCAGATGCCTGTCCCACTAATGGCTAAGATACTGGAAGGGGTTCAAATGCCGGTAGTTTTACTGGGCGGACCGATGGATTCGGAACGGGCAGCAGAATTGATCCAACAACTTCCCAATCAACGGGTACTGGACCTTTGCGGAAAACTGACACTGAGACAATCTGCCTTTATGACGAAGCAATGCGCGAAATTGCTCACCGGAGATACCGGTTTGATGCATATTGCCAGTTGTTTTGAAACACCGATCGTGAGTGTGTGGGGAAATACAGTACCTGATTTTGGAATGTATACCTATGCACCACAGAATAAATCGCTTTATACGATTCATGAAGTGGAAGGATTGAGTTGCCGGCCATGTTCGAAAATCGGGTATAAGGAATGTCCGAAAAAACATTTTAAGTGTATGCATCTGCAGGATGCGGAAAAGATTCAATCAGATTTGATGAAATAATTTAATGTCTGTCTCGATACTTCCGCGTGTCAGTTCGAGTCCGTCCGCCTTAGCGGATGGGTATCAAGAACAAATGCGGAAACTCGACATGACATAAATATGTTTATTCCATAAACAATCTCCGCAGTTCGGTTGCGTCTTTCGGGCTCATTTTCTTTGCCAGGATCAATGCCAGTTGTTTTCTTCTCAGAGCACCTTCAAACCGTTCGATCTCTTCTTCCGTTTCCGGGATCAGTTCAGGGACCTGGATCGGGCCACCGTGCTGATCAACTGCCACGAAGGTATAAATTGCCTCATTCGACTTGCTTCGTTTTCCGGTAATGTTGTCCTCAACAAACACGTCAACGAAAATCTCCATAGAAGAATTGAATGCGCGGGAAACTTTTGCTTCCAATGTCACAATCGATGCATGATTGATCGGGGAATTGAAACTCACGTTGTTCACATTTGCTGTCACAACAACCCGTCGTGAATGCCTGTGTGCAGATACACTCGCTATTTCGTCCATCCAGGCCAATAATTGCCCTCCAAATAAATTTCCTAAGGTATTGGTGTCATTCGGCAGAACGACTTTTGTAGTAATAGCTAAGGTTTCCGATGCATGTCTGGGCTTCATTTTCCTTTTTTTCGGTAAAAGTACATTAATTTATTCCGAGTGAAGACTTTTAAAATTTCTTCAGTTAGAAAAAGCCTTACTATATTTACAAACTTCAAAGAGAATTATGGAAAAACTCATTCAGGAATTTTCGTCCAACATCAGTGAAGCATTGAAAATCGCTGCTGGGGCAACTTTTACTAAACCAACCCGGGAGATCCGAAATATTGTTATTTGCGGTATGGGAGGATCCGGAATTGGTGGAAGAATTGTGGCTCAATGGGTTGAAAAAACTTGTTCGGTTCCTGTTCTGTCTGTTCAGGATTATACGTTACCGGCTTTTGTAAACAAGCACAGTCTGGTAATCGGATCATCTTATTCCGGGAACACAGAAGAGACCTTATTTGCTTTGGAGGATGCGAAATCGAAAGGTGCTGTGATCATCGGGATCTGTTCGGGTGGAGCACTGGCTGAGTTTTGCGAATCGAATAATTACCAATACGTAGTGGTTCCGGGAGGAAATCCGCCACGGACGGCCCTGGCTTTTTCCCTGGTGCAGTTGAGTAATATTTTCCTTCAATTGGGATACGCACAGCCTACGATTTTGGATGAAATTTCGAACGGTCAAAACCTGATCGATTCCAACCTCACCCAGATCAAATCTGAAGCAATGCGTGTAGCACACGAACTTCAGAAACGAACGATTGCCGTGTACGCAGGTGCAGGATACGAAGGAATCACGATTCGTGCAAAACAGCAATTCAATGAGAACTCCAAAGAATTGTGCTGGCAGCATGTCATTCCTGAAATGAACCACAACGAACTTGTAGGATGGGGTGGAGGAGACAACCGTTATGCGTGCTTGTTTATCCAAACAGGTGACTTGTCAATGCGCAATCAGAAACGTTTTGACATTTCAATTGAACGTACTAGATCAAAAACAGATAAAGTAGAAATTATTTCAGCGAAAGGATCTACCCAGGTTGAAAAAAGCATTTACCTGATCCATTTGATCGACTGGATTTCACTTTATTTATCCGATCTGAAACACGGAGATCCGATCGAAATTGAGATCATCGATTACCTGAAAGCGGAATTGGGAAAAATCAAATAAATCGTATCTAATATAAAACAGTAGGGGCGCGATTAATCGCGCCCCTACTGTTTTATGGAATTTTGAATATTAATCAACGAATTTCCCGCCGGCGTAAACCTGGAATTCAAATCCTCTGTCGTTGTGAACTTCAAAGTTTACCTTCACGTTGGCACCCAGGTATTTTTCAGGGTCACTCGCCAGAATATTGATCAATTGATCTTTGTAATCCAATCTTAAAGCCGTAGTAAATCCATTCGGGTCATCTGCTCCCAAAATGATGTAACTGAACATGTCCTGGTTTACAAATCCCTGGAAAGTAGTTGCAAATTCTTTTTTGGAATTCAAAGCATCCATTGCCCGGTTCGAACTGATCGGGTGAAGGGGTGCAGGTTTATATTTCATCCCATTGATGTCGTCCTGGAAAGAAGCACTGCGCTCTTTAGTTTTGATGATTTTTCCCTTTTCGTCGTAATAGGAAATGCGATCGATAAAAACCGCTTCGTTCTCACCACTGACCTGGTCGATCAATTCCTGTGTTACAAAAGGTTTTCCGTTATTTAAGAAATAGTAACGCGTACCGTTTGTTTTCCCATTTCCTTCTGAAAATTGTTCTTCAATGATCTGAATTACATTCGCAGTATCCAGATGCCCAATCACTTCGATCATTTCTCCGTCACCTTTTTCGTAATGCAATGAATTCGCTGTTAGGCCCGAAGATTCCGTTATTTTTTTCAGTTCCAATACCTGTTGGTCCATTTCAGCTTCATTTTTGAAGTGCTTTACAATGGTTTTCTTCTCTTCAGTTTTTTTTTCAGCGGAGTTATCCGAGCCACAGGATACCAATCCGACAAGCAATAAAGGGAAAATATACTTTTTCATAACGTTTGTTTCATTCAAAATGACAGGTCATGTAAAAGTAACAGGTTTATAACAAATGGCACCTTTTTTTTCGCTTAAATTAGACCCTGAAAACAATTCAGTATATGGAAAAGATCGTTATTGCAGGAGGTTCAGGGCTTATTGGAACAGCATTGGCAAATCATTTGAGAAAAGCCGGACATGAGGTTTGGATCCTTTCGCGCAAACCATCCGATGCAGCACATTTTGTCCTGAATTGGGATCCGGAATCGGGTAAAATAGATCATTCAGCGATTGCCGGTACAAATATCCTCATCAACTTGTGCGGGGCAGAACTGGCAGCAAAAAGATGGACAAAATCCCGGATCAATGAGTTGTACTCATCCCGAATTGAACCAACCAACTTTTTGTTTGAATCGTTTAAGAATTCATCAAACCTTAAACAATATATTTCAGCTTCAGGTGCTGTGGCTTACGGATTCGAGCATCCGGAAAAGATTTACAAAGAATCCGATCCGTTCGGGAACGATATCATTTCAGACATAACCCGCAAATGGGAAAATGCAGCAGATCAATTTTTACAGATCTGTACGGTTTCAAAAATCCGGATTGCGGTGGTATTGAGTGAAACCGGTGGTGCTTTGGAGAAGTTGGCCAAGCCGATAAAAAAAGGATTCGGAGCGGTTCTTTCCTCGGGAGAACAAGCCATTCCCTGGATTTACAGCGAGGATCTATCCCGTATTTTCGAATACATTATTACACACAAACTGGAGGGAGCTTATCATGCTTCAGCCGGAAATACCACCAATAAAGAACTCACAAAACTCATTGCCAAGACACTGAATAAAAGACTGTTGCCTGCGGTTCCGGCATTTATTGTTCGGGTCCTGTTCGGGAAAATGGCCATGATGCTGCTTTATGGGAACAAAGTCTCCAATGAGAAAATTCATTCCGAAGGATTTTCTTTTCTTCACGGAAATCTTAATTCAACAATTCAACGTATTTTTGGAAAATAAAAAATCCTTTGCCAATAGACAAAGGATTTTGCTATTAATCGAAAAAACAAGAGCACCCCTACTCCTGTTACTCAAAAGAGTACTTTTTAATGTGAATGACTATGAAAATCATTCGAACAAAACAAAGATGAAACACAAGCTTGATTATCCGAAATCAATCTTTTTAAGATTTACGATAACCAAGCTTCAATCAATTATATTTAATTACCTGTAAATCAAAATGTTACGAACATTATTTTAAGCAAAAAATTACAATGTCCACAGGATCAACAGATAGTTTAGTTCGTTTAATTTCTTCCTTATCAAAGGCAGAAAAACGAAGTTTTAAGCTTTATGCGAACCGGAATTCTTCTTCCCAGGAAGAAATAAAGTATTTGCAGTTGTTTGATTTTATTGATAAAACAGAGAATTATTCTGACGAATTGGCCATCTCCAAGATCAGCGGAATAAAAAAGAGCCAGCTTTCGAATATCAAAGCACATTTATATAAGCAGCTGCTAACCAGTTTGAGGCTTCAACACGCGGCGCATTTGCCTACCATTGAAATCCGGGAATCAATGGACCATGCCCTGATCCTGTATGAAAAAGGCTTTTACAACCAGGCATTGAAATTATTGGAGAAAGCGAAACAACATGCACTAAAGATCCAATCAACGATTTTGCACCTGGAAATCCTGGATTTTGAGAAATTCATCGAATCGCAGCACATCACACGCAGCGTATCTTCCCGTGCAGATGAACTGACAGCTGAAAGCAGGGCCTTGAGTAAACATGTACAAGGAAGCATCCAGTTTTCAAATTTATCCTTGCAACTCTATGCCCTGAATGTGAAAGTGGGATTTGTGCGGGATGAAAAAGACTACCGTTTCGTCAAGGAATTCTTTGCCAAGCGTTTGCCCGAGTACCAGATTTCAGAACTCAGTTTCGAAGAAAAAATGCACTTGTACAATGCCTATGTGTGGTACCATTACATCACCCAGGAATTCTTAATGTGCTTCAAATACGCCAGTTTGTGGGTGAAATTATTCGAAGATCATGAACATGTAAAGGACCATTACCGCGAAATGTACCTGAAAGGCTTATACAATTTGCAGAATGCGCTGTTCAATTTGAGAAATCACAAACGCTTGCTCGAATCCATTGAAAAACTGGAAAGTGCGGACCTGGGAGACCGTGAGAATGAGAATATCGCTTTACTTCACCGGATGTATTGGCTTACTGCGAAGATCAATTATTATTATCTGTGCGGGACTTTTTCAGAAGGACTTGAGATCGTTCCGAAAGTGGAGCAATTTATTTCCGATCACGAAGACCGTCTGGACAACCACCGCATTATGATCCTGTATTATAAAGTAGCTTGTTTGTACTTCGGTAACGGGGATAACAAAATGGCGATCAAATATTTGAACCGGATCATTCAATTGAAGGACGTTTCCCTTCGGGAAGATATTCAGGCTTTTGCACGGATCCTGAACCTGATCGCACATTTTGAATTGGGCACAGACGACCATTTATTGGATTACCAGATCAAATCGGTTTACCGTTTCCTTCGCAACATGGGGGATTTGCACGGAGTACAGCAGGAAATTCTGAACTTCCTGCGCCAGCTCCCTTTCGCAGATGATCGCTCGCTAATGCGTGCGTTCCGCATTCTTCATGGAAAACTGGTGAAATTATCCAAACTTCCTTACGAAAAACGGCCATTCCTATACCTGGATATTATCTCATGGCTGGAGTGTAAGATCGAAAAACGAACCGTTCAGGAAGTCATTCGCGGTAAATTCCTGTTGGAACAGGAAACAGGTCAAAGCGTCTATTTCCCTGAATAGGAAAGGAAATCAGAAGAATTGAATTTTCAGGAACGAACAAAATGACGAAAAATTAAGCAAAAAATACAGCGCAAACTTGTCAGTTTGAAAATAAGTTGTACTTTTGATTACATATTCGTCAGATATATGTTTAAATAATCAACATTGATGACAGGATTAAAAGTAGGTGATCGAATGCCTGATTTTCAGGGAAAAGATCAAAATGGAAAAGAAATTACGAATCGCGATTTTACCAATAAAAAATTAGTGATCTATTTCTATCCGAAAGACAATACACCGGCTTGTACGAACCAGGCATGCAGTTTAAGGGACTCGTACGGGAAGTTAAAAAAAGCGGGGTATTCCATTTTGGGAGTAAGTATGGATACGGAAAAAGCACACACGCGGTTTATTGAAAAGTTTAGCTTACCTTTTCCATTGGTCGCAGATACCGAACGGAAAATGATCGATGCATTTAAAGTTTGGGGCTTGAAAAAATTTATGGGGCGTGAATACGATGGAATCCACCGGACCACGTTTATCGTAAATGAAAAGGGGATTATTACACATATAATAGAGAAACCAAAAACAAAAATTCACGGTGAGGAGATCTTAAATTTAGAATGATCCGAACATCGTAAGTAGTTTACGACCTACTGGTCATACATTTGCAGAAACGATAACAAAACGATTTAAAATTAAGCGATATGGCAGTTAAAGAAATCAACCCGGAAAAATTGAAAGCACTTCAGCTAACAATGGAAAAGTTAGACAAGACTTTCGGAAAAGGATCTGTAATGAAATTGGGAGACAATGCAATTGAAGAGGTGGAAGTGATTCCTTCCGGTTCAATTACCCTGGACTTGGCCCTTGGAGTAAACGGTTACCCAAAAGGACGAATCGTTGAAATTTACGGTCCTGAATCATCAGGAAAAACAACCCTGGCAATTCATGCAATTGCAGAAGTGCAAAGACAAGGTGGAATTGCTGCGATTGTGGATGCAGAGCATGCGTTTGACCAGTTTTACGCTCAAAAATTGGGTGTAGACATTGACAACTTATTAATCTCTCAACCGGATAATGGTGAACAGGCATTGGAAATTGCGGATAGTTTGATCCGTTCCGGAGCAGTGGACCTATTAGTAATTGACTCGGTTGCAGCATTGACGCCAAAAGCAGAGATCGAAGGGGAAATGGGTGATTCTCAAATGGGATTACAGGCTCGTTTGATGTCCAAAGCACTTCGTAAGCTGACAGGTTCGATCAACAAAGCAAAATGCTGTTGTATTTTCATCAACCAGTTGCGCGATAAGATCGGTGTGATGTTCGGTAACCCTGAAACAACAACAGGAGGAAATGCCTTGAAGTTCTATGCATCGATGCGTATTGATATCCGCAGAGCAAGTCAGATCAAAGAAGGAGAAGACGTAATTGGTAACCGCGTGAAAGTAAAAGTGGTGAAGAACAAAGTAGCTCCTCCGTTCCGTAAAGCTGAGTTCGATATCATGTACGGAGAAGGAATTTCCAAAGTAGGTGAAGTGATCGACTTGGGAGTAGAATTGAACATCCTGAAGAAAAGCGGTTCCTGGTTCTCTTACGGTGAAACACGTTTGGGACAGGGAAGGGATTCCGTAAAAAATATGATTGCCGATAATCCGGAATTAATGGACGAATTAGAAGCAAAAATCAAAGAAGCTCTTGGTGCTACCGGCGCTCCGGTGGTGGTAGACCAGGACTAACTGCATATCGTTTCCAATGAGTCCTGTCCGCTATGGCGGATGGGACTTGTATTGGAAATAAGGAACCACATAGGAGCAGAGGTCACATAGTGTGATGTTTTTGTTATCTATATGGGGTAACTCACTAGAGTTAAAAAACCATTATTTCAATCACCATCTGCCTGAGAGATAATCTGGTTAAGATGTCCTCTCTGTGTTTCTATATGACTACCTCAGGCGATTCCTTCATTGAAGGAGCCTTCGTCTTCAGATGCTTCGCAGCTTCTTGTGGTTAAATTAGTACCTTCTCGACAATATTTCCTTACTTTTGCCCAAACTGAAGCATATGGTATTATCAATGACCGGCTACGGAAAAGCAAGTGGTTCCTTCCAGGGGAAGAAAATTGTTGTGGAAATCCGTTCCTTAAACAGTAAAAGCTTAGATCTGAATATGCGTGCAATTCCATTGTATCGTGAGATTGAATTGGAAAATCGTTCGATTGTTGCCGAATTATTAGACAGGGGTAAAGTGGAATTGTCCATTTCTTTGGAGAATTCAGGTGAAACGAAGAATTACGCGATCAATCGTGATTTGGCACAGGCTTATTACAAAGACATCAAGGAAACAGCCGAGTTATTGGGTGAGCCAGCGGATGACATTTTATCCATGGTCCTCAGAATGCCGGAGATTTACTCCAACGAGAAGGAAGCCCTTTCTGATGAAGAATCCACTTTCGTACAAAGTTTGGTAAGAGAAGCTTGTCAGCATTTGAACGAATTCCGTAAGCAGGAAGGCGATCAGTTGCGCAAAGACTTCGAAGGGAATATTCAGCGCATTGATGAATTACTGGCTGAAGTTCCGAAGTATGAAACGGCGCGCATCGAAGCAGTTCGTGAGCGTATGAAGACCGGATTGGAGAAAATTACGAATATCTCGATCGATCTGAACCGTTTGGAGCAGGAAATCATTTTCTACATTGAAAAGATGGACGTGTCGGAAGAAAAAATGCGTCTTTCCAATCACCTGAACTACTTCCTGGAAACCATGAACATTCCGTTATGTGGGAAGAAATTAGGTTTCATCACACAGGAAATCGGCCGTGAGATCAATACACTTGGAAGCAAATCCTACCACGTGGAAATGCAGAAATTGGTGGTTGAAATGAAAGATCATCTGGAGAAGATCAAAGAACAAGTTTTAAATACCCTGTAAAAATGGCATTTGATTCGAGTGGCGGTAAATGTGTGATCTTTTCAGCTCCTTCAGGTGCGGGAAAAACCACCATTGTTCAATACTTGTTAGGAGAACTTCCGGAACTGTCTTTCTCTATTTCAGCTTGTAGTCGTGATCCGCGCGGAGAGGAAGAACACGGAAAGCACTATTATTTTTTGGGAATCGAAGGATTTAAACAAAGAATTGATGGCGGTGAGTTCATCGAATGGGAAGAGGTATACACGGATAATTTTTATGGGACTCTGGCTTCAGAGTTGGAACGGATCTGGGGAGAAGGGAAAACCGTTATTTTTGATGTAGATGTGGTTGGAGGATTGAACCTGAAAAAGATCATGGGTGACAATGCCCTTGCGATTTTTGTACAGCCTCCTTCTTTTGAAGCATTGGAAAGTCGCTTACGTTTCAGAAGTACGGAAACGGAAGAAAAGATTTCCATGCGTTTGGCAAAAGCACAGATCGAATTGGATCGTGCCCCGGAGTTCGATTACATTCTTTTAAATGATGATTTGAAAAGAGCTTGCAAAGAAGCAAAAGAGATCGTTGACAAATTTATTTCGGAATCATGAGAGTAGGTTTGTATTTCGGAACGTTCAATCCCATTCATGTCGGCCATTTGGTTATTGCGAATTTCATGGCGGAATTCACGGATATTGACCAGGTTTGGTTGGTCGTTACTCCACAAAATCCATTGAAACTCAAATCGTCTTTGTTACCGGATTATCATCGTTTGGCAATTGTCAATGAAGCAATCCAGGACAACATTAATTTGAAGGCATCGGATATTGAATTTAAATTGCCGCAACCGAATTACACGGCGACTACCTTAGCTTACCTGAAAGAGAAATATCCGAAACACGAATTTTCCCTGATTATGGGAGAAGACAACCTGAGAACTTTCCACAAGTGGTATAACCACGAACATCTTCTGGCGAATTACAAATTTTATGTCTATCCGAGGGTATTGACGATCCAGGAGGAAGAGGAAGTTCAGGAAATTGGCCATCATCCGGAAAATGGATTTAAGAATCATCCGAATATCATCATGTGTGAGGATGCACCGGTGATGAAAGTTTCATCGAGTTTCGTACGACATGCCATTAAAGATGGAAAAGATGTTCGTTACCTGCTGACGGATCCTGTTCGCAAGTACATCGATGAAATGAATTTTTACCGCTAAGCCTTATTTACGTTTGAACAATCGTGCAATTTGCTTACGGAAGAAAAACATCAGAATTAAATAAGGTATTGCAATCAGGAACAAAATTCCGGTATTGATCGAAGAACCAAACGAATTTTCATTCAACTCACTTCCCTGCTGCGCCAATAGTTTACATTGCGAACAACCTTGTCCGAAGGCAAAATCAACAACAATTAGTGTAATTGCAAGTAAAAACAAGCGTTTTTTCATGTGACAAAATTACAAACAAAAGGCTTAAGACAGGTCAGTTGGATTGGGATTTAACATATTGGGATTTGGAAAGAATAAAGGGAATTGAAATCCAGGAATTTTTGTGAGTACCCCGATATTGTCGGGATAGTTAAAAGGGTTGCGAACCAGTGTTAGATGGTTAGTGGTCATTCAATTAATTATAAATCTGTAAACGAGTTAGTTAAAAGGTTTACAATTAAGGGTTAATCGGTTGTTTATCAACAAATTGCAAATGATAAACGAGTTAACTAAATGGTTTACAAAGAAAGGACCAATCGATATCAAAGAGTAAACAAGTTAACTAAAAGGTTTACAACTTGGGAATCACAACAAATCCACCAACTCCTTCCGGCTCAACTGCTTCAGTGTACTCACATCCGTATGAACCAAATCTCCAACCAATTCCTGCTTGCGTTTTTGCAATTCCAGTATTTTCTCCTCGATCGTATCCGGAGTAATAAAGCGTACTGCAACCACTTTCTTATCCTGTCCGATCCGATAAGCGCGATCGATTGCCTGGTTCTCTACTGCCGGATTCCACCATGGGTCCATAAGGTAAACGTAATCGGCTTGTGTTAAATTCAATCCCATTCCACCGGCTTTCAAACTGATCAGGAAAACACGGATGTTCTCATCTTCCTGGAAAGCAGTGACAACTTCTTTGCGCTTCCTGGTCTGACCTGTCAGAAGGGAATACGGAATTTTTCGTTCTTCCAATGCCTTTTTGATCAATTCAAGCATTCCTACAAATTGTGAGAATACGAGGATTTTATGGTGTTTTTTTCTGTCTTCGATTTGTTCCAATAATTCCCGGATCTTGGCCGACTGATCACCATAGGAAACTCCATTTTCATTGATCAAAGCCGGAGAGTTACAAATTTGCCGCAACCTGGTCAATCCCGCCAATACATGCATGCTGTGTTGTCCGTCTAAAAAGTCGGGTTCACTCATCAGGTATTCTTTCAATTCTGTTTTGTAAACATCGTAAACGCGTTTCTGCTCATGGTCCATTTCACAGTAGACCACCATTTCCGTTTTTTCGGGAAGCTCCGTTGCAACTTGTTTTTTGGTACGTCTCAACAGGAAAGGATGAATCCGTTTTTGCAGTTCTTTTGCCCGTTGACTGTCCTGGAACTTGTCAATTGGAAGCGCAAAATGATCTTTGAATTGCTTCAATGAACCGAACATTCCGGGATTACAGAAAGAAAGAATGGAATAAATATCCAGGGTATTGTTTTCGATCGGAGTTCCGGTAAGCACAAAACGCTGTTTGGATTGTAACAAGCGAACAGTTTTATAACGTTTGGAATCCGGATTTTTTATGGCCTGACCTTCGTCCAATATGATTGTATCAAATACAAAACCGTTCAAATGACGAATGTCCGAAAGCAACGTTCCATAAGTACTCAGCAAAATATCGTATTCCTCAAAGTGATGAACAGATTTGATTCGCTTGGTTCCATGAAGGTCTAAAACCCGCAAATGTGGGGTAAATTTTGCGATTTCATCTTTCCAATTGAAAACCAAAGAGGTCGGAACTACAATTAAATGAACTCCTTTTTTGGCTTCAACCTTTTTAGAAAGATAGGCCAAGACCTGGATGGTTTTTCCAAGTCCCATGTCATCGGCAAGAATTCCTCCAAAACCGAAATCGTTCAAAAAGTGCAGCCAATGGTATCCTTCCCGTTGATAGTGTCTCAATTCTGTTCGGAATTCTGCAGGTAGTTCAATTTCAGGAATGCGTTCAAAGTGCGTAATCTTTTCCTTCAGATCTGTTATTTGGGTCCGGACTGTGCTGTCGATTTCTTCTGCTTCGAACCATTCGTCGATGAACTGGTAGGATGTTTTTGGAATTCGAATGACATCCTCAACCAACTCACCTTCCTGGAAAAAGGCGGAAAAGCGTTCCAGCCATTGTTGCGGAAGCAAGGCGAGTTGTCCGTCGCCCAATTTCACATAACGTGATTTCTGGATAATGCTGCGTTGGATTTCTTTCAAACGAACACGGTTATCGCCAACTTTAATATGTGCTTTTGTTTCAAACCAATCTATTCCACTGATGATCTGCACGGAAACTTTCATGCTTTTCGGCAGCAATTTCAGTTTGGTCAATTCCTGGAAACCGTGAATTTCCAATTCGGCCTCACTCCAGGATTCAAAGGCATTCAAAAACCAATCGTTTTCTAAAAACTGGCTTTTGTGAAGGTAGAGAAAGTCGCCGCCAAGCTGGTATTCGAAATCCTTATGCAAACGAATAATCTGACCCAAAAAACTCACTTCCAGGTTTTCATCCCGTGGAATTTCAAACGAATTTCCGGTTTGATCAATGGTCAATAACTTGCGTTTGGACAGGATTGGAATTTCCACATTTCCATATTCAATGATCGGAGTGATGTGAATGTAATGTTCGCTATCAGTAAGGTAAATGCGTTTTGCCCGAACAGTTGCCAATTGCGTTTGTTTGATGATCGCCCGAGTTGCCTTTTTGACATAAGAATAATTGATGCTGATGACATTTTCAAGCGGCACCAGGAAACTAGCCTGGAAGTCATCAAATTGCGATTGATGGATGATTAATTTGTTGTGGTTCTTTCTGAAATAACTGAGTGTTCTCAAGTGATTCCAGTTCTTGATCAGGTAAAGATCCTGTCCGCGACGAATGAACAATTCGCTCTTCATTTTCACCTGGTCGAATGCAATTTTGTGATTGTCACAGGTAATAAATCCGGTTATTTCATAAAACTCCTGGTTTTGGATCACATCCAAATGCAAAAGCATCGGTTTATCGTGAATACGGAGTACAAAGTCCGTTTCTTTCGGGGGTTTGGTATTCCAAACTTCGATCACTTCCAACTCCTCAAAAAGAGGTTTAGCGATCCCAATCGATTTCACCACTTTCAGGAAGGTTTCTTCATCATTGGCCAGGTTTCGGTACAGATGATGTTTGGTTCCCAACATCCCCAGCGCGGTATAGGCCTGGATCATGTCAGGTGAAGTTTCCTGTAAAGCCAATTCCAGGGCATTCAATGAGCGAATAGGAGCTTTAATTTTCCCATTTTGAGTTAACCCGCTTTCATTGATTTCAAATTCGAAATGGTTTTCGTTTTCATACGCACGGAATGCGATGTACCGTTTCGGTAAAGGATGATGCAGTTTTTCGGGTGAGAAAGGAACAGGTGCAAGCTTCCGGTGCAACTCATCGATTTTATCCGGGGTTAACCGGATCAGTTCGGGGTTTTTAGAGCTAACCTTTACCTGTTTGTTTTCATATGAAATCTGAAACAGCTCAGTCCATTTTTCTTCGTTCGAAATGCCGTAGGAAAGTGCCACTTCAGCAATGCGTTTTCTTCGGGAAGATTCATCAAAGAAAATCCGGAAATCGGTGTGTTCCATGACGCGGTAAAGTACAATTGCCTGGTGATCACACAATTTTTTACCCTTTCCGCCGCAACTGCAGGCAAGGATAACGTTTTGATTCTCCTGGGCAAGGATCACTTCATGCTCAGCCCGGAATCCGTAATTGCACAAAAAGATCCCTTTGTCGACCGAGAGCTCAACTGCATGGACAGAATTGCCGCTATAATTCAGAACCTGGATTGCTGAAGCTTCTGCGAATTTCAGAAGTGTGCCATAATTCAGTTCATGAAAAGGAGTGTTGCGAAAAACGAATAAATCGTCGCTTTCAGGGTCATCCATTTCACGGGAACTTTGCATCTTGTGAAGGTAGCTAAAATTCAGAAATTTCCGATTAAGAATACCTGCTTTTAACTAGTTATCTCAAGAATAGTTTGATATTTGTACGGGTTGATTTTTCTAAGTAATTTGGAAGTCTTGAAAAAAAAGAGAATAACAAATAGCATTGCGTTTTTATTGATCACATTGGTTACGGTGATCTTTCAATTCAAGCATCTGAACGAAGTTCCTGCGTATACACATACATGGGCACAGAATGACCGTTTGGCATTGGCAAATGGTTTTGTGCGAAATGACCTGAACTTTTTCAAACCCCAGAACTATATTCTCAATCACCAGTTTCCCAAGAATTGGTCGGATCCGAGTTATTCAACGATAACCGCAGTAGAATTTCCAATTCACGATTATGTTCCTGCTGTTTTCATGAAAGCTTTCGGAACGAATGAACCCTGGGTATTTCACGCATACATTCTGATTTACAGTATCGTTGGTCTTTTCTTCCTGTACTTGCTGTCGGAGAAAATTTGCGGCTCCAAAGTAAAAGCTGCTTTGGTCGTGCTTTTTGCGATGACATCACCGATCTATACTTTTTACCAGGGCGGATTTCTGCCAACGATTCCAAGCATTGCAACCACTATTCTGGCACTTTATTGTTATGCACTTTATTTTGAGGGGAATAAGAAAAAATGGTTCCGGTGGGCGGTGTTCTTTTTCACCTTCGCAGCGCTTGCCCGTTTCACTTTTGTCATTCCTTTTTTAGCAGTTCTGGGTTTTGAATTGATCCGCATTTTTCAAAAGAAGTCAAGGTTCTGGCCAAATGTTTTGGCAGTTGGAATCTCCTTCCTGGTCATTTTTGCGGCACAATATTACAATAGCACTATCCGGGCACAATACGGATCGGATTTCCTGAGTGAGTTATTACCTGCTGACAACATGGAAGAAATGAAGATCATCCTCGAACACATGTGGGAAGTGATGGTACTGGCTTATTTTTCGATGAAGCATTATTTCCTGCTTTTCTTGCTGATTGTTTTGGTTTTAATCGCATTCCTGATAAAGGAGCGAAATACATACCGGTCATTTTCAGGTTGGTGGATCATCAGTTTGTTTTGGTTTATCGGCGTATGTTTATTCTGGGTCGCGATGGCCAAGCAGTTCTATTCACACGACTATTATTTCCTGGATACGTTCTACTTACCGATTGTATTATTCGTGGCGTTGTGTTTAGCTGTCCTGCCAAAACCGCAGTGGTATTTCGGGGAAACTGTCATGGCCTTGTTCGTGATCTACTTCGGAATACTGACTTTCAAAGAAACATCCGATTTCCAGAAACAACGCAGGGTTTTTGTTGCCAACGATCATTTTACGGGAACGGTAATGAACTTTGCAGGATCGGATGAGTTCCTGACTAAATCAGGAGTCGGGCGTGAAGATACGATTCTGGTGATCCATGCTTATGGACCGAACATTCCTTTTATCCGGATGAACCGGGTTGGTTTGGCAGTTGTTGGACATGCTCCTGATGACATTGACAGAGGATTGAGTTGGAAATGGGACTATGTAGTGTTCCAGAAGCCTTATTTTGTGGATGAGGTGTACGCGATTTATCCGCACATCCTTGAAAAAGTAGAAACAATTGCTTCGAACGAAAACCTTATCCTGTGTAAACGAAAGACCGATACGATTCCGCAATCCATGATGAAATTTATGGGCGTGAAGAAAGCATACAAAACAATCCGGGTAAATTTTGAAACGAAAAACGGGGATCAGCCTGGAATTCAATATGAAAAAGATCCCGGAAACGATGCAAATCAGGTAGGTCTCGTTGATGAGAACGAAGTGTATGGTTTCGCACAGGATTTTACAAAAAACGTAGGTCCGGATACGAAAGGAAGGATATTGAAAGTAAAAGGAAAATTCCTTCGGAAGAATGAAAATCCAATTTCGCTCATTGTTGCTTATTCGAAAGAAAATGATCTTTCCTATTATCAAACAATAGAATTGAACCCTTTATTCCCGGCGAATGAATGGGCAGAAAAGGAATTTATCATTTTCCTCCCAAAGAGAACTTCTGCGGATGAGAAATTGAGCTTCTACATCCATAATGCTAATAAGAACGTGGTTTTGCTGGATGATCTCGAATTTACGTTTTACAGGAACTAGGCCTTAAACCGCCGGATTGGTGGAATGAATATGGAAACATTTGTAAATAGGATCGTGAGTCATATGGACGAGCATGGGCTGAATTTTCAGACCGCATGCATCGTTGTTCCATCCGAACGGATGATTGCCTATTTACAGCGTGCATTCTATGAATTTTATCAGAAGCCGATCTTGTCGCCGAAAATTATTACAATCGATCGGTGGATCCAGGATATCAACCCCATTCCGGTATTGGATAAAACCAGTTTGCTATTTGAATTGTATGAGTTGTTCAGGAAAGATCCGGTTGAAATCAATGTGGACTCCTTCGATTCTTTTATGGCCTGGGGACAAATCCTCTTAAGTGATTTTGATGAAATAGACCGTTACCTGGTACCGGCCGACCAACTTTTTAAGAACTTACGGGATATTCGTGAAATCGAGAATTGGTCTTTTAATTCGGAAGAGCTGTCAAAAGGCCAGATCCAGTTCATGGCTTTCTGGGATAAATTGAAACCTTATTATTTTGCACTGGAAGAGCGGCTGAAATCAAAATCAGTGACTACCAAGGGAAAGGCTTACCGCTACCTGGCGAATAACATCGATCTGGCTTTCGCAAACGACAAAGATGCCCAATTTGTATTTGCAGGATTCAATGCCCTTTCAGAATCGGAAATCTCCATTATGAAACAGCTCTCCATAATGGGAAGAGCTTCCATTCTGATGGATTCGGACGCATTTTATTTCAACGACGGAATTCACGAGGCCGGGCAATTTCAGCGTGATCTATGCAAAAGATTGGAGTTGAAAACATTGCCGTTTATTGAGAATCATCTGAGCACAAAAGAAATGCACATTCGTGTGGTGGAATGCCCACAATTTACTTCTCAAGCCCAGGTAGTAGGAAGCGAATTGAAAAAACTGAATTCCACCCAGTTGAATGAAACCCTGGTCCTTTTGGCCGATGAAAGTTTATTGAGTTCTATCCTGAAACACCTTCCGGCAGAAATCGGTCAGGCAAATATTACCGTGGGTTTGCCTTTGAGACAAACTTCTTTACGGTCTTGGGTAGACCTGATTTTCCGCTTGCAGGAATCTTTTTTGAGAAGGGGAAACTCGAGCATTTATTACCGCGATTTTATTCAATTTGCGCATCATCCCTTTATTTTGGGAGTGCTTTCGGCAGAAGAAAAAAAGGAAATCCAGGAAATCGAATCCCGGATTATCAATCACAACTGGCATTTTTTGGACCGTAAAAAACTGGATCTGAGTGAGCGATTGTCGGAATTGAATAAGCTGATCTTTGAACCCTGGAAAAACGATTGGTTAAAGGGAATCCAGGTGATTCAGCAATTGAATGAAAAACTGGATCTGTGGCTGGAAGAAAAGAATGAATTGGAACGCGCAATTGTTCGCAGGTTTGCACATGCAACGATTGTTTTGCAAAATATTATGACTACACAATCCCCGCAGATGAGTATTTCGTCCTTCCGGAACCTGTTCAATGGGAACTGGAGCAACGAAACGATTGCTTACTTTGGGAATCCACTCGAAGGTTTGCAGATCATGGGGCTGTTGGAAACACGTGGATTGGATTTCAAGCGTATTTTTGTTTTCGGGTTGAATGAAGGAGCCATGCCACCTCAAAATGCTATCAACACCATTATTCCAATGGATTTGAGAAAGTATTTCGGGTTACCGACCCCGCGTGAAAAACAGGGGTTGTTTGCACACCATTTTTACCGGTTGCTGCATCATGCTGAAGAAATGCTGATTACTTATTCGAGTGCTTCGGAATCGGTGGGATCAAGTGAACCAAGCAGGTACATTCAACAGATCGAATTGGAACTGGCACAGATCAATCCGAATGTTCACGTTCAAAAATCGTTCTATACAGCCGGAAACAAGGAAAAAGTCGGAACTACGCTCATTGAAAAAACAGATGAGATCATTGATCGCATTTATGAAGTTCTGAGCGGAGGAATCAGTTTCTCAATGCTGGACAAATTTATGGGATGTCCGTTGGATTTCTATTATCGTTATGTCCTGCGTTTTGGTGAGGAAAATAAAGTAGAGGAAGACATTGAGAGCAGTACCCTGGGAACGATTATTCACTATGTACTGGAGAATTTGTTTGCACCGTTTATTGATCAGTTCGATGAAAACGGGAGGAAAATTTCAGGAAAAGTAGTAACGGAGGAAGACTTGCTCCGAATGGAAAAAGACGTTCCGCTGCTGGTAAGTAAAAGCTTCGAGTTGCATTTTTCCGAAGACCGGAATTCCTGGCAAACCGGAACAAACCATATCAATTTCGAAGTAGCAAAAGAAATGGTGCAGAACGTACTGCGCAGAGACCGGACTATTTTAAAGGAAAATCCTCAAAAAGCTTTATTTATTCTTGGCCTGGAAAGAAGGTTGGAAACGGTAATCCCGATCAGTGTTTCAGATTCGACAAAGCAAATTGAGGTTCGTCTTTCCGGAATTTGTGACCGGATAGATCAATTTGATGGGGTGCACCGTATCATTGATTACAAATCCGGAAGTGTAAGTCAGGATAAAGTGGAACTGAAGAGAACCGCCAGCCAGGAAAGTTACGAGGAGGCGATTTTAACGAACCGGCGCAAAGGGAGTTCCAATCAGAAACACGTACTGCAATTGTTAATCTATTGCTACCTCTACTACAAGGAAACAGGTATTTTAACCGATCAGGCCGGTATTTTTTCTTTCCGGTCGATTAAGGAAAGCCCGCATTTTTTGAAGTTGCCGGAAGATATTCGAAAAGAGGATATTCCTGAATTCCTGGAGCAAATTTTAAAGCAAACCATTTCGGATATGCTGGACCAGAGTGTTCCGTTCGAGCATAACAAAGATTCGAAATTTTGCGCATATTGCAATTGATTAGGTCCCGGGAAAAGTGTTCGGAGCCTGACTTTGTGAGCATCCCGATAGTTATCGGGATAGTAAATAGGTTTACAGGAACGGCCAGACTCGTTGAAAATGAGTCGATTAGAGTAATTTTATGAACCAGTTAACTAAAAGGTTTACCTGTGGTGTTTAATTCGTTGATTTTCAATGAAAAAACAATGAAATCCCCTTCTTTTTTGTAACATTTGCAGCATCCTGGGATTTAAACCTAAAACTGAAATCATGCAGCTAAAACTTTTCTCACTTATTATTCTTTGTTTTGTACTTCCCGGCTGTCTTGAAAACAAGGCGGAAGTTAAAGGAAAGATGAACCTGCCTCCATACGCGGACCTCATCTTATCAGTAGAAAAACAACGGGTAGCTTTTCAAAAGGAATACCAGGAAGCAGATGAGTCGGATCAAATTGCTATTGAAGAAGAGGCAGCATCTTATCTCCTGGAAAAGATCACACATGATTTTTTCGATCGGTGGTACGGGACCGAATGGGATTTTAACGGAACAACACGTACTCCGAGACAGGGAAAAATAGCGTGTGGTTATTTCATTACGACGGTACTTTCAGATGCCGGATTTAAAATTCCGCGTGTCAAGTGGGCACAGCAGGCTTCCGAATATTACATCACCCGGATGACCAGTGAAGTAACGCGTTTCAGCAATCAAACCCCGGAATACATGAAAAATTATTTCCTCAAAAACACGGATGGATTTTATGTAGTTGGTTTGGATAGTCATGTGGGCTTTGTTTACAAAACAGGAGATGAAGTAACGTTTACTCATGCCAGCTATTACGATCCGAAAATCGGTGTTCAAACAGAGCAACTGGATGGAGATAATCCGTTTGCCAAATCGGCTTACCGGGTTGTTGGCCGGATTTTGAACAGGGAAATGGTCCGGAAATGGATTCTGGGTGAGAGTTGGAAATGATTTTCAGGCATTATTTAATCCTGAAAATCAATGCTACAGTGAGCTATTCGCAATATAGGGGACATGCAACTTGAAAAGGGAAGAAGTTCCTTATTCTGTGAACGAATTAACTAAAAGGTTTACAAATAGGATATGGGACATTGAAGATCAATTATCTGATCATTCCCTCTCCTCATTCCTTAATGCCTCATCAATTCCTTCCAGATCAGCATAGAATTCTTCACCAAACGCTCGAATAAGCGGTTCGCGCAGAAACTTGTACACCGGAACGTCCAATTTTTCACCACAGGCACATGCCGGTTTACAGATATCCCATTCCTCATAATTCAACGCAACTCCCTCGCTCAGTTTCTTTACACGAATAGGGTACAAATGACAGGAAATCGGCTTTTTCCAGGTCGTTTTCCCCGATAAATAAGCTTGTTCGATTGCACATTTGGTAATTCCCTGTTCATCGAAATAAACAAAAGCGCATTCTTTTCCATCAACCAAAGTCGTTGCAGGCTCATTCCATTGATCCATGTAAAAAACACCTGATTCCTGAACGGCTTCAATTCCTTCAGGTCGCATAAACGGAATCACATCATCCAGGATTTCTTCCATGATGTCCACCTCCTCTAAAGTAAGTGGTGCTCCGGCATCGCCTTCAACACAACAAGCACCTTTGCAGGCATTCAGGTCACATACAAATTTGCGGTCGAATACCTCTGTGGAAATTAATTTATCATCTATCGCTACGATCATACTACAAGTTACTTAAAGGAATTGATAAGGTCAATTAAATCATTGAATTGTGCATCAGCCAGGATCAGTTTCGGTTCCGGATGATGCGTCTTTTCAGGGACACAAAACACGGTCATACGGGCAGCTTTTCCTGATATGATCCCATTCAGCGAATCTTCAATGACCAAACAGCGTCTTGGATCTAATCCCAGGTTTTTTGCTGCCGTCAAATATACTGCCGGGTGAGGTTTCCCGAATAATTCGTATTCCGCCGAATGGACGGTTTGAAAGAAATGTCTGATTTGTAAAGTGTCTAAAATACAATCGATCAAAACCTGGTAGGAAGAGGTAGCAAGACCAATTTTCAAACCTTTCGAAGCAAAGAATTCCAGGGATTCAACAACACCGGGTAAAGGAGTTGCACGTTCGGTCAATAATTCGATCATGCGCTGAACGATGGCATGTTCCACATCTTTTGGACTTGCCTCCTGCCATGGAGAAACGTGATACCAATAGGCAGTTACTTCATCAATGCGCAATCCGACAGTGCGTTGAAAATCTTCTTTGGTAAGCGGGCAACCAACACTTCTGAATACATCTTCCATGGCAATTTTCCACAAAGGCTCGGAGTCTGTGAGCACCCCGTCCATATCATAGATAACGCCATCAAAATTGCTTAAGGTCATTTTTTGCTTTCTGTGCTCCTCCGCTGAAGTTTCGGCGAAGACGCTGGTTTAATGATGTACATGTTTCCACCTCCCACGAATTTTTGACGTTCATCCGCTACGTAGATTTTTCCGTTCGGATGCACGGCAATCGCTTCTTTTTGGGTAATCGGAAGAAGTGTTTGATGAGATTCGTATTTCGCCCGGCCATTATCAAACGTATGAATGATCACACGATTGTAAGTCAGGAGATACAGTTTGTCATTCCGGATATCTGCGGAAGTTGCAGCATCTCTGAACCAGTCGCGCTTTCCAAGGACCATGTAGTACTTTTTTTGAGCCTTTTGAATTCCCGGCTTGGTTGAAAGTGTATACACAAAACATTTCCCGTCAAAAGGTTCCGAACGGCATTTGGTGAACAAATACAACGAATCGTTGTAAAAACTCATCGCCTCACAGTCGTAATATTTTTCGGCTAATTTCGGAGGAAAATCTTTTTGTTCGGGATAAGCGAATTCGATAAATCTGGCTTCGACATCCTGGTTATCAAGGACTTTTTTCAGGTTTACTTTCAGGATCTTTAAATCTTTGCGCGTATTGCCGTTGTTTCCAAAATCTCCCAGGTATAAATGACCTTTATGATCTATGGCAATGTCTTCCCAATCGCTATTTTCTGCATTGGTAACATTTACTTTATGACGAATGCTGCCATCCAGGTTCAGCACGAAGATCTTAGGATCGTTGCCACCATCGTTGTGTGCGATCAGGGTACTGTCATTTGCAAAAACCCATCCCGAGATTTCTTTTAAGTCTTTCGGAAGTCGATTCGATTTTTGGACCGTTGCGGCAACAAGAAAAAGTGTTACAAGTATGAGAACAGCTAAGCGCATGGTGCAAAAGTACGAAGAATGTTAGAAACAGGGAATTTGATGAAATAGCTAAATAGGAAGATAGCTACGTAGCTATGTTCAAATATTCCAAAATTCGAAAATTCCAATCTTAATTCAATACTGCTTCCACCCAGGATTTTCCCCACTCAGCTGTTTCAGTCTCAGACCACAATTGCGGGTAAAAAATGCGTTTTTGGAAACGCGGAGGAAGGTATTTCTGCCAGTTTGTACCACCGGTTGCAGCAATATCACCTTTGTCTTTCTGTAAGTAACGAACAGCAGATTTGTAATGCACCAAAGGCCAGTTAATATTGACATTTACATCATTCTGTTTCAAAACATGAATGACCTCGGGTAATTCCTGATCTTCTGCCGGTAAACGCAAATAACACTGCCACAAGTTATCGTTACGCAATTTCTCACCCATTTGAATGAATTCCTCTCTGTAACGGTCCTCAAATTGAGTTAGTGTCAGGGTCTTTTTGCCCGTTTCAATATCCGTTGCTCCTTCTTTCCAGTAAATGTTCTCAAAAAGTTCAGAGATTGGTTCTTTCCCGGTGTATTTTGCACGGTGATCTTTGTGAACCAACTGAAGGAAATCAGTTGAATGAATTTCAATTTTTCGGTATTGTGCGGATTGGAATCCTGAAGCAGGCGCCAAAGCCAATCTGAATTTCAGGAATTGTTCACGTTGCATTCCGTCGACCATGATCTCGAAGCTTTTCGTCAAAGCTTCAAAATAACGATTGATTCGTTGCACATGCTCAACAAAGAAAGTTGCATCTAAATTCTTACGATCTGAAATTTGCTGGAACTCATGAAGACATAGTTTGAAATACAACTCCGTTACCTGATGATACATCAGGAAAACTACTTCATCAGGGAAGTCGGTATATGTTTTTTGCAATGACAACAAGGTGTCTACTTGAACATAATCCCAATAATTCGGCATTCTTGAATACAACAAACTATCCAGGTATGCCACTAAATCCTGACCTTGCGCATCGTATTTCGCTTTAAGAAGAGTAATTCTTTCTAAGATTTCAGGAGTCAATTCCATAGTTATTTCCAGCTTTAGGTAGCAAAGATAGGAGAAAGCAATGTATTAATCATGAACAAAAACGTTAATATTTGAACAATCTATACTTCTATCAATTTGTTGACTAAACATTTAGCCTAAATCGATTTATTATTTTGCTTTTACCAGATCATGCTTTAAGCCAGACCATTCCACCAAATGAAGCTTGATTGATCCTACCGGAATTTTGGCTTTCACCAGGATCGGAATGCGGTTTTCGTCTTTCGTAACCCAAAAACTTAAATCATCCTGTTTTTTGAATACGCGTCCGGTTTGAACCACAGGAGCAAATTTCATACAGTTGAATTTTCCTTTACGGATAGAAATTTTCTCGTCACCCAGGTATTTTACTTTCAAAGGCCAGATCTCATCATCCATGAAGCATTTGAATTCGAACGTGTCACCCGCTTTGGCAGATTTGAAATTCAGGGTTCTTGCATAATAGAAGGAAGAAATCATATCCTGGATTCCGGAAGGAGTATTGAAATCTTTTTCTCCGTTATGTACTTTTTGCTTGTCCTGCTTGAATGCATAATCCTGTGAAAGTTTATAACCACCTTCATTAACACGACGAACGAATTGCCATGGAAAAATTCCTTTTTTGTCGATATAACTTTCGTAAACATCATTCACCTTATAAACTGAATTGAATCCACCAAGCGTTCGGCCGGTTCCTTTGATGTGGTATAATTCTCTTGTTCCGTTTCCTTTTTTACTGGTTTCTTTTACTTCAAGAACAGCTTCACCTGCATCAATAAAACCATAGGTAATGCGGTAACGCAGTTTTTCTCCTGTCTGGAATGAATTGTTTGAAACAGTTGGCAATGCAACTTCCTGCATACTACAAGTCAATCCGACTACTAAAAGGACTGCTGAAGAGATGATCAAACGTGTTTTCATAACTTAATATTCTAATTTATTGAAAAAGGGGGTAACAAACTAAATGCCAAAAATCGGAGTTTTTGATTTTCATAGAAATAATTGATTTCCAGTGAAAAGATACGCTATTTCCGGAAGAATCAAAATACCTGAAATCTGGTATTGAGTGAAAAGCGGGCCTCACTTACTTTTGTACCAAATTTTAGTACCTATGAAAAAAACCGCGATTGGGATATTTGTACTTGCTTCGGTAGCATTTACAGCATGTAAGAAAGATAAAACAGGCGAACCGTCGGCAGATCAATACGCTCAGCAAAAAACGGACATTAAAAAAACGTATGCTGATATGGCTTTTGCCGTGTACAAAGATTCGCATACTTCCGCGGTGACCTTACAAATGGCATGTCATAACTTGGCTGACAACCCGTCTCAAGTAAATCTGGACGCTGCAAAACAAGCGTGGTTGGATGCACGTGAAATTTATGGTTTAACTGAAATTTTCCGTTTCGTTGACGGACCGATTGACAATACGAATGACGGACCTGAAGGCTTGATCAATGCCTGGCCGATGGATGAAAATTATGTAGACTACGTGGTTGGTGAACCAAATGCGGGAATTATCAATGATGTTGTTAATTACCCGGTGATTGATGCTGCTACGATCGTTCAGGCAAATGAATTTGGTGGAGAAACCAAAATTTCTTCAGGATACCATGCGATTGAATTCTTGTTGTGGGGACAAGATTTAAGCTCGTCTACTGCCGGAACAAGACCTTATACGGATTATGTTGTTGGCGGCACAGCATCGAACCAGGTACGCAGAGCGACTTACCTGAAAAGAGTGGCTGACTTGTTAGTCTCTGCTCTGGAGCAGGTTAAGAATGATTGGGACCCGGCAATTACAGGAAGTTATTATTATGCTTTCCAGGCGTTGGATAACTACACGGCTTTACGTAAAATGTTCAATTCGATGCGTGTACTTGCAGGAGATGAATTGGCTGGTGAGCGCATCTATGTTGCTTACGAAAACGAAAACCAGGAAGATGAGCATTCTTGTTTTTCAGACAATACGCACAGAGATATTTATTTGAATGCAATGGCAGTTGAAAACCTGTATAAAGGGAACTATACTTCTCCTTTCGGGAATAACGTAAATGGCTATGCTTTGGAAGATTTGGTAAATACCATTGATGCTGCAAAGAACACAACATTAATTAACCGTTTCTCAGCTACAATGGGATACATTGCTGCGATGTACCAACCATTTGACCAGGCCATTGTTTTACCGGCTGAACGCCCTAAAGTATACGACGTTGTTCTTTCACTGCAAGCAGAACAAGGTGATTTGGATGCTGCAGCTGCTACATTCTCAATAACATTTTAATGAAAAAGTTATTCCTGCTCGGAATCGTTTTATCGCTGGTGGTTTTTTCCTGTAAAAAGGAAGAAACCGCTGTTGTTTCTGCTTATAGCGACGATTCAACATTGGTGGATTTGGGGGGAAACTGCAGTACGGGAGATCAAACTTCCTATGCCTTTTCCTATCAGATCAACGGATTGAGCTCTGCTCAGTCACTGATGTTTTATGTAGGAAATTCCTTTTTTAATCAAAGCTGGGTTCAGGCTCCGTCTTCTACAACAGCACGCGACGGATTGGGACCTTTATTCAATGCACGATCTTGCTCGGGTTGTCACTTCAGGGATGGACGGGGTGCCCCGCAATCAAATTCAGGTTTGTTGTTCCGATTGGGAGCAGGTTTCGACAATTCTCCCGATGCAATTTATGGAGGACAGTTACAAGATTTTTCTCACAATTCGGTTAACCCGGAAGGAAGCATGGGAATTACCTATGTGGAAGAAATAGGTTATTTTGAAGATGGAACAAGTTATTCTTTAAGAAGGCCAGTTTATACTGTTGCCGGCCAAAATTACGGTGCTTTGCAGGGAACAACAGGGATTTCACCACGCGTGGGCCAACAAATGATTGGCTTGGGCCTTTTGGAGCTGATTTCCGAGTCCGATATACTGGCTTATGCTGATCCGAATGATGCGGATGGTGATGGCGTTTCAGGTGTTGCGAATTATGTGACGGATGTTGCTTCCGGGAATCTCGTGATCGGTCGTTTTGGATGGAAAGCCAATGTAGGAAGTATTGCTCACCAGGTGGCAGGGGCATTCAATGGAGACATCGGGATTACGAGTACTTATTTCCCGAATGAAAATTACACGGCTAATGAACCTTCCTGTGCAGCACTTCCGAATGGAGGAACACCTGAAATTGAGGACAATGATCTGAATGCGGTGATTCTTTACACGAGAAGCCTGGCAGTTCCGAAAAGGCGAAACGTAAACAAAGGAGAAGTAAAATACGGAGCACAATACTTCAAATCGCTTGGGTGTGTTTCCTGTCATAAAATGAATTATACCACCGGTTTCGGTGGAGATATTGCTCCTTTGAAAAACCAAAAAATAACTCCTTATACAGACTTGTTACTTCACGATATGGGGCCAGGCCTGGCAGATAACGTTCCGGATCATTTGGCTTCGGGTTCAGAATGGAGAACACAGCCGCTTTGGGGATTAGGTTTGATCTCATTAGTGAATGGACACACTTATTTGCTGCACGACGGAAGAGCAAGATCCATAGAAGAAGCTATTTTATGGCATGGAGGAGAAGCTGAAAAGAGCAGGGAAAAATACAAGAAACTCCCGGCGAAACAACGCAGCTACCTGTTACAATATTTACAATCCTTATAAGAGAAAGCGGAGCTTTTGATAAAGAACAAGCGGTAGCGCGGTTCATCCTTTTCAATTGTCAATTTATCATTTTATAAAATGGAAATCTCCGTTCTCCGGTTCTGTGCCTTCCCCTGTGCTGTTGCATTATTCGCTACCGGGTTACTCTCTCCGAATCCTTTTGCAACAATTCTGCTTGAATCAATTCCCTGACTGATGAGGTAATTCTTTACGGATTCTGCTCTTTTTTGGGACAAGATTTGATTGGCATTTTCTTCGCCGTCACTGTCAGTATGCCCATCAATGCGGATTTTGAGGTCTTTTTTGCGTTTCATGATTTCCACCAGGTTTTTCAGATGAGCATAACTGGATGCTTTCAGGTCCGCTTTTGCCGTTTCGAATTGAAGATTGGTAAATGAAAAGGTAGTTCCCGGATCGTACTCGATCACCAGTTCGGCTTCCTGGAAAAATTCCCCGGGTTTTACCGCCGGAATTTCAAGGGTATTGTATTCGATTTCATCACCGATACTCTGGATCCCGGATGTCATAAACATCCCCACTTGGAAGTTGGATAACAAATTGACCGGCTTGATTGGTGACACCCGAAAGTGTTTGTTTGGATTTTTGCCCTACGAAAAGCACCTTGTCGTTTGGATAGGGTAAACCGTTGAATCCTTTCACACTTACTTTCACGGGAGCTTTTACGACTTGTGCCTGTATCCCAAAAGAAAGGAAAGCCAAACACAAAGAATAGATCAGTTTCATAACATTGTTTTTCTTCTCAATGTCATAATTTGGAAAAAGTAACACATGTTGGTTCGTAATATTGCGAATTAGCGAAATTTCGATTTTCCAGACAAAGGAAAACCCCGATCTCTGGAGAAACCGGGGCTTTTCAATAAGATCGGAAATTTAATGTTTAACCACTTTGGAAGTCACTTCCCGCATTTCATTTGCAATTCTTACGAAATACATCCCCGAAGCATACGAAGAAACCGGAATCCGGTATGAATCCAACTGACCGGTCAAGGTGTGTGAATTTAATAATTGACCTGCACCATTGTACAATTGGATCGTTGTTCCAGCATTTAATCCCTGATCACCGACAATATATATGAATTCCTGATCCGGGTTATAGGAAACCAGGTAATCAACACTTAATTCTTCCAGACCAAGTCCGCAAGTGGTAGTTATTTGAACTGGAAATACGGTCGTATCCGATCCACATGAGTTCGCTGTGATCAGTTGAACACTTACTAATCCATCTGTTCCAAAAGTTATGGTAGGAGAAGAGCTGTTTGAGGTAGCCGGAGTTCCTCCCGGGAATGCCCATATAAAGCTGTCTGCATCTGTGGAATTACTTCCATCGAAAGAAACGGAAGTTGGGCAAGCTATGGTACTGTCAACGAATTCAATGGAGGCAACGCTCGGATCGTCCACATTGATCGTAATGGTAGTAGAATTACTGCAGGCTCCGGTCGTACCTGTAATCGCATACGTAGTTGTTACGGTTGGATTTGCCGTTACGTTATTACCTGTCGTAGCAGATAACCCGGTAGCAGGCGACCAGGTAAGTGAACTGGCACCCGAAGCCGTTAAGGCAGTACTTGCCCCGTTACAGATGGTATTGTTCCCGCTCACACTGATGGTAGGTGTGGGATTGACTGTAATAGAAACAAAAGCGGAATCAAACAGCGAACATCCACCGCCGATTGTATACAAAATCGCATCGTAGGTCCCTGGTGTTCCATAAGTCACCGAAGCGGTCGGAGCAGATGGAAGCACAGTTGGTGTTCCCCCCGGGAAATACCATAACAAGGTATCCTGGTAGGTACTTCCTGCAGCATCAAAATCAATGGAATTCCCGGAACAAATCGTTAGCGCACTTGGTGTAATAACTGCCTGAGAAGGAGTGTTTGTAAGGAAAGGATGAACATATAAAGAAGCACTCAAATTCCAGGACCCGGCAGTAGTATATTGATACCAGTTATTATCCGATTGCTGTTCCCAGATTGCGGAAGGCGTTGTCTGGCCTGCTGAATTACTAACGATGCTTAAGGTATCTTTCACACCTGCTGTCCATTGTAAATTTGTTAATCCCACAGACACGAAAAATTTCTTGGATGCGGGTAGTGTAACCGGGTTGTTTACGAAGCTTGCTTCTGTGTAGAATCCTCCGTTGACATCACTCATGATTTGGCCCATCGTCAGGTTGGTACTTCCCAATAGTGCTCCCGGAGTTCCACTGGTTCCGTCGTAAATATTGATCGGGACAATTTTGCCGGGAGTTGCAGAATAGGCCAACCCAAAAGCTACCCACACATTGTTTAGAATCGTATTTGCAGAAGCGGAAGCATCAAAATACATCGCTTTTTGTTTGTCCAGATAGACATTCATTCCGTTGATCCAGCCATCCGATCCAACTGTTGCACCGGTGTAATAATTGGAACCTGTCCAGCCAGCCGGTGTGGGTAAATTGATTTTCTGACAGACAGCTGCAGCACTCACAACAATGTATCCTGTTTTTGTTTCGGTGTCTGTACCATTCGCATTGGTTACCGTCAAGGAAACGTTATAAGTTCCCGGAGTGTTGTAGGTAATGGAAGTCGGATTCTGTCCATTGAAGGTCGCAGGGGTTCCTCCGGTAAATGTCCAGCTCCAGGAAGTCGGATTGTAAGTACTCAAATTAGTGAAAACTACAGATCCACCTGCGCTGATTGCGGTGAAATTGGCACTAAAGTCTGCAACGGGAGGGTTGCTGAGCGAAGCGGCCACGCAAGTCATCGCCGCCGCCGCATCAATTCGGCCGCTTCCAAGTTGCCCGATGTAAGAAGGGTTTTGTGCATCTATATTCACAGCAGTCGAAATCAAACAATTGATCAAATCTGCATTCGGCATGTTTGGATTGAGTGACTTCATCAAACCTGCCAAACCTGCCACCATTGGTGATGCCATCGAGGTTCCGGATTTATTTCCGTAGGTATTTCCAACAGTTGTGCTGTAAATGTTATTTCCCGGAGCGGATACATCGATCCAGTTTCCATAATTTGAAAAACTTGCTTTTGAATTTGTACTGGTCGTTGCGGCAACAGAAACCACATTGTTGTAGGCAGCAGGGTAGAATTGTGTGTTCACATCATCGTTCCCCGCAGCGGCAATCAGGATACATCCTTCGCCCGCAGCATAGTTCACAATGTTTTGGGCAGTGGTGGAAGTACCCGGTCCTCCCCAGCTCATATTGATTATATCTGCACCACTCACCGCTGCGTAAACAATCCCGTCGTAACCGTTGGTAACCTGTCCAACGGTAGTTGTCGATTTCACACACATCAATTTACAGCTAAATCCAATGGAAGCTACACCAACGCCGTTGTTGGAACGTGCAGAAACTATCCCGGCAACGTGTGTTCCGTGATCAAACGAAGCGCTTGGCGGATTCGGGTTATTGTCATTGCTTCCCACATCGTACCCATTGATATCATCAATGTAACCGTTATTATCGTCATCGATATTATTTCCGGCAATTTCAGCACTGTTTACCCATAAGTTGGGAGAAAGATCTGCATGTGTGCGTTCGATGGCATCATCTACAATTGCAACAACTACATTGCTTCCGGTAGAGAAGTAATTCCAAGCCGCAGGAGCGTTGATATTCGTTAGACCCCATAGTGAACTGTAGGACGGATCGTTCGGAGTCAAACACATGCGGTCAAGCGGAACCTTTTCAGCATATTCAACTCCTTTCAGATTTTCCAGGTCACGGATGCATTTTTCAACGTCCTGGATGGATGAAAATTCCAATAAATAGGTCCGTTGCAAAATCTCCGAATTTTTCGCCGCAGCAAAAGGTTTGGAAAGATTCACAAAACCGTATTTGATTACAATCTGTTCCAATCCGGGAATGGATTGAAGCGGAACTTTCGCCGGATTTTCTTTTAATGGCTGAGAGATTCTTACCTCGTTGTCTAATTTGAACCAGATCTTTCCATCCTGGTAATTTACATGAGCAGTTTGTGCAAGTAAACCAAAGGGAATCATCCCGATAGCTATCGGGACCAGCAGTGCGAGTAGCTTTTTCATAAGTCTAATAGTTTAGCAGATGCAATTTACAATAAAAAAAACGGATAGCGAATTAAATTTCAAGGGATTAATACCTTGGATTTCATTCCTTTCCGGAATGCTTTAATTGTACTAAAAATAGTAATTTAGAATGATCAATTACCGGTGCATGAAAATCATCCGCTTTAAAATGTTGTTTGTCTTTTTAATCGCTTTTTTGGTGGGTGTTGTTTTCTATTGTTTAAAATGGTCGATCCAGGAAAGTATCATTTTTTCCTGGCTGACTTTTGGCGGATTGTACATCCTGGAAAGTATTATTACGATGATCCGGATTCCTTCAAGATCGATCGCATCACGCGCAAGAGAAGAGGATTTGGGGGTCTGGATGCAGTTCATTGTCTTGGTTATGACCTGTTCTACTGCTTTGATCGCCATTATTTTCTGGAACAGTGACAATAACATCCATTTCAGTAAGCACAGTATCATTCATGAGGTATTCTTCATCGCTACCGTGGCGATGGCCTGGTTGGTTCTGCATTTATCATTTACTTTTCGTTATGCCCATTTATATTATGGTGATGAAAATGAAAAATATGCCAAGCATGCCTGCGGATTGGATTTTCCTGGAGAAACACATCCCGATTACTTTGATTTTGCCTACTATTCCTTTACGATCGGAATGACCTTCCAGGTTTCGGATGTAATAATCAAAGCCAAAGGATTGCGACGCCTGACGCTGGCACATTCCATCGTTGCGTTTTTTTTCAATACGATCCTGATCGCAATTACGATTAACGAGATCATTAATATTTCCTGACCGGTCTTTGGTTAACCCTCAACTACAGGAACGGGAGTTTCCTCTTCTTCCTTTTCAGGGAAAACGATCGTTCGCTGCAATTCTTTTGTTGGAATGAACGGTCTGCTCGTTAACGGGAACAGGTCCATTAACTCTCCGCTGTAATAAAACTCGTAACATAAGCCACCAAAGGTGTATTCCTTGTCTCCGACTTTGAAGGTGGACCCACCAACGGAAGGATTTTTCTTTGGTTTGCTTTTTTGAAAGCCAAGATTGTAAAGTGTGCCAAGAATTTCAGGTCTGTAAGCTAACGTAAAACCTTCTTTTTCCCAATGCGACTGGAATTGGCGCAGGAAAAATGCCGTATACAGATACGAATAGAAGTGATCTCCACCCTTCATTAATCGCTGAATGGTTAAATGTTTGTGTGCCTCGATGGTATCATTTACCAATTCCGGGAAGGAATCTTTGAGATTCAAACAGTTTTGGTAGTAAGCTCCCGGATAAAACGGGCTGCTTCCGTCAAAAAGATTCCGTTCGATCTTTAAAGCCGTATTTTGAAGGATTCCTGTAACACCATATCCGCGATTGGTTGTAAGGATCAGGCGGTTATACGGAACGACATATTTTTTGAATTGCTCCCGGGAAGAGTTGAACATCCGAATCTGTTCTCCTACCAAGCACATCACGATCAAACGCGATTCAACACCGGTAATACGTGAAACCGAGTCAATTGCTGCACTGTCCGCTCTTACCACACGACAGAATTCCTTCCATTCGCGGTAATTTGCCCATGGATAGATCGAAAGTGACGCATCTTTAGCCTGTTCCTCAATTCGTTGCAATTCACGCTGATATCCTTTATGCTTTTTCATGCGAAGATTCGCTGCATCCAGCATTCTTAAAGCAATAGTAACATCTCCCGAGCGCTGGAACGCATCCAAAATGATTTTGGCATTGTGCGGATAGTATTTCGCCAAAAGTCCTACGTTTTGGTACATCTGGCGCTCCTGTTTGGCGAAAGTCAAACTATCGGTTTTAAAACCCAGATTGTACTTGTCGGCCATTTTCGAGAAGTAACGACTGTTCAAGTCCACGTTTCCGCTGTCATTTGTCCATTTGAATTTGGCTGCCAAAGCAACGAAAATCAAAGCCAAAGCGAATAAAGCAAGTAAATGAATGGCCGTAAAATAACCGCGACGCAGCCATTTTTTGAATTTACTTCTGGGTTTCTTAAGAGTTTCAGTTTGTATCTGGACTGGAGAATCCTGGTGTTCCATTGATGGTCTAATTTGGCTGCAAATTTAGAAATCTGTTACGAAAAATGAACATAATGATTTACAATCCGTTGAAAATGATTTTAATCGGTCGATTTAATTAAATAAAAGGGGAATATGGTTGTGTAAAAATCGGGAGAAGGTTATGCATTAGTTAGTTCTAATCATTTTCAACAAAACGTTGAACCAAATAAGGTAACTAGTGTATCGTTTTCGAAATGTCGGTTTATGAAAATTCGTTTATTCTTTTTGTTCCTAACCCCTTTGCTTCTGCATGCCCAGTATTTGCCGGAGCTCGGAATCCCCAAATTTAATCCTGGCGATTATGAACGCCTTCAGACAAAAACGATCGCCCATACAACATTGGATTTTCAACTGAAAGGCCCGGTAAAATCGGTTTGTGAAACAATCCGTACCTTAAAGGCAAACGGTGAAGACAGTTCGGCACATTTAAAAGCAGAATACTTGTTTTCCGAAAAAGGAAAATTGTTAAGTTATTCGGAAGATTCAATGAGCAATTTACTCAAGATCTCCGACGCGGCTAGTGAAATCCTGAACACCTATGATCCGACCGGGGAAATCCTCCTGGAAACAATTCGTCAGACAAGGAGCTGGCAAAAAACGAAAACGGTAATCCGATTTAATCATCAGGGATTCAGGGAAGAGGAAATTTATACCTGTTATAAATGTGAGCAGGGTTTGAACAGAAATGATCCTTTTTATGACAGTATTTTCGATTACACACTGGATTACCAATGGAGTCCGGATTTTGACAGCGTCAGTTTCACATACCGGTATGTGAAACCAAAATCCCCTTATCAGCGGGAAAGGGATATGGTCCGTTCGTTTGTTTATGAATTAAGCAGCAAGAAAAAGGACCAATTGAAAGAAGAAACGAGTTATTTTAAAAACTTGTCCACCGACAATAATTATTTCAAATTCTTTGAAAATATGATCAAATACGATAAACAGGGAAGGATCATTGAGTGGACAATCTGGGACCATCAGATTAAAAACTCGTTTAATGTCCATAGTAGAACGGAATATACTTACAATGAAAAAAGTGAATTAACGGAGATCAGGTATTACTCTACCGGTTGGAGTAATCCGGAAATTAATTTTCAATTGGAATTGACAGAAGAGATCAGGTATGTTTCTTACGATGTATATGGAAATTGGACAGAAATGGAGGTGAAAGTACAACCCGAATGGCAGCGACGGCTTTACGGTTTGAAAAACTTCAATTTCAGGTATAAACGAGAGATCAGTTATTATTAATATCCTCTCAGTGAAAATTTTATTGCGCTGATTTGTTTACCTTTCCTGATTCCAAACACAACCGGTAAATCAATCATGGAGAAACCATTTTATAATTCACAGGAAATCAAAAAGGAACTCGCAGTTCTCTATAAGTATTTCCCGGAAGTAAAGCGTCTGCTCCGGACCTTTGGTTGTGATGCGTTAACTGCAGAAGACCTGTTCCAGGAAGCCATAATCATCTACCTGCGTAAAAAAAACGATCCTGCTTTTGAGTTTCAATTAGCTCCGATCCACTTTATTAAACAAACCTGCAAATTGTTGTGGTTTAACGCTGCGCGGAAGGGTCAAAAATACGGAGCAGGAACTTTGGAAGCGGACGTGGAAGAAGTTTCCGATTCCTGGATAGAAAGGGAATTGCAATACAAACAGCTGGAAAGTGCTTTGACGAAGATCGGGAAACAGTGTAAGGAATTATTGCATTTATTCTATGGCTTGGGCTGGAACATGGCAGATATTGCCAAAAAGCTTGATCTCCGTAACGATAAAGTTGCGAAAGCTCAGAAATATCGTTGCATACAAAAGGCCAAAGAATTTGTTCAGGAAGCTCAGTCAAGCGTTGGCTTCGACTCCGCTCAGTCAACTTTTGATTCCACTCAATTAATATAATTCTAAGCTATGGAAACAAATTGGAATCAATTGATTGAGCGTTATTTGAATAACGAACTTTCAGCAGAAGGAAAGACAGCTTTTGAAACGGAATTAAAGCAAAACAAAGAACTTCAACAGGAATTTGAACTGCATAAACTGACCACGGAAATCATTCAGCGCGACTCTTTACGCACTTTAGTAAAAGAGTCCGGAAAGTGGTTCCATCTAAAGAAAATCCTTATAAATAGTGGGTTTGCTTTGGTAATTGCCGGAGTACTTGCAACAGCTCTTTATCTTGCTGTAAATTGGAAGGATATGTCCACTCACAGCAACAAACCGGAACAAATTGAGCAATCCATGCTGGAAAAGCTGGAAAAAGAGCTTGCATTTGAAAACATCGATCCGGAATACTTCCAATTCACTGGAGAATCGGATGTGTTTTTGTCTGAAAGTGGGGTGTTGTTGAGCATCACGAACGAGTCATTTTCATTGGATGGGAAGCCTTACGAAGGTAAAGCGATAATCCAGTGGCAGGAAGCACAAAAAGCCTCCGATATTGTGAAAGCGGGATTGAGCACCAAATCGGGAGACAGACTCCTGGAAACCCAGGGAATGTTCAGCCTGAATGCATTTACTCCGGATGGACAAAAACTGCAATTGACCAAAGAGGGTGTTTATGTGCAGGTTCCGGTGGACGAACTGAAAAAGGACATGAAATTGTTTACCGGAGTTCCCAAAAAAGACGGAACCATTGATTGGCAAAGACCTGAAGAACTGGAACGCTTACCTAAACCCAAAGACATGTCGGGAATGGATCTGTATCCACCAAATTATGAACCCAAATTGAATGAATTGAAGTGGTTTACCGAAAAAGCCAAACGCGACAGTTTGTATTTGAGTTTTGAGGAGGAAGTTCCTGTGAGCGACTCAACAATTAATATCATTGATGAAATTCAAATGTATAACCAGCCCAAAATGGAAACTCCGAAAAGAATTTCCGAAAGTCCAAATAACGGAGCCGTATCCATTTCAATGATGATTCCTCCCAAACAACAGAAACCATCTTACCAGGTGATTTCAGGAGTTGAATACCCGGAAGATAAAGTAGAATGGAGTTTTGAATCCCAGCTGCTTGGGAATAATGAAGTGATGATCGTAGCTACGGTAAAAATTAAACAGGATTGGGAAATAAATTCCCTGATTTCGCCGAAAGGATCTTTTGGAATTCCTACCAGCTTTAAGTTAAAAACAAGCCCAAATTTTAAACTGCTTGGAAGACCTTCAGAACCAAAACCAATATTGCATCATGATGAGGTAGCAGATGAAGATTTGTCCTATCATTTAGGAACCGTTCAATTCAAACAGAAGATTAAATTGGTTGGTCAAAAACCATTTAATGTGAATGGAGAATACGTTTATCAAACATGTAAAATCGATTCGCATTGTCTGCCACCTTTCAAAGGAACTTTTTCTGTGTGGATCAATGGAGCAGCATCTGCGAATCACATCCCACCTTCAAAAGTCCTGGCAATCTGGGACAAGAAATTCAACAATACCAACCTGGCAACAAAGGACTTCGAAGACCGGATGAAAACAATCCACGAAACTTGTGATGAAAAGGTGTTTGATATCTACTCAAAGAACCTGAGTACGCGCTTGTGGGAATTGGATCAACGTGTTGTAAAGCTAGGTTATCCGCAGTTTCAGAGCTTTGCTGATCAGAAAGTGGGAAAAGTAAAGTTGGATGACATGCACCAAAAGAGTTTAAGTGCATTCTATGAAAAGGCGATTGAAACACTTCGTGAAACCGGGAAGAAAAATGTGGAAGCAGCTTTTAAAAAGGAGCAACAATGGGATAAGGAAGTGATGCTGGAACGGGACCGGGAAGTTCTGCGCCAGGGAGTTCGCGCGAGCTTGAATGCATCTGCAGAAGCCAATTTCAATCTGGTACATCTTTCGAAACAGTTGGGACAAACACTGGGTTTTGCCATTACAAGTGAAACAGTTGCATCCAGGGACCGATTGATACCTCAAAATTGGACAGGAGCTCCGGCAAAACAGGAATTACCAATAGTTGTAAATATTGATCGCTTAACCAAAGATCTGCTTTCATCCCGAAAGTCTGTGGATGTTTTCACTCTGGATAAGGGTAAAAAGGCAGAAATCCGTTATGCAGATTTTGTTGTTAAAGTGGAATCTCCCCAAAAGTATGATCGCTTATATTTTTATTTGCTACCGGAACAATTGAATAGTTATGAGCGACTCGACTTTGTGAATGGGACATTGAATTATGCCTTAAATAGTGCAATTGGTTATTCCGGTTTGATATTCGGATTAAATGAAAATGGTTTTTACCTTTTTGAAATCCCGAAATTGAGTGCAAAAGATTTTGGATCAATGAAACTTGAACAAGTAAGCGCACAACAGTTTGAGTCGCACTTGAAAGAATTGAACAAAAATCGCGGAGTTTATTCGGAACAAATCTCCGCAGAAATTGGTTGGCTCTTCAAAGAGAAAGCAAATTATACAGTGCAAAGAAAACGTAGAGAGAACCTGCAATTCCGGAATGAGGTGCGTCCAACCATTTATTCGTGTTTAAGTAAGGAAAAACCAGTAGAAGACAATCAACCCACCCTAAAAGCGGTTCCAATGAACAAAACTGAAGCTTTTAGTCAGGACCCATTTGCTATTACTGATGTTTCTCCTTCCTTCCCCGGAGGTACAATAGCATTACGTAAATTTTTTAACGACAATATCATATTTCCGAAAGCAATGTATGAAAAAAACATTGATGGAAAGGTGTATATCCGTTTCATCGTAGATGAAAATGGGAATGTATCAAATGTGACAGTTAAAAAAGGAATTTCGAATTGTCCGGAATGTGATCAGGAAGCAGTTCGACTTGTAAAGAAGCTTCCAGCTTTTGTTCCTGGTAAACTGAATGGTAAAAATGTTTCTTCCAATTATTTAGTCCCCGTCAGTTTTCGGTCGAATTAAACAAAAACCGCAGGATAATAGTTGATTATCCTGCGGTTCGTAAAAGTCATCTGACTACTGCTGAATAATCAATCGTTGTGTATGTAATTCCTTGTTGTTGGAGATCAGTGAAACGATATACATTCCCGGATCAAGGGTTCCTTTTGCCAATTCCAATTTGTCCGAGTTGCGCGTTGTCAACTCAATGGTTTTGATCAGCTTTCCATTCATGTCGAAGATCATAATAGCAGATTGTGCTGTCGGGTCGATTCCTGTAAATCCGATTGTAACCACATCATTGCTTGGATTCGGATGGATTGTCATGGTGCTTGAAGCGCTTAACGGATCCAGATTTCCAGACTGAATATCTTTCATTTGCGACAATTCGTCCTGTAATTTAGCGATAGTTGTTTGCTGCTCCTTGATAGCTTCAACCATAACCGGGATCAATGCCGTGTAATTCACCGCTTTGTAACCGTTATCCATGGTATACACCATTTCAGGCAATACCTTTTCTACTTCCTGTGCAATGAAACCCAATTGTTTTTCGTCACCGAATCCCATGTCCGGGTTGCGTGCTTTATCCCAATTGTAAGCCACTCCGCGCATCTTCAATAGTTTATCCAATGATCCTTCCAAAGTAGTGACATCTTTTTTGAAGCGGGAATCTGAAGTGATGAGGTAACCGTCACTCATGGTAATTCCATTTACTTTTAGTTTTAATGTTCCGGAAGTTACTGTTGACCATGGTCCGGGCTGAACGTTATTGCTCAGTGTCACTGTAAATGGAAACGGACCTGTGGTTCCGATCCCAACTGAAGTACCATCATCATAGATCTGGGAACAATCATACGCCGACCCGTTGAATTTCGGTACAAAATTCGGACTGAAGCAATTGTTAATAGCCACTGAACCCATACCGATTTTACTGTCAAATACATATCCCGTTGAAGGATTGATCACCAGGAGGTTTCCTTTACCTATTTGCAGATTTTCAAAGCGCACGTTGGAATTGGTTCCCGGATCGAGCGGTTTAAAGGCAGCATTCACATGAAGTGTGGCTGTAGGGGAAGAAGTGTGCAACCCGAAATTACCGGTGGCAACCATCGTTCCGATTTCCAGGTTTTGGGATGGGATCCATGAATCGAACTGGAAAATCAGGCGATTGATATCCGGTGCCATATCCACGTTATCTCCAAAAGCGATGATCGCATTGGCTTCGTTCCAATTGTCGAAACGCAATCCGAAGAAAGCTCTGTCTGTTGACCAGTTGGAAGTAAACCCGTAATAATTACAATTTGCCGGAGGGAAACTGGCGATGTCACATGTACCGATGTTTGCCCATTGGTCACCGGCGTTTCCATACGTTCCGCTTTGAAGATGGCCAAGTCTGTTATCAGAGCCGTTGGTCCCGTCGATAATCCAATCGTTACCCGAAGTACATAGACTGCTGGTAGGGAAATTAACTAATTGTGCTTGTGCTTTGCTACCAAAGATCAACGCGGTAGCCATAAGAGCCGCAGCTCCCAATTGATGGATTTTAATTTTCATAAAGAATAGTGTTTAAATGAAGGTAGAAGTTACGGGGAAAGAAACGACTCGTACAAATTTTTTATGTTAAAAAATAAATGTTATTTTACTGAAAAACAATCAGTTGTAATTTGTTTCATTGATATATCAAGGCATAAAAAGCAAAATTTTTTAGTTGTAATAGTTCTGATAGTGCTTGAGATTACAAATGTCCTCCCCCTTTTATCCCCCTCCAAAGGGGGGAACACAAGATCATCAATTAAAAGTCTAATCTCACTCCGAAATTTCATTATTGAGACTATAAAATCTCCCCCTTTGGAGGGGGACTAAGGGGGAGGATAATCAAAAAACAAAAAAATCCCCACGATTCAATCGTGGGGATCACTATTGCCCGTTGGCTATTTAACTATTGCCTGGTCTATACCACCATATTCACAATCTTCCCAGGCACCACAATGACTTTCTTCGGAGCTTTTCCTTCCAGCCATTTTTGTGCTTCCGGCATTGCCAGTACCGCTTCTTCCACTTCTTTTGCAGAGAATGCGGTTGGCAAATCTACTTTCATACGCATTTTTCCGTTGAATGAAACCGGGTAGGAAACGTTCGCTTCTACCAGCATTTCCGGGTTGAATGTCGGGAATGGAGCAGTAGAAACAGTTCCCACAGGATTACCCAATGCTTCTGCCCACAGTTCTTCGGCAGCATGCGGAGCGTATGGGGCCAATAGGATCACCAATTGCTCCAACACTTCTTTTGAGTGGCATTTTTGCTCCGTCAATTCATTGACACAGATCATTAAGTTCGAAACGTTGGTGTTGAATGAGAAACGTTCCAAATCGTCTTCTACTTTCTTGATCGTTTTATGTAAGGTCTTCAGAGACTCTTTACTTGCAGGTTCATTCGTTACGATCACATTTCCGTTCTCGTAGAACAAACGCCACAATTTGCGCAGGAAGTTATGCACTCCCGAAATTCCTTTCGTATCCCATGGTTTGGTTTGTTCCAAAGGACCTAAGAACATTTCGTACATGCGTAAAGTATCCGCCCCGAACTTTTCTACCAACTCATCCGGAGTTTGGACGTTGAATTTCGACTTGGACATTTTTTCGACCTCGGAACCACACATGTATGTTCCGTCATCTTCCAAAATAAATTCCGCATTTGCAAATTCCGACCGCCATGCTTTGAACCCTTCGATATCCAATTTGTCGTTGTCTACCAGCGAAATATCTACGTGAGATTTTTGAAATTCGATTTGATCAATGTGTTCAATTTCTAAATTCCCATTTTTTGATAAAATTGAATTCATCTGCTTTAATACTGTTTCGCGTATATGTCCTGTAGACATCATGTTCTCAACAATATTATGTGACAAGTAGAAATCTGGAATTTTAATATCACCACCCAATATGTTCAGTCTAAATCTAGTATTTACTGCTTTATAAACAAAACTACTTCTCCCCAAAATCATTCCCTGGTTGATCATTTTTTTGAACGGCTCATCAAAACCAATGAATCCTAGATCATACAGGAATTTGCACCAGAAACGGGAATACAACAAGTGACCTGTTGCGTGCTCCGAACCTCCGATATACAGATCCACCTGGTTCCAGTAATCCGCTTTTGCTTTGGAAACGAATTCCTGTGTATTGTGCGGATCCATGTAGCGCAGGAAGTAGAAGGAACTTCCGGCCCAACCAGGCATGGTGTTGTATTCCATGCGATCGCCTTCGGAATATTTCCAGGCACTTTTTTCGGCGCGGGCCAATGGCGGCTCACCGTCTTCTGTCGGCAAATATTTGTCTACTTCCGGCAGCTCGATCGGCAAATGAGCATCATCGACCAAATACGGAATGTCATTTTTATAATAAACAGGGAAAGGTTCACCCCAATAGCGCTGACGTGAGAAGATCGCGTCTCTCAAACGGTAATTGGTTTTTCCTTTTCCTAATCCTTGTTCTTCAATTTTCGCGATTGCAACTGCCATTGCTTTTTTGATCGGCAATCCACTCAGGAAGTCCGAATTTGCAATCGTTCCTTCCTTCTCGGAATAAGCACCTTCGGAAATATCGATGTTCTCAAAAATATTCCTGATCGGAATTTTGAAATGCGTTGCAAAATCCCAATCGCGTTGATCTCCGCATGGAACTGCCATGACGGCACCTGTTCCGTAGGAAGCCAATACGTAATCGCCGATCCAAACCGGGATTTTCTCTCCCGAGAACGGGTGAATTGCATATGCTCCGGTAAATTGTCCGGTAATATTTTTTACGTCTGCCTGGCGGTCTCTTTCGGATTTCAACGAAGCAGCCGTTTTGTAAGCTTCGATAGCATCCTTGTATTCCGCTGTTGTGATTTCATCAACCAGCGCATGTTCCGGTGCAAGGACCATGAACGAAACTCCGAAAATGGTGTCGGGGCGAGTGGTGAATACCTCGACTACGCTCGGTAACCTACCACTTTCGTCTCCGGAATTACGCAAAGGTGACTGAGCGGAGTCGAAGGCAACTTTAAATTTTACCGAACACCCAACAGATTTCCCGATCCAGTTGCGTTGCATGTCTTTGATCGCATCGGTCCAGTCTACTGTTTCCAAGCCGGTCAATAAACGCTCGGCGTATGCTTTGATCCGCATCGACCACTGGCGCATCAGTTTTTGTTCTACCGGATGTCCGCCACGCTCCGAAAGACCGTTGATGACTTCGTCATTTGCGAGTACGGTCCCCAAAGCCGGACACCAGTTTACCCACGAATCAGCCAGGTAAGCCAAACGGTATTCCATCAAAATATCCGATTGCTCTTTTTCAGAGTATCCTTTCCATTCCTCAGCTGTAAACGAATTAGCAAAATCACTAACAGCTTTCACACCTGAATTTCCGTTTTGTTCGAATTCAGCGATCAGTGAATCGATCGATTCTGCTTTATCTGTTTTTACGTTGTACCACGAATTGAAGATCTGTTTGAAGATCCATTGGGTCCACTTGTAATATTCCGGAGATGAGGTACGGACTTCTCTGTCCCAATCAAATGAGAACCCGATCTTATCCAACTGATCACGGTAACGCGCAATGTTTTGTTCTGTTGTAATCGCAGGGTGCTGCCCTGTCTGGATTGCGTATTGCTCGGCAGGAAGTCCGAATGAATCGTAGCCCATCGGATGCAATACGTTATAACCTCTTAATCTTTTGTAGCGCGCATAAATGTCGGATGCAATATAACCGAGCGGGTGGCCTACGTGCAAACCTGCACCGGACGGATACGGGAACATGTCCAATACGTAGTATTTGGGTTTCACAGAATTATCCTCAGCGGCAAACGTTTTATGGTCTGCCCAGTATTTGCGCCATTTGCGCTCGATCTCGTTAAAATTATATTCCATCTTGGCTAAAAAGTCGGTCAAAGATACCAAAATAGAGCCAGTTACCGCCACTCACACATTTTTATCCGCATGAAAAAAGAAGGAAGTGTAACCATTTTATTTTTTGTTGTTATATTGCTAAAAATCAAAGCTTATGACTCTTCGTATTTCCTCCGTCCTTTTGGCAGCGAGTTTCCTTTTTGGAGCTGCAGGTTCAGTAAGCGCTGCTGAGCAAGTTACTAATCAAAGCACATCCGCTTTGGAAATGAAAGCTTCTTCTTTTGGTAAGAAAAAGGATTTCAGACCAAGAAAACCGAAGAAATCGAAGCCAAGAAAGCGTCATTGCGACGCGTATTGATCGCATTCGATAGTTTAAAGATAATTTTTGAAAGGTTCTTTTTTGTGAGCAGATCACAGGGGAGGGCCTTTTTCTATTTGAAAAAAGCTATTTTTAGTGCATGTTTCGGTTCATTCTCTCCCTCTCAATCCTGGTTGTTTGCTTTTTTGGTCTTTCAAATCAAGCAAAGGCTGGTAATGGAGATGAAGGAAGCTACCGCAAGGCATATCTTACGGAGAAGAACACTACCAAGAAATTTTGGCGCCAGGTAGCGCTTGGAAAATTCTACCAACTGAACAACGTCCAGAAAGCAGACTCTATCCGTTATGCGATTATTGATGCGAGCCGTGCGGAATCCGATTCTGCCAAATTGCAGGCTTTGATCTTTGATTTACGGGTTGAAGCATTGCTTGGGAATAAAACGGCTTACTACGCCAAGATTCTTCAGTTGCAGCCTTATTTGTCGCGCACAGATTCCAAACTGAACCAGGTCCATATTTTCCATTTATTGGCCGAATACCACATTGCCTTTCGCGAGTTCGAACAAGCAGATATTTATTTGACTGAAGCCCTTCGTTTTTCGAAACGGGTGAGAAGTTATGCACTGATCGCAGAAACAAACCGCTTGTTGGCGAAATTGAACATGGAGCAAAACAAACGGGATGCTTCACTGAAATTTGCCGAGACGTCGATTCAATATGCGCGCCGCTCTACGGATAAATCATTGACCGCGAAATGTGTCAACATGCAATCGGCGATCTATAATTTCTTCGGGCAGGTGGAATTGTCCGTTTCCAAGAATTTTATCGCACTCCAATTGGCAAAACAGGCAAATGATTATCCTCAAATTGCCCAGTACCAAAGAGAGATCGGTGAATCACAATACCAGATCTTCAATTACGACAATGCCAATAATTTCTTCATGCAATCGCGGGAAACGGCTTTGAAAATCCAGGATCTCCGGTTGGTTGGATTGGCAGATACGGACATTGCACTGGTGAAACTGGCCAAAAAAGAATACGAGGAGACGATTGCAGATTTAAAACGAGTTGTCCTGACACTTCAGGCGTATAATGACCAGGATGGATTGGGATTGGCGCATAAATACCTGGGGAATGCGTTTAATGAACAAAAGAAATACGATGAGGCCCTGCGTTATTACAACATGGCGCTGGTCTATTTTGAATCTGCTTCGAACCGGTCTGAAATTGCGTCAGTATACCATTTAGTGGGAACTGTTTTTGCTGAACAGGGGAAATACAAAAATGCGCTCAATTACCTGAACCGTTCCATTGCTATTCGTTCGCAATATGGGTACATCGGTGGGATTTATCCGTCTTACAAAGAAATTGCGGACGTATATAAGAAAACGGGGAATATGAAACTGGCATACCAGTATTTGGATATGTATTCCGATTATTCGGACAGTGCCCGGATTGTAGAAGTCAGCGCCAAGATTGCCGAATTGTCTGAGTTGTACCGTTCCGAACAGCGGGAACGTTTGATCGCGATCCAGGCAGATTCCATCGAATTGCAGCGCAAACAAAAAGAAAACACGGAACTTCGGAACATCTTCCAGATGTATATCATTATCGGTTTTATTGTCTTGCTGGCATTGGGAGCATTCATTATCTACAACCGGTGGAAACAGCGAAATATCCGCCAATTACAGCGTGAAGCCGAAATGAACCAAACCTTGTTGCGTTCGCAAATGAATCCGCATTTTGTTTTCAATGCGATGTCGGTAATTCAGAGTTACATTTATGAGAACGATACGAAAAACTCAACGAAATTCCTGATCAATTTCTCCAAACTGATGCGTTTGATCCTGGAAAACTCTTCCAAAGAATTTATTCCGCTCAGCACAGAGATCGACATTTTGAATAAGTACCTGGAGACCCAGAAGTTGCGTTTCGGTGATCGCTTCGAATACGAAGTTTCGGTCAATGAGCAGTTGCTCCAGGAAGAAGCTGTGATCCCGCCTATGATCACACAGCCGTTCATTGAAAACGCGATCGAGCACGGTCAGTTGCACACCATTGAAGGAGGATTTATTCATGTGCGTTTCACCAAAGATGAGGAAATGCTCCATGTGATGATCGAGGACAATGGAATCGGTCGAAAAGGTTCAGCGAACAACAAAAAAAGTGCGGAACACAAAAGTATGGCCATGAAGATCACACAGGACAGGATCAATAATCTGAGCTACAAATACAAGATCCTTGGACGGATGGAAATAGAGGATTACGATAAAGAAAAGGAAACCGGTACATTGGTGAATATTTATCTGCCATACAGGACAGAAGGGGTAAGCAGTTGAGACTTTGACTACGCTCAGTCTCCCTGGCTTATTACGGAGATAGTTTTAATAAAAAGGTGACTGAGCGTAGTCGAAGGCACTTTTTATAATAAACGCCCTTACTGAGCGTTTAATTCTATTAAATGTCTATCTTTCCGAAAATTACTTTGACAAAGCATGAAAAAAGTATTAATCATTGATGATGAGCAACGAACACGTGAATTAATTGCTAAAATGATCGAATCATTTGATTTGGACATTCAAACATTCCCGGTTGGGGAAAACGTGCAATCAGGATTAGCTGCCATCAAAGAAATTAACCCGGATCTGGTGTTTCTCGATATCCAAATGCCTGATGGTACAGGATTCGATTTATTGAAAGCTGTTCCGGAAAAAAACTTCGAAGTAATTTTTATCACGGCTCATGAGGAATTCGCAATAAAAGCGATCAAATTCTCTGCTTTGGACTACATTTTGAAACCGGTTGATCCGGAGGAATTGAAGGCAGCCCTTGAGCGCGCTTTGGAGTCTATGAAAGAAGCAGATGCCAAGCAGGAACCACAATTCGAAGCATTACAGAACAACATTCAGCCCAATCAGAAACGCAGGTTGGTTTTGAAAACCCAGGAAAGTGTTCACGTGGTAGATTTAGACCACATTATCCGTTGTGAAGCAGACCGGAATTATACATCATTCTTCCTGACAGAAGGGAAAAAGATCCTGGTCTCCAGAACACTGAAAGATTACGAAACATTGTTATCCGGACATAACTTTTTACGCGTACAGCAGTCGCATTTGATCAACTTGAATTTTGTTGACCGTTACGACAAAGGAAACGGTGGAGCAGTGGTTATGAAAGACGGATCGGAGGTGCCTTTATCACCGGCAAAACGCGACATTTTCTTCCAGATATTAGAAAGTTTGTAAGGCCTGTTAAATTAGTTCTGCTAAATATTCATTCAAATCCGGTATTTATTCATTCTACAGATCTTGTTTATTATACATAGCTATCTTAGAAGAGGAAATAAGGAGAATGGAATCAGGTTGTTTTCTATGTTAGGTTGAAGTTAAAACGGAAAAACACTGCAATGGAGAGGCAGTTTTTTCATTTTCTAGTTTTATTGAAGAGTATACAGTTCTATCTCCGTCAAAGACTTGACCGATTTAAAAACTTAGAAACAACCTGATTTTCATTATTAATGATTGTTCACACGCGACATACAAACTAAAACACTACTAAACTAATTAGAGACTCATGTATTCATGGGTCTTTTTTGTTGAAAAGTATTAAACATTTCGTCGTTTAAATGTTTTTTTATAAGTTTAGTCGAAAACTCAGTTTTCAATTCATCAATTCATTTATTTTTGCTCAAAAATGGAAATGGACACAACTAATTTTGTTCAAATTGAAAAAGAAGAAGTGGCAGGTTTGCATTTTCCAAAAGAGGAAGTTTTGGAAGACACAGATTTGATTGCCATTCGCAAAGCGGATGTAAATCGTGCAATTTCACTTGGGAATTTGGAACATTATAAAGTAAAGATTTACTTTGCAGACGATAGTGGGGAGAAGGTTGTGAATACAACTATCTGGGCAGTAACAGACGTTGCAATCGTTTTAAAACAACATGTTCTTATTCCAACTCATCGTATCATCAAACTAGAAATATAATAGCATGTCGAAAAAAAAGTCAATCATTAGCTATGATAAGCTGAATATCGATCAGAAGAAACAATTATTAATCGCATTCCCGGAGGGGTTTTCCGGAAGCACTACAAAAATGACAAACCCGATTACCGGTGAAGTGTTCGACTCATTATTGTGGGAAACAGATGAGATCATTTACCTGGTAAAATTGCCTAAGGTTACATTGAAATCTCCATCTGTAGATGATGACGATGAGGATGATTTCGAAGATGATTTCGATTCAGCTGACGCAAAAGGAGAAGAGGAAGAAGATGTTGCTGATGATGACGACGACGATTCTTACGATGATGCTCCGGATGAAGGTGACGATGAAGACGAAGATTAAGTATAAATGAAAATAGACGCTGTCCGTCAGAATGATGGATGGCGTTTTTTGATTCAAGTGGAAGAACAGCAACAAGAACTTCAGGATCAGCTGCAAGTTGATGAAAAAGCACTTAAACGTAAAAAATGGCTTAAGCGTGCTGGAATTGCCGGTTTTTTGTTCTTCCTCATAAAAGGCCTTGCCTGGATAGCCGTCGCGCTTTTTGCCTGGAAAGGCTGTTCAGCTTAAAATAGGATTTATTATAAAACAGTAGGGGCGCGATTAATCGGTAATTAGTCATCGCTTACACCAGCAATATTAAACAATATAAAGGTCACTCAAACAGGGTGACCTTTTATAATAAAAATAAAGTTGTTATTCAGCAGTTTACATATTACTGAACTGTGAGCTTATGATTTAATTGTATTTGTTTGGCTTGTAGAAATGCTTGAATCCCTTCATCCCAAGAAGGGAAAGATAGTTTTCCATGCTTAATCATATTTAGAAATTTCCTTCCTTGATGTAAAGCTTCTTTTTCGTTTAGTGTCAGGTTTTTAAAGTCACTGAGTTTATTTATAACACCTTCAAATTCTTCTCTTTCATCAAGTAATTCATTATTGTTTGCATGCATTCTTAATCCGATTTCAAATAATGCAACATCCTCAAATATTTGATCTGGAATATCTGGATCAGTTATACGTCCAAATGAATTGAAACACTCGTAATAAAACTTTTTCATTGAGGGTCCTGCCTTAATTAAACCAGCGAAGTCAAAATGTGTTTTTTGAGAGATTTTGTTAACATCATCCTCAATATTCCCAGCATTATATACAATCATAAATGGCAATTCACCATCCACTTCATCAATAAAGTCATCATAATTCCCATGTCTAATTGAAGCGAAGGGTTTTCTATGTTGTGATAGATCAGCGCCTGATTTCATTACTTTAAGCATATACGCTACTGTGTGAGCAATCCATAATTTGTCCATAAGATTTTATTTAATTATAAGTCATTTACGTATATAAGTAAATGATAATAGAATGTGACAAAATTGAAATTAAAGCTGATAGGCTTTGTTTTGTTTTTGAAGTTATAAATTAATTATATTGTGAGCAATCTTAATTTAAACACTATGCCAAGATATTATGTAAACATGAATGCTCAATCAGGTGGTGAGCATGAGGTCCATGTAGATGGATGTAAAGAAGGAGCTAAGGCTTATAATCAGAGAGACCTAGGGAATCACCTTTCTTGTTCTTCAGCGGTTAATGAAGCAATAAGAATTGGATATCGAACAGCTGATGGGTGCAAGTATTGTAGTGAACCTTGTCATAAAAGATAAAAAGGAAAAGGGAGCTGACGGAGGCTCCCTTTTTCATCACTTAAAAGTAATTTTAAATCCCTTTTTAGTAATGCTAATTGATTTTACCCTACCGACTATTATCATAGTCATTAAGGTGAAAATTCCTTTTATCATTTATGTTAGAATTAAATGATGAAGGCTAGTTTTAAAGTACTCTTTGTACAACTAGTCCTCTCGAACTAATTCTTCTCGTCAGCGTATAATTTTAATGAGAAAGAATACCCTTCTCTGTTAGTAGCTTAAAGATATAAATAATTATTCCTGAATTCCCAGATGTTTAAATAATTTATCGAACTTCTCATCTGTCTGCTTTTGCACTTTCTTTATTTCACCAAGCAGTAAATCAGTTTGCTGTTGGATCATGGCATTAAATCCAGTCATCATTGCATCGTTACTTTGATTGATCGCATCAACCAGTTCTTTCATTTCCATTCCTTCTGTGTACTCTATTTTCATATAAATATTTGTTTGTTACTTAAAAAGTCAATTCAGTACGCAATCATAAGATATAATTGAATCCATGATTGGTATGCGGAATTGATCAACTCTGTATGGCATAAACCTCTTTATTCTTTTTTCTGATTCCTGCTCATCTGAAATTAGATCAACGGGTTCATAAGCATACTCTTCTTCCAATCCCAATCGACGTAACGCCATAAGAACAATTTCGATCTTTTGTTCTTCAGGTATGCGTTTATCCTCAATTATTTGAAAGATCGTTTCAATCCCTCTGTATTTATCTTCTTGCTGATTTTTCAAGAACATCAGCACACTAATTAATGTATATGTTTCCATAGTTATGCAGCTTCTTTAATGTGTCCCTGACACGTGAGGTCTTTAACCATTTTAAGGTCTCTGTATAGTATTCGTTCTGTAAATAGATTTGGAATGAAGTCTTCAAATAATATGAAATCACCTTTTGATTTTCGATTCCATTGGTATGTGAACATATCCAGATAACGCTGAGCATGATGATAGGTGAAATGAATATGTTTTCCCCGGATCATTCTCTTCAGATTCTTCCACGCATTTTCGATTGTATTCGTATGTATTTTGATTTCTTCATCATTCTTATCCCAACCCGTTCTAACGTATAAAAGCTGGTGATTTATAGTATGATGTTCTTCAAAATCCAAATGCATCTCCCTGTATATGACTGACTCATCTGTCATCAGTATGGCATCCCTTGATACATTTTTAATAAGATGAGAACAGACATTTACCCTTGTGACTGATCGTCTGGATTCGCCAATTACCTTTATAATCATCCTACCACTATCACGTTCCACCATTCCGAATATGTAATAGCCAAGCTCAAACATATTCCGTTGACCCAGAAGTTGCTTTGCTCTTTTCCGTTGCATTTGCTCTTCTTTTGAAACACCTTTTAAACTGGCTCTCTTTTGAGGACCGTGCAAACTTCTTTTTCGCCTTGCGGTTAGACCATGAATCTTATCTTGTTCTGTATTATGTTTTGCTTTGGCAATAAGCAAGCGTTTGTTTCGATGGATCAGGGGACCGATATGTGTTTCGTCAGCTTCAACTATTCCACTTAGAATTATATCGTCATCAACATGAATAGCTGACCGCAACCGTTGCATCATGTGCCATGCTGTACGTTGTCTCACCCCAATCAACTTTGCCATATCAATACTCGATATGCCTTTGAAAACCATCATGAAATAAATACACTTGAACCATTTCACCAATGGTAACTGAGAATTCTCCATCACAGTTCCAGTTTTGATTGAGAACTGGTAATAGCACTTCGAACACTTGTAGACACCACGTGTTTTAATATTATAAATCGCATGGTTATTCCCGCATTTGGGACAGACTGGCTTGCTGTCAGACCAACGTTTCTGAATCAGATAATCCTTACAGGCTTTTTCATCTGGAAAACGCTTCTCGTGGTCTGTTAAACTGTATTTAGTAATATTCTCTGTTGTTTTGAATCTGTATTATGTTGGAATCGTCATACCGGGTATGACGATTCCAAACAAATTTATGATGAGATCAAAGCGATTGCAAGAGCAATCCCAATTATCCTGCTTGTTTTAAGAACTCAAACATCTGAATTTCAACCATCGAATCACCTCCAATATTTCGTAATGAACCATAGTGTTCAACCAAATTGGATAGGATTTGCTGTAGCTGCTTCTCTCTTTCAACCCAAAGCTTTTTGATTTTAAGTTGTTCTGAAAAATGACTATTCTGAATCGATTTGAATCCCCTTACTATATTCTCAAATAAGTTTTTGAACTCATCACTTGAGATATACTGATAAAGTAATTCGCTCTTCTCTTTTGCTTGGTGTTGGTTTTGTGCCACGGCATAAACCTTCAGCAATCCATACCGGAGAACCAAGCTCAATTCCTTCACTGAAGCCATATCACAAATCCATACATCGTCCACAATTCCCCAACGGTTAATACCTTTCGGTAACGTCTCTGTTACCAGCACAAGGATATCTGCTTTAACGGATAGGTTATCGTTCTTCAACTTGGGAATCCATTTATCTGAATATGCCTGTGTACGTTTGGACTCATAATAAATGCTTCCAATCCTTACACCATATTGTGTATTGATTTGTTGCAGGATATCAGCTCCGTTTGCACCCTTCTTTGATTGAGCAATCTCATCAAACGGATATGCAGTTTGAAGAATATCCAGTATCTCCAATTCTTGGATTTCACCCTGCATCTGCATTGAACCTTGTTCCACCTTGCGCTTGGCTTCATCCAATTTGGCTTTCAAATCAGAAATCAATTTCTCCTTTTCCTTCATCCGGAGTTGGTTCTCCTGAGAAACCTGTTCCCGGATAAATTCTTTAGCTTCATCCAATCGCTTAGTCAACTCCTGTTCCTTTTGAAGTACAATCCTTGCTTCCTGTTCCTCCAACTCACGTTGTAGACGTACTAATTCAGCTTTGTCTCTGTTAGCATTCTTCAACTCCTTGGATTTTCTGATTAGTTCATCTTCCAATCCCTGCAATTGGACAGCGGTTTCCTCTTGAATCTTCCGACCAATCTCCAATTTAATTTCGGCTTCTCTAGTGGATAACCGTTCGCTTACTTGTTCCTGAACCCGTTTCTCCAAATCAGCTTTGTCTTTAGCAAATGATTTGGACATCTCATTAAACTCATCCTGTTTGGATTGAAGTTCCTGTTCACGTTCTTGCATTTCATTTCTCAGGTCATTTCTAATGGAATCCCGGAATTGAGAGATCATCAGCGAGTCAACGTTCAATTCTGTCCCACAATTTGGACAATTTAAATTCTTGTTTTGTAATTTTCTGTTCATAACTTGTCAATTTAAATTAGTAATCACTATTGCTTTTTATACCAAATTTGGTATATTTGTAATTATGAAAACGCAGGTTGCTTTTCACGGTTGCCTAAAAAATGTGACTTAACATGAAAAAAACTACAACAGAAGAAGATAACTATCTTAAAATCATTGGATTAAGAATCAGAGAAATTCGTAAAAAAAATAGTATTACACAGGGAGATTTGGCTAAATCCATGGGTACTTCACAGCCCCAAGTGGCTAGAATTGAGACTGGTGAGCAGAATGCTTCGATACTAATTTATAGAAGAATAGCTACCATTTTGGGGGTAGCTATTGAAGATTTGGTTAAGGAATAAATACTTCAATCGAAGCCGGATACCTTCTTACCATCAATACCCATTTGTGGCTTGTCAACCAGTTTGAAAGCTTGCCATTCTTGTGTAATCAGATAGAATGAAAGAATAATTGCCATCAAGGGAATGATGGTCCCTTTACCAAGCTTTTCTTCATTCTTATACCATAAAGCTGAAGTAATAAACGAAGTTATTCCAATCATCAGTAGAACCAATACTGAGATAAATCCACCCTTACTCAGCTGATCAAAGTAAACCAGAAATATAAATGTGATAATATTGATTACGAATAGGAATGCTCCAGTGTATACGAGCGTTGAATTTGTTTTTTGTTTTATGTTATCCATGACTTTGAATTAGTTAGTTTGTGATATAGATTTTTTCGGAGTATCCTGATTCATACACTTTAAGTGTAAGCCCCGAAGGGCTTTCCACTTCTTGCCCTAAGAGATTATAGTAATTAAAATCTCCTTTCATATCCATTTTGTATTCGTTCAGGCTAAGCCAGATTGTTGCATTGCAATCACAAGGACCATTTGGAGTTGGATTCCAAGCATAACCCTCAACTGTAATTGTTGTTCCAACGTACCGGACGTAAAGAATACCATTGTGAACTCCGGCATTCCCTTGGAATTTAAATGGAACTTTAATATATTGATTAGCATATGGGTTTGTGAATCCTGAGTGATAGAGGAATCCCACAAGATCATTATATGAAAAGCCTGTTGCCGGGCAGTCGGAAATGTATGTTGAGCTGACTTGAAGACCTCCAAATCCGACAGCATGTAGCATCAGAACTGTTATACCAGTTAAAGGGTCTCCAGCAGTATGGTTTGACCAACTGGTAATCCGCATATCCTTAATTCCATCAGAGTCGAAGTCTAATTCAAGAGAATCGGCTTCGCCATTCTGCATGATCTGTGTTTGGTCAATAATCCAATCAGTATCAACGTAAGAAATCTGGGAATTGGCTGAGATAACTAGTAGTAATGAGAAAGAGAGTGTAAATAGTTTCATTTATAAAAGTGTTGTGATTGAGGCAAATATATAAACAAAAACAGTTGTAAACAACCGAGTGTAAACAATCATATAAAATAATCTGATTGCAAATACATTTCCCTTATGGAAAAGAGGTTAAGAAAATCAGAGATATCGCAGGAAGTAATTGATCTTGGAGTGAGAATTCAGGCCATCATAAAAGAGCGTGGTTTGAAGACAAGAGAGGTGGCACATGATGCTGATCTGGATGTGGAGAATCTACGGAAGTATTTAAAAGGCAGACAAGAAATGAAGGTCAGCACGATGATCAAAATTGCCGGGGCATTGAATGTGGAGATTGGTGATTTGTTTAAAAAAGATTGAATTTAATTTTTTCAAGATTATTTAGTTATACTTGAAAAAAATATCCACTATGACTCAGTAATCTAACATGAGCAATTATAGAATTAAACATGATGTACTAAAACTCTTTTACGACCAAAGAGAAGAGAGTGGTTTATGGGAATTTGATTGTGATGCTCTCGACGTTGTAAAGGCATGCTTAACACCAGAGTTAATAAATAAAGCCTTCAAACTCGAATATCAAGAAATTGAAGTGATTTTACATTCACTCAAAAAAGAAAAACATATTCAGGAATATACTGACCCTAACGTTGATCCACATGGCATTGAAATGTATCATATAATAACTATTGAGGGAAAAACTGCTTTTAAGGAGAAATTTTATCTTAAAAAAATGTGGCACAGAACCCCTCAAATGTGGTTCAATATAATTACGATTTTAATAGCGATACTAGCTCTTGTCGTTTCAATTGTGAAAGATTAAGTAAGACAAATAATTAGATGAGAAAAGTAAGTTATGATGTTTTTTTAGTGGCTTTGGGTGCCTTTTTAGGTGTCGTTGCACCAGCTATTGTAAGTTGGGTTAAGGAAATACCATTTTGGTCCGGATTCAAATTCGTTTTTACTTACCCAATTCAACTTTGGATTGTTCTATTAATATTGATAGGATTGTTCTTGATTAGAAAAATTAGGGCTAACAAACCTGTCGAGTCTGCAAAGTACCTTAGTTATACTCAAGAAAGAATTAATGGTGTTCTATGGAAGTGGAAATATATACGAACTAGTTCTGGTAAATGGGGCATCGATGATTTAAGACCGATCTGTCCTAAATGTGACACATCAACTAAACATGAATATGACCATTATTCTTTAAATAATTCATATAAAGGTACATGTCTACAATGTTCAAATGTTATTGCACCTCTCCGAAGTAAATCTGATATCGAAGCACTTATTATTGATTATATTGATAGAGAAGTTTATCCAAATCCTACCTAGTACTATTTACTTTTTTTGATTAGGTCATATCTTCTTAGATATGAATAGCAAAAAACATAATTGGCTTCAAGCAATTCTTTCATTTACTTCTTACATTTGGAGTAAACTATTATTCATGATAATTAGATTATATAACTCTATTGCAGAAAAGGATTTGGAAAAGTACTTTCTTGAAATCACTTTTTACACACCATTAACTCCGGACACAAGAGCTTACAACTCTAAACACAATAAACAACATCGTGGTGAATACAAATGTTATTTGCCAGTAATACTAATGGTGAAAAATCGATTTGAAGCGCAACAATTGACTGATAAAATACTTGCTCAAATAATCAATGGTGATAACTCGACTGACCCTTACAATCTATCTTTCCTTACGGAAGATCAGTTTAAGATCAAACAAAGAGAGCTAAGTGTTAAATTGGATGGCGGTTTGCTTGGAACACTTAATACAGATATACATACACCTGTTCAAACAAATAATCCTAATCCTACCAAGTTCACCAATAAGTTTACCATTAAAGACCTTATAAATAAAAAACCTGAAAATGGATTCGAATTGAGTATCGTATTTCATAAAGTAATTCCTGAAGAATAAATTTTAAAACTCGTCAAGTCAAAGCTTATTATCTCAAAAAAAATGATTAGATTAATCCTTTATTAACATCGACTTTGGTCGACCCAATTTTTTTAAGTTTAATAAGTTCAATGATTTTAAGACAAAGTTAATAAGTGTATTTCGAGAGGTCGGTTGCTTAGGCATGCCAAAGTCTTAAAATCATTTTTAATATGTTCATTTTAAAATTGATAGCTCTGATTAGTGTTATTATCGCTAACAGACTAGAGACTATTGAATTCAAAATTACCTTTAAAAAGTAATTTTGTTGGGAAAAAGAAAGGTTACTCATTTTGGGTAACCTTTCGAATTTATTGGAATATTGTAAAGGCACACTATAACTATTTTTAAGTTAAAAATAATGCTGAACTTTATGAAAATCAATTAATTGAATATCATGAGCGATTATCATTCAGCAAAAGAAACCAGTGTCTATCACAACAACCCAAACTGTACTGTAGGGAACAACATCGAAAAAGAAAATTACCGCTCTGGTAAAGGTGGTAAAAGACTTTGTGCTAGATGCAAATTACTTAATAAGAAATGAAAAAGGGAACCTAATCAGTTCCCTTTTCTATTGTTTTATATTTCTGGTGTAAGTGATGACTAATTACCGATTAATCGCGCCCCTACTGTTTTTGTTTTTATTAATCATTCAATTTCAAAACGGCCATGAATGCCTCCTGCGGAACTTCTACCTTTCCAACCTGGCGCATGCGTTTCTTACCTTCTTTTTGTTTCTCCAGCAATTTACGTTTACGGGAGATATCACCACCGTAACATTTTGCTGTTACATCCTTGCGCAAGGCTTTGATTGTTTCACGTGCAATGATTTTCGCACCGATCGCTGCCTGGATTGGAATTTCGAACTGCTGTCTCGGGATCAGTTCTTTCAGTTTCACACAGATCTTTTTCCCAAGATCATACGCGTTGCTGCGGTGAACCAATGCAGAAAGTGCATCCAGTTGTTCTCCGTTCAATAACATGTCCATGCGGATCAGATCAGATTCCTTATATCCGATCGGATGGTAATCGAACGATGCATAACCACGGGAAACAGATTTCAACCGGTCGTAGAAGTCAAATACGATCTCTGCCAGTGGCATTTCGAAGGTTAACTCCACACGGTCTTGTGTCAAATAGACCTGGTTTCTCAATTCACCGCGCTTTTCGATGCACAAAGTCATGATCTGGCCGATGTATTCACTTTTGGTGATCACCTGTGCTTTGATATAGGGTTCTTCGATACGATCGATCGTAGACGGGTCCGGCAATTCGGACGGGTTGTTTACAGTAAAGCGCTCGTCCGGATTTTTAGTCGTGTAACAGTAATACGATACGTTCGGTACTGTTGTAATGACCGTCATGTTGAACTCGCGTTCCAAACGTTCCTGGATGATTTCCATGTGCAGCATTCCAAGGAAACCACAACGGAAACCGAAGCCCAATGCAGCAGATGATTCCGGTTCGAAAACCAGGGAGGAATCATTCAATTGCAACTTTTCCATGGAATAACGCAATTCTTCGTATTCATCCGTTTCTACCGGGTAAATTCCGGCAAAGACCATCGGTTTTACGTCCTCAAATCCTTTGATCGCTTCCGTCGTAGGGTTGGATGCCAACGTGATCGTATCTCCTACTTTCACTTCTTTTGCAGTCTTAATCCCGGAAATAATATACCCGACATCACCTGCACGAACTTCGTTTTTCGGGCTCAGGTCCATTTTCAGGATCCCGACTTCGTCAGCGTTGTAATCTTTTCCGGTATTTAAGAAACGTACTTTATCTCCTTTTTTGATTACCCCGTTTTTCACGCGGTAGTAAGCAATAATTCCACGGAATGAATTGAAAACGGAGTCAAAGATCATGGCCTGAAGCGGTGCATTTTCTTCTCCTTTCGGAGCCGGAATGCGTTCGATAACTGCTCTTAAAATATTATCAACGCCCAATCCGGTTTTTCCTGAAGCAGGAATCACATCACTTGGGTCACAACCGATCAATTCTACAATCTGGTCTGTTACCTCTTCCGGATTTGCACTTGGAAGGTCCATTTTGTTCAGGATCGGAATGATTTCCAAATCGTGCTCTAATGCTAAATATAAATTAGAGATCGTTTGAGCTTCAATTCCTTGTGTAGCATCTACGATCAATAGTGCTCCTTCGCATGCCGCAATGGAACGGGAAACCTCGTAGGAGAAATCCACGTGTCCGGGAGTGTCGATCAGGTTCAATACATATTCCTGCCCTTCAAACTTGTAATTCATTTGAATGGCATGCGATTTAATGGTAATACCGCGTTCACGTTCGAGGTCCATATCATCAAGGGCCTGAGCCTGCATTTCACGATCGGAAATAGTCCCTGTGGTTTGCAGCAAACGATCTGCTAAGGTACTCTTACCATGGTCGATGTGCGCGATAATACAAAAATTGCGGATATGCTTCATGGCGCAAAGATAGTGCTTTTTTTTTCAGATTCGAATGAGGAGAAATGGTGCCGGTTTCTGTAAAAGTTACCCCTTATCCAAAATCGTCCGCACAATTCCCTGAATTCGTTGTGCCATTTCATCGGTTGGAAGGTCATTGTCATCCATTCCGAACGGGTCTTCGATTTCTTCTGCCAAAATTTCGATACTGACAAATACGTAGAAAATGAAGGTTGCAATAATCGACGACCAATAACCAAAGTTGACCACGAACGCAAAGGGAAGTGTGATTACATAGCTGAAAATGAATTTCTTGAAGAACATGGAGTAGGAATAAGGAATAGGAGTGTTCTTAATGCGTTCGCATGCACCCACGCAATCCAGGAAGCCATTCAGGTTCCGGTCTAAGCGCAATACATCTTCTTCCGAAAGAGCGCCGGATTTCTTCAGGTCATTCAGGCGTTTGTACATCAATTCAACAATTCCGGACGGAACGTGATCAAGACTTTCCAAAAAAGTGCGTTCTTCTTCCGTAATATCCAAAAGCGAATAAACCGTCCCTTCGCGCAAATGTTCTTTGATGCACAAAGCAAAATTCCCGATATGCCTTCCGAAGTAATGATTGTCTTCAGTACTCAGGCCCAGGGCAGCTAATTTTACCGCCAGGTTCCGGGAATCATTCACCAGTTCACCCCATTTTCTGCGTCCTTCCCACCAGCGGTCGTAAGCCGTATTCGTACGGAATGCCAATAAAAGGGAAATCACAAAACCAAGAATGGAATAGATTGAAAACAACTTTTCAAGTACCATTGCATTTGGGAAGAAGAAATCTTCTGCCAGTGCAACACCCATCGTGAAGATGAAAATGAATACCAATTCCCGCCACAAAATGGAAATAGTATCACTTTTTGTTAAGTGAAAGATCAGTGCCAGCCAGCTTTTAGGGTTGTATGATATCATAAGTTGTCTTGAGGAGCAAAAATAGTGAATTTTGGTTCAGCGATAATTTTCCGATAAAAAAGACGTTAATCTGGCACAATCTATAAATCCTGACGAACTAAATTGTCAGGATTTATCCCGGCAAAGAAACCCGGAAACGGATTTTTTTTGTCGTTTAGTTACCAGAATTTGGCTATTGCCTAATTTGGGATAAATTTGCAATTCTTAATTGAAACTGGATATGGAAGAAAGCAGCAAGGTAATGCAGGAACAACGAATGAATCTCTTCGTTACATTATGGGCAAAGCGTAAAATATTGATCATTGTTACTTCTGCCGGATTGGTAGTTTCTACTGTTGTCGCTTTCCTGATGACCCCGCTCTATCGATCCACTGCCATTGTATTCCCGGCAGCAACCAGTACGGTATCGTTTTCGGAACAACGAAATGCAAAAGCTTCTTCTATGGACTTCGGTGAAGAAGAGCAAGCGGAACAATTGATCCAGATCCTTCAATCTTCCAAGGTGCGTGATAAAGTCGTTCAGCAATTCGATTTGATGAAACATTATGAAATCGAACCGGACGATGCAAACAAGCATTACAAATTGGTAAAAGAATACAACAGTCATATCTTGTTTGTGCGTACCCGTTACGGGTCTATCCAGATTGATGTATTGGACAAAGATCCGCAATTGGCTGCTGATATGGCCAATAAAATTGTGGACCTGATCGATACCGTGAAGAACGAAATGGTTATGGAACGTACAGTTCCTGCCTTTGAGATCAACAAACGGAAGAAAGAGCAGTTGGAAGCAGACAAAAAAGCGGTTTTGGACCAATTGGATTCATTGGCAGCTTTAGGAGTCGTTCCATTGGAAGGCCGTGCGAACCTTTTCCAGGCTTATGTAGAAGCGAAGAATGCGGAAGATAAGGCAGATTACAAAGCACGTATCGACATCAACCTGAAATATGGAGCTGTATTCGATGGGTTGGAATACGTTCGTAATGAAAAGATCATGAAATTGGCCGACTTTGCCTTATCATACGAGCAGGCTGAATCGGATGCAAATACCCAATTCAATCACAAGTTCATCGTGGAGCGAGCTGTAGTGGCTGATAAAAAGGACAAACCGAAGCGCCTGATCATTATGTTACTGGCAACATTCGGGACTTTTGTATTCATGGTGTTTGTTTTGTTGATCCAGGATAAGATCAAAGAAATCCGCAAGCTGGCATAAGTGTGGCTTTTTTAAGGGAAAATAGTTTGGTGTTGATCCTCGGATTGGCTTTTATAGCGCTCCTTGGATACGGATTTTGGTTCGATAACGAATACATTCCTCTCATTCCCTATGCCTTAATTGTTCTGTTTGTTGCACTATTTTACACAGAATACACCTTCTTCTTTATCCTGGCGGCAACACCTTTGTCGATCAATATTGAAGAATATACTGACAGTTTCGGGTTATTCGTTCCTACGGAACCCTTACTTTTCGGGACGATGCTTTTGCTCGTGATCCAAAACCTGCGTTATCCGGTTTTCCCGGCTTACCTGAGGAATTCAGCAATCGTCTGGACCGTCATATTCTATTTGGTTTGGATCTTTTTTACCTCCATCACCAGTGAAAACACGATCACCTCATTGAAATTCCTGTTAGCACGTTTATGGTTTATCGTTCCCGTCCTGTTCTATGGAAGTTCGGTATTCTATGAACCGAAGAAAATCCGCTGGTTCCTCTGGTTGTTCCTTTCTGCGATGATTGTTGCCATTACCTATACCCTTTTGGTACACGCTTCTTATCGTTTCGGGGAAAAAGAAAGTCACTGGGTCATGTGGCCATTCTTTAAGGACCATACAATCTATGGAGCCTTGGTTGCTTTAGTCGTTCCGTTGATCTTCGCTTTTTATTTTTCGCGCAAGCACAGTGCTTTGCTGCAATTTATCCTGATCGGGTTCATGGTCATTTCCATTTTGGGATTGTATTTCAGTTACACCCGTGCAGCATGGCTAAGTGTCTTTTTAGGTTTGGTCATTTGGATGTTGATCCGTTTTAAGGTCAAATTTTCGTGGATCGCCGGAATCAGCCTAGTTGTCGGAATCTACATTTGGGCTTCCTGGGACTCGATCCAGCAGGACCTGGCACGAAACAAATATGAACATACGACCGAAGAATTCGGAGAGCGCTTACAGAGTGCTACAAACGTGACTACAGATGCTTCAAACCTGGAGCGGATCAATCGCTGGAACTGCGCCATTGATATGTTCAGGGAACGTCCCTGGGTTGGATTTGGCCCGGGAATGTATTCGTTCGAATATGCCCGTTTCCAGCGACCTGAGAACCTGACGATCATCTCCACCAATTTCGGGAATATGGGAAATGCGCATAGCGAATACCTGGGACCTTTGGCTGAAATGGGCTGGATCGGGATGCTGAGTATGCTGGCGATTGTTGCAGCTATATTTTACGAAGGAATTACCCTGTATAATCAATGGCCGCCGGAAGACCGTGAAATAAAGACTTTGTTGATGGGTTTCATCATTTCCTTATCGACCTATTTCATCCACGGGTTCCTCAACAATTTTTTAGATACTGATAAAGCAGCAGTTCCTATTTGGGCGATGTGTGCTATCTTTATAGCCTTAAGAGCGCGTTTGAATAAGAGCAAGCAAAGCTTGTGATAAGGTTCGCTTACAAGCGAATTGACAATAGACTTTCATATTATAGCATATAAACATGTTTACAGGTATTATCGAAACCCTTGGAAAGGTAGTTGCGATTGAAAAAGATCAAAGCAATGTTCATTTTACGGTAGAATCTACCATTACACACGAATTAAAAATAGATCAAAGTGTTGCTCACAATGGTTGCTGTCTGACGGTCGTAAAACTTGACGGTGACTCTTATGTAGTGACAGCAATCCAGGAAACGCTGGACAAAACCAACCTGGGTGATTGGGAAGTGGGGTCGAAAGTAAACCTGGAACGTTGTATGTTGCTTGGAGCACGCCTGGATGGGCACATTGTCCAGGGACATGTGGACACGACCGCAACATGTGTTTCTATTGAAGACTTGAACGGAAGCTGGAAGTATACATTCCGATATGATTTTGACCAGCCTACCGTGGCGAAAGGATCTATTACCGTAAATGGCGTAAGTTTAACCGTGGTGGATTCCGAAAAGGGCTTATTTTCGGTTTGTATCATTCCCTATACCCAGGAACATACCAATTTTCATAGTTTCAAAGTAGGAACAAAGGTGAATTTGGAATTCGATATTATTGGTAAATATGTAGCCCGCTTAATGGAGCAACAGAAAGCTTAATGATTTAATAACACCTTGACTTAAATCGATTTAGTTTTTTGTAATAACCTGACAAACACCCATTTAAAAATTTACTAAAATTTAGTTCTGCCTTTCCGGACTCGAAAAATTTTAGGAAGATACACCCCTCTTTTCATACATTTGGGAAAAATTTCAAACGATGAAAAGACTTTTACTAATACCTGTTTTGTTATTAGGGTTTGGTGCCAGCGGTCAGGTCACAATGAACGGGGCCGGTAGCTATACTCAAAATTTTGATGCACTGGCTGCTACAGGCACAGGGATCACGTGGACTGATAACAGTGTTAGCACCATTCCGAATTGGTTTTCACAACGCACAGGAACCGGAACAACCTATAAAGCAGACAACGGCGGAAGCAATGCCGGAGCTTTGAACAGTTACGGAACCGGAACTGTTGCAGAAAGAGCTTTGGGAACGATCGGTTCAGCGAATGCAGCTGCCGGGCATTTCGCTCATGGAGTTTTACTTCAAAATACCGGGACAAGCGCTGTTGGAACATTTACTCTGGGTTATACAATGGAACAATGGAGAAACGGGGGTGTTGCCGCTATTCAAAGCTTAACGGTTTGGTATAAAATAAGTTCTTCTGCGATCACTTCCCTTACACCGAATACAAATACCGGTTGGACACAGGTGACCGCTTTAACGACAGATAGTCCGATCCACACGACGACAGCTGCGGCATTGGATGGAAATGCAGCGGCTAATAAAGTGATTTTGACAGGTGTCTCAATTCCGGGTTTGACTGTAGCACCGGGAGAATATGTGATGATCAAGTGGGAAGATCCTGATAATTCGGGGTCAGATCACGGATTATCTATTGATGACGTTACTGTTGCGTGGGCAGTAAGTTGTATTACGACCAGTACAATTAACATTTCAGCTTGTGAAACATACACGGTTCCTTCAAACGATGAAACGTATATCACTTCAGGTGTGTATCACGATACGATTCCGAATGCTGCTTTATGTGACAGTATTATTACGATCAATTTAACGATCAAGAACAATACAACTGCTACTATTTCTCCTACGGCTTGTGGATCTTATACGGTTCCTTCTACGGACGAAACATACATGACTTCCGGAACCTATATGGATACGATTCCAAATGCAGCGGGATGTGATAGTATCATTACCATTAATCTGACCATCACGGGAAGCATTACTTATTATGAGGATTTTGATACGGATGGATTCGGAAATGCCGCGGTTTCACAGCCCGGATGTGCGCCGATCCCGGGTTATGTGACCAATGACGATGATTGTGACGATACAAACAACGCGATCACGCTTGGATCAACTTTTTATGAGGATTTTGATGGCGATGGATTAGGTAACGCTACGGTATCACAAGTTGCCTGTTCCGCACCGACAAACTACGTTTCAAACAGTACTGACTGTAATGACAGCACTTCTGTAATTGGAGCGGCACAAACGTACTACCAGGATTCGGACAATGATGGTTACGGAAACTCTGCTGTTTCCCAGACCACATGTACACCACCGATGAATTATATTTTAGACAGTACGGATTGTAACGATAACAACAACATGATCCATCCCGGAGCAACTGAAATTCCTGACAACGGAATCGATGAAGACTGTAATGGGTCTGATTTGAACACGCTTGGGTCAACATTGGGGATGTACCAGTTTACAGGACACACATGTGCTACACCGGTATTGGGATTGACAAGCACCCAACCTGCAAACGCAACGTTCAGCGATTACACATACAACAATGTAGATTGTGTATCAGGTACAGATTATTTGAATACAGGAAACTGGAATACAACGGCAACAGTAGATACATCGGAATATTACTCATTTACAATTACTCCGGACTCGTGCTATGCTATGGACCTGAACCAGTTGAAATGGATGCACCGTGTGAGTTCAACGACCGGATTGGCAACAGTTCATGTGCGTTCAAGCCTGGATGACTTTACTGCGGATATTTATTCAATGACATTTGCAGCAACCGGTGTTTATGTGAACGAAGCAGTAACACTTCCAGGTGCTTTTGATGCGGTATCTGAACCGGTTGAATTCCGTTTCTTTATTACCGGAGCAGCACAGGCAACAGGTGCTTACAGACATGAGGATGTAAGCCTGGTTGGTAACATCACTGCACTGGCAACTCAAACATATTACGCAGACACAGATGGTGACGGATATGGAGATCCTGCGGTTTCTGCAAGTGATTGTACACAACCCGTGGGTTATGTTTCTGACGCTACGGATTGTGATGATACAAACGAAGATGCCTTCCCAGGTGCAGTTTGGTACGAAGATTTTGACGGTGACGGTTTAGGAAACAATGCGGTTTCAATGACTCAATGTATCCAACCCGCGAATTATGTTTCTGACAATACAGATTGTAACGATACGGATGATCAGATCGGAAGTGTAGTGATGTATTATGTTGATTTGGATAATGACGGATATGGTGATGCAAACGACATGGGGACAAACTCATGTATTCCGATTGCAGGATCTGTAACCAATGCAGATGACTGTGATGATGCGGATAACCAGGTTCATCCGGGAGCAACAGAAGTGTGTGACAGTATGGACAATGACTGTGATGGTAATACGGATGAAGGATTGACGATTTTGACATATTACGAAGATGCGGATAACGATACATACGGAGATGCAACTTCTTCCGTAACGGATTGTATTCAACCGGCAGGTTATGTTTCCGATAGCACAGATTGTAACGATGCAAATGCAGCGATTCATCCGGGAGCAACAGACAACACGGGTAACGGAGTGGATGAAAACTGTGACGGAGTGGATGGAGTTTTAGGAATTGAAGAATCAATCCTTGCACAGTTGAATGTATTCCCGAATCCGGGAACGAATTCGGTTATCCTGAGCATGAATAGCGGATGGAACGGATTCCAGGTAACTTTTGCAGGTGTTGACGGAAAAGAAGTTGTATTGACTTCAGTTCAAAAATCAGCAAATGAATTGGAATTCAACACCAGCTCATTGGTACCGGGAGTATATTTCATTCGATTGACTTCTGCTTCAGGAACTGCTTTGGTTCGCTGGGTGAAAAACTAAGAATACAAAAACAAGAAATAAAAGGGCTGTCTCAAACGAGGTGGCCTTTTTGTTACGTCGACTTCGCTCAGTGACCGCAACAATTTCAAAAGGAGGCTGAGCGTAGTCGAAGTCACCTTTTAATTTTCTTTCAGTACCTTTGCATCAATGGAACACATCATTTATAATGTTACAGTGAGCCTTGATCCGTCAATTGAGCAGGATTGGGTGAATTGGATGCGGACGGTTCATATTCCGGCAGTAATGGCAACGGGCTGTTTTTTGGAAAGCCGCATGTCTAAAATGAACGAACAGGAAGACGGAGTATGCACGTATGCAATGACTTATGTGGCTTATAGCCAGGAGCACCTGGACGATTATCAGAAAAATCATGCCGCTGCTTTACAGGTAGACCATAAAAGCAGATATGAAGGGCGTTTTGCGGCTTTCAGAAGCACACTAAATGTCATTCAACATTTTCAACATGAGCGTTAGAGCAAAAAAACATTTAGGCCAGCATTTCCTGAAAGACAAGAATATCTGCAAAAAAATCGCGGATCAGTTCAAGCATCATCAGGGTGTGAAAACAGCTATTGAAATCGGGCCGGGAATGGGTGCTCTGACAGAGTATTTGTTACACGACAAAGAAACGGACCTGTATGTGATGGACCTGGATGAAGAATCCGTGGAATACCTGAAAATGCATTTTCCACAATTGGAAGGCAAGATCACCTTTGGAGATTTCCTGAAAATGGACCCGAAAACGATCGTTGGAGATAAGCCGTTTGCAGTATTGGGTAATTTCCCTTACAATATTTCTTCCCAGATCTTATTTAAGTGCATCGATCTCAAAGATTCAATTCCTGAAATTATGGGAATGTTCCAGAAAGAAGTTGCACAGCGCGTTGCTGAAAAACCCGGTACAAAAACGTATGGGATCCTGAGTGTGTTACTACAGGCATATTACGATATTGAATATTGTTTCACCGTCGATGAGCATGTATTCGACCCGCCACCGAAAGTGAAATCAGGAGTTATTCGTTGTACAAGAAATAACCGCGAGAAACTGCCGTGTGATGAAAAATTGTTCAAACAGGTTGTCAAAATGTCATTCAATCAACGGCGAAAAACGATTCGGAATTCCATTAAGGCACTGCTTCCGGAAAGTTACGAGGAGAATCCAATGCTTCAGCTTAGACCGGAAAGATTGGGTGTGGAGGAATTTATTGAGTTGACAAATTGGGTTGACAAGCACCGGACCGTTTAAAAGACAATAAAAATCTAATTTAGAAGGGATTTTGGTTTTCCTCCTTTATGCTTACGCAAAAGCTTTAGCATAGGCGCAGGAGGGAGATTTCCTGCTATAAAAGCACCAATCTTTTTTATCCGTTGAAAGAGCGCATGAAGTAAGATCTTCAAATAGGAACCGTGTGCGTGTTATTAGTCAATCGCCCTTGGGAGAGGGACGAAAGGGGGAGGACTTTTAGATTTTAGCATTCAGTTATTTTCTTAATTTTTATTACTTTTACACCTCCTGTTGAAATAACAATTCAAACATCCTATTTTTTTCAAAAACATTGATTCTTCAGGAAAAAACACCAATTTTAGATTTACATGAAAATACTCGTATCCTATTTAAAACGTTACAAAGGACTTGTTTTCCTTACACTTATCCTCGCTACTATAAACCAGGTGTTCTCCCTGCTTGATCCGATGATTTTCGGAAAACTGCTGGATAAATTCATTTCGCATCCGAAAGATTACACGCAATCAGAATTCGTCAATGGAGTGATGTTCTTCATCGCATTGGCAATTGGGGCAGCGATGGTCAGCCGTACTGCAAAAGCATTCCAGGATTACACCACAAACCTTGTTATTCAGAAACTGGGTGCCGACATCTACACCGATGGGCTGACACATTCCCTGAAGGTTAAATTCAGTGAATTTGAAGATCAGCGCAGTGGTGAAACCCTAAGCGTATTGCAGCAATTGCGAAGAGATACGGAGAAGTTTATCATGGTATTCATGAACATCTTGTTCTCTTCGTTGGTCGGTTTGGTATTCGTTATTGTGTATGCGATCAACCTTGATCCGATCCTGATCATTGTTTACCTTGGATCTGCAGGTCTACTGGCATTCATCACTAATTTCCTTTCGAAGCGAATCAAGAAAGTTCAGACTAAAATTGTGGGTGAAACCAGAGCTCTGGCTGGAAGTACCACCGAGAGCCTGCGCAACATTGAATTGGTAAAGAGCCTTGGATTGGCGGGTCAGGAAACAGAACGATTGAACGAAGCGACACGCAAAATCCTTAAACTGGAATTGAAAAAAGTGCGCCAAATTCGAAGTATCAGCTTTATCCAGGGAACCTTGGTGAATTTTATGCGCCATTGTATCATGTTCTTCCTGATGTTCCTGTTATTCAAGGATCAGTTGACCTTGGGACAAATCATGACACTTCAATTCTATTCCTTCTTCATCTTCGGACCGTTGCAGGAAATCGGAACGGTCGTGATGAGTTACCGTGAAGCTGAAGCATCTTTGGCGAACTTTAATAATATCATGAATACTCCGGTTGAAGAAAAACCTGAGAATCCGGTTCAACTGGGAACAATCGAAAAACTACGTTTCGAAGGAGTGGTGTTCAAACACAAAACGGCAAGCTACAATGCCCTCCAGAACATTCATTTTGAAGTGAACAAAGGAGAAACGGTTGCGTTTGTCGGACCGAGTGGTTCGGGGAAAAGTACGCTGGTGAAATTACTCGTTGGATTGTATTCACCCCTCGAAGGGAAGATTGCTTATAATGATATCGACAGTATGGCGATCGACAAGGATGAATTGCAGCAGCAACTTGGGTTCGTTACGCAGGACACACAGTTATTCTCCGGAACGATCCGGGAAAACCTTTCATTTGTGCGCCCGGAAGCTTCTGACGAAGAAATCAATGAAGTACTGCGCAAAGCTTCCTGCGATGGATTGATCGCGCGCAGCGATAATGGTCTGGATACTGTGATCGGTGAAGGCGGAATGAAACTGAGCGGTGGTGAAAAACAACGTTTATCGATCGCTCGCGCCTTGCTTCGTCACCCAAGATTAATGGTCTTTGATGAGGCGACTTCTGCCTTGGATTCCATTACGGAAGAAGCTATTTCAAATACCATTCGCGAGATCACCGATCAAAAAGAACACATTACGGTTTTGATTGCGCACCGTTTATCGACCATCATGCATGCCGACCGCATTTTCGTACTGGAAAAAGGAGTAATCATCGAAACCGGAAAACACAGTGAATTGCTTGACGAAAAAGGTTTGTATTATGCAATGTGGAGACAGCAGATCGGTGAGCGCCGGGAGGTAATAACCGAATAAAATAAAACTAGTAGGCACGCGATGCATCGCGTGCCTACTAGTTTACAACAGATAATAATTGTCTCGTACGTCGACCAGCAACTCTTCCAATTGTTTCAAATTCGGTTCTTCCGGAAGGGAGCTTTTTTCGAACAGTTCTTCAATTTGTTGTACTTTTTCTTCTGCTCTTATGAGCAAATCTTCATACTCAAACTTCCCTTCACGAATACGCATCAGGAATTCACGGTCGTTGCGGCGCACAAAGATCTTTCCTTCATGAGCAATTTCTTCCGCCATATGCAAAAGACGAAAGGTGTGCATCATGTTTTTCGCATCATAATTCTTACCATGCGAAATTGTGTTCTGATAACGGCTTTCATTCCGTTTTTCAATCCATTCCCAATACTGTGTGTATTCCTTGCAGTGAATCGAATAGGAATCTTTGTTGAAGCTCATCAAGCTTAATGGCTGAATTCCCTTCGGAATTGAACTCAACAACACATCATTGGAATCCGGTCCCGAATAAATGCCCTTCAAGAAACCGCTTGCCAGTTGAGATTGATGAAACAAAGCATACGCATCCCGCATGTGGGGAATCTTCACCAAACCACAATCCGTGTCTTTGAAGTTCCGGTTGGAAAGCCATTGCATAAGCGGAACGACCTGCATACCATCAATTACGTAACAGAAATTAGGGATTATTTTACGTTCCGGTTCTACCGGGTTGCTGATCTTTTTGTTCAATCCCCGCGCCTTTTTGATTTGCGACTGTGCGTAACCCGCAAAAGTCTGGCAGCACAGTTTCGACAAGAAATCTTCCGTTCTCAGGTCAGTAATCAGCGGATGTTTGTACAAGACGCAATCATCCGGTGTTGCCAGCAATTCCAGAATTGTTGGATTGTTTTTTCCTAATAGGTCCACAAACTTCTTCCACTCAAAGTAAACAATATCGTTTGTCTCATTCGCCACCTGGTCTGCATAATGCGATCCATAAAACACCGCTTTGGGCGAAACGAAAATACCCTTGTAATCTGTATCAGACTGCGGCGTGTGAAGTCCATACGCCCGGCTTCCACTAATGCATTGCAGCAGAAGGTACTTCCGCTCATCGTGCAATTCGTTGATCGTCGGCATTATTTTTCTCCCAGGATTTTCAGGAACAACTCGTCCAGGTCAATTTTTTTATCTGGGCGCGATTTCAGGGAATTTGACTCGTTTTCTGCCCGTAATAGCTGTTCTGTGATAAATTCATTCAACAACGGCTCTTTCGGATGAATATAGCTTTCGTTCTTCTCCGATTTCAGTTCGATTAACTCCTCAATGCGCTTTACCAACGCAGGATCAATATCCAATCCATGCAACATGGTTTGGAACACAATCGGTGGAATCGTTCCGCGGTCCAGAATCCATTTGCAGGCAAAGGCAGAACGCAGTGCATAGAACAGTTTTTTCAGCTTTACTTCTTCCTCATCCCTCACATCGTGGAAGCTATTCTTTCCCAAGTGCAGGTAATGGTAAATCGTTGAGATCGGTGAAAAACACGCTTCTGCTACCGGCCGCATCAATTCAAGGAAACCCGGTTCCTCGCAATATACAATCGGCGATTGCAAGCGTTCCAGCAAAGCCGCGTTCGACTTCCACAACAGGCGCAGGCATTTACGGATATCCCAGCCCGTAATGTCCAGATCGCCGTCGTTCAGCATGGTTTCAATCGTGTCTTTCTTCTCTGAAATGGTCAAATACCAGTTGCGCTCGTGCTTGTAAATCATACGCACGTCGTAATCGCTGTCGGGCGAAGGAAAGCCCCACGCACGTGAACCTGTTTCGCACGCAAATAATACTTTGATATTCTTTTCCTGCTCAATTAGAGCAATTGTTTCGATGATTGTAGATCTCATAACTCAAAGATGCAAATACTTTTTGGAAAATCCACGGGACCAGATTTCTCTTATCTTAGTTCCAAATTGATACCAACATGCGCATCCTCATCTACATTTACATTTTTGCTGCCCTTATTCTTTCCTTCGGATCACTGTTTATGGAAACCTATCCGGCATTGTTCTTTATCAACTTATTTGCTCCGGATCCGGGCGACAAATACCCTCTTGCTATTACCGGACTGCTTACATTTTTAGCGCTGTTACTGCCTTTACTTTTACTCCTGTTCATCCTAAAAGTGCTGCGCAATCGAAAAAGAACAGAAACCGGTTATTTAATCGACGATGATTATTTCAACAAGAGCGGTATCCATTTTATGCGCCAGAAACAGATGCAAAACCGGTTGATTGCAAGCCCGATCTTTATCAATGGAAAACAGCAGGGGAAGATTGATTCGGGAAAAAAACTTTTCATCGAATTGCAGCCCGGCACCTATGAAGTGGAAGTGGGAAGAAAAGGTGAAACCTCTGACAAGCTGATCGTGCAGGTACAGGCAAACCAGCACACACAGGTAGAGATACAGCTGGTTCCGAACGGCTTGCGATCAAAACATGTGATTGAGACGATTTGATACGTTGAAAACCCTTTCTACATGGAATCCCTGTTGATTTTTTGCAGTTTCCCCACTGATATGAATCATTTTACTTCGCTTGGATAATACCCATTTTAGCCGTAACTTAAGTTCACAAGGTTGAATCGTATGGAGTATATCGATTATTACAAAATTCTGGGGGTTGACAAAAACGCAACTGCTGATGAGATCAAAAAAGCTTACCGGAAATTGGCCCGGAAGCACCACCCGGACCTAAACCCCAACAACCCGGAGGCAAGCAAACTGTTTCAGCAAATCAATGAGGCGAATGAAGTACTGAGCGATCCCGAAAACCGGAAGAAATACGACCAGTACGGCAAAGATTGGAAACATGCAGAGCAATTTGAGCAAGCGCGTAAACAACAAAGAGCATCCGGTGCACAAGGCCAGGGAAATCCCTTTGGCGGAGAGAACCCGTTCGGCAGTGAGTATTTTACTTACGAAGAAGGGGGCGATTATTCGGATTTCTTTTCATCCATATTCGGGAATCGTGGCGGCGGAAGACAAACCAAATTCAAAGGTCAGGACTTTCGTGCTTCTGTGGAATTAACATTGACGGATGCCGCCAAAACACATCAGCAAACATTTACGGTGAACGGAAAAAACATCCGCATCACAGTACCCGCGGGAATTGAGAACGGGCAGGAAATCAAACTGGCAGGCTACGGTGCTCCCGGTATGAACGGTGGTCCGAACGGCGATTTGTACATCACTTTTGAAATTAAGAACAATACCGCGTTTACCCGCAAAGGGAATGATCTTTACGCAACCGTTCCGCTGGATCTCTACAAAGCACTTTTGGGCGGCGAAGAATTCATCGACACACTCGACGGAAAAGTGAAAATGAAGGTAGCCCCCGAAACACAGAACGGTACCAAAGTGCGGCTGAAAGGAAAAGGATTCCCGGTCTATAAAAAAGACGGACAATTCGGCGATTTGTACGTAACCTACCAAATCCAGCTGCCAACCAATCTTACCGCGAAAGAAAAAGAATTAGTCGAACAGCTTGCCAACGAGCGCAAAAAGAACTGATATGGAAAAGGTAAATCGGATATCTATTGAGCAATGCTGTGTGTATTACAACATTGAAACTTCATTCATTCAAAAACTGGATGAGTATGGTTTAATTGAGTTGAGCCGTTCGGATGAAACAGTATTTATTGCTTTTGAACAGCTCTCCGACCTGGAAAAATACATGCATATGCATTACGAACTGGAGATAAATATGGAAGGATTGGAGACCATCAAGCATTTATTGGACCAGGTTGACCGGCTCCAAAAAGAAGTGAATCG
>CAMLLB010000006.1 GCA_946480815.1 uncultured Flavobacteriales bacterium
TACAAATCAAAAATATGCTTTTCTGCGTGGTATGAAGAACGAACAAGCGGACCGCTTTCTACGAAACGAAATCCCATTTTCAATCCCAATTCGCGGTATTTATCGAAACGTTCCGGGGTTACGAATTCAACAATCGGTAAATGTTTCGGAGTTGGCTGCAGGTATTGGCCCAAAGTCAGGATATCGACTCCAACAGCTCTCAGATCTTCCATCGTTTCAATCACTTCTTCATCAGTTTCACCCAAACCAAGCATTACTCCGGATTTTGTTCTCATTCCGCCTTTTTTCAAACGGAACAGTACTTCCAGACTGCGGTCGTATTTTGCCTGGATGCGCACTTGTTTTGTCAAACGGCGTACTGTTTCCAGGTTATGTGAAACGATCTCGGGAGCCACATCAATGATCTGCTGCAGATTTTCCCATTTCCCGGCAAAATCAGGGATCAATGTTTCCATGGTCGTTCCCGGACTTTGGTGACGCACGGCACGCACGGTCTGAACCCAGATCCCGGCACCACCGTCTTTCAAATCGTCACGGTCAACAGAAGTAATTACCGCATGCTTGATCTGCATGGTTTTGATCGAATGAGCTACTTTTCCCGGTTCAAATTCATCTGCAGCATCCGGACGCCCCGTTTGAACAGCGCAGAAACCACAGGAACGAGTACAAATGTTCCCAAGGATCATGAATGTTGCCGTTCCTTCTCCCCAGCACTCACCCATATTCGGACAAGAACCGCTTTCGCAAATGGTGTGTAATTTATGTTCGTCGACTAATGCACGTACTTTCTTGTAATTCTCACCTATCGGTAATTTTACGCGCAACCAGTTTGGTTTTTTGATACGAACGTTATTTTCTGATGTTGTAATTTCTTCTGACATAGTCGTGCCTTTCCGCTATTCAAAATTTCAGTACCTTTGATGCTGAAAAATTTGATTCTACAAAAGTACGAAGAAGCATTCGATTTAATTGAGAATTGAAAAGTGAAAATTGAAAAGTTCAGGGTCTCCCCGGAAATCAGCTTTTCAATTTTAAACGATAAACAATAAAGCCATGGCAACAGCAACAATAAAATATCTTGGTGGATTAAGAACGGAATGTACGCACCTTCAATCGGGAACGGTCATTCATACGGATGCGCCTACAGACAATCACGGGAAAGGCGAAAAATTCTCTCCTACTGACCTGGTTGCAACAGCTTATGCTTCCTGTATGCTGAGTATTATCGGGATTTATTGCAATGAGCACGGATACAATTACGAAAACGGATCTGCAACTGTAACTAAAATTATGGCTTCGGCACCAAGAAGGATCTCCAAATTGGTTATTGAACTTGACATCCGCAATAACGGTTGGGACGAAACGACTATCGAAAAAGTAAAGCGGGCTGCTTTGGCTTGTCCGGTTGCAAAATCAGTTAGTGAAGATATGGAACTTGAAATCACATTCAATGTATAATAAAAAGAACGACCGCGAAGAAAGAGGTGGAGGATTTAACCGGGATAAACGCAATTTCGAACGCAAACCAAAGGAAGATCCTTCGGATATTATCTACGGGATCCGTGTTGTAATCGAAGCGATCAAGAACGAAGTAGAGATCAACAAGATCCTGATCCAAAAGGGAATTGACAAAGACTTGTTTGAGGAACTAAGAACAGTACTGACCGGAAAGGATTATCAATTGCAATTCGTTCCTGTTGAAAAATTGAATAAACTAACGGCAAATAATCACCAGGGAGTGATCGCTTTCACTTCACCTGTTGAGTACAAAAACATCGAAGATCTGTGTGATCAGTGGCTTTCTGAAGGAAAAGAACCGTGTATTTTGGTTTTGGACCGCATTACAGACGTACGGAATTTCGGTGGAATTGCCCGTACAGCTGCGTGCATGGGTGTTGACGCTATTTTGATCCCTTCCAAAGGAAGCGCTCTGGTTTCAGCCGATGCGATCAAGACTTCTGCAGGGGCATTGCACAGTATTCCCGTTTGCAAGACCGACTTATTGAAAAACAGCTTATTCTATTTACAGCAAAGCGGTTTCCAAATCGTTTCCTGTACGGAGAAATCGAAAGTTTCTGTTGAGAATTACTCGTTCTTTGGTCCTACTGCTATTATTCTCGGATCGGAAGAAGATGGTATTTCACACGACCTGTTGAAAATGTCAGATGCACGTTTGTCTATTCCAATGGCTGGAGATATTGCTTCCCTGAACGTTGGCGTAGCAACCGGAATGATTTTGTATGAGCGTCTGAAGCAAGTGAAGGCCGCAAAATAATTGCTATTTTAGTTCAACTTTAAAACTACCTAAATGAAAACAATTGAAAACCTGAAGGTTGAAAAAACAACCTTTAAAAAGGAAAGAGACGAGAACGGAAACGTTATTAAAGTTCCGGAAACAAAGATGGTTGCACGGCCACCTGTGGTGGTGAGCCAGGGAGTACGCTTCGGATACTTTATGATAGACGTAGTGTTCTTCTATATTCTGACTTTCATCATCGGGATAATTATCGGAATTATCGTTGTGGCAACAGGCAATGTGGATCTTTTGCGACCGGATTCGGGTTTCATTAAATTCCTTGACTTAATGGGATATCCCATTTTCTTCCTGTATTATGCCATCAGTGAAGGACTTGGAGGAGCTACGTTGGGCAAACTGATTTGCGGATATACGGTAATTGACGAACAGGCAAACAAAGTAAGTTTTGGAAAAGCGATGCTAAGAACCCTTTGCAGATACATTCCTTTTGAAGCATTTTCCTGTTTTGCAGAACGCGGATGGCATGATACCTTATCCAAAACATACGTAGTAAAAAGATCTGAGAAAGCAGAACTTCAAAAATTAATGGGTTCTTTCACGGTTAAAGAAGAGGACATTCTCGATTAATAAATAATCCATTAAGAGGGGTTGAGGTTTCGATTCCTCTTTACATCTAAATTCACGATTATATTATCAGCTTATGAAGACCATCGAAGATCTGAAGGTTGAAAAAACCTTCTATCGCAGAGAGAAAGATTTTTTGGGCAACGTAACCAGAACGCCCTACAATAAGTTTATTCCCAGGAAACCAAAGGTTGTTAGCCCAGGAGTTCGATTCGGATATTCTTTTATTGATTTTTTCATTATTTTCATTATTCAATTTTTGTTTGGCCTTATTTTCCAACTATTTGCAATTCAATCAAAAAGTATTGACACAATTATTTTTTTAGGCCTCCTGTCTCAACTCGTTTCGCTTTCAATCTTTTTATTTTATTATGCAATATTCGAGACTTATCTTGGTGGAAGTGTCGGAAAATTAATTTGTGGTTATACCGTAATCAATAATAGAGCTGAAAGAATAAGCTTTGGACATGGAATGCTTCGCAGCGTTATTCGCATGGTTCCCTTTGAGGCATTCTCCTGTTTAAGCGATCGCGGGTGGCACGACAGATGGTCAAAAACTTACGTTGTAAAGCGATCTGAAAAAATAGAACTGCAACGATTGCTCGGAACTTTATTGAACAGACAGGAAGATTTGTTGGATTAACTAAAAGGACATTAAGATTTTAAGACCTCAAGATATCAGGACTTGAATTATGAGTAAAAAGCCTTTGGAATCCAAAGGCTTTTTTATTGCATATCCAAGTCTTAACATCTTGAAATCCTGATGTCTTAAAGTCCAGTTATAAATTCGTTCCCCCGGAAACTTCAATGCGTTGTCCGTTGATCCAGCGGGATTCGTCCGTACACAGGAAAGCAACCACATCTCCGATATCATCCGGTAATCCTGCTCGCCCAAGGGCTGTAGCGTTCGCAACCATTTTATTGTAGTCTGCATTGTCACGTACTGCTCCGCCTCCGAAATCGGTTTCAATCGCTCCGGGAGCAACACAATTTACACGAATCTGGCGTGATCCCAATTCCTTTGCCAGGTATCTGGATAATTGCTCCACTGCTGCTTTTAAAGATCCGTAAATGGAATATCCGGGAGCTGTAAAGCGTGCCAATCCACTGGAAATATTTACGATTCCTCCGCCGTCATTTAGAAACGGGACGATTAATTGCGTCAGGAAGAACGGTGCTTTAAAATGGATGTCTGTTAATGAATCGAATACTGACATCTCTGTTGCTCCAAGTGGTGTAGGTAATCCAATTCCCGCGTTGTTTATCAGAAAGTCGATTTTTTCTGCGTTGAATTTGCTTTTCATTGCACCTCTTAATTCAGCAACGAAAGATTCAAATGTATCCGCTTTACTTACATCCAATGGAAGTGCAAACGCCTCGGCTCCTTTTGCCTGAACTTCTGCGACCACTTTATCTGCTTCCGTTTTATTTGTGTGGTACGTGATTAATACATTGATCCCTTTTTCTGCCAATTTGTTTGCCATACTTCTTCCAAGTCCGCGGCTTCCTCCTGTAACGAGTGCTAATTTGTCTGTTTTCATGTGTTTTAATTTGATGAAACAAAGGTAGCATGACCACAGACCGATTTGTTTGCACGAAGCAATCCAAGAGTTGCGAAAAACAAATAATTATTAATTATGAATGGTTCAATTATCAAGAAAGTGATTCTCCAGTTCTTGATAATTGATAATTTTTGCATTAATAATTAATTCCGGAAAGAATTTGGAGTTACTTGTGTTTGTTTACGGAAGAAATTAGAAAAGTGTGCCACTTCCTCGAATCCCAGGCAATAAGCTATTTCGGAAATGGTCCAGTTTGTTTGTTTCAACAAAATCTTGGCTTCCTGGGTAATCCGGTTCCCAATCACTTCGGTGGTCGTTCTTCCCGTATTTTCTTTCAATACTTTATTGAGATGGTTTACATGAACTGCCAGACGCTCTGCATAATCTTTAGCCGTTCTCAAACCAATGCGCTGCTGATTGGATTCAATCGGGAATTGCCGTTCCAATAATTCTACAAACAGCGAACTCACCCGTTCCGAAGCCGTATGTTTCGGATACAAAACGGAAGCCGGTTGTAATTTCTGTCCCAAATGAATGAGCTCTATTACATAATTGCGAATCAGATCGTATTTAAATGCATAATCGGAAGCCTGTTCTTTTTTGATCTTCGAAAAAACAGTTCTCAGGTATTGATACTCGTTTTCAGACAATTCAAAAACCGGAATACTTCCCGGACTGAAGATCGGTAAATCATCCAAAGAAACACCTGTATTTGCTCTCGTAATGAAGTCAGAAGTAAATACGCAAAAAACGGCATGGTGGTCTTCATTTTCAGAAGTATAGTTATAAGGCACTTTGGGTGTTGCAAAAAGCAGGGCATATTTTTCAATATCGATTACTTTGTCAGCATATTCGGCAGTGCTTTTTCCTGCGATCAGGCTGATCTTGTAATACATTCGCCGATTGTAAGGCATTTTTGCTTTTTGGCCTTTCAACTGCGCGCGCAATTCTTCTGTATCAAACACATTGAAATGCCCTAATTCCCTTCCAATTCCCTCCGGAATTAAAGACGTACCATTACTGATCGATTGATAAAACTCTTCTATGCTGATGAACTCCATGAACCCTAAATTGCAAAATTCAAATATACGGAGATTAATTATCAATTATGAATGATCCAATTATCAAGAAGAACTTCACCCCCTTGACAATTGATAATTCTTCCATTGATAATTTATTTCCCCATCATCATCTGACGGATATCTCTCACGGGCGCACTTCCATAGCTGAGGAATTTTTCGTGAAATGCTTTCAGATTAAATGCTTTGCCTTGCTTTGTCATCCATTCTTTACGCAGGTTGCAGATTTCAATGAAGCCGGTAAAATAACTGCATAGCTGCACCTGGCTCAATGTTGCCCGTTTCCACTTTCCTTCTGCTTCAGCTTGCTGCTGATACGCTTCATTTATCAATAAATTCATTGCTTGTTCCTTCGTGAAATGCAGGTTATGGACTGAGTAATCCAAAATCGTATTACAGGTCGTTCTCAGATTCCACTTGTAATACATCAGCCACATTTCCGGAGAAGTGGTTGCTGTGCCTGCTAAAGCACCATAACCATTTTCCAGCATCATGAGTTCCGTATAAACGGCCCAGCCTTCCACCATTGCACCGTTCCTGAAAATGGATTTAATGATACTCGGCGAGTTGTTACTATAAATCAGTTGCGTGTAGTGCCCCGGAACTGCTTCGTGAATATTCAGGATCTGCAATACATAATCATTGTACTCGCGCAGGTAACTCTCCGATTTTTCTGCAGGCCAACCATTCAAACTTCCTACGTTGTAATACGTATTTCCACCTTTATCATAGGGTCCGGGAGCAGAAATGGATGCACCGGCAACACCCGCCATGTAATCCGGTTCACGACGAACAACCAACGGTTTCTTCGGATCCAGATAGATCAGGTTTTTGTCTTTGACGAATTTCTCCAACTGAGGAATCTGTTTCTCGATGTCTTTCTGAAAATTTTCCGGTTGTGTATGCTGCAAAGAAATTTGGTCGATCAGTTGCTTCACTAATTCGTATTCATTCCCTGGCATTGGTTTCTCACCCATATGCTTATCCCAAATCTCACGGGAAATCTTTACCATTTTGTGATGCAACTCCTTTTTATGCTCCAATGCACTTTGGTAAATTTCCCTCGCCGTTTTATCGGACTGAATATCAAAAGCAAATTTCTGAGCATATAATTTACTTCCCAAACGGAAACTGCGTGGATGTGGATTTGGTAATTTTTCCAACCAGTCAGCATACTCTTCGATGGCTTTTTGAGCAGTTGTACTTCGTTTCAGCAATTCTGTTTTTTCTGCTTCGGATAGCTTACTCTTTTCGATACTTGCAGGAAGGTCCGTGGTAAAAACAGACACGCCGCCCCGGTTCTGTTCGATGGCAAGTTTCGTATGCTCCAAGGTCGGATTCTTGATGTTTGCCATTGCAGCTTTGTAATAAGCAGGGACGTTTTTCAAACGGATGGAAAAATTTCTCAGTCGCTCATCCAAAGGCGCATAATTATTTCCCAACATTTTTGCAAAATCATCACACACGTTGTAATTCGACGGATTCCATTCTCCGGATCTCAATGAAGTCTGTTCCCACAAAGCCCCTTCGAGGTAATTCCGGATTAATTTCAAATCAATTTGATTGGCTTCGGAAAGTTCTTCGGATTTAAATTGGTTCAGTTGTTCCAATTCTTTTTGAATGAATTCCCGTTCTTTTCCCTGACGGGTTTTGTCCGGAACGACCAATACCGAATCATATTTGTGGTAACCACTGCCGCTTGCCCAACCCGGATGCATTTCCCACAAACGCAACACAAATGCTTCTTTGTACTTGTCAAAATCAACCGATCCGGACTTCTCACCAGAGCATGAAGCAATGAACAATGCAAGTACAACTAAAATAAAACCACTAAATCTTTTCATGCCAGTTATTTTAGATAAGCATATGGATTAAAATTTCTTGCGCCAAATCTTATCGGAAGCATCCAAATATTCGGAAAGTGCCGCCGAACCATACCATGGGATCAAGTCGTATGCAAGAAGTTGTGAGTTAACCGCAGGATCTGTTTTCAGCAGTGCTTCCGCTTCTTCTTTTGTTGTCACATTCAAGATAAACAAACCGCGATACGTCAGATTATTCTTACCAAAAGGCCCTGCAACAATTAACTTTCCTTCGTCCACCAAGCGACCGATATTTCCCATATGCCCGGTAAAACAGCTGTCGATGTATTTTTTATCGGTTGTGGTATTTGTTCCTGTTTTCAAAACAACGAACATGTAACTTTTCATTCCGTAATCGTCACCTTTCAGTTTTTCAGCCAGATTTATGTCATAATTCGGGTTATCTGTGGTGTTCTCTTCCTGAGTTATTACCGGAACAGTTGCTTTCGTCTTCTTCATTTTGAAGCTGAAACCTGTATTTCTTTCTCCCAAAACCTGGACAAAAATCTCGTTTGATGAGAGCTTTTTGTAGCAAATTTTCTTAGGAAAACTATGTTCTTTATTCTCAAAAACGAACAACGAATCCGAAGAAGTCAGTTTGAACTCAACCGGTTTTCCCTTGTTCTGACCGATAACCGTAGGAATATAGAATATTCCGTCTTCCCGCTGAACCAGATCAAGGTATTCGTTCACTTTCATTTCACCGGTTTTTACTTCGTATGAATAGCCCTTCATGGAAGCAGAAGAAAGTTTATCCCAATGCTCGTAGGTACTTTGATCTTCAGACAACCAGGTCCCGACAAGGAATTCAGGAAGTTTGTTTTGAGTAAAAACAGCGCTCGAAACACCAAGCATCAATAAGAGTAATAGTCTTTTCATAAGTACAAATCTGTCTTTCAAAAATAATGAATTTGACGGGGAATCAATTGTCCTTTTTTTCAGTTCAACATTAAAATAAACAGAAAGCACATTTTAATATTCGACCGGATTTCTTCTAAGTTTTGCCATTATATTTGATCCAAAACTCAATCATGTCATCTATCAAGAATATTCATTTTTCACTTCCCTGTAAAGAGAGGATCAATGATATGGCTTCTTGTGGACTTGATAAATACTGTAAAGTATGTGATCGAAAAATTATTGATTTTAGGAATAAATCAGCCGAAGAATTTGAGCAGATCAAGAAGACAAATCGATCCGTTTGTGGTATTTTCTCTGAAAAGCAAGTCGCGAAAGGATACGAAAGGTATTTCCAACTGGCGGCAGCAACTGTTCTAACTATTGGTTTAAGCAGTTCCTTTCAAAACCTGCATGCACAGGAAGAAGTAGATCCGTTTAAACTTCCATCTCCAAAATCATCCGGAGCAGCTTGTCCGACAGCTCCTAAACAAATGGATGTCGTCGGAGTTATTATTGATGATTCTCCCGAATATCCGGGTGGATTTACTGCACTGAAGGATTTCCTCCGAGAAAACATCGTATATCCGGCCGATAGTGTAGAAGGTAAGGTTTATACTTCATTCACAGTCGATACAAATGGACGTGTAACTGATATCAAGATCAAGAAATCGCTGAGTCCTTTGGCGGATGCTGAAGTAATCCGCGTGGTAAAATTACTGGTATTCAAACCTGCATTTCTGGAAGGGAAACCTGTTAATTCAAAATTCTCTCTTCCTGTTATCTTTAGCAGGGAAAAGAAAAAATGACCTAAGCCTCCACCGTTCCTTTGCTTGCCATGCGATACGTATGAGAAGTAAAAATGTGCCTGCGGGCGAAGCGTTCGGGAGTGGCACTTTGATTTAATTTTTTGTAGACATTATTTGGAACTCCGAAATACTCAAATACCTGTCCGTTCAAGAAAGTCACTTTTAAAGTTAAGCCTTTATAGTGATAATCCGCGATCATGGACGTATTGATCGTTTCCTGGTACTCTTGCAGGTTTTGCTCTAAAGTTTCCGGGGCAATGCTCACCAAAAAATGATAGGCATCGATAATTTCCAAACTGCGTTTTTCCGCTTCTGCTTTCAATGGATCTTCTTCCTGGAATTTATCCGGATGCCACTCTTTTACCAGTTTGCGGTAAGTGGTCTTTAATTGAGTCAAAGTGACTTCTTCTTCTTCTACCTGGAAGAGTTTTTTGTATGCTGCAATGCGTTTCATTTCTTGAGATATTAAGATATTAGGACTTCAAGATTTTAAGACTGGGCGTTCATATTATAAATGAAATTAAAATCCGTGGAGGTCCAATTGATCCGTTTCTTCGAAGGGAACCTGTTTTCCCATTTTCTTTTGAATAATTTTAAAATGATGCTCGTCGTCCGGTGTAACGAAAGTCAAAGCTTCACCTGTTGCCTCCGCCCTTCCGGTACGACCGATACGATGCACAAAATCTTTTGGAGAACGTGGCAGCTCATAGTTGATTACAAAAGGCAGAAATTCAATATCAATTCCACGGGCTATCAGATCCGTAGCGACCATTACTTTTAAATGTCCGGCTTTGAAATTACGCATGACACGAGTTCTGGCATCCTGGCTTTTCTTACTGTGAATTGCCTGGGCATCAATGTTATTCTTCCGAAGCTTTTCAACAACCTGATCCGCTTTAAATGTAGAACTGGTAAACACCAATACTTGTTTCATTTTTCGTGAACGGATCAAATAGCGCAATAACGGACCTTTTCTCTCATCAGAAACGCGGAAAGCTGTTTGTTGAATCAGGTCAATAGAATCCGCTTCCTGTTCAATCTTCAATACAATTGGCTCATGCAAAACCAATTGAGTAATATCGGAAACCTTGTCATTCAGGGTCGCTGAAAACAAAAGATTCTGGCGTTTTCCGGGTATCCAGCCCAAAATCCGCTTCAGTTCTTCCTGGAAATCCAGGTTCAATAATTTATCCGCTTCATCCAGTACCAGAGACTTTAAAGTACTCAACCGGATCGCGTTCGATTCTGCCAACTCAATCAATCGACCGGGAGTTGCAATCAAAACAGAAACACCCATCATGGCTTTCATTTGCGGATTGATGGAAACACCACCGTAAACCGCTTTAATTTTCAAAGGTTCCGGGAAAGCCCGTGCGAATTCTTTGAACACTTCTTCCACCTGGATCGCCAATTCTCTGGTCGGAACAAGGATCAGTGATTGAATATGCCGGTTTTTTGCCTTTTCTGCTTTGGAAAGCTGTGTTAAAATAGGCAATGCATAACTGGCCGTTTTTCCTGAACCTGTTGGTGCAATCCCCAGCACATCCTTCCCTGTCAGAATTGCCGGAACAGCGATTTCCTGAATCGGAGTTGGCCGCTCATAGTTCATTTCGCTTAAAGCTTGGAGTAAAAAAGGCGATAAGCCGAAAGAAGAAAATGACATCCTGTTTTTGTTTGAAGGTACAATGCTTGGGCAGAATTTGCTCCACCGAAGCGGTTACGCGAAGGTTAAGAGCTTCAACGAAGGCACAAAGATAGGGAAAGACGAAAGACCGTCAACTAAAAAGTTGACTAAAAGACCTAAGAGTCAAGACAAATTAATTGATAACAAATAAATTTGTCTTTTGAAAAAAATCAGGGTGACCACAAATTACTGATCGGCACCTGGTTCAGTTTGATTGTCAAAACGATTCCGTGTCTTGAGATATACGAATTTTCGTAGCGTGTTAAAGGATAACTGTACCGGTAATGCAGGTAAATAAAATTCCCGAATGAAACGCCTATTTTTCCTCCTATCCGGAAATCGTTCTTGTCATTATGTTCGAAAAAGATGTGGAAATCCGGAGATGTTTTCTGCACATTGATTCCCAGGTCAATTCGCTGTCCCAAAGCAGCAATGCGGTTGTAAAACAAACCGGTAATTGTGGCATCTATTGTATAATTGATTCGTCTTTTACCAATGAAAGGCCGAAAAGATTCCGAAATGAAATTCGCCCCGATCCCAATACTGTGTGCTTTCAAATAAGAATACTCGACATGCACTCCATAACCATTGTAATTACTTAAAGTGTATTCTTTGATGTAATGTCCTCCATTCGGGTGCGGAAAGGAACAATCGCAGGTCAATACTTCTGTGCTTTCAATCCATCTTCCTCCCAGACGCTGTTCCCATTTACGGACTTCACGTTGAAAATGTCTCCGATGCGAAATGTCTTCCCGCAAATAATTCCAGTAAGCACAATAACCACAACCTTCCTGATCGAATTTCACACCCAGCAGTTCAAACGTAGGAATATCGGCAATGATTTCCTGCAAAGCTGTGTAAGCAATGTCTGCAACGGTATAATATCCGCCAAAGTTCGGAACCGGTACCAGGGTTTGGGTCGTATCATCCAGTTTATCGATCAGAAACGGAACGATTGATTTTTTCTGCTGAACAATCCGCCAAAAAATACGGTCGCCACAACCAGACCTGTAATTGGTGAGAACCGGATCTTCGCAGATGTAAGGAACATCACTAACATATTTCAGACTATCGGTTAATGCTTTTAATTGTGCATCTTCCAATCTTTTCTGAGCTGATGAATGAAACGGAGCAAGGAAAAAACCAAACAGAAAAATGCATCTTAAAAAGACCTTACTTATTTCTCTATTTTGACTCTTCAGCAAATTTTCACTGGTTAATTTGTAACGATCGGCAAGAGATTTACTACTTCCGGTATTTCAGACAATTCGCGGATACGCGGAACATTGCGTTCTTTTTTAAACTTATGTCCCGGATCAAAATGAATGGCCGTCCAGCCTGCATTCAAAGCACCAATAATATCCGCTTTGAAGTCATCACCGATCATGATGGCGTGTTCGGTTTTACATGCTGTCAGACGCAATGCCTCCGTGAAAATCTCACGGTGCGGTTTTGTTACACCAATTTCTTCAGAACAAAGGACCGTACCGAAAAACCGGCTGATCCCGCTTTTCTCTAATTTAATATGCTGTACTTCCTTGAAGCCGTTCGTAATGATATGCAAAGCATAATCCTGTTGTTTCAAAGTTTCCAGTGTTTCCAGTGCCCCCGGAAAAAGCGCCGTCTGTTGTGGAGAAAGCTCAATGTATCCATCGCTCATTTGCTTTGCAAGCGAGTCATCATGAATTCCATGATGTGCCAATGCTTTTTTGAAACGGTTATCCCGGAGTTCTTCCTTCGTCAATTTTCCGTTTCCGTATTGGTTCCACAGGTCCGCATTGATCCGGATATATGTATGATGGAAATGCATGAAATGTTCGATCGTTTCTCCCAATTTGAGATCATCATACAAATATTGCAGCGCGAAACGCGAGTTGGTCTCAAAATCCCAAAGGGTCCTGTCCAGGTCAAAAAATAGCTGACGAACTTTCATTTAAAAAATAAGGTAAGCTAAGCCTGTTGTAATTGCACCGTTGATACAAATTCCCAAAAGGATCAGCGGAAATGTCCGTTTTTCTTTTCCATAGAACTTAGCCGTTACTATGGAACCAAGCGGAACTGATAAGAATAAAGGGGCATAAAAAGCAATTCCATATATTCCGAAACGGCGTTTCAATTTTACGATCAGTTTGTTGAATCGTGTAAATTTCGGTTTGTATTTAAGTGGTGTTCCGTTTGTTATAGACGCTTGCAATGCCGCCTGGCGTTTTTTATGTGCCCGGATCATGAAAAACTCACTCGAGAAATAAAAAATGAATGCTGCCACGAAGGCCCCGGAAATACAAGATAAATAAGTTTCAAGATAATTCAGTTTCATGGCCGGCCCACCAAAAGGAGCAAACATGAATTTAATCATCGACAGGCTAAACAAGGTAAAATAGAAGTGCCACTGCATAATTTATCTCCTTAACATTTTACTCCGAAAGCCAGATCTCCGGCGTCACCCAATCCGGGAACGATATAGGATTGAGCAGTTAATTCCTTATCGATTGCCCCGACCCAAATACAGCTCGTATCCGGAAGGTGTTTTTTCACGAATTCAATCGCTTCCGGAGCAGCGATCGCAGATACAATATGCACTTTGGAAGGTTTTCCCTGCTTCAACAATGCTTTATACACCATCACCATGGAACTTCCGGTTGCCAGCATCGGGTCCGAAATAATCAGCGTTTTTCCATCAATAGACGGTGATGCAAGGTATTCTACATGAATATCGAAATCTTCTGCAGTTGTGTGTTTCCTGTAAGCAGAAACAAAAGCACTTTCAGCGCGATCAAAGTAGTTCAACAAACCCTGATGCATCGGTAAACCGGCGCGCAAGATTGTTGCAAGAACAGGTTGTTGTTTCAAAACCGGAACTTCGGCTTCCCCAAGTGGAGTGGTCACCAACTCAGTCTGGTAGTCCAGGTGCTTACTTAATTCATAAGCCAATACTTCGGCAACGCGCTCTAAATTACGTCTAAAACGCATGGGATCAGTTTGAACTGTGCAATCTCTTAACTCCCCCAAAAAAGTATTGAAGATGGATGTTGACTGACCTAAATTGTAAACCATAGTATTGAATATTGGAGTTGAAATCTGTGCTTTTTTATCGGGCTCTTTACCTCTTCACAAAATAAAGGAATAAAAGCAAACAATGGAAATAAAAATGTGTTTTGTTAGTGAATTTTAGCAGTTAAAAATAAGTCATATCCCAATCCTTAAATGTAATTTTGTAACATGGCCAAACAAAGCAAAATTGATTTTCGAATTTTCAGACGCTTATTGAAATTTGCAAAACCTTACAGGGGCCTTTTAGTTTTGGCCTTCATTTGCACGGTTTTACTTTCCGTTCTTGGCCCTTTACGACCAATGATCATTGGTAATATGGTCCAAAAATACGTGGTCGACAGCCAGAATCCGAGCTTGTTTTTGAAATGGACACTGATCGTTGGAGGAATTTTGCTTTTTGAAGCACTTTTGCAATTTTCAGCGGCTTATTTTTCGAATTTAATGGCTCAATCGGTTATTCGGGATATCCGTGTGAAAGTTTTCAATCACCTGTCTACATTCCGGATGCAATTTTTCGACCGCTCACCGGTTGGTGGCTTAGTAACCCGTGTAGTTTCAGACATTGAAGCTATTTCAGAAGTTTTTTCTTCCGGGCTGATTGACATTTTGGGTGATTTGCTTATGTTGGTCGTGGTACTGGCACTTATGTTCACCAGCAACTGGCAACTTTCTCTTATTACACTTATTCCGATCCCGATCCTCATTTTCGCAACACGTGTCTTTGCAAAGGCCATGCGCAGAAGTTTCCAGCAGGAAGGGACAGCTGTTCACCGCTTGAACTCGTTTGTCCAGGAGCGATTGACCGGAATGAATATTGTCCAGATTTTCGGACGGGAAAAAATGGAATATGCCGCTTTCCAGGAAGTGAATAAAACACACCGCCAGGCACACGTGAATGCAGTTTGGGCCTTTTCCATCTTCTTTCCTGTTGTGGAATTCCTCAGTTCACTCTCCATTGCATTACTCATTGTTTGGTGTGCCTTTTCAATGACAGGTGACAAGATCAGTGACAAAGAATTATTCGGGACCGTGTTCAGTTTTACACTTTGGATCCAGATGTTATTCCGTCCAATTCGCATGCTGGCGGATAAATTCAATATTTTGCAACGCGGAATTGTACGTGCAGATAAGGTATTTGAATTACTGGACACACATGAACATGTACAGGAATCAGGTACTGTTACAACTTGTGATTTTGAGCAGCCTTTAAAATTTGAGCATGTTTATTTTGCATATAAGGATGAAGATTGGGTTTTAAAGGACATTAATCTAACCATCCAGCCAAAAGAAACCATTGCTTTTGTTGGAGCAACCGGTGCCGGAAAAACTTCAATTGTCAACCTATTGAGCCGTTTTTACGAATACCAAAAAGGAACGATTCACATCGGTGATCTGGAGTTGCGGGAAATCCAAATGGATACTTTGCGAAAGAACATTGCAATTGTGCTCCAGGACGTATTCCTGTTTTCGGATACCATTCACAACAACATCACCTTAGGAAATGAGGAAATCAGTCGTGAAGAAGTAATCGCAGCAGCGAAAGCCGTAGGGGCCGACAGTTTCATTGAAAAACTTCCAAACGGATATGATTACCAGGTTGGTGAACGAGGCGGGGTGCTTTCCGTAGGACAAAGACAATTACTTGCTTTTATCCGTGCTTACGTTTACAATCCGCATATTTTAATCCTGGATGAAGCCACTTCAAGTGTGGACAATGAATCTGAGTTATTGATCCAACGCGCCACCGAACAACTTACCAAAGGAAGAACTTCCATCGTTATCGCACACCGATTATCTACCATACAAGCAGCAGACAAGATTATTGTCCTGGACAAAGGTGAAATCCAGGAAATTGGGTCTCACGAAGAATTATTACGCAAAGATGGAATGTACCGAAAACTGCATTCCATGCAATTTACAAAGAAATGACAAACGAATTAGGCCTTAAAATCGGAGGTGTTCCTGAACATTTTAATTTACCCTGGAAATTGGCAATCGAAGAGGGCAAGTTCAAGGAAATCGGTTTAAATCTCCATTGGTCCGATATGAGTGGCGGAACAGGCCAAATGATCCGTGGGCTGGAAACAGGATCTCTCGATATTGCTGTACTTCTGACGGAAGGAATTACCAAATCGATCCTGCAAGGTTTGGATGCCAAAATCCTTGAGGTATATGTTGTTTCTCCTTTAAGCTGGGGAATTCATGTACCACATAATGGCACAATCAAAAAACCGGAAAATATCAAGGACCAAACTTTCGCGATTTCGCGTTATGGTTCGGGATCTCATCTAATGGCCTACGTGATGGCTGATCAATACGATTGGAATTTGAGTGAATTAAAATTCAATGTAATCGGTGATGTATATGGCGGTTTGTGGGCTTTGGAGAACAATGAAGCACAAGCTTTTCTGTGGGAAAAGTACACCACTTCTCCTTTTGTAGAACAGGGGAAATGTGATTATGTCGGAGATGTCGTGACACCATGGCCTTGTTTTGTGATAGCTGTACGAACGGAAATCGCAGAGAAATACCCGGAAATTCTCAAGAAAATGTGTGCCATTGTGAACCAAAAAGCATTGGAGGTAAAAGAGCATCCGGATTCAGCAGAGATCATTTCATGGCGCTATAATTTGCGTCTGGAACAAGTGAAACTTTGGTTGTCCGAAACGGATTGGAACTACAAAGGAACAGAGTATCCACTTGCTTTTGAAAAGACAACTCATTATCTGAAGAAGTTGAATTTACTATCAGAAGAAGAAGCAGAGGACTGGGAAGAGAAATTGTTTGTTTGAAAAGGGACTTCGACTACGCTCAGTCGCCTTTTATAGATTACTTTTATTCATTTTCGAAAATCCAGAATGATTTTCGCTATGTTTAATAACCTTGCAATTATTTGATTTCAAAATCTGAGAGCGCTTAACAAGGTGACTTCTGCTACACTCGGTCACCACCCATTTGACTGGCGTTTCGCTCGTTTTTGACGTTTGGCATTTCGTTTGACGCTTTTCTTAGCTTCTTTGGATTGTTTTGCCCAGAATGCTTTCTTGGATTTTTTTGCTTCTTTCTTAGCGGCTTTTGCTTCTTTCTTTCTGCGTTTTGCAATCGTTTTCTCAGCTTTGGCTACAGATCCGTCCTGACCATAGGATGAAGCTACAGATCCGGCACCAAAAATAAACAGTCCACACAATACAAAGAGTTGTAAAAACGTTCTTAACTTCATAATTTTGTCATTCCAATAAGGTAAAGTGAAAATACGAATCTTTTTATTGATTTTGATCTTGGCCGGTGTTTCTTGTAAAAAAAACAGGACACATCCTGTGCCAAGTATTGCATTTGATTTTCAAATTGATCTTACTTTGCCATCTTACCAGGAATTGAACAGTGTTGGAGGTTGGGCTTATGTTTCCGGAGGAATCAAAGGAATTGTGGTCTACAGACAATCTTTGGATGTTTTTGTAGCATGGGAACGCATGTCACCGGAAGATCCGGATAATGTATGTGCTACCGGACTGACAGCAGATTCAACTAACTTTTTGCAATTGCGGGATGCATGTTCAGGCGCCGTGTTTTCCATGTATGACGGGTCACCTATTTCCGGTTCGGAGTGGGGGTTACGCAAATACCAAGCGATTTGGAATGGCAGTAATCTGTTGAGGATTTATAACTAAGAACCCGTTCCTATTTTCCCATTCGTGCAGATAACTCCTTCATGTCTTTCGCACTGAAGTTGTATCTTCCTTTCTCCTGTTTGATATAAACTATTTGATTTTCTTTCACATTGATGACAATCAGGTACTTTCCTTTACCAAATTTCTGGCTCATAAACAGATATTCCAACTCACCGTTCAGGTATTTTGAATTAATAGTCTCATTGGAAACAATCTCAAATTTGTGTGGATATGCTTTCGCAATAGGTTCCGTTTGATCGGATTGAGAATCTTTTCCGTTAAATCTGTTTTGTTCAACATTTACAGCATCACTAACACATAAAACCGTATTCTTTATATTGGGTAAATCCGGGTTTTTTATATCTTCCTTGATTGTCATGAGCTCTTCATTTGACAACGCTTTCACAACTGTTGTCAAACCTGCAGCTAAATAGGGGAAGTTCCATGAAAAATTAGCATCTGTTTTATACTGATTGTAAATAACCTGTTCCAAACTCTCAGGACCTCTGCAAACATCGAATATAGTTTGACCATTCGGCGAAAGTGTAATCCGACCCAGAACTTCCTGACGAACCTCACTTTGAACGCGAACATCCAGATACAAATCCACAAAGTTCGATGCTACTCCATTTTCAGAGTAAGATGTTGTATGGGAAATACCCATCAACATCGTGAAATCTCCGTTCTTTGTTTCCAATGATAAATAATCGTCGATGGATACCATGGTTACCTTGGAAAGTGTCCACGCATTTTGGATCACTTTCTCCATTTCGGTAAGATGTGCTTCATCCGAATCCCTGTAAACAAAATACGCTTGGTGTTCTCCACCCTCGTCCACCCATTTCTTCAGAATTTCGACCTGAGAAAATGCAGTTTCTGACAAGAATGGCAGCATTATAAACAGGATTAGTCTCTTTAATTTCATGATCCAGTATTTGTTAAGTGCTTTTACTTGTTCTTAATAAACCCAATGTTATATTGCACCCCAACTTCCAACATTATGTTGATACTCTTCATCAAACCGGGAAGATATCGTAGGTTATAATCAAATCCAATCCCCGATTTAAACATCGAATAACGTTGTCCAAACTCAATTCCAACCGGAAGTTTTTGATTGAGTCCGTTCATTGTAGCAGGAGCTAAACGAATTGCCTGTGTTTCGGTGTAATAAACATTTTCAGGAGCAGGTACGGGCACATAAACGTCATCGAACTTGTTTTGTGCTGCGATCAATACATTGAACCAGGTTGTTTTAATTCCTGAATCGGAACGCTCACCATATTCTTCAAATTTTCCTTTGAAGTAATGAGTTTTAGTCCAGTTAATTCCCAGTTTCACGTACTTAAAGGTTTGAACAGTTGATTGAGAAGCTAAACTAAACGTTTTTTCAACTCCGGGTTCATCTCTCAATTCCACGGAAATGGATTTATTATTCATATTATACCATGTAAATCCTTGTTCATATCCCAGGGTAATTCCCATTTTCTTAATAACAGTCGTAGGAACATTTGTCACCGTACTTACCTTACCTGAAGTTTTCAAATGAACCGTAACCATCTCAGTTGATTCTTTACCTGTCACGAAATAAGATCCGCCTATTGCCAAATATTGGTTTTTTCCCGCCTTATACTGGGACATAATGTAATCATGATTCGGATAATCCATAAACTCATACGTATCCGGGGCAAGTTTATCCAATAAACCGATCTTATATTTGATAGAAGCCTGGAATTTATCATTCAGGAAAATTCCCGTAGATGTAAAATCATATAAAGAATTATTCAGGAATGAACCTGTCAAATTCCAGATCGGAATTGAAATTCCGGCATACTTCATTCCCTTTGGACTATCTTTAATTACGGAGTAATAAACTGTGTTTCCGGCCTTGGACTCAGCCGATAATTTACTTAAATCAGGTTGAGCAAAAGCAGCATTTCCTGACAAAAGGAAAAGCAGCATCCATTTCATTTTTTTCATTTTAATTTTTAGGTTTTGGCTTAGTTAGAACAGATCAATCTTCCATTGGAAACAATGTAACCTCCCGCATTGGAAATATCCATATAAACATCCGTGAATTCCACAGAATAATGGCCGTCTTCAAAGTTCAAATGGACTTCACCGTTATAAGAAGTATAGACAGTTGATCCATACTCGATCTGAATACATGCATTCCCATTAGTCGGTGCAGTATAATCCACCAACGGATACGCTTGAAAATAAGCTGGGTTCTCATCTGAGAATATCGCTTTAAACGATACGAGTCCGTAGCTTGCTGTAATTACGCGTCTTCCGTTAACAACAGAGGTCACTACATTCGCATCCGGGAACGTTTCATCACCCCAGAAAGCACTCGTTTGAAGTTTGTTGGTAATCAGACTTTCATATCCGTCAGGATGGCTCAATGCGCATGGAGTACATTCCGGACCACAATCAACACCATATTCGTTGGCGTCTTTTACGCCATTTGAACACGTTGCAGAGACGATTTCTACTCCTTCCTGAATTTTTACGGGTTTTTCTTTTCTGCATGAAAGCAGTAAAACGAAAGCTATTCCGATAGCTAAAAAGCCGGTGGTTTTTATCATAACAATTTGATTAATTATAGGTTCATCGGGGGCAAATATAGCCTATAATATTTATTCCAGCAAAACTCAGAGAGCTCTCTCTTAACCCGATTCAAATAACTACCTGATAAACAATTGGAAATGGTCAGTTTTTTTCAGCTTCCGTCTTCCAGATTTCTACATACGAATTGGAATTTCGTGGATTAATTCCATGTAAAAACTTGTCTACAAACCCGGGTTCGATCTGGGATTCCAAATGCATTTTGGGGTAAATAACTTTAAACGTATCGATCCGCTGTTCCAGATTTTTCTGTCCAAAGAAGAAGATATAATCTTGCGGCTCTACGGTATAAAAACTCGCAGGATTGATTGTATCTGTATTCCAGCGCTCCAAAACCGTGTATTGCCATTTTCCGGAATAGAAATAAGGCATCATTTCCGGATTGGTTTCTCCGGTAGCTTCAATCAAAATATGTTCATTTCCGTGCGTCTTTCCGTAAAGTGCGTACATGGTATTCACACGCGATTTTTTGGAAGGCATAATCGTTATAATACAGAAGAGCGGAATATTCAAAATCCAAAACGCAACCCAGGAAACTTTCCAGAAGCCATTCCAGAATTTACCTGTTCGAAGTTGCTCGATTCCCAGGAAAACCAGGATGACCACCAAGGGAAAAATAGTCAAAATGAAACGCTCCTGCCGGTTAGGAAAAATGGTATGGAACAATAAGAATACAAACGTGGGGATAAACAGAATCAGGTATTTTCGGGCCGCTTTGAAATAGGCAACTAGAGCCAATATTCCCAAAGGGAAAAGCAGGAATCCGAAAAGCACATAAAAATACATGAAGTAGTTCGCATTTTTCATGTAGCGGGTCCCCTCATTCATGTTGTAAACAACGTAACCTTTAAATTCTGCAAACGGATAACCCCAGATAAAATAATCGACTACACCCTGTGTCAGTAAAAACATCACCAGAGAGCCTGCAGTCATCAGAATCAGTTTTCTCCACTCCAATTTAATGAGGTAGTAAATTCCCAAACCAACGGCATAGATAGCAATTTGGTAGCGGAAAGAGATTGCAACTCCAATGAGTAAACCAGCATAAAACAACGCCCATTTACGGTTTTCCTGTAAAGTCAACCAAACCGCCCACATGAGGAACGGAATACTCACAACCTCTACCAGGTTCCTTACCGATAAGAAAGGCATTGCCCAAAGAAGTGCCAATAACCAACCTACATAAGCCGCTGTTTTTTTATTGGATAGTTTTTCAGTGATCAAATATCCGAATCGGATTACCAGCAATGAAAACAAGGCATGAAGAATCCTGTTGATCAACATAAGTATTTTAGGATCTGCTATGCCAATGGATTTCATGGCAGAAAAGAAAAGGTAGTTCAAACCAACATAGGTAAAACTGTGTCCTTCGGGAGCAGCACCGGCAGCTTTATTCCATGGAAGCCAATGGTTGTAATCAAATCCATCTGCCCACGAACCTGCAGCTTCGATCACTAAAAAATGATCATCGTGCATACTGTAACCTTCTGAGAAAACTGCAGCGATTAAACGAACGATCAGTCCGACAAATAAGATTGACTTAAGTGAAGACCAGTCTATGGTTTTAATTCTTTCCGAAAGTTGCATGAAGCAAAATTAGTGATTAAACTAAATTATGCAATTAAGTTATGATTACTTCTTCGTGTTGCGTGTGCGCGTATACGCACACGTTCAAGGGGATTAATCCCCTTGACCACAAGCGCGAGAATAAAAAAGGAACCTCTTTCGAGGTTCCTTTTCCAATATATTTTGTCATTTCGACTATGCTCAATGCAAGTATTTCTTAGTATCTGTAAGCATCCGACTTAAACGGACCTTCAACTGTTACTCCGATATAATCTGCCTGATCTTGTGTCAACGTTTCCAATTCAACACCAATTTTAGCCAAATGCAAACGAGCTACTTTCTCATCCAAGTGTTTTGGTAATACGTATACATCGTTTTCATAGTTTTTAGAGTTTTCCCACAACTCCAATTGAGCCAATGTTTGGTTTGTAAATGAGTTAGACATTACAAATGAAGGGTGACCAGTTGCACAACCTAGGTTTACCAAACGTCCTTCAGCCAAAATGATCACATCGTTTCCTTTTACATTGTAAATATCCACTTGTGGCTTCACTGTAGATTTTGTAGAACCGTAATTTGTGTTCAACCATGCCATATCGATTTCGTTATCGAAGTGACCGATGTTACATACGATCGTTTTATCTTTCATTTTCTCGAAATGACGTCCCATAACGATGTCTTTGTTTCCTGTAGTTGTTACAACGATGTCTACATTGTGAACCACATTATCCAATTTTTTCACTTCAAATCCGTCCATTGCAGCCTGCAAAGCACAAATCGGGTCGATTTCTGTAACGATTACACGAGCTCCGGCACCACGCAACGAAGCAGCAGAACCTTTACCAACATCACCGTAACCACAAACAACAGCTACTTTACCAGCCATCATCACGTCTGTTGCACGACGAATAGAATCCACCAAAGACTCTTTACATCCGTACTTGTTATCGAATTTTGATTTTGTAACTGAATCGTTTACGTTAATTGCAGGCATAACCAAAGTTCCGTTTTTCTTACGTTCGTACAAACGGTGAACACCTGTTGTTGTCTCTTCAGACAATCCGCGAATATCTGCAGTCAATTCAGGGAAACGATCGAAAACCATATTTGTCAAATCACCTCCGTCATCCAAAATCATGTTCAATGGTTTTCCACCTTCGAAAGCGAATAACGTTTGCTCAATACACCAGTCAAACTCCTCTTCATTCATACCTTTCCATGCATAAACAGGAATTCCTGCAGCAGCAATTGCAGCAGCAGCATGATCTTGTGTTGAGAAAATATTACAAGAAGACCAGGTAACTTCCGCTCCTAATTCAACCAATGTTTCGATCAAAACAGCAGTTTGAATTGTCATGTGTAAACATCCTGCGATACGTGCTCCCTTCAAAGGTTTTTTTGCACCGTATTCAGCACGCAAAGACATTAATCCAGGCATCTCAGCTTCTGCTAAAACGATCTCTTTACGACCCCACTCAGCAAGTGAAATGTCTTTTACTTTGTAAGCTAATTTTTCAGTTGTATTGCTCATAAATGATTGTTTGCTCTTATTTTAAGATTGCAAAGATACGGTATAGGTTTGTGAATTGAAAATTTAAAATGGAGAATTGAAAAGGAAGGATTTCAGTTTCAATTCTTTTTACATTTTACATTCTCCATTTTCAATTATTCTTTGGGCTTCCAATCAGATACAAAATCCCCGCCGGACCGGATTTTTGTCTTCCTACTTTCCATTCATAATTTTCATGCCCGTTCACGCGGGAAATCAATTCATTCATTTCCGGAATGGTATAAGTTCTTAAAGCGGATAAAATTCCATCGAGCATAACGAAGAGCGGAACCAGCGGGATCAAGTAGGTGAAAACCAATCTTCCGAATGAAAAAGGACGGATAAATGGCGTCATCAATAACACATTGACAGGAGAAAGGATCATCGCCAATACACTTTTGATATTCCGCTCCTGGGATTCGAACAAAGCAATCGGGCTTTGACTGTCAACTGCGTTTTGAAGAATTTGGACCGCATCTTCTTCTCTGAAATGGTGCAGGGACAGAAACTGCGTACGCACTCCTTTCAAATGTGAAGGAACTTTACGTGTATCTACCAGCTGACTTTCAAAAGTGAACATATTGGATTGTCTGTAAACATATTCGAAGGCCTTCAGATTGGGATAGTAATCTGTAAGGATAATCTTCAGGTCCGGGTATTCTTGCTGCAAACGATTCGACAAACGGTACAAACCGCCTCCACCACCTGAAGCCAAATCAATAATGGTACTGTTCCCATCTTTTTTTATTAGTTCGGATAAAAGTGGTGTGATATTTTTGTAAATATCAAATTGATTAGAGATAAATTGCAGAAAATCGGTTAAATAATTTCTTAGAAAGGAAGGAAACCAGGATTGATCTTCAAATTCGAATAGTTGTTTACGTTTCATACTAGATTTTTTATATCTTTAGGTCAAAGGTACTAAAATTATTTGAATTAGGTCAAGTTTACTAAATTAAAATGAAAACACGGGATAAAATATTACAAACGGCCTTGAACTTATTCAATAAGTATGGAGTTCCAAACGTGACTTTGCGGAAAATTGCGGCAGAAATGTTTATCAGTCAGGGAAACCTGAATTACCACTTTAAGCACCGGGAAGACATCATTGAAGCACTTTATTTTCAGCTATTGGAAGTATTCAACGAGGAAAAAGGAAAGCTCGATACGGAAGAGATCAACTTTCAATTCGTTATTGATTCTACACGAGCCGGAATGGAAGCACTGTTCCGTTACCGTTTTTTGATGATTGATTTCAATCAAAATATGCGGGAAAATCCGAAACTTCATGCGCATTTTATTCAGTTGGAAGAAATACGGAAACAAACTTATTTACATTCCTTCAATCTGGCAATTGATGCCGGAGTTATGCGCGCACCTGCATTTAAAGGGGAATACGAAGGATTAAACGAGCGGATTCGCGTTTACAGCGATTACTGGATCGCTTCTGCTGCTGTTTATAATGAACCGGAAGAAACGACTGTGGACAAATACCACAACCTATTGGTGGAAATGTTTTTTCCGTACTTCACAAAAGAGGCGCAACGGGAATTTTTGTTGAAACGCTTATAAATAATAGGGAGAATTACTTAAAAAGGTCCACCATCACCTCTCCTCTTCCGGTATTAAAAGGAAAATGAAGTAATTCTTTGATCGTGGCCGAAATATCTACCTGGTCATAAGCAGTATTCAACTGGATATTGGATTTAAAATCGGGTGACAATGCGAAAAACTCAATATGTCTGCAGCCCTGACAGTTATCTCCATGCCCAGTATATCCTCCCGGAATTCCATCCAGATGCCTTCCATGATCATTTGTTACAATAAGGGTTGTCTTATCTTTATAAATGGGTGAATTCTGAATATAGTCCCAAATGACACCAATATACTGATCTGTTCTCCGAATGCCATTGATATATCCCATGGAATCACTCTGATGTGCATAATAATCGGGATCTTTGAATGCAATCAGCATTAATTTCGGTTGATTGATCGCTAAGGTGTTTAATGCACGCTCCAATGTGACCGAATCTGCCCGGTATCCTCCGGTACCATCACCATTCACGCCGCAATCGAAAAACGGCCGGTAGAGATTATGATAATCCGGATAAAGGCAATTTGACAGGGCATGCAGCTTATCTTTCGATCCAACGATACAACACTTCGTATATGGATCACCGGTACTTTCCAGGTAATACTGAAAAAATGACGGATAATCCGGTAATTGCTCCCCGTTATTTGCAATGGATTGATAGTTTCCCGTACATATTGCGGTATGTCCCGGAATGGTAAATGTTTCACCCTGATTTGAAAAATTTGTGAGGAGTACACCATAATTCGATAAACTATTTCTAACAGGAATGTTGATTCGCGAAGGATCACCCCAGGTCTCGGAGTAGCGCGGGCCATCAACCACCACTACGATGACATGTCGTGTTTGATATTCTTTAAGCGGAGCCACTTTATCATGTGTACAGGCAATTAACACCAACGACACACAGAGCACTGAAAATAACCGAAACATGTAGCAAAATACAAAAAAATCCCCCAGGTTCGACCTGAGGGATTCTCCAACAATAAAAACAGAGTCTAAGGAAACTCTTGTTTAACAATACATTACAAATTAGCCAAAGCTTCTTTTACCAACTCGGAAACACGCTTTCCATCAGCTTTTCCAGCCAACTGCCCGTTTACCGGTCCCATTACTTTCCCCATATCCTGAGGTCCGGTAGCACCGATTTCCGCAATTTTTGCATTGATCACCTGACGCACTTCCTCATCAGACATCATTTTTGGTAAATAGTCTTCCAATACTTTAGCCTGAAACAATTCTTCTTCTGCCAAATCGTTTCTTCCCTGCTCAACATAAATCTGGTAGGTTTCCATGCGTTGCTTATGAAGCTTCAAAACAATTTTGTTTGCTACTTCTTCTGTCAACTCACCGGAACCTCCCGACGTTGCTTCAAGCAGTAATTTACTTTTAATATCACGCAAAACCGCAAGGCGTTCTTTCTCCTTGGCAAGCATTGCATTCTTTATATCCTGATTTATTTTTTCTGTGAAATCCATTTCATTTTAGATTTAAGACTGAAGACAAAAGACCACAGACAGATTTGTCTTTAGTCTCATGTCTTTGGTCTAAAAGTCTTATTAATCTACGTTATCGTGCAAGAACGAATTGTTTGTTTTAATTCCGTCATCTGAAAGTCCGAAACGGCTCACATTGGATTCTTCGCTTTTTACGACCTGGTCCAAATGAATGTTTCTTCTCACAAATGCCGGCTCATCTTCCAATTCTTTCAAGCCTTCCGCTTTCTTCAATTTATTATTGTAATTCTTGATGCGTTCCATACGCTCCAAATTACGACGTTGTAATTCTTCTGCGCTTACCGGAGCTTTCTGAACTACATTTTCCAATTCAACTTTTGCTTCAGTTTCATCTTCCAGGAAATAACGCTTAGGCTCTTCCTTCTCTTCAACTGAAGGAGTCGACATTGGAGTTGACATCGGCTTTGCCTCTGATTTCATTTCCCAGTCGAACTCAATTGTCCCGGAATTAGTTGTCTTGATCTCTTCTGCTTTCGGTTCTGATTTCAAAAACGGCTCTTCTTCCTTTTTCTCAGGAACAACCTGGTGAGTCGGAGAAGTCAACGGAGTTTTGATCTCATTTTTCGGTTCGTCTTCCAAAACAGAAACTGTTTTTTCAGGAGCTTTTTCAAAACCCGTGAACGGAGAAGAATTGAATCCAGTTGCCACCAAAGTCACGCTCAATTTGTTTCCTAAGCTTGGATCGTATCCATGACCCCAGATAACATCTGCAGTTGATCCTGCTTCGTCCTGGATGTAATCAGTGATTTCACCGATCTCGTCCATCGTTACTTCGATATCACCGTAAGTGATGTTCAACAAGATGTATTTCGCACCTTCAATGTTGTTATCATTCAACAATGGAGAGTTCAATGCCTCCTGAACAGCTGTAATCGCACGGCCTTCACCTTCCGCAACAGATGATCCCATAATCGCAACACCTGAATCACGCATTACCGTGTTCACATCATTGAAATCCACGTTGATTGCACCTGTTGTAGTGATCACATCCGCAATTCCTTTTGCAGCTGTAGCCAACACGTTATCTGCCATAGCGAATGCCTGAGCCAATGACATGTTTCCACCAACTTCACGTAAGCGTTCGTTATTGATTACCAATAACGTGTCAACACACTGGCGCATGACGTCCAATCCTTCTTCTGCCTGCTGGCGTCGACGACGGCCTTCAAAAGCGAAAGGAACCGTCACAATACCTACAGTCAATATATTTAATTCTTTAGCAACCTGTGCAATTACCGGTGCAGCACCTGTTCCGGTACCACCACCCATTCCTGCCGTAACGAAAACCATTTTGGTTCCGCTTGAAAGCAAGGAACGGATATCGTCGATATTCTCAACAGCAGCGTTTCTACCAATTTCAGGAATTGCACCCGCACCACGTCCTTCAGTTAAGCTTGGCCCTAACTGAATTTTATAAGGCACGGGAGAAATATCCAAAGCCTGACGGTCTGTATTACAAACGATGAAATCAACACCTTTGATTTCCTGATCGAACATGTGGTTTACAGCATTACTTCCACCACCACCAACACCAATCACCTTGATAATTGAAGTTGTTCCTTTTGGCAAATCGAATTCCATATGCTTTTTTTTATTGTTGTTGTTATTGTTGTCTTTTAATACGTCCGCTCAACCGGTGTTACATCAGTTAAACTTCCCATGCTGCCATTCCGGGTCAAAAAACCCGTCGTGGCTAATATACTATTACTCCTCTTCCGCGAAGAAATTTTTACTCTTTGTTAACAAAGTATCGAAGAAACTTCCTCTTGTTTTCGTAGAATGTGTTTTCACTTGTCCGGAAACCGATTCAACTTGTTTCTGCGGTGTATCATTCTCAAATCCTTTCATCACCAACCCGATACCTGTAGCGTACATCGGAGAAGTAATTGCTTCGATTGTGTTGGTAGATGCCAGATGCTCCGTCGGAAGGCCGATACGTGTGGTCATTCCCGTCATGTATTCAAATAACTGAGTGATGTGCTTCAATTGAGAACCACCACCCGTTACCACGATACCTGCGATCATTTTCTTTTCGTATCCGGAATTCACGATCTCATAATGAACATGCTCGATGATTTCTTCCATACGCGCCTGGATGATGCTCGCCAAATTGCGAAGCGTGATCTCTTTCGGATCTCTTCCACGTAAACCAGGAATACATACCACCTCTGTTTCCAAGCTTTCAGAAGCCAATGCAGAACCAAATTTCACTTTCAAAGCTTCCGCGTGACGGCGAAGAATTGTACAACCTTCTTTGATATCATCTGTAATAACATTACCACCGAAAGGAATTACCGCAGTATGACGAATCACTCCTTCATGGAAGATCGCTACATCTGTTGTCCCACCACCGATATCTACCAAAACAACTCCGGCTTCTTTTTCTTCATCATTCAAAACCGCATCTGCAGAAGCAATGGGTTCCAAAATGATATCTTTCACCTGAAGACCTGCCTTATCGACACACACTTTGATATTCTTAGCCGCATTGATCTGACCCGTAATGATGTGGAAATTTGCTTCCAAACGAACTCCCATCATACCAATCGGGTCAATAATACCCTGCTCGTTGTCAACAATGTATTCCTGTGGCAGCACGTGGATAATTTCTTCTCCCGGAGGCATCACCAACTTGTACATGTCGTCGATCAATGCATTGATATCTTTTTGAGAAATCTCCGTATCCGGATTATTTCGTGTGTAAATTCCTCTATGTTGCAAGCTCTTGATATGCTGACCGGCAATTCCGACATTCACAACCCGAATGATCAGATCTGCATCCACACGGTTTTGAGCTTCTTCTACTGCGGACTTAATAGACTGAACAGTTTTTTCAATATTGGACACGATTCCTCTGGCAACGCCCAAAGACTCGCTTTTACCCATGGAAATAATTTCAATTTTCCCATGTTCATTTTTCGTACCAACTAAACATGCAATCTTAGTTGTTCCAATATCCAATCCAACTACAATCTTTTTTCCCGCTGACATAAATCTCCTTATTTCTTCAACCTACGTCCTGTTGATTACTGCCAGGACTAAATCCGACCGCCTTTTAACAGAAGTTAATCGAATTTCATCCAATTAAATCTTGTTTTTATCGGGTAAAAACCATTACATGTCGATGTTTTGCTTCTTACCCAAGATACGGTATGTACAAACTTAAATTTTATTTTGTCGCATTTTTCGTGAATTTAGAATACTTATTAAACAACTATTGTTAATAAAGATGCGCTTATTTTTTAGCCTAAAATCCACCTTTACCTCAATAAAACCAAGGCCTTTCAACTACAATGTTAATTATCAGCTTCTTCACATTTCGGAAACAAAAAATTATTTTAACTTTAATGACTACGCATGAAACTAATTATTGCCATGTCAAAACGACTTTTGATCGTACTATTACTACTGTTGGTTTTCCAGCCTTTGAACGCCCAAAAAACGGACCTTCAAAGACTTGAGGATTTAAAGCTTAAAATCAAGCAGGCAACTTATTACGACAGTTCAACTGTTTTCTCACTCGGAAAACAATGTATTCAACTGGCAAAAAAACTTCACAAGGAAAATGAAATTGGTTATGTCTACCAGTACTATGGAAGTTTTAACTACTATGCCAATAAGTTGGATGAAGCAAAAAAATACTACGCCAAAAGTATTGTCATAGGTGAAAATACAAAAGATCTCAAATTGATCAATTCTACCCAAATCCGGCTTAATTTTCTCATACTGGACCAGGATGTGCTGGAAGCCGAGGACGGTTTCAAGAAATTAATGAAGGATGCACAAAGAGGACATTACATTGACAACGAGCTGGAAATTTACAACGGGTTGGGGATTATGTTCGAAACCAGGCTCATGTATGACAAAGCTACCGAAAACTACCTGAAAGGCCTGCGGATAGCTGAGAAATACGATAAAAAATTTGCAACCGGATACCTGCTTAACAACCTGGCACTGCTCAAGCTGAAAGCAAAAAAATATACCGAAGCAAAAAAGGACCTGGAACGCGCGTTGATCCTTGCGACAGAGACCAATCAATCACGTCTGCGCTTAAACGTCTTGAATAACCTTGGTTTAGTGACTCATGAGATCAAAGATTTCAAAGGCTCCATCATCCATTATAAACAAACCGTTCTGGAAGCTAAGAAAATCGGTTTTCCGGCAGGAATCCTTGCCGCATATATCAATCTGTCATCTTCTTTCCTGGACAATAAGCAACTTACAGAAGCTTCAAAAAGCAGTGACTCGGCACTTGCAATCATTCAAACATACCGCGATCCGCTTTTCCTGATCAATGCATACATTATCAGAGGAATGGTTTCAACCGAACAAAAAGATTTTGCAACAGCCAAGCGCTGCATTGATTCGGTCCGTTTTTATTTAAAGTCTTACAATGACCCCAATTTCAAAAAGGAATTAATTGCTTTGCAATCCAAACTGGCTGCTGCACAGGGAAATTTCAAACTGGCTTATGAGTTAGAACAGGAATTCAGCAGTTTATCCGACAGTATTCGCGAAGTTTCGAATGAAAATGAACAAACAAGACTGCAGACCATTTACGGGAAAGAACGTCTTGAAAACGAACTGACGGATTCCAGACAGCGAAACAAGATCCTACGAACCAAAAGTGAATTAAAGTCGGCCAATTACCGTTTTATATTCCTGGTCATTCTATCCATATTCCTCCTTGCTCTTGCCGCAATCTACATTTACAATGTTCGCAAATCACGCAAAATAAAATCCGTTTTTTCGCAAAAATTAATTGAACAAATTGATGAAGAACGCTCCCGGATTTCCAAAGACCTTCATGATGACATCGGTCAAAGTTTAGCGGTAGTCAAGTCAAAACTAAATTTGTTTGCCAGCGGTAAGATTACGCAACTCGAAGGAGTAGATGCAGAGATTGGAGATATCCTGGAGCAAACACGGGTTTTGAGTCATCAACTACATCCAACCGCACTGGAAAAAATCGGCCTGGAACGCGCATTGAATTCCATTATTGAAAAAACACAATCAGGGACCGATATGCTTTGCAATTTTGACTTTGACCTGGATGGGAAGGACCTCGATCTGGAGACCAGTTCTCAAATTTATCGCATCATCCAGGAATGCATTTCAAATACCATCAAACACGCAAATGCAAGTGCTCTGAAAGTCAGTGTCGAGTACAAAAATGAGCAATTGATTATCCAATACCGCGATAATGGGATCGGTATTAGCGATTCACAAAACAAACTCGGACTTGGCCTTTTAACAATTCAGGAACGCACAGCCATTGTCGGTGGTCACCTGGAAATGAAGACAGGTACAAACAAAGGGATTTCTCTCACAATAACTATTTAAATGAAGGTAATTTTAGCAGACGATCATCCTATTTTCAGAAGCGGTTTAAAATTTCTTCTGGAATCTTCATTTGATCATGTTGAGATCCAAGCCTATGAAAACGGTTCCCTGGTAGTAGAAAACATCCCATTGTTTAATCCGGACATCGTACTTTTGGATATTGACATGCCGGTTCTGAACGGACTGGAAGCATGCTCCATTATTCAACGAAAACATCCCGATCTGGCGGTTATTATCCTTTCCATTCACAAAACAACAGACGTCATTAAACTTGCCTTTTACAATGGTGCCAGGGGCTATTTGATTAAGGACAATACTTCGGAAGAAATTGTTGAATGCATCAATTGGGTATTGGATGGTAAAACATACCTCCCACTCATTTTAAGAAATCAATTCGATAAGCGCGAGCCAGATCCGCGAATGGAATTAATTACAGATGAAATCAATTCACTGACACCAACCGAACTGAAAGTACTCAAACTTGTGAGCAAAAAATACTCCAGTAAAGAAATTGCGAATTTGCTTTTTGTTTCTCCGAAATCTGTGGAAAATTACCGTTCCCGGATTTGCAAAAAATTGAATTTGGATGCCCGCAATAACAGTTTAATTCTATGGGTAATGGAAAACAAATTCCTATTGGATTCGGATCAAATTAAATAAGTTTCTCCACAAACAACAAAGAGATCCTACTTTCATAAAATCTCTTTATTTCGGGGCATAGTTGTGCGTACCTGTATACCTTAAGCAGTAGTAAGTAGTGGTGTCTGATTTAAAACAATCCTGTTTGAATTGATTCGCAACCCGCTCCCACTGGGAATATCAATCGCTGCAAAAACGTGAATATAACCAGTAGGAGCTTTATTGTTGCTTGCAAGTATTCAGTTGGCATCTCTCCATTTTCACTTCATTAATCAAAGAAGCGTCCACTACCAAGTTGAATGGTTTGCAGATGATTTAACGTAATATCCTGTCGTGTTACAGAACTAAAATACACAACGTTGAAAAAAAGTAGTAGTAGATTATTACGTATCATCAATGCTTTAAAAATATCCTTGAGCTAAATTTGCCTGGACAAATCTAAATTTACAAAAGCATATATTTAAGAGGGCTGCCCCCTCAAAAAATAGTTACTAAACTTTAGTGAGAAAAAATTACAACAATACAGATTAATATTGTTCGAAATCAAACTGTTAGAGCGTATCCCGAAGATAAGTACACACCACTTGATTGCGGTATTTCAGGTTGATGGTTTTATATTTATTCCATCCGACATACGGAAGGCCATTGGTGTAAAAAACAACCAGTTTTTTGAGTTTTTCGCTAATATCCCGTTCGGAAGGAGCGGGACCTAAAACGATGCGTTGTGCCCCCACTCTCGGGATCAGGATGAAATCTCCCCAACGATCCCTGTGCACCTGGCTTATTTGAGCGCTTAAAAACGCATTTTCATGAATGACTTTCGCAATATGAAAAATCTCATCCAGACTACGATCGTTCTTTAATTTGGGATCCGCCTCGATATCACTCACCAACAGGGTATCGGATTTATCTTTGATATTCCCGGTAAAAACCAGGATTCGTGCCGTGAAATTCGGAGTAGGATCCATAGTTGCACCTTTTGAATCGATGTAAAAGCTCTCACCGAATTGATTGAAGACCCGTGCATATGGTTGCCGTACTTTTAGTTTGATCCCCCAATTTCCGCCTAACTGCTTAAATACATTCACCTCTTCAACCTCATGCATTTTCCGGATATGCTCTTCAATTGCTTTTGTATTGAGATTCTTCATGAGTTGATTCGGATAAAAAAGGTTCAGTCGTTTCAAGCGGATCAGTAGCTCACTTTCCGTTAAGAATGCATTTTCATCCACAACTGAAATCGAAATATTCGGATCATGAACGATCGCCTCATCCTGGTTTTTACGCGCCATGAACAGCACCACGATGATGACAACAGCAAACAAAGCCCAAGCTACTATTTTCAGTTTCCCTTTCAAACTACTTCCTTTCCAATATCTTTTTTACTTCCGGAACAATCCGGTCAATATCTCCTGCACCAATTGTCAATACAACTGCACTTTCAATCGTTTTCACATATTCCAAAACCTGCTGCGGCGTCTTTAAGCTTGCTTTTGAACCGATCTTCCGAACCAATTCTTCGCTTGTAACACCCGGAATCGGCTCCTCTCTTGCCGGATAAATCGGCATAATAATCGCTTCATCCAATTTGCCCAGTTCATGAACAAATCCTTCTTCGAAATCACGTGTCCGGGAAAACAGATGGGGCTGAAAAATCCCAACTACTTTCTTATCCGGGTAAAGCAATCGAATAGAAGAAACCAGCGCTGCAATTTCAGTCGGATGATGCGCATAATCATCGATATAGATTAATTTCTCCGTTCTGACCTGGTATTCAAAGCGTCTTTTTACACCTTTGAATCCTTGCAATCCGGAACGAATTTCAGCTTCAGAGAGTCCCAATTCCTTGCATATGGTCGCAACTGCCAATGCATTCTCAGCATTGTGAATTCCCGGAAGACCTAAAACTACCTCTTTCCAAACCTGGTCGGCAAAATGAATATTCATCAAAAACCGGCCGTTTTCATAGTGCAATTCCGTTCCGTAAACCTGCGCATCAGACACGTTGATTCCATAAGAAATACCATGAAAACCAGTTTGACGAAGCGGAAGTCCGTATTTATAAACCAACAGGTGGTTTTCTTTATGCTTATCAGCATATTCCTGGAATCCTTCAATAAATGATTCGGTAGTACCGTAAATATCCAAATGGTCCGGGTCCATTGCCGTAATAATACTTGCAACTGGTCTCAAACGCAGGAATGAACGATCGAATTCATCCGCTTCAATCACCGAATATTCCGCCGAAGCATTTACCAGTACATTGGAGTTAAAGTTGGAGGAAATTCCCCCAAGGAATGCAGAACATTTCAAATGTGACTGGCTCAAAACATAAGCCAGCATGGTGGAAGTAGTGGTTTTACCATGTGTCCCGGCGACTCCAAGCCCTTTACTGGTCTGAGTGATCAATCCCAGTACCTCGCTTCTTTTCAAGACTTTGTGATTTTGCCGGACATACACCAATTCGCCCATAGTTGCAGGGATCGCAGGTGTGTATACTACCAATGTCGATTCCGTATCCCGGTATTCAGACGGAATATTCCCGCCCAAGTCTTCAAAATGGATAGAAATCCCTTCCTGCATCAACTCATCCGTCAAAGGAGACGGTGTTTTGTCGTAACCGGCCACATCAAAGCCCTTCGCTTTGAAATAGCGCGCCAGTGCCGACATTCCGATTCCGCCAATGCCTATGAAATAAAAGCGTTTTATGTTGTTTAAATTCATTTTTCCAAACCTCCCCCTTTGGAGGGGGACTGAGGGGGAGGATTCATTAAATCCTTTGATAAAATTCTCTTCCCGCCAATTATCCAATCATTCTACTTATCATTTCCAGGTTTGGAAGCAATTCAACTTTCCTCCCCCTTTGCACCTACGCTGAAGCTTCGGCGTAAGCGTTATCCCCCAAAGGGGGAATTGACCCTTCGCGTGCCTACACCAATTGTTCAATTACATCCACAATATCTGCCGTTGCATTCGGTTTTGCCATCCGTTTAATTGCAACACGCAATTCGTTCATTTTATCTGCATCATTCAGAACCTTGATCGCTTCTGAAATCAGTTGTTCTTTTGCCACATCATCCTTGATGAGAATTGCAGCCTGATTTTTCACCAGTGCCATTGCATTCTTTGTCTGATGATCTTCCGAAACATTTGGAGAAGGAACCAGGATCGTCGGTTTTCCAACAATACACAATTCAGAAATAGACAGCGCACCCGCACGCGAAACAATTACATCTGCAAGGCCATATGCAGCATCCATTCGCGCGATGAAATCCGTCAAATAAACAGGCACTTTTTTTCGATTCTCCAATTCCTGCTTCATGGCTTCGAAATAATATTTTCCGCATTGCCACAACACCTGTACATTCCCTTCTTCCAACTCATTCAATCCATGCAACACTCCCTCATTTAAAGTTCGTGCCCCCAGACTTCCTCCCATCACCAGGATTGTTCGTTTGGCCGGATCCAATTCCGGAAACTCTTTAAATGCCTCTTCTTTTGCAACTGATGTTCTATTCAATTCTTCACGAACAGGGTTTCCTGTTAAACGAATCGTTGCCGGAGGGAATACATTTTCCAGCCCTTCATAAGCCGTGCAAACGGCTTTCACTTTCTTGGACAGCAGCCGGTTTGTCTTTCCCGGGTAGGAATTCTGTTCCTGTATCAATGTCGGAATTCCAAGACGCTGCGCCATTTTCAAAGTCGGGCCACTTGCATAACCACCTACTCCAATGACAACCTCGGGTTTAAAATCCTTTAAGATATGCTTCGCCAATGAAAGGCTCTTTAGCAACTTGAAGGGAAGTGCCAGATTTTTCAGGGTCAATTTTCGTTGCAGACCAACAATCGGTAAGCCAACAATTTTATAACCGGCTGCAGGAACTTTTTCCATTTCCATTTTTCCTTCCGCACCAACAAAAAGAATTTCCGCGTTCGGGTTCCGTTTTTTGATCTCATTGGCAATGGCTAAGGCCGGAAAGATATGTCCACCTGTTCCACCACCCGATATCACTATTTTCTTTAATTCTTTCATGCAAAAACAGGTTCAGATTCCACACTATTTTTTTCTTCTTGTTTTTGAGCAACCCCCTGCACAATTCCAATTCCAACACATGCCATGATCATTGCAGACCCTCCCATTGCCAGGAAAGGCATGTTTTGACCGGTAACAGGAAAAATTCCCGTACACACCATCATATTTACAGCCGCCTGGGAAAGCAATAAAATTCCAATTCCCAAACAAACATAGGTCTCAAAGAGTTGATTCGCTCTAAGCGCGATTCGCATAATCCGATAGAGCAGAATGAGGTAGAACAGGATCAATATTATAGCGAAAAACGATCCGAATTCTTCTACAAAAGACGCATAGAAGAAATCGGCATAAGCTTCCGGTATAAATTCTTTCACTTTTCCTTTGCCAATTCCCTGACCGAAGAAACCACCCAAATAAATGGCCTGCTCCGCGTTATTCGCCTGCAGGTTCCCGGGAGAATCAATATCTGCATTTTCCTGGTACCGATTTTCCCAACGGTTCACCCATGTTTCGTAGCGCGGTAAGATATTCAGATCCGGTAAAGCCTTGTGCAAGCCAATGGCCATAACAAACAAGAGAATTCCGGCAAAAATGACTGAAAACAATTTGGAAAAAGGGACTCTTCCGAGGAAGAGCAAGGTAAAGCTGATCATAAACAGAATGGCGGCCGTTGAAAAGTTATCTTTAACAATCAACCCACAAATAATAACTATCGGCGCCATTACCGGTAAAAAGCCTTTTTTCCAATCATTCATTTCATCTTTCTTCTTGACCAACATGCGCGAAACATAGATCAGCAAAGCCAGTTTGGCAAAATCGGAAGACTGGAAGGTCAATCCCACAAACGGGATCTTTACCCATCGACCGGCTTCATTTACTTTCGTTCCAAAGAAGAGAGTAAAAATCAACAACGCAATTGAGCCGTAATAAATGATCTTGGACATTTTGGAAATGTACATCGGGTCGCGCTTATGCACCCAATACATGGCCAAAACAGCAAGAAGGATATATATAAAATGCTTGAATAAGTATTTAAATGGTGTTCCGCCCTCGATCTTTACCAAAATCGGAACAAAACTGTACACAGAAACCAATGAAAAGCCCAGTAAAATGAGTGTAATCACCCAAATCACCAGATCTCCTTTAAAATGCTTTCTTAAAAACGGTACCATGTTACTTATTGATGTAGCTTAACAAAGTTTTCGAATACTTCCATTTTGGTCTTCCATTCATTTCCCTGAACCGTGAAGAGCAAAATGTGTCTTGCCTGTTTTGTTTTTTTCAAAAATTCCAATGCATCTTCCAGCGACTCTGTTCCCGTCACCAAAGGCATAACGGAAATAATGTCAGATGGAATGGAAAGTTGCGGATTATCGAACTGAGCACACCACTGCACGGAACGCAAAGTTTCGGGGTCCACTTGTGCCATTTCCTGGATATTGATCTCATTCGACAACCAGAAAACAGGAAATGGGAACGTAGAAATTGTTGCAGAAAGTTCAACAATTGACGGCTTATACCACGTAAACACATCCATTCCCCACAATTTACCCAAGGGTCTCAGGGACATTCTCTCCGCTGCGTCCAGGGATTCTTTTCGAGCCTGAAGCAGTTGAGCTTGCTGATCAACCTTTTTAATTTCCATGACGCAACAGTTTAAAGTGAACGAACAGCCTCTTTAAATTGATTTCCTCTGTCTTCGTAATTTTCGAACAGATCAAAACTTGCACATGCCGGCGACAACAAAACTGTTTCATCCTTTTTAGCCAAACGGTAACCGTAAGCAACCGCCTCCATGGCAGTACCTGCTTCCACGATTGTTTCCACATGACCGGAAAAAGTATCGATGATCTTTTGATTGTCTTTTCCAAGGCAAATAATTGCTTTTACTTTTTCCTTTACCAGGTCGAGCAACTCGGAATAGTCATTTCCTTTATCAACACCTCCGACAATCCATACTGTAGGCTGCTCCATGCTTTCCAACGCAAACCAGGTTGAGTTTACGTTCGTTGCTTTGGAATCGTTGATAAATTCAATACCACACACCTTGGCTACAAATTCCAGGCGGTGTTCCACATTTACAAAGTCAGACAGACTTTCGCGCACGATTTCCTTGCGAATATCAAGGATTCTACCCGCCAGCCCTGAAGCCAGAGAGTTTTGGGTATTGTGCTTACCCTTCAATGCTAGTTCATGAATAGACATAGTGAATTGATTGTTAAAGTTTATGATGAGTTGTTTGTTTGCTACGTATCCTCCTTCTTCAAATTCCTGGGTCAGTGAAAAAGGAAGTTTTCTTGCCGGAATAGTACGTTTCTCTATTTCAGCCAATATTGTATTATCGTCTGCGTTGTAGATGAAGTAATCATCTGCAGTTTGGTTGTTCAGGATCCGGAACTTTGAATTCACATACAATTGCATGTTGTATTCATAGCGGTCCAAATGGTCCGGGGTAATATTTGTCAGAATGGCAATTTCTGCTTTGAAATCTTCCATGTCATCCAACTGGAATGAACTCAGCTCCAGCACATAGATCTCATTCTCTTCCAAAGCCACTTGTTTCGCGAAACTGTATCCGACATTTCCTGCCAGCCCCACTTTCAATCCTGCTTTTTTGAGCATGTGATGAATCATCATCGTTGTGGTCGTTTTTCCGTTACTTCCGGTAATACACACTTTTTTAGCTGTCGTGAAATATCCTGCGAATTCGATCTCTGAAATCACTTTGATCCCTTTTTCACGAATGGCTTTCATAACTGGTGCTTTCTCAGGAATTCCCGGAGATTTGATTACCAGGTCCGCTTCCAGGATCCGATCCATCGAATGTGTACCTTGTTCCCACTCCAATTGATATTCATTCAATTCGAACTGAAAAGAATCCTTGATCGTTCCGAAATCAGAAACAAAGACTTTTGCGCCTTTTACTTTTGCAAGGATCGCAGCACCTACTCCGCTTTCGCCGGCGCCCAAAACAACTACTATTTTGTTCTGAATGTCCATTAACGTAGTTTCAGAGTTACGATACATACAACGGCCAACAGGATTGCAACAATCCAGAAACGTGAAACGATTTTCGCTTCATGCAGTCCTTTCTTCTGGTAATGATGATGCAATGGTGCCATTAAGAAAATCCGACGACCTTCACCCAGCCTGCGCTTGGTATATTTGAAATAACCAACCTGCATGATCACTGACAAATTCTCGATCAGGAAGATTCCGCACAACACAGGGATCAATAATTCCTTTCGAATGGAAATCGCAAATACAGCGATGATTCCGCCCAAAGCCAAACTCCCCGTATCTCCCATAAAAACCTGTGCCGGATAACTGTTGTACCACAAGAATCCGATACATGCTCCGACGAATGCCGCAATAAATATTACGAGCTCTTCCGCATACGGAACGTACATCACATTCAGGTAATCTGCGAAATGAACGTTGGAGGTCACATAAGCCAAAATTGCCAATGCAATCCCGGCAATCGCACTTGTTCCGGTGGCCAGACCATCGAGTCCATCCGTCATGTTTGCACCATTGGAAACCGCAATTACGACGATAATCACAAAAGGAATGAAAAGTGCCCAACCATACGATTTATCAATATCCCCGATCAACCAGTTGTAATTGAATTCGTTGTTTTTCACGAATGGAATCGTAGTCGTCATGTCACGGGTTACAATCCATTTGGAAGGAATGGTATCCGATACCACATCTTTTGAATGCTGGTGCGTTACGAACGATTCTCCGGCCTGCAATTGGTAATTGGCAGATACCCGTTTGTGGACCTGTACATCCGGATGGAAATATAGGATCGATCCGACGATCACCCCAACTCCGATCTGTCCGACAACTTTGAATTTTCCCTTTAATCCTTCTTTATTCTTCTTGAATACTTTGATGTAATCATCTACAAACCCAATGATCCCTAACCAAACAGTTGCCAACAACATGGTGAAGACATACACATTGTGCAACTTCGCAAATAACAAAGTCGGAATCAGGATTGCAGAAAGGATAATAATCCCTCCCATTGTAGGAGTTCCTGCTTTTTCCAATTGACCAGCCAATCCCAGGTCACGAACCGTTTCACCAATTTGCTGGCGACGTAACAAATTGATCAAACGTTTTCCGAAAATAATGGACACGATCAGGGAAGTGATCAATGCCATTGCAGCTCTGAATGAGATGTAATGGAAAAGCCCTGCTCCAGGGAAGTCCAATTGTTCTAAATAATTAAAGAGGTATGTTAACATAACTTTTTAGTATTAGTTTTTGCCACGATCCCGATAGCTATCGGGACACGAATTTTTACTCGCTTAACAGGCTCGCTGAATGGCACAACATACTTGCTTTGCCCGTATGATAGTTTATCCATATTTATTACCTGTTTGTTCATTATTTTTTTAGTTTATTGAAGTAATTTTTTACCACCTCGAAATCATCGAAAGGGTGTTTTACCCCGTTGATATCCTGGTACTTTTCGTGTCCCTTACCTGCAATCAGGATTATATCCTTGGGTTGCGCCAGGGAAACTGCAGTTTTAATAGCCTGATCCCGATCCAAAATGGAAAGAACTTTCATCGTTTGATGTGCTTCCACACCTGCTTCCATTTGTCTTAGAATTTCAGTCGGATCTTCTGTTCGCGGATTGTCGGAAGTTAAAATGACCTTATCGCTCAATTCGCAGGCTATCCGAGCCATTTCCGGTCTTTTCAGCGCATCACGGTCACCACCGCAACCAACCACCGTAATCACCTGTTCGTTTCTGGTCCGGATATTTTCAATGGTCTTCAGCACATTTTCCAATGCATCCGGTGTGTGTGCGTAATCCACAATTGCCGTGATATCTGCTGTGCTTTTGGTAAACTGGAAACGACCGTCAACCGCTTCCAAACTGCTCAAAACCGTTAATACTTCTGTTGAATCTGAACCCAGCAATTGACTGATCCCATAAACAGTTGCAATGTTGTACGCATTGAAATCCCCGATAAGACGCGTCCACAATTCAATTCCGTTTACGGTCAGCAACAACCCGCTGAAGCTGTTTTCCAACACTTTTACTTTGAAATCGGCATGTGTTTTCAGGGCGAAAGTGGAAACTTTGGCTTTGGTATTCTGAACCATCACCATCCCATTCTTATCATCTGCATTGACCAAAGCAAAAGCGTCTTTGCCTAATTCGTCAAAGAAGGTTTTCTTTGCTGCGATGTATTCTTTAAACGTTCCGTGATAATCCAAATGATCGTGCGTTATATTCGTAAACGCGCCGCCTTTAAAAACCAACCCCGCAATGCGGTGCTGAGAAATTGCGTGTGAGCTCACTTCCATAAAACAATGAGAACATCCCTGTGCAACCATATCTGCCAACAATGCATTCAAAGCAATTTGGTCCGGAGTTGTATGCGTAGAAGGAATTACTTCTTTCCCGATTAAATTCACCACCGTTGAAAGCAAGCCTACTTTATATCCCAACCCGGTATACAAATCGTGCAAAAGCGTTGTTGTTGTTGTTTTACCATTTGTACCGGTAATTCCCACCAACTGTAAAGATTGGGAAGGATAGTCGTAAAACGCATGCGCCAATTCTCCCAAGGCCAAAGCTGTATTCGGAACAACGACTATCGTTACATGAGCCGGAACTTCAACAGCTCTTTCTGCAACAATTGCCGTACAGCCTTTCTCTATTACCTGTGGAATAAAATCATGTGCATCCACCTGCGTGCCTTTCACTGCAACGAAAAGCGTTCCCGGAGTTGCCTTTCGGGAGTCTGAAACAAGCGCAGAGATCTCCACGTCAGCAGGTCCGATCCACTGAGTAACTTTCGTTGCCTTTACTATTTCATTGACTGTTTTCATTCCAATATTAATTCCATTAATCCTCCGGCCACCGCTGGTGATCCCGCAGGAATTGTTTGTTTTACTACTTTTCCGCTTCCACGTATATACACATGCATCCCCAGACGCTCAATCAGGTAAACCGCATCTTTGGCAGTCAACCCCGAAACATTCGGAACAGTTGTATTAGAGATCTTCCGAGGAACGATTGAGATGTGTGATTCCGAAGTCCGAACGCGCGACCATTCACTATAAGCATCCATCTGATAAGGCAAATGCAAACGTTTCAGAACAACCAACAAATCATTAATATTTCCATCCTTGATCAGCGGAGCTTCTTTCACTCGCTTTTTCTCCTCATTAATTGCTTTGTGGTAGTTTAAAGAGTTGGAATACACTTTATTTGCGATGGCAGAGAACACTGTTCCCGAAACCGTTGCTCCATAAATATCTTTGGAGGGAGCAGCTACCACTACAATACACGAGTAAAGCGGTTCGTCAGCCGGAAAATATCCCACAAAAGACGCCTGATAGGTTTTATTCCCGTCTTCCCCATAACGACCGTCCTTATTTTGTACAACTGCCGTTCCTGTTTTTCCCGCGATATCAAACAAAGCCGATTTCAAAGCACTTCCTGTCCCTCGCTTTATAACACCTTTCAAACATTCCTGCATCAGTCGTAATGTTTTATCCGAACAGATTTTCGGACGAAGAACAACCGGTTTAAAAGTCTTTACAATTCGCTGCCCACGGCGAATGTGTTCTACAAACTGCGGACGGACCAATATTCCGTTATTCGCAACTGCATTGTAGAAAGCCAGCGTTTGCAAAGGAGTTTGACGCACTTCATAACCAATCGACATCCAGGGAAGCGAAATTCCGGACCAGCCTCTTGTCCCCGGAGCAGGCAGTGACGGACGGGGCTCCCCTTTAATATCCACCCCCAACGAATCTCCGATCCCGAATGTCCGCAAACGATCGATAAACACCTGCGGTTCTCTGCGATAAGCATTATTGATCACCCGCGCTATTACGTTGGAAGACAATTCAAAAGCCCTGCGAATGGTAATCCGGCCATAGCCGTACGGATTAGAATCTGTCAGCTTCAGGTCATAAAAGTGATATTCACCAACCGCATTCACTGTATCATCCAGGCTGATCTTCTGATCTTCCAAAGCAGCCATTAATGAAGCCAGCTTAAACGTCGACCCCGGAACTTCCTTGGTACCGATCGCGTGATTATACAGCTCGTAATATTCACCGTCAGAAGCCATCTGCAAATTTGCCATTGCACGAACAAAACCCGTTTTCACATCCATTACGATCACACAACCACTGGCAGCCCCCTGGTTCTTCAACTGACGATATAATTCGGAATGTGCCACCTCCTGGATTTCCATATCGATTGAGGTGATCAGATCCGCACCTTCGATCGGTTCGCGAATCATTTTACCCGTCTTTTTCCAACCTGAAGAAATACGCTGTTCGACCTCTTCACCTGGTTCTCCAGCTAAAACCTCATTGAACGCACCTTCGATCCCCACACGCAATTCTTTCGAATTCCCATTATTTTGATAATAACCCAAGGTCCTTTTTAAGATTTCTCCATGCGGACGTTTTCTCAAAATGGTCTCGTCCGTATCGATCAGACCTCCTTTATTCCTCCCCAAATTGAAAATCGGAAGTTCTTCCAGGCGGTGCCTTTGTTCATTTGTTGCTTTTAGCTTGATCGTAATATACCTTCTCTGCCTCGCTCTTCCTTTCCGGATGTAATTTTCAAAATCACGTGCAGAAGTTTCCGGGAACACCTTATTCAATCCGGCACACAAAGCACCGATTTCCTTATCAAAAACCTCCTGATCCACAACTGTAGGATCCATGTGTATGTCAAAGAACGACACCGAAGTAATCAACGGCGTATAATTTCGGTCCAACACCTCTCCGCGACGCGGGTATTTTTTTACCGCGCGGGTTGGAATTTTTTCTTTTGTCGCCGTAAATAATGAAGCACTCCCTTCCGACTGGATCATGATCGTTTTCACAATCACCACAATCAAGGCAATGAAAAAACCTATGTAAACCAGGTAAGCCCGCCACATCAAGTCTTTTTTATCACTCATTGTCTTTTTGTTTTAATCGTATCACCTTCACCGGGTTAACCGTCTCTTTCAACCCTCTCTTCTCCAAAGCCTGAACCAGGCGGTAACGCGAGGTGGATTCCTCCAAACGCGCCTTGTTCTCAATATATTCAGCAGTTTCCGCATCTACTTCCGCCTGCAGGTCCGTAATATCTTTTTGCAATTGCTTTCCGTAATAACCTTTCGCAACCATGAGCATCAACAGCAGCAAAATGAAGAAAATGAAGGTCAGATTGTTCAACACAAAATCCCTTGTCAGAATTTCTCCATTCAATACCTGGATCAAAATATTTTGTCGCTTTGGCTTAGCCGTTGCTGCCGCAGTTTTCGTTTTAGGGCCCGCATTTGCTGAAACCTTCTTTTTCGAACTCTTTTTACCAGTCTTTTCACCCGGAATCTCTGTGGAATAAGTTGTGCGAGCTGACTTGCCCCGTACAGCATCCATCGGATTCACATCCTCCCGTTCTCTGTACTCATTTTCCATCAGCCACTCTTTTAGCAATCCTCAACTTCGCACTACGCGCCCGTGTATTCCGCTGGATCTCCTCCTCAGTCGGAAGAATCGGTTTTCTGTTCACCTCCTCAAAAGGCTTCAACACCTTTCCAAAAAAATCCTTTTCGATCGAACCATCCAGATTCCCGCGTTTCATGAGGTTTTTCACCAGACGATCCTCCAATGAATGATACGACATCACAACCAAACGCGCCTCCGGCTTTAATACCTCAGCGGTTTGCAACAGGAATTTCTCCAGCACATCCATTTCCTGGTTTACTTCAATGCGAAGCGCCTGGAACACCTGCGCAAAAAACTTATGATCTTTAAACTTCGGAGCAACCGGCATCAAGGCCTCCATTAACTCACCCGTCGTTTTGATTTTCGATTTATTTCGTGCTTTTACTAATTCAACAGCCGTTTTGAATGGATGATCCAATTCACCATACTTTCTGAAAATTGCAGCTAATTGCTCTTCATCGTAAGTCTGAACAATTTTAGCAGCTGTAAAATCTCCAGCCTGGTTCATCCTCATATCCAAAGCTTCGTTGGAACGAATTGAAAAACCACGTTTAGCATCATCGAACTGATGGGAAGAAACACCCAGGTCAGCAAGAATTCCATCAACAGCCGGAATACCCAAAACACGCAAATGATTTTTCAGGAAAGCAAAATTGGCTGCCACAAAATGGAAATTCGGAGCTTCCCATGCATTTGCACGCGCATCCGGATCCTGATCAAAAACAATCAGCTTGCCTTTCGGAGAAAGTTTTTCGAAAATTGCACGGGAATGACCGCCACCACCAAAGGTAACATCAACGTAAATTCCATCCGGATTAATACTCAAACCTTCAAGACACTCCTGCAACATGACAGGCACGTGGTATGTCGCATCGTTATTCGTCATCATTCCCCAAATCACCCATTACTTCATCTGCCAAATCAGCAAAATCAGCCATGTTCCCATCGATCAACTCGAAGTATTTGGACTTATCCCAGATCTCAATTCGGTCGTTGTATGCGATCAGCATCACATCCTTATCCAAACCAACACGCTCCATGTGCATTACCGGAATCAAAACGCGACCGGCATTATCCAGTGCGATTTGTTTTGCCCCCTGATGGAACAAACGGTAGAACATTCGGTTCTGTGGTTTGAACAAATTCAGCTTTGATAATTTCGCTGACAACTTTTCCCATTCGTTCATGGGGTAAAGCGTCAAACATTCTTCAAAGCCTTTATTCAACATGAATTGTTCCTGAGCTTCCGGAGAGAGTTGTTTGCGCAACCCGGCAGGGAAAAGAAATCTTCCTTTTCCGTCCAGCTTCACCTCAAATTCTCCGACAAGTCCAGCCATAGCTATTAATAATGGGTAAAATTAGGGAGAATCACCCACTTTTTACCACTAAATTATACTTTGTTGATAACTTCTAACGTAATCAACTTACACAAGGTTACATAAAATTATTGAAAACTCCTGTTTTTACTGAATTTTTACGCTTTCTTGAATTGGTGGTAAAAAGTGGTAGTAAATGTTTGATTGTGGAAAAAAGGATCATTTTGCCAGTCATTTTTTGCCTGAAGAAAAAAACGCAAGAACCCATTGTAAACTGTTAATTTTTAATAGCTTTAAAGCATCAACACTATTTACTTATGGAACAATTTATTGGAATACCACTTACTTTATGGGAAGGAGAAAGGAACATGAAACTGATGGAAGATTTCGGCTTCATTGACAGCTCCGGAAAAACCTGGTTGGCGCCGAAAGGAAGTTTTCTAAATGGGGCCACAATTCCAAAACCTTTGTGGAGCTCTGTCGGATGTCCTTATGTTGGACCTTATCGATTCGCATCCATTATTCATGATTATTTTGTCGGGGAAGGCACCAATCCCGATCCTATCAGTTATGAAGAAAGGCGGGCCGCTGACAAGATGTTTTACGAAGCCTGTATTTACGGTGGATGCTCCAGGCGATTCGCAGGAATCCTTTATATCGGAGTTACAATCGGTTCCTGGGCAAGCAAATCAAAAAGTATTTTGCGGGCTTACCAGCAGAAATCGTTTGAAAATATTGAAACAATTCCGGAAGATGTATTAATTCAATTAAAATTCGACCAGGCAGTCCTTGAACTTGATCCGCAACTGGATCACATTAGTTTTGAGGAACTTGAATCACAAGTTCATCAAATTATTTGATACAAAATCGATTTACTTGCGGAAAACCACATTTTCATTTTCAGTATTTATACGGTTGCACAGACCCTTTGAAGTGCCTACCTTTGTATCATACTATTCACAAGGAGTCAGAAACTGGTTCGGGCAAACCGTTTGTCAAGGAAACAGGAGCACTGTCTGACAGATATTTTAGATGACTTTTTAAAAAAATTGAATCCGACTGGGAAATTTTGTATCTTAACAACTAATTTTCCAGTCGATTCACCAAGAGAAGGTATTGCATAGATAAAAGATATGGAGCGCTTGTTATTCAAATAGCGCAAAATAGCAAGTCTCCAAGGCACTCTTACGCAAGAGTTAGTTAGGTTAAGTTGTAGTAGAAAAGTCTCGACAGTAGTGTCGGGGCTTTTTCTTTTTTTCCCGCTACGCGAAAGGACACATCATAATTAATCCAAAAAAACCTTCCAAAAATCAGGTACAGGCTCCTTCAATTCAATCTCTTGATCTGTAAACGGATGTCTGAATTTCAAGCTGTGCGCATGCAGAAATAATTCATAGACCCCCAATTCATTTTGAAAGTAATGATTGTGATGGCGATTTCCATATTTCGGATCATTGATGATCGGATGGGCAATCTTATTGGCATGGATCCGCAGCTGATGCATTCTTCCTGTCACAGGGATCATTTCCACCATACTGTAGCGTTGTTTTTCATAAGGTGGAATAAGATAATCCCGCTCAAAATGCTCCAAACAACGAAACAAAGTCTTTGCTTTCTTGTAGTTTCCCCGATCATTCTTCACAGGAGAATCTATTTCCCCTTCAGCCGCCACATGTCCACGCAAAAGTGCCAGGTATTTTTTTTCGATTGTCCCGTTCTCGAATAAAACCTGAAAATCGGCCACCCATTCGGCCTTCTTTGCAAAAAGAATGAGACCGGATGTTTTACGATCCAAGCGATGCACCGGGCAAGCTTCCCGCCATCCTTTTTCACGAATGAGATCTGTCAATGAAGTTTCTTCGATGTTCCGGGCATAGTATGAATGATGTACTATGAGGTTATTCGGTTTGAAAACTACCAAACACCAATCATCCTCAAAAAGTACCTTAATCAATTCTTTGCTCACGATTCCTGCTTAAGTCTGCAAAGGTATCCCGAAATTTCAGAAACAAAAAAACGTGAAAGAGAACTCTCCCACGTTTACAGGTTGGTTTTGGTTTTAATTATTCAATCGTAACGGCCAATTGGTTCACACGTTCTTTTCCGAAATAATAATTCTTCCCGTTAATTGTTGCCTGCATTAATTTATAAGGCACAATCATCACCACTGAACTTCCCGCGCTTAATCCACTCAATTCAGAGGCTGAGAAAGTACAGGAATTAGCACTTCCACTAATTGTTTTCGACACATTTCCAATCATAAACAAAGTAGAATCCGCCCCCGAAACAGTGGAAGAGGTTAACGTATACCCATTCGCTCTGTTTACAGTAGATGAACTTGTAATTGCCGAGCCTGTAGGGAACACCAGCGAACCAGCATCATATGTGAATGCAGCATGTCCGCTTCCTCCTGCAACCGACCAATCCGTAGCAGATGAGAAATCCAATCCCGTAGGCATTGTTTGGCCCGGAGTAAAAGTATATGCATTATTAGAAGCTTTTGCCAGGCTTTCAGAATTTACCGAAACGGCACCTACATCTACCAGATCCGTTGTTCCGTTCATAAAAATTCCAACTGCGGTTCCGATCTCAATAGTGAACCCCTGAACGGTACTCGAAGATTTGATTGCCCACATAACACCATCCGCATTGGACGGAACAGGCGTTGTGTTTCCTGCCGGTGTACTCACAGGGGCCGGCGCAGGTTCTTCCGGTATAATATCTTCCTTTTTACAAGACGACATGATCACACTCAATGAACAGAGCAAAACAAATAAGGTTGTTTTTGAATTTTTCATGGATATCATTTATTGGTTACTGCAAACTTATTCCAGCGGAAGAAATAACCCAATACTTCATATGACGTATTTATAAGGTATCCCATAAGCCGAATTATTCTCGTAACTTTGCCGGTAAATACAGAAGTAATGATTATCAAAGAAGCCAAATTCGTTATCAGTAATACCGATATCAAATTGTGTCCGACAGACGGAAAACCGGAATATGCATTTATTGGACGATCGAATGTGGGAAAATCTTCTTTGATCAACATGTTGGTCGACAAAAAAGATCTTGCCAAGACATCCGGAAAACCAGGGAAGACACAATTGATCAATCATTTCCTGATCAACGACGAATGGTACCTGGTGGATTTACCGGGATACGGGTACGCGAAAGCTTCCAAATCCAGCAGAAACCAGTGGGAGAAATTCATTTCGGAATATCTAACCAAACGGGAAATGCTGATCAACATTTTTGTCCTGATCGATTCACGCCTGGAGCCACAAAAAATTGATTTGGAATTTATGACCTGGTGTGCCGAGGAACAACTTCCGTTCTCGATGGTTTTTACAAAGATTGATAAACTTTCCAGTTCTGCTTTACAGAAAAACCTGGCTGCTTATAAAAAGGAGATGCTGAAATACTGGGAAGCGCTTCCTCCTGTCTTTACTACATCCAGCGAATCTCAATTCGGTCGTGAGAAGATTCTTAATTACATTGAACAGATCAACACAGATCTTACTAACAGCAAATCTTAATTGAAAATGTACCATGGAGTTCCGATAGCTATTGGAATGAAAAGAGAAAAACCAATCTATTATAAAAGACTCTTACTTTTTCAATTTTCCATTATCAATTCTCAACTCTAAAGGTCCATTCTTCCTTTAATCGTTGTGGAGATTGTATCTTCTAATTTGGTGAACTTGAAATCCGGGAAGTCGCGCAGTAATTTTTCATTGGAAAATTTGGAATCACTTTGTGAACTTCGTGCACTTTCTTTAGTGATTGTTGGTCTTTTACCCTGAATACGGCCTAAGATACCAGATAATCGCCATGCCAATCCGGTTAAGAACGGCCCTGCTAATTTGGATGGTGCTTTTACCTTCAGTTGTTTGCAAATCTGATCAAACAGCTCCTTGAATTCCAAATTGGAACCTGTAACCAGGTACCGCTCTCCGGTTTTCTCTGTTTCAATCAGTTTTAAGATCAGGGAAGTCACATCACGTACATCAACAAAAGCGTTGGAACCTTTTGTGTAGTAGGTTAATCCTTTGTTAAGTGTTCTGAAGATCTTGAGCGAACTTTCCTCCCAGGAACCCGGGCCAAACATAACACTTGGATTCACAATTGAAACCGGCAAACCTTCTTCACTTGCTCTCCAGACTTCTTTTTCGGCACTAAATTTAGATAAGGAATAACCACTCACTTCATCGTTCGGATTCCACCTGTTGGTTTCACGTCTCAAGCCATCTGCAATCAGAGAATCACTTCCTACTGCTGCCGTTGAGGAAACATGAATGAATTGGTCCACCCCGGAGTCTAATGCAAAATTGACCATATTGGCAGTTCCTCTTCTATACACCCTGAAAAGCACATAAAAAACTCTACTATGAAAGGAAACCAGCGCCGCACAATGGACTACTTTTGAAATTCCGACCAATGAATCTTCTACATCCGACAGGTCCAAAATATCTCCATGAAACCAGTTTAATTTTTGAAGCAGGATTTCTTTCTCTTCCGGGTAATAAAAGTCCAGCAAGCGATAAACAATTTTCTTTCGTGCTTCCTCCCGGAACATCGCACGCACTTCATAACCTTTACGGAGTAATTCAACCACCACATGTGATCCGAGAAGTCCTGTTGATCCGGTTACCAAAATCATGCTCTACAAATGTAATCAGTAATCTTGAGTCTAAAATAGAATGGCTGGTTTATTAATTTGAATATTCTATCAGAAAAAATGAATATTTAACAGTTTTGGAGAAACAACCAATTTTTTTAATGAATTCTTTGTGTGTAACTTTGTCCTATGAAATGGAAAAATCTACTACAGGTCCTTTCAATTCTTGCGTTTTTGAGTTCATGCCAGTCGGAATATGAGCGCCAGGTTGAACATGCCAAAAAATTGGTTGAGAAAGAGCGAAGCTTATTAAATCAAATGGGCGAAATGGAAACAATTTCTTACAGCTACAATGCTTTGGAAGCAATTCAAAATGAACTTTCGTTCCGTGCGCATCTTTCCGGAAATGAAGAACTCTTCAATGAACAAATTGCCGATTACCGAACTGATTGTGAAATTAAAGTTACAAATGATCAACAACTCATCTCCAAATTCCCTTAATCGATCTGTAATTCAGTCATTGGATCCCAAAAAACTTCTTTCCAATTAACAATTTGGTCATTCTTTACCTCGATACCATCGGAAAGAAGTAATTCTTCCATTTTTGTTGGTGTTTCAAAATGCATTTTACCGGTTAACTGACCATTCCTGTTTACCACACGTTGCGCAGGGACTTCAGAAATACTGTGCGCAGCATTCATAGCCCAACCAACCATTCGGCTTCCACTTTTTGCACCCAGATATTTGGCAATTGCACCATAGGACGTAGCCCTTCCTTTCGGGATCAACTGTACAACCTGATATACCCGGTCAAAGAAATCAGCATTTGCTTCTGAGAGTTTGATTGGTTTTACCATGCTCTAAAAATAATTGAAAATGGATAATTGAACAATTGTTGTAACGTTTACAATTCCGCCCGATTATAAGGTTAAATCCAAGATACCATGAAAACCTTAGTTTTACTAAGTGGATTATTCCTTATTTCCACTTCGTTACACGCACAAATGTCAGAACCGCCGGAAGAGAGCCAATTACCTGCCTGGGATCTGAAAGTGTACCCGAATCCAACCAGTGACTTATTAATGGTTACTTCTTCTCTTGAAATTAAAGACATTACATTGATAGACCTGAACGGCCAGGTACTGAAAAATCATGCGATGCCGAATTGGTGTTTTTCACTGCACGATCTTCCGCAAGGATGGATTTTTGTTTACATTGAAAGTGTTGACGGACGAATCGAAAAGAAAAACGTTTATAAAAATTGAAAATATTCAAGTAGGTACGTGAAGGATCGCGTACCTACATTACATTTGTAAGAAAAACGAATCATGAGAGCGCTTCTTACCATTGCATTGCTGCTTATTTCAAATTCATTTATGACTTACGCCTGGTATGGCCACTTGAGAGACAATCCGGATGCAAAAAAACCGGCTTTTGGGTTTTTGCCACCACAATTTTGATCAGTTGGGGAATCGCTTTCTTTGAATATATTTTTATGGTTCCCGCAAATAAACTGGGTTATCATGGAAACGGCGGACCGTTTTCTCTGATCCAGTTAAAGATCATCCAGGAAGTCGCTTCCATTCTTGTCTTTATGGTCTTTTCCCTGATTTTCTTTAAGGATGAAGTTCTCAAATGGAATCACGCAGTGGCCTTTTTGTTGATTTTGATCGCGGTTTATTTGGTGTTTAAAAAATAAGGTTTCGACTTCGCTCAACCTCCTTCATCGCACAGTTCCAAAAGGTGACTGAATGCTTGCGCTAAAGCTATTGCATAGGCGCAGCGTAGTCGAAGGCAGCTTTTAACGAATCATTTTCAAAAACGTCAGCCACATGATCTTGATATCCTGACCTAAAGTCGGGTTGGCGATGTATTTTTTATTCAATGCAATTTTGGCGGGCATGATTTCCTGAATGTATGTTTCCCTGGGATTATCGGATTGTCCTAATAACTCATTTTCTTTGAAATATTCCAGCGAAGCATAATCTGTAATTCCAGGCTTTACAGAAAGAACTTCCCGTTGCTCAGCCGTATACAAATCCACATATTCCTGCACTTCCGGTCGCGGGCCCACAATACTCATTTCACCCAACAGTACATTGATGAATTGAGGAAATTCATCAAGTTTTGATTTCCGTATAAAATACCCTACGCGGGTAATTCTGGGATCACGCATACCAACGGTTAGTTTTCCCAACTTATCTGCGTTCACACGCATTGTCCTGAATTTCCATAAGCGAAAGGGTAAGCCGTTTTTTCCTACACGCTGCTGCCTGTAAAAAACACCACCTCTGCTCTCACTCACAATTGCAATGGAAATAAGGATCCCAAACGGAAGAAAAAGCATTAAAACAATGAACGAAACGCATATGTCGAAAAGACGTTTCATTAGCCGAGTACTTGTTTTACCGCATTTTTAACCGCTTGAATAACGATCTGTACCTGTTCGTCTGTCAGGTCAAAATAAACCGGCAAGGTAATTTCATTTGAATACTTGTCCCAGGCCTCGGGGTAATCTTCCATTTTATATCCCCGGCTCTTGTAAGCTGTCAAAACGGGTAACGGTTGAAAATGAACATTTACGGAAACATCCTGGTCGAAAATCGCCTGTATGATCGCATCCCGCTGTGCTTCCGAAGCACCGGCAATGCGTAATTGGTACAAGTGATAACAGGTTTCCCGTTTTTCATCCTTCAATTTGGGAAGAAGCGCCCAGGATTCATTTTTCAATCCTTCATTATAAGCAAGGCAAATGCTTCTTCTTCGATCCATATTTTCCTGGAAACGGCCAAGTTCCACCAAGCCGATTGCTGCCTGGATATCTGTCATATTGCATTTAAACCCGGGTTCAGTAACGTCGTAGCGCCAGTTTCCCTTTTGAGCTTTTGCCAGCGCATCCTTATTTTGTCCATGCAGGATCTTTACGCATAAATCCTTGTAAATCGCCTCATGATCGAAGCCATCCGGCAGGTTGATTGACATTGTTCCTCCTTCAGCAGTTGTCAAATTTTTTACCGCGTGAAATGAAAAACAACTCACGTCAGCTATGGCGCCTGATCGTTTTCCTCCGTAAGTCGCTCCAAAAGAATGTGCGGCATCCGCAGCAACCAAAATACGCCCCAATTGTTTCTGAAAGTCCGAATTCGGCTGGAATAAGCTTTTTATTTCAGGATCATTTACAATTTGAAAGATCCCATCGTAATCACATGGAAAACCTGCAATGTCGACAGGCATAATTGCCTTCGTTTTCGAAGTAACTGCTTTTCTGATCGCTTCCACGGAAATATTAAAATCATCCGGATTGATATCAACCATTACAGGCTTTGCGCCGGTGTGTATTACCACATTTGCGGAAGCACAATACGTAATCGCCGGAATGATGACCTCATCTCCGGGCCCGATTCCCCACCAACGTAAAACTACTTCCATTCCTGCAGTCCACGAAGCTACGGCTACTGTGCATTTATTCCCGCAGTATTCGGTCAATTGCTTTTCAAACAACTTCGTTCTCGGACCGGTTGTAATCCAGCCTGAGGTCAATGCACTCGTTACCTCATCAATTACTCGTTGATCAATTCTGGGCGGTGAAAACGGAATCATATTTTTATTTTACTGTGAAATTAGTCAATATTCTGCTATCGGGACATTTTTTTATACTTGTCCGAGGGCTTCTTACCGGCGATCAGGAAGGTTGCAATCCCTTTCAAATACCCCCAACCATAGCTGATATGCAAAATGGGGAAGATGATCAAGATTTTATTGAATTCCGAAACACCTTCGGCAATCCTGGAAGTAACCAGAAGGTCCAGGAGAATATAAATTGCCAGGAACGATAATCCGATCAATCCAAGAAGCATGTGAATCAAAAAAGTAAACGGCAGGAGTATCAGAAACAACACAAACAAGGGCGGAACCAATTGTCTGAGCGTTGTAACAGCCTTATGTTTTTTATTGACATACACTTTCCAGTAGCCGTATTGCATGAATTGCTTCCACAATTGGCCGATGCTTCCTCTCACATAGTATTTCAGGGAGATCGAATGATTGTATAAAATCTTCCCTCCGGCTTTTGTTACCCGGAAATTAAAGTCATCATCCTGATTGCGGATCAATTCCTCATCGAAATAACCGATTTTCTCAAAAACCCATGCAGGATACATCGGTGTTCCTACCGTATCTACAAAGCCTGATTCCGTAAGCGTTCTGAAATTACCCAATCCCATACCAAAAGAAGTACCCATTGCCTGGGCAATCATTTTGCTTTCTTTATTCAGGTATACATTGTGAACCTGACCTCCAACACACCAAATGGAAGGATCTTTTTGAAGGCTTTCCATTCCATCTTTCAGGTAATTCCGGCTAACAACCTGTCTAGCACCGATAATTTGATAAAAATCAGCATCTTTTGTCGCGTAAATTCCCAGATTAAATGCAAAAGGGGTTAATTGCTTTTCATTCCGAATAATCTGTAAGCCGGTATATTTTTGCTGAAGTGTTTGAAGCAATTCAACGGTTCCGTCATTACTGATCCCATCCACCACATTTACTACCAGTTCAAAACCAGCAGGTAAATCAGAAGAATAGATCGCATCAATACATTCCTGGATATTCCTGACTTCATTTCTACAGGGAATAACAACAGCTATCTTCATTTCTTCTCAAATGGTTTTGCCGGATTTCCCGCAACTACGGTATCTGCCGCCACGTTTTTCACTACGACGCTTCCCAGGCCAACCAATGCGTTATTTTCTATACTCAATTTTTGACGGATTGATGACGAAGGTGAAACCCACACATTCTCTCCTATTTCAACGCTACCTGCGATCATTGCATTAGCAATGATCAAACTGTTCTTACCGATTTTCACTCCATGAGCAATGTGAACAAGATTATCCACCTTCACGTTTTCTTCCAGTAAGGTAGAACCCAAAACGGCACGGTCAATACACACATTATTCCCGATTTCAACCCGGTCCTTTAAAACCACATTTCCAATATGCGGCATCAGTTCATAATTGTTTTCCTCGTTCAATTCATATCCGAAACCAATTCCACCGATCGTGTTATTTGAACCGATTGAACAATCATTTCCAATCTGACAGCCTGATTTCAAAACAGAATTTGCACCGATGCTTACACGATCTCCAATAACACAGTTTTTATCAATAACCACATTTGCACCAACATTTACCGTATTGCTATTGAATTGAACTGTCGGATCAATCACCGCAGTAGGATGAATAAATCCGAAAACCACCTTTTCAGCAAAAAACTCCTGCAGTGTTTTCAAGAATGCACTTCGTGGTTTTTCTACCGGAATCAGATTTAAACCTGTTTGCCCTTGAAACTCTTCATAAACGGAATGACTTACAATCACGTTTCCTTTTGAAAGATTTTTCAGACTCTCCTTATTCTTATCAGAACACCATCCCAGGGATTCTGCGTGAAATGCAGCATCATCAATTGATAATACGTTCGAAATTTGCTGTGTTCCGTTCGTATCATCAACAGAACATTTCAATAATTCCCGGATCTGGCTTAAATGAATCATATCAATCAATTATCCAACGAACAATATTAAATGCTTCGGCATACTTTGTTCCGATTTGAACACCTCTTGTCCTTGCAACGGATCTCAGGAAATCCTCATCTGAATAAGGTCGGTGAGCCTGAGATTGGTATTCTTTCAGTGCATTTACTTTGGTCTGTACATGTTTCTCTTCCAAATGCACAAAACTTGAAGTTGTAAACGACAAATTATTCCAGGGTAATTCATACGATAAGATGGACGAGAACTTAAATGCCCGAAGTCCTTCCGTTGCAATTGTTGCGTGATCCTGGTGTACATCCTGAAGATCCGGCATGAAGATCAACTCCGGTTTAAGCTCCTGACGAATTTTAATCAAGTCATCCAAAATATCCTGTCTTCGATACCCGAAAGTTCTTACATCGTAGTCAAACAAAAGCAAATTCTCACTTTTTATCCCGAGTACTTTTGTTGCCGCCTTTACTTCCGTAATTAAAATATCGGATGGGAATTGAGGAAGCACCGACTGTTGACATGCCGAGAACGCAGCATAAGTTACTTCGTGACCTTCTTCAATAAATTTGGCAATTGTTCCCCCGCATCCAAATTCACCATCATCGGTGTGTGGCGCAAGAACAAGTACTCTTTTTTTAGTCTTCATTTTGTTTGCTGTTTTTATTCTGTATATGTGTTGTGAATTTCAACTTGAAGTTAGTCAAAATTGCTTGAATTAATCCAAATCGAGCTCTTTAATGATCGTAATCATTTGTTGAACGGCATCTCCATCTCCGAAATAATTCTCTCGGATTGTGTTGGGTTCAAAAGTCAAAATTGCCTGGTTTATTTTCACAGGATCTGTTCCAACAAGTATATTCCATCCGTTTTCAACGGTTTCTATCCATTCGGTTTCTTCTCTCAAAGTAATGCATGGAACTCCCAGGAAAAAAGCTTCCTTTTGAATTCCCCCGCTATCGGTGACAATTTTCTTTGCAGCCGACTCTAATCGAACCATGTCCAAATATCCCACCGGGTCGATCACCCGAATCGTATCCGCCAATTTCAGCCCATAGTCATTCATGTACTTCCATGTTCTTGGATGAAGTGGCAGAACAATCGGTTCTTTGCAGGCATTCAGACCATCTACAATCCCTGTGAGTCTTTCCAAACTATTTGTATTCTCGGCTCTATGGATTGTACACAAAAGAAATTCTCCTGCTTTCAGGTTCAATGTTTCCAGGATCCTGCTTTTCTCCTTAGCTATTTGTGTAAAATGCAAAATCCCGTCATACATCACATCTCCAACTAAATGAACTCCTTTAGTAATCCCCTCGTTTCTCAGATTTTGTACCGCCGTTTCGGTCGGCACAAACAGAATCCGGGAAATATGATCGGTTAAAATGCGATTTTGTTCCTCCGGCATAACCTTATTGAAGCTTCGCAAGCCGGCCTCCACATGGATTACCGGAATAAGCAGTTTTGAAGCAGCCAATGCTCCGGCAATCGTTGAGTTGGTATCACCGTATACCATCACAAGATCGGGTTTTTCAATCTCCAGCACTTTTTCAATTTCGGTAAGCATGGCACCGGTCATCGCACCGTGAGAACCTGATCCGATATTTAAGTGGTATTTTGGAGCCGGAATATTCAATTCTTCAAAGAAAACATCCGACATGTTCGAATCATAATGTTGACCTGTATGAACCAAAATTTCATCAAAATATTTGCTAAACTGCGCAGAAACAGCAGCAGCTTTTATAAACTGTGGTCTTGCACCTAATATTGTTACGATTTTCAATTTTTCCATTGCCGACAAAGTAAGCTATTTCCTTTGAATCCGTGAATAGATTCTTTTTAAAGCTGCCGGATCCGGATACGAAATTAATACTGCGCGGTGCTTTCCGTGAAAAACGAACATACTTCCTGCTGCCACAGCTGAGGCACCATTTTCTACACCTTCACATAAATGTTCCAATGTTCCCGCCCCACCACTGATTATAATCGGAATTTTGACACATTGACGGATCGTTTTCACCAAATCGAGGTCAAACCCCGTGCGCATTCCTTCCCTGTCAATGGAATGGATGAATAATTCACCGACTCCCAATTGCTCCAATCTTTGAGCACAACTGATGGGATCCTGTTGAATCAACCTGGTTCCTGATCGGGTATACAAACAATATTCACCGGAAGCGTTTTTTTGAATATCCAATGAAACACAAATACTGGAGCTGCCGAATTCCGCAACTGCCTGTGTTACAAATGCAGGATTTTCAACCGCTTCTGTCCCAATGATTACTTTTTCAATTCCAATCTGGATAATCCGACGAATATCTTCTATTGTTTTGATTCCACCTCCATATGACAAGGGCATAAAACATTCCCCGGCAATTTCTTCCAGCAAGCGAATAGGAATCGGTGTCCCCTTAACAGATGCGTCTAAATCCAAAAAGACCAATTCATCCACTTCCTTTTCATTAAAGATACGGATAGCATTCAATGGATCTCCTATATACTTCGGGTTCTGGAATTGAACAGTTTTCACCAAAGCGCCGTTCTGAAGTAAAAGAACCGGAATACATCTTGGTAAGGCCATTAGAAATTACTTACAAAATTGGTTAGTAGCTGCATTCCGTATTTGTGGCTTTTTTCAGGATGAAACTGGACACCCGCAATATGTCCTTTCTGAACTGATGCATCAAACGAATGGATGTAATTTGCTTCCAAAATAACTTCTTCCCGGTTGTTGCATTTTACATAGTAAGAATGGGCAAAATAGAACTTGGTTTCTTCATCAAATCCCTTCAAAAGCGGACTGTGATTTTCGGTAAATGAAACATACTCCCATCCCATATGCGGTACCGGAAACGACTGGTGATCATCCGGATCAAACTTTTTGCTTTCCTGCTCAATCCAGGATAATCCGGGTAAAGTTCCTTCTTCGCTTTTCAGTCCGAATAGCTGCATTCCCAAACAAATTCCAAGTATGGGGACCCGGTCTTTAAGGACCCGTTGATTCAGGACCGGAACAAGTTCCCGTTCATGCAGGTTGATCATTCCCTGGTCAAACGATCCTACTCCGGGAAGAACCAATTTTTTTGCTTGTGAAATTTCTTCTCTATCATTTGAAATACGTGCATCGAATCCGATAAATTGAAGCATGTTCTTTATCGAACCTAAATTCCCCAAACCATAATCAACAATCACTATCATACCAGTTCAAAAGTTGAAAGTATTCATGTTCCAATGGATCAAACATTGATTTTTGAACCTTCCTATCAAATATACTCTTTATGCCTTATCTGCCTCCACCTTTTTGGTCATTCTTAAAAAGAGGACAATGATGATTACATAAACGACAGACAATAAGATCGAATTGAAACCCAGGATCCAATGAAAGGCATCAAACCCGGCATCGGTGAAATGAAATTTATCCAATACCTTCAACAGAACAGGAAGAACCCCGAAATTGAACAATTGAAAAAATGCAACAACCAATCCAAAACCAAACATTAATTTTTGTTTCGACAATACGAGCGACAAGGACGAAATCGGAGACACGATGAAATTCAACATCAGTGCTGGTGCGAGAATTTCTGCTATCCTTCCCGCCTCCGTCCATCGTTCACCAAAAACAAATCCGAACAACTCACTCCCGAAAAAGAAAAGCAGGGTAAAAGGAATAATTGACAGGTAGAACAAAGTTCTGAGTGTTTTTAAGGTCAGCGGATAAACGGATTGCTTTTGGTTAACCAATTCGGAGCTTTTATTGAAAAAAACCTGACCAAGTGATTGCCCGAACAAAGACAAGGGCAGTTTCAACATCAAATAGGCATAACTATAAGAACCGAAGGTCCCTTTGCCATAAAAAGCTACAATACATGTCGCCAATATCAGGTCAACCGCCAAATCCAATAAAACATGCGGAAGGTAAACGGCAGGATATGATTTGTAATTTTTTGCCAGTACCCGCATCCTTCTCAAATCAGCAGTTGAAGAATAACTTTTCTTATTTGACAAGAAGGTTTTTACGAAGGCAAAAATGGATAAAAATGATCCTAACAATGTTCCGAAGATCAAGCCGAACGGTCCCCAATTGAATACTCCAAAAATCAAACGGAATCCGCTTACAGAAACAGAATTCACCATACGCTGAATGGAGATCTGTTTAAAGAGTTTCTTTCTTACGGACCAATTGGTTCCCAGGTTAATCCAAACGCTCACATAAGCACTCAAAACCGAAACCAACAGGAAAATATAATTGGATAAGCTATACGGTTTCAGCATGAAATAAATCATTCCTACAAGGAACACGGCTGTTAAAACGATCAGCGAAATCCGGAAGGATAAACGATACAGTGAAAATGCGTGGCTGTCCTGTTTTGCGACCGGCAAAGTTGCTTCATAACGTGCAGTTGCAATTGCTGCAATAAAGGCCACTAAACGGGTATATACTCCCAATTCGCCCATATCGGCAGTGGAATAGATTCGAGTCAGGATCGGATAAATGAGGTAAGCGATTAACTGGGCAATTGCAGTACCTGTCATTAAAGTAAGTACTGCTTTTACAAAGTCAGATCTGAGTGCTTTTATTTGCATTGCAATACATGACGAAGGTATTCATTGAGCCCTTCCTCAAAGGTATATACTGGTTTATAATCCAAATATTGCTCCATTTTAGCTGTAGAAGCCAGTGAATCTTTGATATCACCCTGTCTTGGCGGACCGTACACAACATTGCTTTTGGGAACAACACCCAACGCTTTCAATTCCTCCTGCATACTCTGAATCAGCTGATTTAAAGTCAAACTTCTTCCACAAGCCACATTGTAAGCTTCACCGAAGGCCTGGTTGTTTTCTGAAGCCAAGGATAGTAAATTCGCATAAACTGCATTCTTCACATAGGTAAAGTCCCGTGAGTGTTCCCCATCTCCATTTACTACAATTTCCTCTCCACGAAGCATTTTATCTAAAAATTTCGGGATTACGGCAGCGTAAACACCATTAGGATCCTGACACGGGCCAAACACATTGAAATAGCGCAATCCAATTGTCTCCATTTCATACAATTGATGATAAACCTGAGCATAGTCCTCATTCAGTTTCTTAGTAACTGCATAAGGCGACAGAAGTTTTCCTTCATCTCCTTCGTGTTTTGGAGAGATCAGGGAATCACCATAAACCGATGAGGAACTTGCATACACAAACCGTTTTACATTTGCCAATTTTGCCTCATGGAGAATGGTTAAAAACCCGGTTGCATTTACATGGTGGTTATTGAATGGAAATTCTATAGATCGAGGAACAGACCCCAAAGCCGCCTGGTTGGAAATTGCATCTACTTCTTTCAACAAATTCCTGTAATCTTCCGGATTGCAAATATTTCCTTTAACAAAACGGTAATTTTCGTAATGAGATAATCTATCAACATTTGATTGAAGGCCTGTTTCCAGGCTATCCAAAACAATAACAGAGGCGCCTATTTTCAATAGTGCCTCTGTCAAATTCGAACCAATGAAACCGGCACCCCCGGTTACCAGAATGGTTTTGTTTTTTAATTTTTGTTCAATCTCTGCGTATGTGCTCACAATCAAATCACATTAAAATATTATCTAACTTCTTTTGCCGATATAACTCTTTATTGCACCAAGATCGCACTAACCAGTATCGAAAACGGTGTTTTCTCTTACTTCGCGTAGTTCACAGAGCGTTTTTCACGGATCACGGTTACTTTTACCTGACCGGGATAAGTCATCTCTGTTTGAATTTTTTGAGAAATTGCGAACGATAGTTCATCTGCACGTAAATCGGTTACTTTTTCACTTTCAACCAATACGCGTAATTCTCTACCTGCCTGAATTGCATAAGCTGAATTTACCCCGTCGTAAGACAAAGCCAAATTCTCCAAATCTTTGATTCGCTTAATGTATGATTCAACAACTTCGCGGCGTGCACCTGGACGCGCACCTGAGATGGAGTCACAAATTTGTACGATCGGCGAGATCAACGATGTCATTTCAATTTCGTCGTGGTGTGCTCCGATCGCATTCAACACATCCGGTTTTTCACCGTATTTTTCTGCAAGCTTCATACCCAGAATCGCGTGAGGTAATTCCGGTTCTTCATCCGGAACTTTACCGATATCATGCAACAATCCGGCACGTTTCGCAACCTTCACATTTAATCCTAATTCAGCTGCCATGATCGCACAAAGATTTGCTACCTCACGACTGTGCTGTAACAAGTTTTGTCCGTAAGAAGAACGGTATTTCATACGCCCTACCATACGGATCAATTCCGGATGCAATCCGTGAATTCCAAGGTCGATACATGTTCTTCTTCCTGTTTCAGCAATTTCTTCTTCCAAAGACTTTTTCGTTTTAGCAACCACTTCTTCAATTCGTGCCGGGTGAATACGTCCATCCGAAACCAACTGGTGCAAAGCCAAACGTGCAATCTCTCTCCTTACAGGATCGAAACACGATAAGATAATTGCTTCAGGTGTATCATCTACAATGATCTCCACTCCTGTTGCAGCTTCCAAAGCGCGGATATTTCGCCCTTCACGACCAATAATACGTCCTTTCACCTCATCCGAATCAATGTTGAAAACAGAGACGGCATTTTCAACCGCCTGCTCTGAAGCTACACGCTGAATCGTTTGAATCACGATCCGTTTTGCTTCACGGTTCGCATTCAATTTTGCTTCTTCTGTAATTTCCTTGATATGTGCCATTGCAGAAGTACGTGCTTCATCTTTCAATGATTCCATCAACAGGTTTTTCGCTTCATCAATCGACATTCCCGTGATCTTCGTTAGCTCGGCAACACGTTTTTGATGCATTTTGTCTAACTCCTGATGACGAATTTCATTTGCTTCCACTTTACTTGCCAGTTCTGCCTGCAAACGATCCGTATCTTTCTCTTTCCTGGATACCTCTTCGATTTTTTGAGTCAGTGATTTTTCTTTGCTTTTCACTCTGTCCTCTGTCGACTGCATGCGTCTTTCACGTTCTTTCACGTTTTCCTCGTGTTCTTCTTTCAATTTCAGAAAGCGTTCTTTCGCCTGAAGGATCTTGTCTTTTTTCATTGCCTCACCTTCCAGCTCAGCTTCTTTCAAGATTTGTTCTTTTCGTTTCCTGAGCATTGTATTCTGGATAATGAAAGTAGCTACACCACCTCCTATCAACCCGATCAATGCTCCAATAATTACATTTACCATAGTTCTTAAATAAAAAAATCCCACTGCTTACGGAGATGTTACGTAAACAAGTGAGAAAAAGACCTGCGTAAATGCAATTAATTCAATGCATCCAAATCATCAGAAAGTGCTTTCAATGCAGCAGTTGCTTCTGAAAAATCAGCTTGGGGAGTACTACCTGCAGTTGCGGGTGATTTTACTCCTCTGGTAGACAATTGTAAGGCGGTCATCGCCAACAAGTCTTGCATATCACGAACAGCAAAGTTATCCTGTAGTTGTTTGATTGCCTTATTGATATCATCAGCAGCACGCTGTACCTTTTCAACTTCCGTTTCCTGGACAGTTAAAGGGTACGTTCGGCCGGCAACCACTACTTTTAAAGACACCTTACTCATTCGCTATTTTTAATTGTTGAATGCAGAAATCAATCTCTTTCACAAGTACATCAATTTCAATCCCATTGGTTGAAACAGGCTGTACCTGAACTTGTTCACGCACTTGGTCCAATTCTGATTTCAGGTTTTGGAGCTCATCCTCCATTGCCTTTTTCTGATTTTGAAACTCAGAAACCTCAGCATTAAGACGATTAATTTCATCTGTCATCGAACGAACACGCTCTCTTTCAGTCACCAATGATTGGTGTAACTGACGAGATTTTGTGCCAATTTGTTCAATTAAAGATTTCAATTCAGACGTCATCCAATAAGCGTTTGTACAAAAATAACAGGTAAAACCAATTCTACAACAATTTTATTGTAAGTTCTGAGTAGTTTTTTGAAAAGAGCTTTAAATGTGATGGATTCCGGTTATGATTCTGATGGGTATCGAGACACAGAGACGAAGGTTCTGATTTTATTTCAAAGGTTTTTAAAGCTGTGTATTTTTTGGCACTTTTTACTAATAGGTATAAAATTTAAGGCCAATAATTTTGTTGCTGAAAAATTACATTCCTCCATTAACAAAGGGATTCAGCACTTCGGGATAAGTGTAAGCTTATCCTCCATTTACCCTGGTAATTAATTCAAGTTCTTAAAATCAGATTTTCGACCCTCCAGGTAAACGGTGAAAATGCAAAAAAGCAAAACATAGAACACGATCCCACTTTGTCTTTGGAACATGGACTCAAACAAACAATTGAAAGCCAGGTTCAGTGCCAACCAAAATAACAAGCCAAAACGGTGTTTTTTTGCCATGTAGAAATAGCACACAAAGATCGAAAGGAAGATCAACAGGCCAATAACACCGATTTCAACAGCAACCTGAAGAAACTGATTATGCGGGTTATACTTCAGCTCAGCATAATCCTCCAAACCGTGGTCCCTTAATCTTTTTCCAAGTTTATCATCAAAATTTGCAGTTCCCGAGCCCATTGGATGTTCCAAAAACTCTTGTGTGGAAACGGTCCACATCAACAATCGGGTTTGGTTCCCGGAAGGATTGCTTCTGACTTTTTCAAAAACCAAATTGGGGTCTTGGACATATGCCTTAAATGCTTTGAATGTTTCATCCACTTCAATCTGCACATGAATATTCCCGTAATATGCCGAAACCGGGATCAATGGAAGCAGCAATAATCCAAAAAAGAACCAAATTCGTGAAAATTTCCTGTAGAAATAAACAATCAAGCTTCCGATTATCAGTAAAAAGAAAAAAATCAGGGAAGCAAATGAAAAACAGAACAATAAATTGGCGCAGGTCAGTAAAAAATACGCGCCCAGTGTCCAATAATTGAATCCGGACCATTTGTTTCTCACTCCTTCTCGTACAAGCAGCAGCGTGATTGTTGCGATAGCTGCAAAATAGGTTGGGTGATGAATATAGGAATAACTTGTACTCCCAAAACTATTATTGAAATCATGAGTCAATTGATAAACTTTGATTCCATGAATGACTGATAGAACTGTAAGCACAAGCGTTCCAAGCACCAATCCGAGTGTAATGGGGCGTAAATCAATTGAACGCTGAAACCGAAAGGAAAAAAGCAAGGGAAAAAGCACCAGCACCAGTTTCTTTTCCAGGTATCCCAAAGCATCTCCCATGTGATCTGTAAAAAGTATGCCAACCGCGTATGCCAAATAAAGCAATACGAAGGTGAGAAAAACCGGTGAAAAGACGAATTTCATTTTCTTCCGTACAATCTGAACCACTGTAAATAAGACCAACAATATTACAAAGAGACTGATTGATTTTGGTGCAAAACAAAAACACGCTAAAGCAGCAGCCAATAAATACTCATAGATCTGCTCTATTTGGATTTGCCCTTTCATGAAATTACAGAAAATGCCGGTATAGCCTGCCCTATCTCCGTTTTCAACAAAGATGAAAGCACAGAATTACTTCCAACCATGGTCCCGATTGCCAAATGAGTGAAATCCCCAATCTCACAATCATGGTCTACTACCACGTTGGAATTGACGATACAACAACTTCCTATTTTGGAGTTTGCATTGATAATTGCACCGGCCAGGACGACCGTACCTGATTGAATAACCGCATTTTTTGAAACATAAGCAAGCGGATGAACAATTGTTTCAAATTCAATGCGGCCCGCATATTGATTCGCCAATTGCTTCCTTATCTCATTGTTACCGATTCCGATTACAAATGCATCACAATGACCTGAAATTGCTACAATGTCCTGTATTGAACCGATTACCGGAATATTGTCCGTTAAGATCGTTCCCTTTTCAACCTGGTCATCAACAAAACCTATTACCCGAAGGGAACCAATCAAATCAATTGTCTCTGCAAGCACTTTCGCATGTCCACCGGCTCCAATGATGACTATTTTTTTCATGATCTGACTAATTGATGATACAATTCTTCCATGCGTTTCATATTGTTCTGCCAAATTCCGTTCTGTTGCAATAATTGCTCATTGATCGGTGCAGCCTGTTTGGTTAATTCATCATACCTGTCTCTTGATTCTATGAGCCTTTGAGCAAGTAAATTAACGTCATCAACAGGAATCAAAAAACCGTTTTTAGAATCAGTTATCCACTGTCGGTTTGCCGGAATATCGGTTACAATATTGAATGTCCCGCAAGCCATTCCTTCGTTCAACGAAATGTTATTTCCATCCGACAAAGACAGACTTACAAAGACATGGCTTCGATTTAAGAATTCTGCCATTTCAGGTTGTGTCTTCTTCCCAACAAATGTTACATGATCCCAAATCCCCAAATCCTTACTCATTTGAACCAGTTCTTCTCTCAAGCTTCCCGCACCCAACAGATTTACATGGATATTCGGAATCTCAGGCAATACCTGTTTAATTGCTTTCAGTAAATGTGGGATATTATAGATCGGTTCAAAGTTTCGTGTACTGATTACCTCAAACCGTTCTTCAGATAACATCCGCTTATCGGAATTAAAGATCAGCTGATCAACTCCCATTGGAATTGCAAGTACATTTTCCGGTTTTGCTCCCAATCCAATCGCTGCGGATCTCATATGCTCCGCTACAACGGTAATCTTATCCGTTCGCTTGAATGCATATCTGAGCAGAATACGATATATTTTTGATTGTTTCGGGCTAATCAGGATATCCGTTCCGAGCGCCGTAATAACATAGGGATGATAGGAACAAAGTGCTCCCGTTATTCCATAACTTGTAGCATAAAGCGAATGAAAAACATCCGGTTTAATTACTTTCAACAGTTTTTTTACTTCCCGGTATTTGAAGAGTGTTTTCCAATTTCCCCCGGAAGTTTTGATCCCCTCCAGGTTTAAGGGATAAACAGGAATCCCTTCGATCAGGGCAGACTTCAGGCTGATCAGGTGTACATCATACCCCTTTGATTTGAAGTAATGACACCACCTGATTGTATGGATGCTCTCACTATCTGCAAAAAAACAAATCTTCATAGTACCATTAATTACCATCTACGTACGGATCACGTAATACCATTTGGCGGATTAAATAATCTTGGAAAGGTATAAAGGTAAGCTTTGAACTTTAAATAATACACCTTTTTAAAAGGAGAAAGCAATCCGAAAACAATCGTTTTGGCAATTACATGGATCAAACTGATACAAAATATCAGAAAGGTAGCGAATCTGCTATGGTGTTTTTTAAAGAACTTAATCTTATTGTAGTTCTGATTCGAAAGGGAAATATTGTAATTTTTCTTAGCACTTTGCCCGATGTGATGAAATATCTTCGTTTTAGGGAAGTAATAACATGGATAGTTATTGTGATTGGCTCTCCAACAAAATTCTACATCTTCTATCCAAAACATTGTTTCATCCAACATTCCGATACAATCTATCAATTCCTTACGGAAAAATAATGCAGCACCCGAAAAAGTTTCTCCTTCAAAAATCTCATTCGGATCTTTATCCCTGTAATTCTTCTTTTTCAACAGAAATCTCAGGTAGAATGATTCACAGAAAACGGAAGTCAAAGTGGGATATCGCCAATAACTCTGTTGAAGTGTACCATCTGAATTCACCAGTTTAGGTGCAAGCAACCAGGCTTCTGAATGTCCTTCCAGGTAATCGATCATAGGATCGATCGAATTTTCCAGAAATTCAGTATCCGGGTTGAGCATGAAAATATAATCTCCTGTTGCTATTTTAAAACCCTGGTTATTTCCTGCCGGAAAACCAGCATTGTATTTATTTGCGATCAGTATTACTTCCGGAAATTCACTTGCGATTGCTTCAGGTGATCCATCTTTCGAATCATTATCAACAACAATGACCTCTAAATCAGTATGCGGATGATATTTAAAAAGTGTGCGAAGACTTGTAAGGACTAAGTCTTTCACATTGTAATTGACAATAACTACGGACACTTTTCTCATGCCTTTTCCTGTTTTAGTTTGAACACAAATATTCCTATTAAAAACCAATATAGATAGCTAAACATATAAAAATCCAATGCATTACTTACCAGATTTACTAAGCCTGTAACTATCAAAACAGCAAAGATAACACTTACAAACCCTAATCCGTTTCTAATCTGATACCGAATCATGGATATAAAGAAAACCAGCGACATTGATAGATAAAGTATCAATGCAGGAATACCTGTTTCGATCATTAGTTTGAAATACCAGCCATCTGTTGAGGCTTGTGAAACTCCGGGAGTATTCGGCGGAAATAATTGCACTGCGACATGCCCGGCTTTCCCCAAGCCCAGACCCATTGGGTTATATTTGATTGAATGAATTACATCTGTCCAAAGACTAACCCGTGAATTGGTACTTTCAAGACTAACCGTTTGTTTTGAAGAAACAAAAACCCATTCCATCAACTCTGTGAATTGCGGAACAAACAGGTAAAAAATGAGTACTTCCAAAAGAATAACTCCGGATGCTATCAATTTAAACCTCAGGTTTTTTCCTAAAATAAGGAACAATACAAATGCAATCGAAGAAGCAATCATCGGTCCTCTTGAAACACTGAAGAAAACGGCATTAACCGTAATCAACATGTAAATCAGTTCCCAACTACTCCCATTCTTAAAATAACGGTAAGTCCAGTAACAGAAAGCTGCCAGCATCAACATAGCAAAAACCACTGGTGTCCAAAAAATAGAAGTCATTCGAACAAACCCCGGAAATGCCATTGCAACAGGCTCATTCGTAACTAATTTATTAAAGTAAAATTGAACTTGCGGGAACATGAAATAAATAAGGAAACCTATAACAGCGACCAAAACAAGTGTCTTAAAAATCCTATGAAAAAGCTTCTCGATATCTACTTGCCTATCCCAATAAAAGGAACAAACAAAATAACCGATCATCGGCAGATAAGTTAAACGGAATCCATAAACACTGGCTAGCAGGTTTTGTGCAAGACAAACTCCCATGATCACATTGAACAGAAAATAGATTACTACCAGTTTGTCGAACAAGTGGATTTTTCTATTGGAATCCTTATAGATCGAACGAAATCCGAAAAATGCGATTATTGAAAATAAAATCTCTGGAACAAGGCCCAATAGTAAGGAAAATCCTGTCACATGCTCTGAACCGATTGTAAGTAATCTGATTGTCGGGAAAAATGCTAAAACAGACAAAAAGATACTTAACTGATTTTTTTTCAAGTAATTATAACTATTCATGTTTATTGATGATCGGGATTAGCTAATTTGGTGTCATAAGATTTTGCAATTCTTATAATCCAATTTATGAGCACGAATATAAGCAAAACTTGTAAAGCCGATATGATGATCAGGATCATTCCCAAATTGAGTTCCATGAAATAACCAACAATAAAAACGAGTAAAATCAGCGAATTGCTTGCAATCGAGAATATCAGCAACACATGGTGTCGGTTGAAAATCAACGGGATCTGTGACAAGGAGGCACGTACAAAATCAATACAAACCCATGCGGCCAAATACCGGGCATATACTCCGGACCCAACCCATTCTTTTCCATAAACAAACGAAAACAATAAAGGTCCTCCAACTACCAAAACGACAAAAACCGGGCTGATTACCAGGCAACTCATTTTGATCGTGCGCTTCACATGCGGAAACAACGGTTTTTTTTGATGGACCAGGGAGTTGGCCTCCTGGTAAAAAACCTGGGCAATAGCCCCGCCGATGAATCCCATCGGTAAAAATAAAATCCGGATTGCAAGGGAAAAAACACCCACATAATAGTCGCCAAACAGGAATGAAATAATGTAAATCAACCCGTTGAGTTGCAAAGCATCCAATAGCGCCTGAAAGGTATTGATCAGTGGAAAACGAACATATTTTTTTCCAACGAAAACCATTCGCTTCCAGCTAATTCCATTCAGAATTAAACGGAAATCCGCTTTTATCTGATAAATCGCCACAAGCAGGGAAATAATCCCCGATCCAAAATAAGCCGCTAAGACTCCATTAAAAGGAACTTTTGCAAGACTGGTGGCAATTGTAAAGACATTGTTAAAAAGGGATTGTGAGACTCGAAAAGTTGCGATCTCCCGGTAACGTTTCCTTCGATTGTTCCATGCAACCAATGATTGACTGAAACCAACAATTAATACGAAAACAGGTAACAAATAATACCAGACTCCAAGCCGCTCACCATAACCGGCTAGTGAAATTAAAAACAAAACGAGGTAAAACAGGAAGGCAAACCCCAGGTTAATCAATAGGGAAAGGCCCAATAAATTGATTGCCTCAACCGTTCTTTTAGGAACCAGCAAAGCAACTTCATATCTTCCGCAAGCTACCAGTGCGACCACACCGTAAATGGAACTCACCAATGCGAAAAAACCCCATTCTTCTTGTGTAAAGAGCCTTTGAACAATTGGAGAGAATGCGATCGTCAGAAGCTGCGCAATTGCAGTACCTGTAATTAATTTCAGAATATTCTTAATGAACTCAGAACGATTTTTAAGATTCAGTTTAGCAACCAATTTATCCTGATTAATTAATAAGACGATTCGTTATAATTATGCCTGATTCGTTGTTCCTCCAAAATTCATTGGTGGAAAAGGGGGTGTATCGACATCATTAATCACGCCGTTTGCCTGTTCATATTTTTGAATATTCTCAGCTAAAGCACGCATTAAACGTTTTGCATTTTGCGGAGACATAATCACTCTGGATCGAACCTTTGCTTTCGGCATTCCTGGCATCATCTGAACGAAATCTGCAACAAATTCCGACTGTGAATGTGTCAGTATCGCCAGGTTAGAATAAACTCCCTCCGCTAATTCTTCGTTTAATTCGATGTTAATTTGATTCTCATTTTTTTCCATACTTGCGAAGTTACTTTTTTTTGGATAAATCTGCATTACACTATTCAACATAACACTACTACATTCATAGTTGTTAATGCAGCCTAAAAACTCACTTCGAGACATTTACAACCTGAAATCACTTATTTAAACTAATACATTCTTAGGATTTATTACTATCTTCCACCCCAAAAGGAACTAATTTCAAATAATGTCCCGACTTCATTGTTCGTTCATCCCTATTTTACTGACAGCTTTTACCTTATTGGGAGTTAACAGCTATTCCTTTTCCCAACCAAAAAACAGCAAACCTGCATACGATAAAGCAATCCGATTCCAACGCATAAATGTTGATTCAGCGCTTATTTATATCAATTCGGCATTTTCAATCGCCCATAAAGGAACCAACTACAAATGGATCGGAGACATTTTACTTGCCAAGGCAAAAATTCATCTTTTCAGAGGTGAAATTGATTTGGCCATCGAACATGCTTTACAGGCAGACGGTTACTATTCCCGAAATAAATGCGAATCCGGTAACGCCAATGCAAACCTCATACTGGCACAAGGATACAGCATTCGAAAGAAAAAATCCAATTCCGAAAATTGTCTGAACCTTGCCGCAAAGTATGCTGAAAAGCATCATTTGAAGCAAATGATCGTTGAAATACTTATTTGCAGAGGAAATACATGCTTTCAATACGGTGATCACGAACAGGCACTTCGCTTCTATCACGAAGCCGAAGACAAAGCGAAATCAATTGACGACCTCTATTTAAAAACAAAAATCCGAAACAACATTGCAAATATCCTGGTAAATACAGGACATCCAGCTGAAGCTTTGCCAATCTATAAAAATGCCATTGTTCAGTACAAAAAACTCAATCAGCCTTTGGACGAATTATTGGTCCTATACAATATAGGGCGACAATTCCGCCTGGATAATGTTTTGGATTCATCCTTATACTATGCCAATCTTTGCCTGGATCTCGGGTTAAAAATCCATAGCCTGGAAGATGTTACTTATGCTTATTCCGCGTTAACTGAAACATACATCCTGCTCAAGGATTACAAAAGTGCTCTTCAGTATAATGAATTGATGCATATCTACCAGGATAGTTTACAAATGAATGCGAACCAGGCTCAGATTATGCGCCTGGAAACAGACTATCAATTGCGGATCAACCGGGAAATCATACTCAAACAAAAGTTCAGGCTTCAACGGACCAAACGTAAGACCACCCTGGCTTTACTTGCTCTATTCGTTACTACTTCACTCATCATTTTAGGAATTTTCTACTTCCGGAAATCCAGGAAATTAAATAAAGCGCTGAAAAAATCAAATTCTGAAATCCTGGAACAAAACAAAACGATCGATAAAGCACTTTACGAGAAAGAAACCTTACTTAAAGAAGTTCACCACCGGGTAAAGAACAGCCTTCAGATCGTCTCCAGTTTATTAAACCTTCAGGAATCACAGCTGACGGATGAAGTGGCCATTGAAGCATTGAGAAACAGTAAAACGCGTATTCAAACGATTGCCCTGATGCACCAAAGTTTGTATCAACGGGATGCTGACCTGGCTAAAGTAAGTACAGCAGAATACCTTCAAAACATCTTAACATTACAGCTTGAAGCTTTATCTGATAAGCTTTCAAAACCCGAGACACAAACAGATTTTGCAGAACAGGAATTATCGATTGATCAGGCAGTTCCGCTCGGACTGATCGCATCCGAAATCATTAATAATGCATTGAAACATGCTTATTCGGGTACTGAGTCACCCTTATTAGTTCTAAAAACGAAGGTGATTGACGGAAAACTGGAGTTGCACATTTCAGATAATGGAAAAGGGTTTGAAAGTGATGATTTCAGAAATCATTCTTCACTTGGTCTCGAAATCGTAGAAGCTTTGAATAATCAGCTCCATGGTGAGATGAAGTTTCATTCGACCAGCGAGGGGACCACATTTACATTTTTGTTCCCAATTGATTAATCGGTCTGCAAGAATTCAAGTATTTTTGCGCCATGAACGAAAAACAGACTTCCCAATCCATATTAACCATTGCCATGATTTGCAGCATGATTATTTGGGGAGTCAGCTGGCCTGCAAACAAAGTTTTGACAGTTTTTGGATCTCCTGTAGCCTTAGGTGTTTTCCGATATGCTTTTGTGATCGTTAGTTTATTGCTTTTACTTATTCCTTTAAAAACCAAATTGATCATTTCCAGGAACGGCATTCCTTTTTTAATTTGTGCGGGAGTCCTGATGGCTACTTACAATTACACCTTCCTTGCGGGGCTAAAAAATGGTAGTCCGGGTGCAGGCGGAATCCTGGTTACTACTTTGAATCCGGTAATGGCTTATGGTATTGGAATGCTCATCGATTGGAAAAAACCGGGTAAAAACGAATTTATCGGATTGCTGTTTGGTGTGATTGCAGGACTGAGCCTTTTAAAAGTCTGGGGGAATAAAGACATTTTTGCCGAGCCCGGAAACTTGTACTTTTTACTGAGTGCATTGATTTGGGCCGTTATGAGCAAATTTACATCGAAATCTGCGAAATACGGTTCACCATTTGCATTTACCTGGTGGATGTATGTTGTAACCCTGATTTGTCTCATTCCATTCTGTGACTTCTCAGAAATCGGGAAACTAATCCAAACTACAGATATACGTTTCTGGGGCAATGTTCTGTTTTCAAGTGTTATCACAGTCACATTGGCAACTACGACATATTTCTTTGCCACTTCTAAAATCGGGGCGGAAAAAGCCAGTAGCTTTATCTTTATCGTGCCATTCAGTGCAGCCATCTTCTCCTTTTTAATTCTTGGCGAAAAACTGGAGATTCACACGATCCTGGGCGGTTTACTTGGAATAGCGGCTGTATATATGATTAACAAAAAGTAACGTTGTTGTATTGAATTCGTTATCGCAGGAAACAAGTCCTTTTATTTCTCTATTTTTGGTCTTCGAAAACAACTAAACATGAAAAAACTAACGTTTCTATTTGTCCTGCTTGCTGCAATTTCAGTAGGATGTAAGAAAAAGGGATGTACGGATTCCAATGCTACTAACTACAATTCCAATGCAAATTCCGATGATGGAAGTTGTACTTATCCGGAAGAAACAGGCCCTTATTTAATTGTCAAATTGCATTTTGATTCCCTGGCACCCCGTTTGGATAATTTCGGGAATCCTGCTACTATTCCATCCGATCATTCGGCGCAATCACCGGTATTTTATGGAATGAGTGCTCACTACATTGAATTCGCTCAAAGTATGTATACTGCATTAGGTGGTGGTGAAATACTATATCATGGAGCAGAAACCACAGTTGGTGGTTCCAACGCAGTAGATTTCAGTAAAGCAATCATCAAAGGAGACAATGAAGTGTTTCTAAAAATTCCATTGAAAAGCATTTCTCCGGATACATACAATTGGGTACGCATGTCTTTGACGTATCAAAATTATTCCCTCAACTACCGCTATAACGGTGTTGATTACAATGGCCGTCTGGCTTCATTCGTTGGATTCAAGACTTATATTACGAACTACAAAGTTTGGAATCAAACGCTAACTATCAACGCAAATAAATTACAGGGATATTGGGCATTTGAAAACCTGGGAGTGGTTGTAGAAGGTCAAGCAAGTGCAACAACAGTTCCGAACCCTTTGTTTGCAACATCACCGATTCCTGCGGGCTCATGTGTTGTAACAGGAAACTTTGATGCTCCATTTACCGTTACAGGAAATGAAACACAAGACATCATTTGTACTATGTCACTTTCAACAAATAAGAGTTTTGAATGGTATGATGCAAACCAGGACGGGAAATACGAACCGGGAGCAGGAGATTATCCGACAGATATGGGATTAAGAGGTTTAAAACCGATTATTACTCAATAAATCTAAACAGCTGATTTTGAAAGAGTCCACCGGTTGGGCTCTTTTTTTATGCTAAAAACCGCCATTCTCCCCGGAAAACGGCACAGCATTTGCTTAAGGCGGAAAATAAAATTATATCATGAAAAAAATCATCTTAGCTTCCGTTCTGTTTTTCGGAGCAACCGCCTATGGTCAAAAAGGTTCCTGGTATCTTGGAGGAAGTGCCGGCTTCTCAATGGGAACAACCACACAGGGAATCACAACTGTTAAAAGAAGTTCCTGGTCAGCATCTCCGGAAATAGGTACTTTCCTGACCGATCACATCCAGCTTGGTTTAGGAATTACTTCCAGTGGATCTCACACCGATTTTATGACCACAGGTTCTTTAAAAAATCTCCAATTCGGAGGAACAGTCTATAGCCGTTATTTATTCGGAGATGGGGCATTCAAACCATTTTTAGGGATCAGCGCAGGGTATCTTTACGGAGAATCAAGATCATCGGGAAACAGCGCCAGTAATATCGGTACTATAAATGCCAGTTTCTCTGCAGGTTTTGCTTATTATGTTACTCCGCGCATCGGGATTTTCGGTTCCGTAGGAGTTCTGGGATATACCAATAACCGAACTTCAGCAAACGGTGTTCCTGATGTTGTAATGAATGATTTCGGGTTCAACGCCAGTACACTTGGTAACCGTTTCACCATCGGAATGTATTATACAATTTGTAAAGGAAAATCTGCCGAATAAAGCTTCATTTACAACAATAAAAAATCCCCCTAACGATATCGTTAGGGGGATTTTCATTTTTCTAAAATTACATCTTCTGGAATCTCAGTATTTTTTTGTTTTCATTCGCTGAAAGAAAATAAATCCCGGGTTTCAATTCTTTTACCGAAATCTCCTCATCGATCTCATATTCGGAAAGTTGTTTTACCGGAACTCCGCTTACGTCATAAATCGTGATTTTGTTTATACCGGACAAATTACCTGAAAGTCTGATAAATTCAGTTGAAGGGTTTGGGAACAATTCAATTTGAAGCAAATTTGCCTCATCCATACCTAAATCACACATCCATGTCCAGGGAGTTTCCTCACCAGGTTCTGTTTGTGCACCATCTTCCCGGTAGCAAACCTGGGACATAGAAAACTCCAGTTTCTGATAACTTAATAAACCTCTGTAAGTATTAAAAACAAAAGTATTCGGTTCAGGAAGTCTTCTCAGATGGTATGTTGCACTGTATGTTCCATTGGCTTCCAAAACACTGTCAACCTGGTCTACATAAAGTGTATCGTAATGATCATCAAAATAACCGAAATAAGTCCGGAAAGCATTCATATACTTTGAACTATCCGTCAGAACAGTTCCCGCAGTCAAAAAATGACTGATTGTGATGTCTTTTTCCACATTGTTCAGATCAACAAAAAAACGTTGTTGGTTCGGAACATCTTCACGGATACCACCAATGTAATTTCCACTTTGGAAAATACGCACATAATTTTCACCGCCAATTGTAGTATCTCCTGACCAGACCGTTTTGGAAAAGCTTTCTACGTTCTCACTTCCATTCCAATGTTGAAGATGATAAACATATTGTGTGTAATTTCCATGCAGCGGCTGATAGCTGATGGTTTGGGCATTCAGTGCCAGAAAAGAAAGAACACTGAACGAAAAAAGTAACATGTTTTTCATAAAAATCGATTTAGTTGTTATTGATTAATTAATGTACAAATGCATCAATGGTTGGAAAAAAAATCCCCGAATTATTAAATAATTCGGGGATTTCTATGTTTAGATAATTAAATCTTAAGAGATTGCATCCATTTCTTCCTTGTTTGCAACAAGTACTTTTTGGAAGCGGCGTACACCAGTACCAGCCGGGATCAAGTGACCAACGATTACGTTTTCTTTCAAACCTAATAAGTGGTCTTCTTTTCCGGAGATTGCAGCCTCGTTCAATACCTTCGTTGTTTCCTGGAAGGAAGCAGCTGAGATAAACGATTGTGTCTGCAATGAAGCACGTGTAATACCCTGTAACAATGGAGTTGAAGTCGCAGGAACTGCATCACGGGATTCAACCAACTGCTTGTCAGCACGCTTCAATTGAGAGTTCTCATCACGTAATTTACGTGCAGAAACGATCTGACCTGCCTTCAATGTGGTAGAATCACCAGCGTCAACTACTACTTTCATTCCGTAGATAGAGTCATTCTCTTCCATGAAGTCTGCTTTGTGAACAGATTGTCCTTCAAGGAATCGTGTATCTCCTGCATCTACGATCTCCACTTTCAACATCATCTGACGAACGATTACTTCGAAATGCTTATCGTTGATTTTTACCCCTTGCAGACGGTAAACCTCCTGGATCTCATTTACAATGTATTCTTGTACTTTCGTCGGACCTTGAATATTCAAGATATCGTTTGGTGTAATTGCACCATCGGATAACGGTTGTCCTGCACGGGTGAAATCGTTCTCCTGTACTAAGATGTGCTTGGAAAGCGGCACCAAATACTTGCGAACATCACCTGCTTTGGAAGTCACCTGGATCTCACGGTTACCACGCTTGATCTTACCGAATTCAACGATACCGTCGATTTCAGAAACCACAGCCGGGTTAGAAGGGTTACGTGCTTCGAATAATTCCGTTACACGAGGAAGACCTCCGGTGATATCCCCGGTTTTACCAGCAACACGAGGAATCTTAACAAGGATCACACCTTCTTCAATCTTATCTCCTTCGTTTACGGAAATATGGGAATCAACCGGAATGTTGTACTCACGCAATACTTCTTTTGTCTTAGGATCAATGATGTGGATCGCAGGGTTTTTCTTCTTATCACGGGATTCGATGATTACTTTTTCAGTAAATCCTGTTTGCTCATCGACTTCCTCACGGTAAGTAACACCATCAATAATATTTTCGAATACTACTTTACCGGATACCTCTGAAATGATTACCGCGTTATACTGGTCCCATTTACAGATCACATCACCTTTTTTCACGTTCGTGTTATTGTCAATCAATAACTCGGCACCGTAAGGGATGTTTGAAGTCATCAAAGCAACTCCGGTTTTCGGATCCGTAATTTTCAATTCTGCCGAACGACCAACAACGATCGTTTTCGTTGTTCCATCAGTTCCTTTACGTGTAATTGTACGTAATTCGTCGATTTCCAACTTACCGGCAGATTTTGCTTTCAAATCTGATTCATCCGTAATGTTCGATGCAGTACCCCCAACGTGGAATGTACGAAGTGTTAACTGTGTTCCCGGCTCACCAATTGACTGAGCAGCAACTACACCAACAGCATCTCCATCCTGTGCAGGGCGGTGAGTTGCAAGGTTACGTCCGTAACACTTAGAACAAACTCCACGACGCATTTCACAAGTCAATACCGAACGGATCTCAACTTCTTCAATACCTGCTTTTTCGATTTCATCAGCAACTGTTTCAGAGATCAACTCACCTGCAGCAACAATCAATTGTTCCGTTTCAGGGTTGTAGATATCGTGAACAGATGTTCTTCCTAAAATACGATCGATCAACGGCTCAACGATTTCATCGTTTTTCTTCAATGAAGTCGCAACCAAACCTCTCAATGTTCCACAATCCACTGCATTAATTACAACGTCTTGTGCAACGTCCACCAAACGACGGGTCAAGTAACCCGCATCCGCCGTTTTCAATGCCGTATCGGCCAAACCTTTACGCGCACCGTGAGTAGAGATAAAGTACTCCAAAATCGAAAGACCTTCTTTAAAGTTGGAAAGGATCGGGTTCTCGATAATTTCCTGTGCAGAAGCTCCTGATTTTTGAGGTTTCGCCATCAATCCACGCATACCGGATAACTGACGGATCTGCTCTTTCGAACCACGGGCTCCGGAGTCAAACATCATATAGATGGAGTTGAATCCTTGATCGTCATTCTTCAACTGATCCATCAACGTATTCGTCAAACGGATGTTGGTATGCGTCCAAATATCAATGATTTGGTTATAACGTTCGTTATTCGTGATAAGACCCATGTTATAGTTAGCCATTACCTCTTTCACGTCTGTTTCTGCTTTCGCAACCAAAATCTCTTTTTCTTTCGGGATAATGATATGATCCAGGTTGAATGACAAACCACCACGGAATGCCATACCGTAACCTAATTCTTTGATATCATCCAGGAACTTAGCTGTTTTAGCTGTTCCACAGATTTTCAATACATGTCCGATAATATCACGAAGCGCCTTTTTAGTCAAGACATCGTTCAAGAATCCAACTTCACGAGGAACTACTTCGTTGAAAAGTACACGTCCACATGTTGTATCGATCATTTGAAGTGTTGGAATTCCCTCCTCGTTCAAATCGTAAGATTTTACTTTGATCGGAGCGTGAAGATCCAATTTACCTTCGTTATTCGCGATAATTACTTCTTCCGGAGAATAGAAAATACTTCCTTCACCTTTTACTTTGTGTTCAGGGGTACTTGTACGCATCTTAGTGATGTAGTAAAGACCCAAGACCATATCCTGAGAAGGTACCGCAATCGGTGCTCCATTCGCAGGGTTCAAAATGTTGTGAGAAGCAAGCATCAACAATTGTGCTTCCAAAATTGCAGCGTTACCTAATGGTAAGTGAACCGCCATCTGGTCACCATCGAAATCGGCGTTGAATGCCGTAGTTACCAATGGGTGCAAACGAATTGCTTTTCCTTCGATCAATTTCGGCTGGAATGCCTGGATACCCAAACGGTGAAGCGTAGGAGCACGGTTTAATAATACCGGGTGACCTTTCAATACGTTCTCTAAGATATCCCAAACTACAGGCTCTTTGCGGTCAACGATTTTCTTTGCAGATTTAACCGTTTTCACAATTCCACGCTCGATCATCTTACGGATGATAAACGGTTTGTAAAGTTCCGCTGCCATGTCTTTCGGCAAACCACACTCATGTAATTTCAAATCCGGCCCAACAACAATTACGGAACGTGCAGAATAATCAACACGTTTTCCTAATAAGTTTTGACGGAAACGTCCCTGCTTACCTTTCAATGAATCAGAAAGGGATTTCAACGGACGGTTTGATTCTGTTTTAACCGCAGAAGCCTTACGGGAGTTGTCGAACAATGAGTCAACAGCTTCCTGTAACATACGCTTCTCGTTACGCAAGATAACTTCCGGAGCCTTGATCTCGATCAAACGCTTCAAACGGTTGTTACGGATAATTACACGACGGTAAAGGTCGTTCAAATCCGATGTTGCGAAACGTCCACCATCCAGTGGAACCAACGGACGCAATTCCGGTGGAATAACCGGAACAACTTTCACGATCATCCACTCAGGACGGTTCTCGATACGTGTTTGAGACTCACGCATTGCTTCAACCACCTGAAGTCTTTTCAGAGCTTCGTGCTTACGTTGAACAGACGTTTCTGTATTTGCCTGGTGACGCAACTGGTAGGAAAGGCTTTCCAAATCCAATTTACGCAACAGGTCATACAATGCCTCAGCACCCATCTTAGCGATGAATTTGTTCGGATCCGTATCTTCCAAATATTGGTTTTCTCTTGGAAGCGTATCCAAAATATCCAGGTATTCTTCTTCCGTTAAGAAATCTTTCTCGGAAAGGGAAGTTCCATCCAAATTATTTGCGATACCAGCCTGAATAACTACGTAACGCTCGTAATAGATGATTTGATCCAATTTTTTTGTTGGCAATCCTAACAAATAACCGATTTTATTCGGCAATGAACGGAAATACCAAATGTGTGCTACCGGAACAACCAAAGAGATATGTCCCATACGCTCACGACGTACTTTTTTCTCGGTAACCTCAACACCACAACGGTCACAAACGATTCCTTTGTATCGGATACGCTTGTACTTACCACAATGACATTCGTAATCTTTTACCGGTCCGAAGATACGTTCACAGAACAATCCATCTCTTTCCGGTTTGTATGTACGATAGTTAATTGTCTCAGGCTTGAGTACCTCACCGCTTGACTGATCGCGGATCACCTCAGGAGAAGCCAACGAGATCGTAATCTTGTTGAAGCTACTTTGTTTTTTCGGTGTTTCTTTTCTGTAAGCCATGTTATAACTTTCTTTAATTCAATTTGACAATTTGTTTCCTAATAAGATCTTAATCCATTGATACATTCAATCCAAGACCTCTCAATTCATGCAACAATACGTTGAATGATTCTGGAATTCCCGGCTCCGGAATGTTATCACCCTTAACGATTGCTTCGTACGCTTTCGCACGACCCATTACGTCATCGGATTTAACTGTCAAGATTTCTTGTAGGATATTCGCCGCTCCAAATGCTTCAAGAGCCCAAACCTCCATCTCACCAAAACGCTGACCTCCGAATTGAGCTTTACCACCCAATGGCTGTTGCGTAATTAATGAGTATGGTCCGATTGAACGAGCATGCATTTTGTCATCAACCATGTGAGATAATTTCAACATGTAAATTACACCCACAGTTGCCGGTTGATGGAAACGGTCTCCGGTACCTCCATCGTACAAGTAAGTTTTACCTGAACGCGGAACTCCCGCTTTATCTGTCCATTCATTGATTTCTTCCGGTTTAGCACCATCGAAAATAGGAGTAGCGAATTTCACACCCAATTTCTCTCCGGCCCAACCAAGTACTGTTTCGTAAATCTGACCCAAGTTCATACGAGAAGGTACCCCTAGCGGATTCAATACGATATCTACCGGTGTTCCATCCTCTAAGAACGGCATGTCTTCAGCACGAACGATGTTTGCAACGATTCCTTTGTTACCGTGACGACCAGCCATCTTATCACCCACTTTCAACTTACGTTTCTGAGCAACATATACTTTCGCCATTTTCACGATACCTGCAGGCAGTTCATCTCCAACTGAAATATGGAATTTCTTACGTTTGTAGATTCCCAATAAATCATTTGCTTTAATCGTAAAGTTGTGTAACAAACGACTAATCAACGCATTTACGTGTGCATCAGCTGTCCAATTTGTAGGATTCACGATTGTGTAATCGATCATCAACAAATTCTTATGTGTGAACTTCGTTCCTTTCTTAATGATCTCCTCTTTAAAGTTGTTGAATACACCAGCTGATTTGTTCTCACCCAATACGGTCATCAATTTATCAGCTAATTTTTCTTTCAACTCTGCATAATCTTTGTCGTATTCTGTGTCAAGAACTTCCAATACCGGCTTATCCTGAGCTTTAGACTTACGATCTTTAATTGCACGGGAGAACAATTTTTTCTCAATAACAACACCACGAAGAGACGGGCCTGCTTTCAAGGAAGCATCTTTCACGTCACCTGCTTTATCACCGAAGATTGCACGTAATAACTTCTCTTCCGGAGAAGGATCTGTTTCACCTTTCGGAGTAATTTTACCGATCAGGATATCTCCTTCCTTAATCTCAGCACCAATGCGGATCAAACCGTTCTCATCCAAATCTTTTGTTGCTTCTTCAGAAACGTTTGGAATATCAGAAGTTAACTCTTCCATTCCTCGTTTTGTATCACGAACCTCCAAAGAGTATTCGTCAATATGGATTGAAGTAAAGATATCGTCACGAACAACGCGCTCAGAAATAACGATCGCATCCTCAAAGTTATACCCTTTCCAAGGCATGAATGCAACTTTCAGGTTTTGACCCAATGCCAACTCTCCTCCTTGTGTAGCATATCCTTCACATAGAACCTGTCCTTTCTCAATACGGTCCCCTTTGCGAACAATCGGCTTCAAGTTGATTGTTGTACTTTGGTTTGTTTTCTGGAATTTTGTTAATGAGTAACGAGTCACTTCACTATCAAAGCTTACTAATTTGTCATCATCAGACCAATCGTAACGGATCACGATTTCATTTGCATCAACGTATTCTACTGTTCCAGGTCCTTCAGCGTTAATCAATACGCGGGAATCGCGGGCAACCAATTGCTCGATTCCTGTACCAACTGTAGGAGACTGCGGTTTCAACAACGGAACAGCCTGGCGCTGCATGTTAGATCCCATCAAGGCACGGTTCGCATCATCATGCTCCAGGAACGGAATAGAAGATGCCGCAATCGATGCAATCTGGTTAGCTCCAACGTCCATCAGGTTCAAATCTGTTGGCGGAACAACCGGGAAGTCACCTTCGTAACGAGCTTTTACAACCTCGGAAAGGAAATTTCCTTTGTCATCCACAGACGCATTTGCCTGAGCAATCATTTTTGCATCTTCTTCTTCAGCAGATAAGTAAACAGGCTCAGAAGAAATATCTACTTTACCATTTACTACCGAACGGTATGGAGTTTCAATGAAACCTAGCTTGTTCACCTTCGCGAATACACACAAAGAGGAAATCAAACCAATGTTTGGTCCTTCCGGTGTCTCAATCGTACACAAACGACCGTAGTGTGTGTAGTGAACGTCACGAACCTCGAAACCTGCTCTTTCACGGGAAAGTCCACCTGGTCCTAGTGCAGACAAACGACGCTTGTGAGTTACCTCGGAAAGCGGGTTGGTCTGATCCATAAATTGAGACAACTGGTTTGTTCCGAAGAACGAGTTGATCACAGAAGACAAAGTCTTCGCGTTGATCAAGTCGATCGGAGTAAAGACTTCGTTATCACGAACATTCATACGTTCACGGATAGTACGAGCCATACGAGCCAAACCAACACCAAATTGAGCGTACAATTGTTCACCTACTGTACGAACACGACGATTTGACAAGTGGTCAATATCATCCACATCCGCTTTCGAGTTGATCAATTCGATCAAGTACTTGATGATAGAAAGAATATCATTTTTAGTCAAAACACGAGACTCTTCCGAGTTGTCGATATTCAACTTCTTGTTCATTCTGTAACGACCTACTTCACCTAAGTCATAACGCGCATCGGAGAAGAATAATTTCTCGAATACACCTTTTGCTGTTTCATAATCTGGTGGTTCAGCATTACGCAACTGACGGTAGATGTGCTCTACTGCTTCTTTCTCAGAGTTAGAAGTATCTTTCTGAAGCGTGTTGTAGATGATCGTATAATCAGCTGTGTTGGCATCCTCTTTGTGGAAAATAACGGTTTTCACACCAGCATCGATGATCTCATCAATGTGCTGATCTTCCAATACTGTTTCACGGTCAAGGATAACCTCATTACGTTCGATAGACACTACTTCTCCTGTATCTTCGTCTCCAAAGTCCTCAATCCAAGACTTCAATACACGAGCAGCCAGTCTTCTACCAACGCATTTTTTCAAATTAGCTTTGTTAGCTTTCACTTCGTCAGCTAATCCGAATATTTCTAGAATATCTTTATCTGTTTCATATCCGATCGCACGGAAAAGAGTTGTCACAGGCAATTTCTTCTTACGGTCGATGTAAGCATACATTACGCTGTTGATATCCGTTGCGAATTCGATCCAAGATCCTTTGAAAGGAATCACACGCGCAGAGTACAATTTTGTACCGTTAGCGTGGCGGCTTTGACCGAAGAATACCCCTGGTGAACGGTGCAACTGGGAAACAATTACACGCTCGGCACCATTGATCACGAAAGATCCTTTTGGAGTCATGTATGGAATTGTACCTAAGTATACATCCTGCACGATTGTTTCGAAATCTTCGTGCTCAGGGTCTGTACAATATAATTTTAGTTTAGCTTTTAGCGGAACACTATAAGTTAAACCTCTTTCGATACACTCATCAATAGTGTAACGGGGTGGGTCGATGAAATAATCAAGGAACTCCAACACGAATTGATTTCGTGTATCAGTAATTGGGAAATTTTCCGCAAATACCTTGAACAATCCTTCACTTTCACGATTCTCAGGCGTTGTTTCCAATTGGAAGAACTCCTGGAAGGATTTAAGCTGAATATCCAAAAAGTCTGGATAAGCGAACTGATTTTTGCTGGAAGCAAAATTAATTCTCGTTGATGTATTGCTTGTTGTTGCCAAGGCGAAATAATTTAATTGAGAAAAGGACTTTAAATTTGGCTAAAACGCCGAAAAACAGGAATAGGCATCCGTCAGCTGACGGACACCTTTCCTGCAAAATTTTGTAACTAATTACTTGATCTCTACTTCAGCACCAGCTTCTTCTAGTGCTTTCTTAAGACCTTCAGCCTCGTCTTTAGAAACTGCTTCTTTCAAAGTAGCAGGAGCTCCGTCAACGATGTCTTTAGATTCTTTCAATCCGTTACCAGTAAGTTCTTTAACCAACTTAACTACTGCAAGTTTGTTAGCACCACCTGATTTCAAGATTACGTCGAATTCAGTTTTTTCAGCAGCAGCTTCACCACCACCAGCAGCACCACCAGCTACCATTACCGGAGCAGCAGCAGCAGGCTCAATACCGTATTCGTCTTTCAAGATTGTAGCTAGTTCGTTTACTTCTTTAACTGTCAAGTTTACTAGCGTTTCTGCGATTTGTTTTAAATCAGCCATTTTTATTAATTTTTAAAAAAGGTTCTTAAATAAATTTGTTTAATTGCGCCTATGCTGAAGCTTCAGCGTAAGCATTATGCTCTTTCTTCGAGCGTTTTAAGGATTCCAGCAATTTTGGAACCACCACCTGTAAGACCGGAAATAACATTTTTCGCCGGGCTTTGTAGTAATCCGATGATATCACCGATCAATTCTTCACGAGACTTGATTGCTTCAAGCGCATCCAATTGGTTATCACCAATGAAGATTGCTTCTTCAATATAAGCTCCTTTAAGAATAGGCTTATCATTCTTCTTGCGGAAATCTTTAATCAATTTTGCAGGAGCATTTCCTACTTCAGAGAACATGATAGAAGTCGGTCCACTTAACACGGATGCCAAGTCATCGTAATTTCTACCTTCAACCTTAGCCATTGCTTTAGCCAACAATGTATTCTTAACTACACGTAATTCGATACCTTGCTGAAAACAACGACGGCGTAATTGGTTAATTGTTTCTACTGTAAGAGCTGCTGTATCTGCAAGATAGAAGACATTTGCTTTCGATAAATCTTGAGCAAGATCTTCAATGTACTGTGCTTTTTGATCTTTATTCATACTTCAAGATTTTAAGCTACAACAGATTTAGCATCAATTTGGATACTTGGAGACATTGTAGAGCTGATGTAGATACTTTTAATGTAAGTACCTTTTGCAGCAGATGGTTTCAATTTGATTAATTGTTGGATCAATTCATGTGCATTGTCGCGAATTTTAGCTCCTTCGAAGCTAGCCTTCCCAACAGAAGTATGAATATTACCGAATTTGTCAACTTTGAAATCAATTTTACCTGCTTTCACTTCTTCAACAGCTTTACCAACTTCCATCGTTACAGTACCTGTTTTTGGGTTCGGCATTAAACCGCGAGGTCCCAGGATACGTCCTAAAGCACCTACTTTACCCATCACTGAAGGCATTGTAATAATTACGTCGATGTCTGTCCAACCACCTTTGATTTTGTCAATGAATTCATCCAATCCAACGAATTCCGCACCAGCTGCTTTTGCTTCAGCTTCCTTGTCAGGTGTACAAAGTACCAATACTCGTACATCCTTACCAGTTCCGTGAGGCAATGCAACAGTACCACGAACCATTTGATTCGCTTTACGTGGATCAACACCTAAGCGTACTGAAATATCTACTGATGCATCGAACTTAGTAGTTGTAATGTTTTTTACTAAATCACACGCTTCCACCAAGGTGTAAGTTTTAGTCAAATCGTACTTTGCTAAAACTTCTTTTCTTTTTTTAGAAATTCTTCCCATGATACTTGCGATTATTTAGTTGCAGGAGCTTCACCTCCTTTAACAGTTACACCCATACTACGTGCTGTACCAGCTACCATAGACATAGCTGAATCAACAGTAAAACAATTCATATCCGGCATTTTATCTTCAGCGATAGCACGAACTTGATCCCAAGTCATTGTACCAACTTTGCTTTTGTTAGGCTCAGAAGAACCTTTTTTAAGCTTTACGCTATCAATAATCTGCACAGCTGCTGGAGGAGTTTTGATGACGAAATCAAATGATTTGTCACTGTACACAGTAATCACACATGGTAAAACCTTTCCTGGCTTATCCTGCGTACGAGCATTATACTGCTTGCAGAATTCCATAATGTTAACCCCTTTAGCACCAAGTGCGGGACCAACTGGAGGAGCTGGATTGGCTTGACCACCTTTGATCTGTAATTTGATCAATGCTGCTACTTCTTTAGCCATTGTTTATTTAAATTATGCAGTCGTAACGTGGGCGTTAAAGGGAAGCTTTAATCAATAATCCCACTGCTGCGGTTAATACATGTTTATCCTTCTTTTTCTACTTGCATGTAGCTAAGCTCAAGAAGGTTCTTACGACCGAAGATCTTAACCATTACTTTCAATTTCTTCTTCTCTTCATTGATCTCGTCAATAACTCCGGAGAAATTGTTGAATGGTCCGTCGATCACCTTAACTGATTCTCCGATAACGAATGGGATTTTCACTTCCTCTTCTGTTTCGGATAATTCGTCAACTTTACCTAAAATTCGATTTACTTCAGACAAGCGCATTGGTTGCGGGTCTCCCCCTTTTTCAGCACCCAGGAATCCGATTACGTTCGGAATTCCCTTGATCACGTGAGGAACCTCACCGATCAAAGCTGCTTCAATCAATACATATCCTGGTAAATATGCTTTTTCCTTTGAGATTTTCTTTCCGTTGCGGATTTGAAATACTTTCTCAGTTGGAATCAATACTTGAGACACATAATCGTCCAGTTTCAAACGGGAAATTTCAAGATCCAGGTATTCTTTCACCTTTTTCTCTTTTCCACTCACCGCACGTACCACGTACCAACGTTTTTTAATATCTCCCATTTTTCTAATTAAAAGAAAGAATAGATAAACCCAACAACTCCCTTCCAGGTAGAAGTAGGAGTTCCGGTAATTCCAAAGACATTGTCCATTGCGAATACCAACAATGCAAAAATCACAGACGCAACTACCACAATCAGTGCATTGCTCTGCAATTCTTTCCACGTCGGCCACGTAACATTCTGAGTCATCTCAGTAATCGTTTCGCTAAAATAATTTCTAAACTTTGACATGGTCAATTTATTTTGTTTTGCACGGGCGGTAGGATTCGAACCCACGACCAATGGTTTTGGAGACCACTACTCTACCAGCTGAGCTACGCCCGTGTAAAAAGGGGAGTTGACCTCCCCTTTCAATTCATATGTGTATCGCGAATTAAGCGATGATTTCAGTAACCTGACCAGCACCTACTGTACGACCACCCTCACGGATAGCGAAACGTAGACCTTTGTCCATTGCTACAGGTACGATCAACTTAACATTGATTGTTACGTTATCACCTGGCATAACCATCTCACGTCCGTCTGTCAAGAAAATCTCTCCAGTTACGTCAGTTGTACGGAAGTAGAACTGAGGACGGTATTTGTTATGGAATGGAGTGTGACGACCACCTTCTTCTTTCTTCAATACATAGATTTCAGCTTTGAAGTCAGCATGAGGCTTAACAGATCCTGGCTTACAAATAACCATACCACGCTTAATTTGAGACTTCTCAATACCACGTAATAAAAGACCTACGTTATCACCAGCTTCTCCACGATCCAAGATCTTACGGAACATCTCAACCCCAGTTACAGTAGAAGTCAATTTCTCTTCACCCATACCTAAGATTTCAACTGGATCTCCAGAGTTAATAACTCCTGTTTCGATACGTCCTGTTGCTACTGTACCACGACCTGTAATCGTAAATACGTCTTCAACAGGCATCAAGAAAGGCTTATCAACATCACGAGGAGGCAATTCGATGTAGTTATCAACTGCATCCATCAACTCTTCAACTTTAGCAACCCACTCAGGCTCTCCGTTCAATGCACCAAGTGCAGAACCTTGAATAACCGGTGCATTGTCACCATCGTAATCGTAGAAAGACAACAATTCACGAACTTCCATTTCAACTAGTTCTAACAACTCAGCATCATCCACCATATCCACTTTGTTCATGAATACAACTAGACGAGGAACACCAACTTGTTTTCCTAAAAGGATATGCTCACGAGTTTGAGGCATCGGTCCATCAGTAGCAGCAACTACTAGGATCGCTCCATCCATCTGTGCAGCACCAGTAACCATGTTCTTTACGTAATCCGCGTGACCTGGACAGTCAACGTGTGCGTAGTGACGGTTAGCTGTTTCGTACTCAATGTGTGACGTGTTAATAGTAATACCACGCTCTTTTTCTTCAGGTGCGTTGTCAATAGAAGAGAAATCACGAACGGCAGCTAATCCTTTAGCAGCCAATACGCTTGAAATAGCCGCAGTCAACGTAGTTTTACCGTGGTCAACGTGACCAATAGTACCAATGTTTACGTGCGGTTTGGAACGATTAAAACTTTCCTTAGCCATTTGTTTTTATTTGTTACGTAGTTAATAAACCTTTTTCTTACAATACAAAATTTCACCCATAAACCAAATGAGTGAATCCCTGCAGAGCCAATGACGAGATTTGAACTCGTGGCCTCTTCCTTACCAAGGAAGCGCTCTACCCCTGAGCTACACCGGCCTATTCTCTTGAATCGTAATTTGAGCGGGAGACGAGATTCGAACTCGCGACCCTCAGCTTGGAAGGCTGACGCTCTACCAACTGAGCTACTCCCGCTTATAATTATTATTTCCTTGTCGTGGGAGTGGCTGGACTCGAACCAGCGATACCGTGAGGTGACAGATTTACAGTCTGCTGCAATAGCCACTATGCGACACTCCCATCCTTTAATGCGAGCCGGTGGAGGGACTCGAACCCCCGACCTGCTGATTACAAATCAGCTGCTCTAGCCAGCTGAGCTACACCGGCATTAAAGTTTGGTTTTTATTACGATTTTAAAGAACGATTCTTAAAGTGTTTTCCCGTTTGGGTTTGCAAATGTAGTAAAGAAATAAACAACTGCAAGCGTTTGATTGAAAAAAAATCAAAAAAAAATAAGCGGCCTTTGGAGCCGCTTATCTAAATTCTTCATTTCCAATTACTAATTCGCTAATTTGCCTTTATATTTTTTTACCTGTGTGCGCAAGGCATCAACACACAAATCTGCCGCTTCTTCAAAAGATTTACATTGTTTCTTTGCAAACAATTCTTTTCCGGGCATTAATATTTTCACTTCTGCTATCTTATTTTCCTTGTCCGAATTCTTATCCAACCTTAAAAAAACTTCCCCAACAATGATGTGGTCAAAAAAAACCTGAAGTTTTTCCACTTTGTCATTAATAAAATCAATCAGCTTTTGATCTGCTTTAAAATGGATAGAATGCACTTTAACGTCCATGACTTTTACTTTTTGCGCCCACGTGGATGGGCATGTGAATATATCGAGTTTATTTGCGCAAACGAATTGTGCGTGTAGACTTGTGTTGCAGACAAATTTGCATGCCCCAAAAGCTCTTTCAAAGTTTCAAGCCCGGCACCATTGTTTAACATGTGAGTTGCAAATGTATGACGCAAGATATGTGGGCTTTTTTTCTCCGCGTTCGTTACACTTCCAAGGTATGTATTAATTTTCCGATAAACAAACTTTGACGATAATTTTCTACCATCTTTTTTTACAAATAACATTATTTGGCTATCAGGCCCGGCAGGCTTGATTTTCTCATATGATTGAATGATCCGGTAAAGCTCCTGACCTATCGGAATGATCCGTTCTTTATTCCGTTTTCCCAGGACTTTTATGCTGTTATCCGTCACATCCCTGGTCTTTAATCCGATCAGTTCACTCAAACGAATTCCTGTCTGGTAAAATAACTCAAACATCAACCGGTCCCGGATTCCTTCAAAATTTGATGCAAACAACTGCTCTATCCGAACCGAATCTATTTCTGATTGTTTCACGAATTGAGGCAAGCGCTTTTCCACTTTCGGGCCACGAATCCGCAACATGGGATTTTGCTCCACTTTCCCATTTGCATGCAACCATTTAAAAATCGAACGCAAACAAGAAATCTTACGAGACACCGTGCGGTTACTCTGCCCGTTCTCCAGCAAATGAACAATCCAGGCTCGTACCAACTGATGGTTCACCTCATTCCAATCTGTTGACTTTGATAACTCCGCAAAAGTTGTGAATTGATCCAGATCTTCCTCATAAGCCAGGATGGTATGCTTCGAGTAACGTTTCTCGACCTGCAGGTAATGAATGAAGGAATCTTTATAGGACATAACTGAAATACAAGGTACAAAAAAAGGCCCTGACGAAAATGTCAGGACCTCAATTTTTCTAATGCGAATAACTCCGGATTAAATCTCTTGAGATTTCATTTTTTGAGCATAAGCTGCACGAATGTTCGCTTGACGATCAACAACAGATGGCTTCACGAATTCTTTACGACGACGTAATTCTTTCATGACATTTGTTTTGTCATATTTCTTCTTGTACTTCTTAAGCGCTCTTTCGATGTTCTCGCCTTCTTTAACTGGAATGATTAACATATTCTATTTAAATTCTATTGTTAGCTTTTTACTACCCATCCTATGATAGGGAGCGCAAAGATATAAATTATTTCTTTTCAACAATCAGTATCTCAAAAATAATTTCGAATTACTTTAAGATCTCTCTGGAAATAACCAATTTTTGGATTTCAGAAGTTCCTTCACCAATAGTCATCAGTTTTGCATCACGCAGGAATTTCTCTGCCGGATATTCTTTCGTGAACCCGTAACCACCCATGATCTGAACGGCCTCGTTCCCGCATTTCACAGAAACTTCCGAAGCGAAATATTTTGCAAATGCTCCTTGTGTGGTCATTTTTTGATTCCTGTTCTTGTAATCAGCTGCCTGGAATGTCAACAATTCCGCTGCCTCCACTTCTGTTGCCATATCAGCCAATTTGAACCCGATAGCCTGGAACTTACCGATCGGCTGTCCGAATTGCTCGCGCTCTTTAGCATATTTCACAGAAGCTTCGTAAGCGCCACGAGCAATTCCACAAGAAAGTGCCGCGATCGAAATACGACCTCCATCCAAAATGTGCATGGCTTGTTTGAACCCTTGTCCAACTTCACCGATTACCTGTGATTCGTGTACGCGTACATTATCAAAGATCAACTCTGCTGTTTCAGAAGCACGAACCCCTAACTTATCTTTAATTTTAACAGCAGAGAATCCTGGAGTACCTTTTTCAATGATGAATGCCGTAATTCCGTTTGAATCCAATAATTCACCCGTACGAATCAATACAACAGCCACATCTCCTGACAAACCATGTGTAATCCAGTTTTTCGCACCGTTGATTACCCAATAATCTCCATCCTTAACAGCAGTACATTTCATACGCATAGCGTCTGAACCTGTATTCGGCTCAGTCAATCCCCATGCTCCGATAAATTCTCCGGAAGTTAATTTAGGAAGGTATTTTTTCTTCTGCTCTTCGTTTCCATGATAATAAATATGCCCTGTACACAATGAGTTATGTGCAGCAACACTCAAACCAATTCCTCCGCACACTTTCCCTAATTCCATCAATGCTGTTGCATATTCCAGGTAAGAAAAGCCGCTTCCGCCGTATTGTTCCGGGATATAAATCCCAAGCAGTCCAAGTTCACCCATTTTCTTCATGGTATCTACCGGGAAATACTCATCAGCATCCCATTGATTCATGTTCGGGCGGATTTCTCTTTCTGCAAAATCACGCACCATTTGCGTGATCATTTTTTGATTTTCGTTTAGTTCAAAGTTCATGATTAACAGTTTTTTGGGGCTATCCGTTAATTTTGTTTTTCGATTAATAAATTTTAATAGGCCACTAAATTAGTAATATTATTAGAGTAGTTTTTCAATTTCTCATTACCATTTAGAAAATTTAACCCTACCAGGAAATTAAATCCGGCTACTTCACCACCGCATTTCTGAATCAATTCTGCTGCTGCTGAAGCCGATCCTCCGGTAGCCAATAAATCGTCATGAATCAATACGCGCTCTCCTTTTTGAATCGCATCAACATGCATTTCGATTGTAGCTGAACCGTATTCCAAATCATATGAATGACTGATTTTATGGTAAGGTAATTTCCCTGTCTTACGGATCAAAACGAACGGAAGGCCTAATTCCATTGCCAAAGGGTACCCGAATAAAAATCCACGGCTTTCAATTCCGGCAATTTTATCCAATTTCTGATCTTTGTAAATCGATACCAAATGCATTACGATTTCTTTAGATAAAGCAGGATTCAACATGATTGGAGTAATGTCCTTAAACACGATCCCTGCCTTTGGAAAATCAACTACATCCCTGATTACGCCTTTAATTTTTTCTTCTATCATTATTCTACTATAAGGTAATGCTTCAGCTTTTCGTACAGTTCATCTGTCATCAAAACCGAATTTTTAATCTCACGGAGTTCTTTATAGAATCCGTTTTGAGAGCGCAATTTTACGAGAGAATTTGCCAAATTCCAAGAAATATATGGATGAAAGGATAATTCCCTGGTACTTGCCGTATTGATATTTATCTTTCGAATGTTCTCCGGATCTATCCGGATGTATTTTTCCCAAACAGCAATTTTCTCAGGAGTTGCCTGCCAAACCTCGCTCAATTGATCCAACGAATAAAACCCTCCAAAATTGTCCCTGGTGCGAATAATTTGTTTTGCATCAAATACCGTGATATCCCGTGCTTGCAACAAATCATCCAAACTGGCACGGTTGATCGCTACATCAACCAGTTTTTGTTCCAATTTATATTCTGTCGGGCGATCCAGATTCCTGGTCCTTTCCGGATAAACTGTCGAATCTTTGATCAAATTATACAGCTCATCTGATATGACGAAAATACGTTTCAATTCTTCGTTGGAATAGATCTTCCTGGAGGTGAATTTCAATACGATCGCACTTTGTTTTTCAGAAAGCCCGAGTGCCATCCATTCTTCCAGGGTATAATCATTCGGATTAAAACGGGCGAGTGGTCTTGAATACTGTTTCTTCTTCCATTCCTTACGGTAATTGAAACCGGATTCCCGGTTTAATTTTCCAGTGACCTGTTTTTCAGCAGTCGACCATTGTTCGATTTGAATTTCAGGCTTTGATCTGAAGTACTGGATTAAATCAGGACTTACAAAAATAACGAGCAGCAATCCTGTGAACAGGAAGATTCCTCGTTTAGTAGATTTTGAATAGTGGGTCATTTTTCATACTTAACGGTAGTAAGTTAAGTCTTTTTTCAGAATTGGGATCGTTTCTTTAATATCCATCGGGCGATAATCCAGTAATTTTTCGGATTTTGACAAGTCAAAACCTGTTCTTGGCGGCCTCTTGGCGGCCTGGTTCAATGTTGCGGAAGAGATGGTCTCGATGTTCAAGTCAGTTAAGCCCAATGCCTCACCTACCTCTTCAACAATTTGATTGATCGGTCGTGAAACAGGTCCTGAAAGATGGAAGATTCCCTGTTGCTTTCTCAAAATAATTTCCACACATCCATATGCGAGGTCATCTGCCCAGGTAGGTGCGCGAAACTGGTCGTCGACTAACTTCATTACTTCTCCTTTCGGAAGTGCTTCCAAAGCCCAAAGGATCATATTGGAGCGAGACAACCCAAAACCTGTTCCATAAACAATAATGGTTCGTGCAATCGACCAGTTTTTATAGTTATCGGGATCGTTAATCAATGTATTTTCTGCATCTACCTTTGACCGGGCATAAACGCTCAGGGGATTTACCGCATCCTCTTCTTTATAAGGTCCGTTCTCTCCATCAAAAACGAAATCGGTGGAAAGCAATTCAAAATGAGCCTGAATGCTCTTTGCAGCTTCATAAAGCACCTGTGAAGCAACCACATTTACATCATGGCATTCTTCCGGATTTGATTCGCAATAGTCTACATTTGTTAATGCTGCAGTATGAATAATTGCTGTTGGCCTTTGTTCGGACACCAGTTTTTTCACCTCATCGGATTGTTGTAAATCCAGGGATATATAATTGCTTTCAGGACATTCCGGATTCCGATTACCGCCTTTGGAAGTTGCAATGAACGGAATGTTGTGTTTGATACAACGCTTGACAATTTTTTGCCCCAATAAACCATTGGAACCTGTAATAAGAATTTTCATAGTATGATTACAACTCCCAGATGGAGCGTTTTTTTGATTTGAACAGGAAATAATGCTTATGCTCTAAGATCCAGGCCATGATAAGATATGGAATGAGTGGGGACCCCAAGCCAATACAGGTTGCGTAGATAAAACCCAAACGCACTTTATTGGTTTGAATCCCTAATTTTGTTGCCCACCAGGAGCACACTCCGAAAGAGCGCATCTCAAAGAAAAAAGCTATTTTTTGAAGAGTTCTTTTCATCTGTTATTCCTTCTTCAAAAGTACGACTTTTTTAAATTGAAAATGGAGAATGTAAAATGGAAAAATTCCGGAACTTCGACTCCGCTCAGCTACCGGAATAAATTTGTTTAAAAAGGTGACTGAGTCCCGAAGTTTCGGGAAAGTCACCTTTTAAGCACATTGTTCCCTATCCCACATTTCAAACATTTCTTTTTCAGGCAAAATTCGTTTGCAAGTTCTATCAATCCTTGTGATTCCAATGCATTGGCCGGTTTTACTCCGGCATATCTCCAGGCATTGATCTTTTCATTCTTTTCAGGTGGAAGCAAGCCCAGAATTTCAAAAGCCTTGTTTCGATAGGAATCATCACTCAAACAATCCGACAACCACCATAAAAAGGGAACAATGCTGTTAATAATAATGGTATTGGCTGTTGCAATACTCAACGTTGCTGTTGTTTTTTTCTCTTTTCCGAAATCAAAATGGTCCATCCAGTATTCATGGGCGGGTTTCATTAATTGGGTTTGGAGCATCAAAAGCAACTCCTTTGCCGGCAGGTACCAAATCTCCGAATCCCAGTTCATTTCGTGAACGAAGGTGGCGAATTGCGCCAATCGCTGAGTTGGAAAACCACCCGGTCTACAGCCTTTAAATTTCCAGCTATGTCCATTCCTTGATTCCAGCTTGAGTTTGTAGCGTTGAAAATTCCACTCTTCTTTTAGCTCTTCATAATATGCAATTGCTTTGTCCTCATTCAAAAAACCTGCGACCCCAAATGTGATGGCCATTTTTTGTTTTTGGTTCGCTTTCATGAACTTGTCAAAAGGAATTCCCACAGCCAGTTCCTGGAAAGGGAGTTGATTCACCTTCATTCCAAATGCTTTTGAAATCGTATGGAACAACACTTCCTTGAAGGACATTTTTCCACCCTGATACAAATGTTCCAATTCCATCTTTTTTCGGTTCATTCGCTGAAAAAACGTCTGCTCAATTTGATTCAACACAAACACATTAGCGATTTCCTTTAAAAAAGGTTCGCATAAAATAGTTGCGGTTCGTTTGTAATAGCTGGAAAACCAATTGAAATGCTCCCAATCGATCACGTGTTTCAACTCAACTGTAGGAATGGGAATTCCTTCAATAAAAATCAACTGATCGTGCTCATACACCACATGCAGAATGACATTCGAATATGCAGGGTCGAATTGATGACCGTGCGCGTTCCAATCAGAGGATTTCATATGCATTTCGATGTTGCCGGAATGCCTTATTTCATCCAGGATGATTTGTCCGTTGAAAAAATCAGGGCCGGAATCCAGGTTGTGGATTCCCACATGAAGGATTTCCAGCTTCTTGCCGTCAATGGTCGTTAGGTTATTGAATGGAAGACGTTTATTCTTCCAAAGAAAATGCAGGTAATTTTCGTTCATTATTTATCACTTTCCTCTTTAATTTAGGAAAAAAGGTGATTTGATAAAAGTGATTTATAGAAAAATGCTAGTCCTGATAATGTTAAATTTCCTTTTGGTTGATCTATGAAAGTACAGCTCAGAAGATCAAAAGTATGAACTGGTCTGTTACTTGTTCAATACAGAAAGTAAAAAAGTTAAACCTCGGAAAAGTGTGATCATGTGGTTGTATGGAATAGAAACCTTTTTCCTTTTTTATCAGATATTTGCTATTTTTAAGTTTCAAATTAACACCTATGCTTTTTCCACTCGATTACAAGAATACTTTTATTTCCCTAATTGCATGTATGAGCTTTTGTTCATTATTGGCACAGCAGCACACCCTGATTTTACAACCGGATTCCCTATGTGGAAAAGATGCAATATTGCATGGACTGGAATCTGAACGTAATGTGAACTATGGTTCAAATCCTCAGTTTTTAGCTGCTTCATGGACATTTCAAGGCATTCCGGGAAACGTAGCGAGTATTATGGAATTTGATTTGTCACAACTGCCTGCTGATGCCTCAATAATCAATGCTGAATTGTATTTGTATGCATGGCCGTATACCACCGGATCCGGACAGCACTCTTCCTTGAGCTATAGCAATATCGGGTGGTTAAGAAGAATCACCTCAAATTGGAATGAATCAACTGTTACCTGGAACACACAACCTTCAAATACCACACAAAATCAGCTCGTGGTTCCTGAATCTACCGACCCTAATGAGAATTATACACTGAATGTAACCCAACTCGTACAGGATATGTGGAATGATCCCTCGAATAGCTTCGGTTTTTTACTCATGGAACAAATCCCTGATTATTATTGCAGGCTGAATTTCTGTTCAAGTGATTTTCCGGATCTTAATAAGCATCCGAAACTGGTGATCAATTACACATCAAATCTGCCGATATCAGAAAATCCTGGAATTTATATCGGACCGGACTTCAGCATTTGTCCGGGTGAAAGTCATTTACTCAGCGTTCCTCCCGGAACTGAAAATTATACCTGGCAGGATGGCTCCACTTCTCCAACTTATACTGTTACTGAATCGGGTGTTTATTGGCTCCATGCGTTCAATTGCAACTCGGTCATTAGCGATACGGTAATTGTTACTGCTGATTGTGAAAGCACACCTGAATCACCGACCCCTGAATTCTCCAACCCTGAATTCCCGAACATATTTACACCGGATGGTGATAATATAAATGACTTCTTTACACCTGTTAAATCGAATGGAACAACTACAATCCATTTGTCTATTGTAAATCGGTGGGGAAACTTGATTTTCGAAACCACTTCTCTAAAACCGGTGTGGGATGGCAAAGTTAATGGGATACCTGCATCAGAGGGAGTTTATTTCTGGATAGTAGAATATCCCGATCATTCCGGACAAACTATTCAAGTTAGCGGTCCCCTAAACCTTTTCAGGTAATTACTTCCGGAAATATGGACTTCCAGTTTTTATATTTGGTAGATTAGAACCGCACAGTGCCCAGCGTGTTCTTATTTGTATTCCGGGAAGAGCTTCATCAACCCTTCTTCACTGGCACTACAAACTCCTCTTTCGGTAATTAACGCAGTAACCAACCGTGCCGGTGTCACATCAAACCCATAATTGCTTGCCTGCGTAGTTTCCGGACAGATCAACACTTCATCCAACTGACCGGAGATTTTACTTTTCCCAACCACATAACGTACTTCATTCTGGTTTCGCTGTTCGATCGGAATTTCTTTCAACCCGTCACGGATAGTCATATCCAGTGTTGTTGATGGAAGAGCAACATAAAACGGGATGTGGTTATCATGAGCAGCCAAAGCTTTCAGATAGGTCCCGATCTTATTGGCAACATCGCCCTGGCGTGTGGTACGGTCTGTTCCGACAATACACATATCTACCATTCCATGCTGCATCAAATGTCCGCCCTGATTATCTACGATCAACGTATGCGGAACTTCGTGTCTGGTCAGCTCGTAACAGGTCAGATTTGCACCTTGCAAGCGCGGACGTGTTTCATCCACCCACACATGTACCTTAATTCCTTTTTGAACAGCCTGATAAATCGGTGACGTAATGGTTCCCCATTCAATGCAGCCCAACATTCCGGCATTGCAATGCGTCAGAATATGAACCGTTTCGCCATTCTTCTTTTTTGAAATTTCTTCGATCAAAGGCAATCCGTGAACACCGATCATCCTGCAGGTTTCAACGTCATCCTCCACAATTTGAGCGGCTTCTTCCCAGGCTGTTTGAATCAGATCAGTGGCATTTGCCAACCTGGCTTTCATACGGTCCAGCGCCCAGAACAGGTTCACGGCAGTTGGACGTGACAAACGTAAATCCGCGAAAGCTTCCTCCAGGTTTGCCCCTTCTCTTGCCGCCAGGTAAATACCATAAGCTGCAGTTGCGCCAATTAATGGTGCACCACGAACAACCATGTCTTTGATAGCACGTTCCGCATCTTTATAGGAGATCAGCTTCTCCACCACCCATTCGTGAGGTAGTTTGCGTTGATCTATCACCTCTACGTACTTATCTTCGGTTGTCCAAATGGTTCTGAATGCGCTCATAATCTGATTTTCTGCCACAAAATTAATCTATTTGAGACAAATCATGGGAGCAATAGAAGTATTTTTAGCTTGTTGTTTCAGATTACACAAAAACAATCTCGTCGAACGAAGTCACAAATTGCTTCCAGGCAGGAGTCATCCCTTCCCTTGCAAGCTGAATCGTTTGGAATCCGTTTGAATCAGCAGCTTCCAGTTCTTCCACAATATCGCTTAAGAAAAGAATTTCTGAGGGTTTAAGTTGCAGTTCCTTTGCAATCTTTGCGTAGGTTTCCGCTTCTCTTTTACCCCCCGTATTGGTATCAAAGTAGGCTGAGAAATAAGGGGTCAGATCACCGGCAATACTATAACCAAAAATCAGTTTTTGTGCTGGAACGGAACCAGAAGAGAATACACCCAGGTCTATTCCCTGTTCCCTCCAGTTTTTTAGATTCGCTGCTACTTCCGGGTAAACATGCCCTTTCAGTTCCCCATCCCGGTAACCGGCATCCCACAAAACTCCCTGAAGCGTTTTAAGCGGTGTAATCTTACGGTCTTCCACGCTCCATCTGTACAGTTTATCAATAATTTCTTCATCCGTGGACAAGGTTTCTCCGTCTTCCGATTTAGCCAGCTGAACAGTTTCTTCAAAAGCCTCTTTAACAATCAGGCGGTCTTTCAAAGCAAGTAAATCGGAAATATTCTCCCGGAAATAAGGGAACAGTTTTTCAGCAACGAATGAAATGGAAGAAGTTGTTCCTTCGATATCTGTAAGGATGAATTTTGGTCTTTGAATTGTCATTTTTATCAGTTGAAATTCGTGTCACTCATTGATAGTAATATTGCTTATTTGCTTATTCGCTAATTCGCAATATTACGAACCTACTTGTTTTATTTGTTAACTCTAAAATCACTAAATCGCTGCTCCAGCTTTGATTCCGTATAATGAGGAACCCAACCGCTCATATCAATGAAAATGCGGATCGCTTTCACAAACGGATTGCTTTCCCCAGCATCAAACCAATGTTTTGTCCCTTCAGGTACTGAGATCAAATCTCCCTTTTCACACAATAAATTGAACACCGGCTCGGTTTCCAGATTGAACCAAAATAAACCTTCACCATCAACAAAAAAGCGGATCTCATCTTCCGAGTGTGTATGTTCAGCCAGGAATTTAGCGCGAATTGCTTCGTAATTTTCTGTCAGTTTATTGATGGTAATGACGTCTGCAGTTTGATAACCACCTGCATTCATAAAAGGAGTCAGACTTGATTCATACGCTTTCAGAATTTCTTCCTGGTTCGCACTGTCTTCAAACACCACATCTGCCTGCCATTGATCAAAAAAGATCCCGCGTGCATTCATAAACTCACGGATTTTCTGCGGATCACGCTCCGTTATATTCAAATCCGGTATAGATAATACTGCCATTTTACAAATTTAATTAATTCCTAATTCCTAATTCCTATCCCGATAGCTATCGGGACCTAATTCCTAATTCCTAATTCCTAATTAAAAAATAATTCGCAATTCGCTCCGTCAGCTGACGGACGCAATTCGCAATTCTATTTCACAATTAATTCCAAACTATCCTAAAAAACGCTAATAATCCCAAGCCACTTTTTCCAAATTCCTTTTCTTTAATAGACCAATTATAAAAGAACAGAGTTATGAAAGTATTCAACAAATCCATTCTGATGAGCGTGCTCGCTGTTGGAATGCTGGCAATGTCCTCTTGTAAGCCAATTTATAAATGTGGTGACCCTATTCCTGAGAATAAAAAAGGCGGAAAACGACTTCAGGCAGTGGTGTCGGAACGAGATTCTTTATGTACTTCCCTTGCTGACCAAAAATCGGTCAACGAGCGACTTGTTTCTGACAACAAAAATCTCCAAATGAAACTTTCCGGTCAGGAAAATATCAATGAAAGTCAATCCGAACGTTTGAACAAACAGTCCGAACAGTTGAGCCAAAAGGACAAGGACCTTCAGAACAAAGAGCGCATGCTCCGAGAAATGCAGGCAATTATTGCACGACAAGATGAAATGACGAAAAAACTGACCCAGACTTTGCGTGATGCCCTGGTTGGGTTTAACTCAGACGAATTAACAATGGAAATCCGCGACGGTAAAGTGTACGTTTCCATGTCTGATAAATTGCTCTTTAAATCCGGATCTACAGCCGTGGAACCAAAAGGAGTAGAAGCCTTGAAAGTATTGGCCGATGTACTGAATAAAAACCCGGATATCCAGATCCTGGTGGAAGGTCACACGGATAATGTGCCGATCAAAACCGCCCTTTTCAAAGATAACTGGGATTTAAGTGTGGGTCGTGCAACGGTGATTACACGTATGCTAAATGAAAAATACGGAGTTGCAGCAACGCGGATGACCGCTTCCGGTCGTGGTGAATACTACCCGAAAGCAACCAACGATACAGCAGAAGGGAAAGCTAAAAACCGACGTACAGAGATCATTCTTTCTCCGAAACTGGATGAGATTATGAACCTGCTGAACAGTTCGGGAAGATAAGAGACTTAGAGAGTCAGGGCAAAATGTCTTGGCTCTTTTTATTGTTGTTTTGTCAATGCTGCAAATTTTTCACCTTTCAAAATTTACTTTCCTATTTAGATCAAAGTATAAGAATTATCTTTAAACCTCTTAATATCTAGCTTATGGACTATTCAACAACTTTTTTTAACAAAGAATTAGAAAACTTAGAATATCAGGATATCCTCAATTTTTTTTCTGAAGCAAAAGAAGAATCTACAAGAATTGAATTTAAAGGTTTCTCCTCTGAATTTGGTAACTTTACGGAAAACCTGAACGGCATAATCCGAGGAATTTGTGCTTTTTTAAATTCTGAAGGAGGAATTCTAATTTGGGGAGCCCCAATTGGTGTACCTGGGGAATCCGGACAACCAAGTAAAATTTTTAAAGGAGCTTTATCTCCATTAACAGATCTAAAGGATAAGGATTGGCTAATTAATAAAATATCTGACTTAATAACACCTCTTCCGATTGGGATTGATTTAAAAATTTTACAAAACAATGCAGAGGTATTATATGTTTTTGAAATTCAAGAAAGTAATTATTCTCCTCATCAATTCAAAAACACGTATTGGGCTCGCCTTGATGGTCAAACAAAACCAGCTCCACATTATTTAATCGATGCTTTATTCAAAAAAATTCGTTATCCAAATATTGAAGGATTTGTTAAACTTGATAAGATATCTCACAATCAATCAGCATACTATCTAGATATTACAGTGTTCAACTTTAATTTTTCACCCTTACAAAATGAAATTGATTTGTCTTTTAGACTTATGTGCCCACAAGGAAAATTCAATGGATTCAATGATTCAAGATATGCACACATGTACATGTTTGAAGGTCATCAATTAGTCAACATAGATTATATTAAAGTTTTACACTTTGGCGCCCCCAATATGCATTCTGCCAGACTAATTTTTGATCCATATGAAGTAAGTTCAAAATTCAGTAATCAAGTAGATCTCTTGTTAACATTTGGAGGTAGATTCTCACCTTTAAAAACATCTACTTATAAATTAGATTTCGGTAAATTGAATTGGAATATAACTGATAACCCTAACTATTTATTTTCCTTCGTGGAAGAGAATAAATTATCTGCAACAAAACAAGAAGAGTTAGGTACAACAAGAGAAAATACTTTAGAAATAATGTTAAATCGGAAATTTACAAAATAACAAGTATCTTTGATACTATCAAATGATAGTATCATAATGCATCCTCCATATGAAATAACGCAACACATTTTAATTTTGATCAGTTCCATTTCGGAAAAACTGGGGCAAATCAATGCGAAATATTTGGATAAACCCTCACCGAAACTTCGAAAAGAAAACCGCATAAAAACCATCCACTCTTCTTTAAGTATTGAGGGAAATACACTCTCAACAGCACAAATAACTGCTTTAGTTGAACAAAAAAGAGTCGTTGGCCCTGAAAAAGATATTACTGAAGTTCTCAATGCAATCAAGGTATATGAACAAATTCGAACGTTCGATCCTTACCAGTCCAAATCATTTCTGGATGCACATGCATTATTATTGAACGGGTTAATTTCTGATGCTGGAAATTACCGAAAAACCGGTGTTGGAATTGTTGCAGGTGAAAAAATTACTCATATGGCGCCACCAGCGGCAAATGTTCCGCATCTAATGAAGGACCTGTTTCATTATTTAGAAACGAGCATGGAATTAATTCTGATCAAAAGCTGTGTTTTTCACTATGAAATGGAGTTCATTCATCCATTTTTAGACGGAAACGGAAGAATGGGAAGATTGTGGCAAACACTTATCCTGATGCAAAATTACCCGGTTTTTGAGTTTATTCCCTTTGAAAATTTAATTTATCAAACTCAAACCCGTTATTATGAAGCGCTTGCAAAAAGTGATAAATTAGGAAAATCCACACCGTTTATTGAATATATGCTTGAAGTCATTGATGCGTCACTAAATTCTATATTGAATACAACTGCAAACACTATGACAACGGAAGATCGGTTGAAATACTTTGCTGAGATCTCAGATGGGCAATTCACCCGCAAAGATTATATGCTGGTATTTAAAGAAATTTCCACGGCCACAGCTAGTCGGGATTTAAAAACGGGTGTTGATTTAAACTATTTCCAAAAAACCGGGGATAAGAAGAAAACTATCTACATGTTAATTAAATGATACATTTACCTAACCAATCCTCCTTATGAAAAAACCAACTAATTCCCTCTTACTTTTTACCTTATTTTTTAATTTTAGAAATTAAGTATTTTTGATTTAGCTAAAACTTCTCCTTTTATTACTCAATCACTATGAACATATTTGACACTTCAAAATCACTAATCGAAAATGTCTATTTACTTAGCGGTCCAATATTAGCAATCTTCGGCTTTTCTGTAATTCGCCAAATTAAACTAGCAAAAGATCAACTAAAAACTGCAAAAGATCAACTTCTTGAAAACCAAAAACAATTGGTTATAATTTCTAGTAGGGATGCAATTAAAACCGCAGCTGAACAAGTCAAATTTTATATGGATACAATAGTAAAATACGCAAATGAAGCATCCGATAAAATCAAAGAAATAGGAATCACAAGGATTGAGATTCAAACGACTAGATTTATTAAGCAAGATATCCTGAATGATCAAAGAACTGAAGAAATCATATCTTATATGGAGAAGTCAGACAAAATGTTATTGTTTGATCTTAACTTAATGAATTCCTTGGAGACATTTTCAACCTATTTTACTCAGAAAGTAGCAGATGAAACAGTCGCATTTCAATCTGTTGGAAGATCATTCTGCCATACAGTAGAGAAGATAAGTTTCAGACTCTCTTCAGTTAGAGACAATGAAACTGATTATTTCAAAAATACTGTTAGTTTATATAATCTTTGGAAAACTAGATTAACCAATCAAGATTTAGAAATTCAAAAGGAAACTCTGCAAAAAGAATTAGAACAAAAACTTCAAGAAATCGAAGCCAAGAAAACAAATACTTCTATAATAAAACCGCTTGGAACTGATAACTGATTCCGATTAATAAAATTTCGATTTATTCCTTCACTAGTTTTTTAATAACAGTTCCCAATTTTAATTGAACAACAGCAATATAAATTCCTGCCGGACAGGTACTGAGATCAATCAAATCTTGATTTAGAATCAGTGTAACAGATGTTCCGTTTGCACTAAAAACTTCAATTAAAAATTCATCAGCAGGTTTCGATAAAAGGTAAAACTTGCCATTTCCCGGATTGGGACTTATCTGGATATCAGAATTGTCATTAAATTCCTCCATTTCGGCTGTATTGCTTGCAAAACGTAAAATGGTTCCATTCAATCCGCAGGTATACCCGATTCCGTTCCCCGGAAAACAAGCTGCCAATTGACGCGAAGAAGCAGAGGCAATCGGCGACCAGGAAGCTCCCTGACCGGTTGTTTTCAAAATAATACTGGTGTTTCCGGTATAATTTCCGCCAACTGCAAATCCAATGGAATTATCCGGGTAGAAACCCAATCCGTTTAACACCGTACTTGAGAAATCGTCTGAAGTCCAAATGGATCCGGCATTGGTTGTGCGTAAGATAATCGCTTCATTGGAAGCGGTAATTCCTCCGGTTACAATCCCTGTGTTTCCGTCCGTAAAATAAATATCTGTCAATGAATGCGTGTTTGTCCCGCTGTTCAGAAAGTTCCAGGCCTGACCGCCATTCACTGTTTTCAGGATTGTTCCGCCATCTCCTACTGCATAACCGATGAACTCGGAAACAAAAAACACCTTATTCAGTTTAAATGAACTCCCGGTGTTAATGGTCGTCCAGGCATTCCCGGAATTGGTAGAGATCAAAACGATCCCATTTGTACCTGTAGCATAAACGTTCAGGCCATTGACGAAAATTCCGGTCAAATCATTGCTTGTACCCGAATTAACCGGTGACCAGCTTCCGCCGCTATTTGTCGTTTTGATAACAGTCCCGCCTTTACCAACAGCGATATAGGTTGATCCACTCAGGAACGCAATACCGGTCAGATCATATGTTGTTCCGGAAGTGGAAGCTGTCCAGGTCAATCCTGCATCAGTCGTTTTCCGGATCACTCCTGAATTTCCCACGACCATTCCGACAGAAGGACTTGAAAAATCGAGCCCGTTCAACTGGGAAGATACGCCGCTGTTTTGAGGTGAAAATGTTTGTGCAATGGATGATAATCCAACAAAAGAGATGACGAAGGTCAAAAATAATTTCATGATAGTTATTGTTTTGGTCAATGTGTTCATTCAAAATTGATATCAGGGATATCAATTATCAACGAAGATAAATTGCGAATGGTTGGCTGCTCTTATGCTAGTTGGAAAATTTCCAGTCGACTTCAAATAAATATTCAGCAGTTTCCAGGTGACGCTTGGCTTCAAACAGGTTTCTTCCCCAGGCATAGGTCCCATGCTGGCGCATAATAAAAGCCGGAACAGTCAATCGTTTTTTTTCCTGTTCCAGGATTTCAGCAAAAGCAGGCATGTCCTGTGTATTGTCAAAAACAGGAACGTGAACAGTCGTTTCGTGCGTTTTTATTCCTTCAAAACCTTTCAATACTTCGTAACCACTCAGTTCAATTGATTGTTGATTCTTCATGGATTGCAGAACAGAATAAACCGAATGACTGTGAACGATACACATAGTTTCAGGGAATAACCGGTACAATTTGCAATGGATCAATGTTTCTGCAGACGGACGAATTCCTTCATAAGCAGGAAGTGCTTTCCCCTGCATATCCACTTCCATAAAATCTGTTGCAGAAAATCCCGATTTATCAATTCCAGATCTGGAAACAATAATCACATCCGGATTTTCAGCCAATCGGAAAGAATAGTTGGTAGAGGTCGCCGGTGACCATCCTTTTTGATGATAGGCACGAATAACATCTGCCAGTTCTTTTTTTAGTTGTTCCATCCTAATCTTTTTGTACTTGTTTGAACTGATTTCGCAATTGCTTCGATGTCATGGTACTTCCATCGTGACTCCATCCCGGTGGTTTGGTAAGATAAAGCCATTTATTTTTCAATCCTTTTGCTTTGCACACGTCCTTGTAAATCGATACCCATTCGTGGAAGATCACATTCGCCGGATTATTGTCTACCTTCTTTTCATACAAACCAAACTCAATCGGAAGATCGTCGATTTCGGCCTGGAAAGTACCGAATAATTTATCCCATACAATCAGGATCATTCCCATATTCTTATCCAGGTATTCCACGTTAGAAGCATGGTGCACACGGTGGTGCGATGGAGTTACCAAAAAGTATTCTAAAACACCCATTTTTTTAACCGCTTTTGTATGCACTAAAATCCCATAGGTTTGGGTGATCGAGTACATAATGAATATGTCAAAAGGCTCGAACCCTAAAAACACCAATGGAATAAACCAAATAAAGCGATAAACCGGTTGAAAAACAGACGAACGGAAGCCTGTTGTCAAATTGTACTTATCTGAAGAATGATGTGTTACATGAATGGCCCAAAAGAAACGGACAACGTGATCAACGCGGTGGATCCAATAAAAAATAAAATCTTCAGCGAAGAACAGCAGGGCCCAGTAATACCATGAATGTGTATCCCAATTTACGACCCGGTGATCAAAGAAAAACAAGAGAACAAACAAGGTAATTCCACGCATCAATACATCGATTCCCATATTCGCGATCATCAGGTACAGGTTTTGGATCGTATCGCCAACAGTATATAATTTCCGGTTGTGCCAATTACTTAGAATAATTTCACCAAGGATCAGGAACACATAGATTGGTGTACTGATAAAAATGATGAGTTTTTCTACGTAATCAACCATGGAAATTTCGTTTTAGAAATTCTTCGTCTTCAAAATTTGAGCCATTTCTGCCTGTAGTTTCTGAGCTTCTTTTCGTGCTTCAGATGCAAAATTATCGGTATTCGAGGCATAAATAATGGATCTGGATGCATTCACCAGCAAACCACAATCGGCATTCCAGCCGTATTTAGCCACATCTTCCAGACTTCCTCCCTGGGCTCCCACTCCGGGAACCAGGAAAAAGTGGTTCGGGACTAATTTCCGTACTTCCGCAATTCCTTCGGCACGTGTTGCTCCAACAACATACATCAGGTTATTTTCAGAACCCCATTTGGAACTTTTCTTCAATACTTTTTTATACAATTCTTCACCGGAAGCATCCGTTGTAAATTGAAAATCCAAAGCACCTTTATTCGAAGTAAGTGCCAATAAGATCACCCATTTTCCTTCAAATTCCTGGAATGGAGTAACAGAATCCTCACCCATGTAAGGAGCCACAGTTACCGCATCACAATTCAAATAGTCAAAGAAAGTCTTTGCATAATAAGTAGATGTATTCCCGATATCTCCACGCTTTGCATCAGCAATGGTCATGCAATGGGAAGGAATATAATCAATCGTCTTTTTCAGGGATTCCCAACCTTTCGGACCCAACGCTTCGTAAAATGCAATATTGGGTTTATACGCCACACACAAATCGTTCGTAGCATCAATAATTGCCTTGTTAAATTCGAAAACAGGATCTTCTGTCTGCAACAAATGAGCAGGAATTTTGTCCAGATCGGTATCCAGACCAACACATAAAAACGACCGCTTTTCGCGAATTTGCTGAATCAATTCCTGTCTTGTCATCACGTTGTTTTAAGCCCGCAAAGATAAGCAAATAGAACTAAAAACAAATTCAGACTACTGACCTACTACAATTGTCCGTGAATCAAAAGTCCGAGCGGAGAAATATCCCACACATCCGCCACTCAGATTGGAGATCGGATTGGCTGGGGTTGCACTGCTGGAAGAATTCACTCCCAACTGATTGAAATACGTATGGATCGGCTTGTCGATGCAGAATAAATCCACCCGAACAGTATCTCCAATTTCCAAATCAGAAACAAACAAGGGTTCTACACTCAGGTTTCCATCCGTGAACTGATCATTCTGGATATAAACACTTTTATCTCTTTCCCCGTTTACATACACATGGAACTGGTAATAATTGGCTATTCCCTGCTGGTCATAATGCGAAGGAACTAATGAAATGAGTGTGTCTCCACCAAAAGGATAAAACTCCACATACAAATCATCTAAAGGTTGGTAAAAAGGCAAAGTGCTGCTTCCTGAATACGAATTCCCTTCCACAACTGCCGTTAAAGTATATGTTCGTCCTTCCACACCCGGATAATTCGTCAGTTCATACCATCCGTTCCCGACAGAAGTAAAAGTTCCCGCATTTCCCAGGTTATCGATCACGGTTATTGAAGCGTTGTCAACTACCGGTGGAGCCGTGCTTTCGTCAAAATTCTGAGTTTTGGTAATGCGGATACGCTGAACGGTATCGCCACGTAAAATAAATCCTTCGATAACCACTTTCTGTTCGGTATCATTCAGATCCACATTGATGACTTTTTCACAACTTGAAAATACAAGGATAAAAGTAAAAGAAACCAGGGCTGTAATTATATATTTCATCTTTGTTGCATTTAATTTGTTCAATCCACGGAGGCGGACTCTTACTTGAATTTAAAATTGTATGTAATTGCAGGAACTATTTTAAACAGGGTTGTTTGAACTGCTTCTGTTTTGGACGGATCATCCTTATTTTCCCTGAACGTTATCGAATAGGCATTTTCACGCGCATAGGCATTGTAGATGGAAAGGTTCCAGCTACTTTCAAACTTCTTCGTATTTTTACGAAGCCAGGTTATTCCCAGGTCCAAACGATGGTAGTTCGGCATACGGTAACCATTTCGCTGGGTATAAATAAAATACGTCTGCCCATCAACCTGATATTTTCCAGAAGGGAAAGTCACTGCATTCCCGGTATAGAAAACGAATAAAGCAGAAACTGACCATTTCGGTGTGATCTCATAGATCCCGACAACAGACAAATCATGTGTTCTGTCTTGTTTTGCCAGGTACCACTTTCCGTCATTGATCCCGTCAATTTTACGTTCTGTTCGGGAAAGGGTGTAGCCGACCCAACCGGTAAACTTCCCGGTTTTCTTCTTCAGCATGATTTCCAAACCGTACGCACGACCAATTCCTGAAAGCAATTCTCCTTCCAAACGCTCATTTGCCTGCTCATTTGCACCGTTCTTATAATCCAATTGATTCTGCATCCATTTGTAATACAATTCGGTACTCAATTCCAGTTTATTATCGAAAAAGTTCTTGAACCAACCTAAAGCTACCTGGTCCGAAATTTCGGGCTTGATATTCAAACTGGAAGAAAGCCATACATCTGTTGGTGAACCGGAAGTAGAATTGGAAACCTGGTGAATATTTTGGGTATTTCGGGCATAGGCCGCTTTAATGGATTGTCCTTTCAGGTATTGCCAACTAAAAGAAAGTCTGGGTTCTACAAAGAAATAAGACTTCAATAGCTTATTCTTCGACCAGGTATTGGCTGTAGCAACTGTTCCATCCGGATTGTAAGTGTACATTTCATCACCGCTTGCCAATGCCATGAGATTCGAACCACGCAAACCGTAACTCATAGTGAAGTTTTCAGTAATGGTGTAATCATTCGTAATATATATTGCATTCTCAATGGAATTGGTCGGTTTTAAACGCTTCGCATTGATCCCTGAACTTTCATTTGCATCGATTTGCCCGGGAGTAATTCCGTGATTGATCACATTTAGCCCGATCTTTACCTTGTTGCGGTTATTCGGAAACCATTGAAATTCCTGTTTGAGATTGAAATCCTGGATTTGAGAGGTAATATCGAATTTTACATCACCACCCGAAATGGAAATTTTATAATCGTATTTGCTATAGATGAATGATGTATTGGAAAACCACTTTTCATCAATGATATGGTTCCAACGCAATGTTCCCGTAGCATTTCCCCAGTTAATTCCAAAAACATCTCCTAGTCCCAGTTTATCCCTTCCAAAGTAGCCGGACAAAAACAACCGGTCTTTCTTCCCTATCCGGTAATTCACTTTTGCGTTCAAATCGTAAAAAAACAATTTATTGTCCTTGAATTTATCCGACAATTTCAGGAACAGATCTGCGTACGTTCTTCTTCCGGAAATCAAAAAGGATGCTTTATCCTTTACAATCGGGCCTTCTATGATTAATTTGGAAGAAATCAACCCGATACCGCCACCCACATTGTAGCGTTTCTGGTTTCCATCGTTCATTTTAATATCCAGAACAGACGAAAGTCGTCCGCCGTAATTCGAAGGTTGATTCCCCTTATACAGCATTGCATCTTTGATCGCATCCGAATTGAAAGTAGAGAAAAAACCCAGTAAATGGCTTGCATTGTAAACCGGTGCTTCATCCAATAAAATAAGGTTTTGGTCCGCACCACCACCACGCACATAAAACCCGGAACTTCCTTCACCTGCATTCTTCACTCCCGGTAGTAATTGCATCGTTTTAATCAAATCCTTTTCACCAAAGATTACCGGGATTTTTGAGATTTCTTTCGGATCAATCTTTTCTACTCCCATCAAAGGGTCCCGTACATTTCCGTCCGGTCTTTCCGAAGAAATAACCACTTCTTCCAGTTCCTTTTCGTCTTGCTCTGTTTTTAACTGAAAATCGATTGATTGCGATATGGAAAGGTCTAATTCCTTTTCCATTAAAAGATACCCGACAGCTGAAATTTGAATGGTATATTTTCCAACCGGCAGGGTCAGGGAATAAAATCCGTATTCGTTTGTTACAGCGCCTAGTTTTTGGTCTTTTACCCGGACTATAGCTCCTATAATTTCTTCTCCTTTTGATTGATCTTTAACCGTTCCGCTTAATGTTGCATTCTCCTGACCGAATGAGAGAGCAGTGATTAGAACAAATAAAATGGGTAATCCTGATTTCATATTGTTTTGTTGTGGTGTAAAATTCGCATTTATCTTTTCAAAAAGGTTAAAAAAAATGGCGAATGGTTGTCATTATTCGGTTAATGGTGTATTAAAAAACAAAAAAGGTGATTTCGACTACGCTCAACCACCTTTCAATTATCAATTTTTCATTGAAATCAATTCAATTCGCCTTTCATTTTTTCCGCATTTTCTGCCATTTTCAGTGCATCAATCATTTCCTGAATGTCTCCATTCATAAAGGCTCCGAGGTTGTACATCGTTTTGTTGATGCGATGATCTGTAATTCGTCCCTGGGGATAATTGTATGTTCTGATCTTTGCAGATCGATCTCCGGTCGATACCAAAGTCTTTCGTTGAGCCGCACGTTCCTGGTGAACACGGTCCAATTCCGCCTGATATAAACGGGAACGCAATACAGATATTGCCTTCTCCAGGTTTTTATGTTGTGAACGCCCATCCTGACATTCCACCACTAAACCTGTAGGAATGTGTGTCAAACGAATAGCAGATTCCGTTTTGTTAATGTGCTGACCTCCCGCTCCGGATGCTCTGAAGGTGTCTTTACGGACATCATTCATATCCAGTTCGAAATCGACTTCTTCCGCTTCAGGCAGGACCGCCACAGTAATTGCAGAAGTATGGACACGACCTTGTGATTCCGTTTCGGGAACACGTTGTACACGGTGTACACCCGATTCAAACTTCAACATCCCGTAGATTCCTGCTCCTTCAATACTCATAGAGATTTCTTTGTATCCTTTCCCTGAAGCTTCGGAGGAGTTCGCAATTTCGTAGTTCCAGCCCATTTCCTTAAAGTACATGGTGTACATTCTGAAAACATCTTCCACAAAAATACATGCTTCATCACCACCTGTTCCGGCACGCAATTCGAGAATGGCGTTTTTATCGTCTTCCGGATCCTTCGGGATCAATAATATTTTGATCTCTTCTTCCAGTTCCGGTTTCTTTTGCTCCAGGTCGTTGATCTCCATCTTCGCCATTTCACGCATTTCAGGATCTGTTTCCACCTCCAGCATTTCTTTTGAACTCTTTAAATTGTCCAAAATATTCTTGTAGGATTTATAGGCATTGTCGACCTCTTCTAAATCCCTGTATTCTTTATTCAACTTCACATAGCGATCCATATCCGAAATAATGTCCGGATCGGTAATCATTTTACCAACCTCTACAAATCGGAAATGAATTGCTTCCAGTTTACTTAATAAATCTTGCATATGATCTTTGTAATCTTTAATTCCTTTATCACCTCGCCCAAAACAAAGCGGCTGTCTTTGCGCGCCTTAGCGATAAAACAAATTCTATTCTGATTTTAACCGCAAAGAACGCAAAGAGGATTTTTCTGTTATCCGTTATATACGAACTCTCCAACTTCCGAGCGGACAGTTACCTGTTTTCCCGACATTTTTTCTACGTGCCCGATAATTTGCGCATCAATTCCAAATGACTTACTGATATCGATAATTTGCTGCGCTTCACTTTCCGGCAAATAAACTTCCATGCGGTGCCCCATATTGAAGACTTTGTACATTTCCTTCCAATCAGTACCGGATTCTTCCTGAATCATTTTGAAAAGCGGTGGAATCGGGAATAAATTATCCTTAATGACATGAACATCATCCACAAAATGCAACACTTTTGTTTGCGCCCCGCCGGAACAATGCACCATTCCATGAATAGACGAACGGCATTTATCCAAAATCGCTTTAATTACCGGTGCATAGGTTCTCGTAGGAGAAAGCACCAATTTCCCGGCATCCACCGGAACACCATCAATCTGATCTGTGAGGTTCTTAGACCCGGAATATACCAGTTCGGCAGGAACCGCTGCATCAAAACTTTCTGGATACTTAGCTGCTAATGTTTTATTGAATACATCATGACGGGCAGAAGTCAATCCGTTGGATCCCATTCCACCGTTGTATGCATCTTCATAAGTTGCCTGGCCGTAAGAAGCCAATCCTACGATCACATCACCTCCCTGAATGGTATGATTCGAAATCACCTCAGAGCGTTTCATGCGACAAACTACCGTAGAGTCGACAATAATGGTGCGAACCAAATCCCCCACATCAGCGGTTTCACCACCTGTTGAATAGATTCCGATTCCCTGCTCACGCAGCGTTTCCAGCAATTCTTCCGTTCCATTGATAATTGCAGCGATAACTTCCCCGGTAATCAGGTTCTTATTTCTCCCGATGGTAGAAGATAACAAAATGTTTTCGGTAGCTCCGACACACAGCAGATCATCGATATTCATAATCAATGCATCCTGGGCAATTCCTTTCCAAACAGAAATATCACCGGTTTCTTTCCAATACATGTATGCCAGCGAAGACTTTGTTCCTGCACCATCCGCGTGCATAACGATACAATAGTCTTCATCTCCGGTCAAATAATCGGGTACGATCTTGCAAAATGCTTTCGGGAACAAGCCTTTGTCGACTTTTTTGATTGCATTATGCACTTCTTCTTTTCCTGCGGAAACACCTCGTAAATTGTATCGAATATCTGACATAGTAAAATTTGAAAGGGCAAAGTTACAAAATTCAATTGAGAGGACGGAATACAAAAAGCCTTCATCATTTTGATGAAGGCTTTTTGCAATTATTTTCAGCAGTATTTCAATTATCGCGAACGATACTTTTTGACTGCACTAACGTTTGTCTCTTATCAGAAGCAATACTTCTTCTTACTTCGCTTTCGGAAGTGGTTTAAATATCAGGTAATCCGGATTTGCAGGAGGAGCCGTAGCCGGATCGAACTCCAGGGTAATCACCTTACCTTCCGTACGTCTGTTATACTGCTGTAGTTGCTCAAACAATCTCTTGTTTGTTTTCTTGAACTGGTTAATGTAAGCTTCTTTCAATACAATTACCTGGGTTCCTGCGATCGTTGCTCCATTTGCATCTTTCGGCTCAGATTCCGTGTATTTACCAGCCAACAAGTAAACTGTTCTCGGTTCACGTTCTCCTTTTCCGATAGGAATAATTCTGCGCGGATCGATTCCTTTTTCCTCTACTAAGTACTTGTAACAAGCTTTAGCACGGTTTTCAGAAAGCACCTGGTTATAGACATCATTACCACGAGGGTCAGTGTGTGAACTCAACTCAAGTACCAATCCAGGGAACTCGTTCAATAGGTTATATACGAAGATCAAGGAATCCTTGGAGTTGATTGAAGAATCAACTAACAAGTCCCATTTTGCCAAAGGATAACGTACTTCCGGAAGACGGATCGGTTTTTTAACAGGGAATAATCCCATATCCAATACGAAATCCTGGTTGTATTTCAATCCTTTTGTTGAGATCGATGCTCCCAATTTATCTTCGTAGTACCCTTCTTTCGAAATAGTTACTTTGTAATCAGACTCTTCAGCAATGTAACGGTCTCCGTTTGGTTTTTTATCCCAGTATACGGATCCGTCTTTTGCAGTTAAACCTTCCCATTTCTCGTTTGCATTTGATCCGGTAACAACCACTTTCACACCTTCGATCTTTGTCTGGCGTGTTTTATCCAATAGGTCAAATACATTCACTTTCAAGCTGAAAATGTTCGGAGGCAACTCATACATCCAAAGATCCGGGCTGAATTGCTCACCTACGTTTCCTTTACGCTCAGAAGTAAAATATCCTTTGCGGTCATCTACCTGAACCATTGCATAGTCGTTAAACTCAGAGTTGATCGGCGAACCGAAGTTTGTCGGTTTTTCCCACTGATTTTTATCTCCTACTTTTTCAGCACGGAACATATCCAGGGCACCCATTCCAGGAAGACCGTCAGAAGCGTAGATCAAATCTCCATTTCTTGCGAAACTTGGGAACAATTCATTTCCTGCAGTATTGATTTCAGGTCCCATGTTTGCTGGCATTGACCATGAATCTGATTTTTTGTCGTACGTAGTGTACCATAAATCGTGACCTCCCTGACCACCAGGCATATCAGACGCAAAGATTAAGAATTTTGCATCATCACTAACACAAGGGTGACCAACAGAAAGTGTATCGTTAGGTTTCAAAGCAAGTTTCTTCGGACGTTCCCATCCTTTTCCACCTAATTCAGACATATAGATATCACAACCTAAATTTTTCTTTTTCAAACTCGGACAACGAGTAAAGAACATCGTCTTACCGCGTGCATCAATAGATAAGGTACCTTCGCTATCTTCCGTATTGATACTATCTCCAACGATTGGCTTTGGCTCCAGCCAGTTTCCTTTTTTATCCAATTCAGAAACGAAGATGTCCATGTATTTTTGACAAGTCAACGGATCTTTTGCTTTACCCTGAAGTCCTTCACGATCACTGGAAGTACCGAAAGCGATTTGAGTTTCTTTCTTATCCACGAACATCGGTGCCATTTCAAACCCTTCCTTATTCAAGGCTTTTACGTTTGAAACCGTGTGACGTGTTCTGTTTTCCTTAAATTCTTCAAACATCTTGCAAGAAGCAATTCCAACGTCCGCTCTTGGATCGTCCGGAACTAACGCCTTATATGCCGTGTAATTTTCCTGAGCTTTTTTCAAGTCACCCATTTGACGAAGCATGTTCGCATTATACAACAAAACAAGCGGTTCTTTTTTCTGGTACTTCAATAAAATAGCTTTCTCATACCACTCGTTCGCATTTTTGAACTGGTCTGTCATTCTGTAGCTCTCAGCTGTTTTAAAAGCCATTTCGCCTTTCAGTGCAAGTCCTGATTTAGACTTACGCTTGATTTTCGAATAAGCTAGCTGGGTTTTTTCTGCAGCTTCACAGTAATTTCCACTTCTAAACTGAGTATTTGCATCTTTAATTTGTTTCACTTGTCCGAAAGACACGCTGGAAACAACTAAAAGTCCAGATAAAATAAGCGTTTTAACATTCATAGCAAGGTGCAATCTTTTTATAATAAACACAGTGATAATAGAACAACTATCGATTAAAGGTATAGTTAAACAGTTATCATGATTGCCGAAATTAAATTAAAATTTTGAATACACGTTATTTATCGCGGAAAAAAAAACGACTAACCTGCTTTTTGTGATAATTTATTCAGAGACGTATCTCTCCCATTTCTGTAGTAAAACTTGAAATCCGTCGGGTAAATCGGAATCAAATTGCATCCATTCTCCTGTTCGCGGATGTTGGAATCCTAACGATTTTGCATGCAATGCCTGACCGGGAATTAAATCAAAGCAATTTGAAATGAACTGCTTGTATTTATCATGTGTTGTACCTTTTACAATGCGGTCACCGCCATATTCCAGGTCATGGAACAGCGGATGGCCTTTCCATTTCAAATGTGTACGGATCTGATGCGTTCTTCCAGTTTCCAATTTACATTCAACCAGCGTAACGAGACCATACCGTTTCAACACCTTTACGTGCGTTACTGCATGCTTTCCATGATCTCCATCAGGAAAGACGGTCATTACTTTTCTATTTTGCAAAGAACGGCCCAGGTTCCCTTCGATTCTCAGGTCTTCTTCCAGATCTCCCCAAACCAGGGCCTGATACCTTCTTTCGGTCGTCCGGTCATAAAATTGTTTTGCCAGGTTCGTCAATGCATCTTCTGTTTTCGCCACAACCATAATACCGGTTGTATGCTTGTCTAAACGATGGACCAATCCGGGCCTTCCAAAATAATCCGATTTCCGTTCGGGTAAATTGTCGAAATGATATACCAGGGCATTTACAAGAGTTCCGGTGTAATTCCCATAACCCGGATGCACCACCATATTTGCAGGTTTATTTACAACTATCAGTTCATGATCTTCATAAACGATATCTAAGGGAATATTTTGCGGAATTAATTCTATCTCACGGACTGGGTAAGGCAAAACAATCGCCACCTCGTCATGCGGTTTTATCTTATAATTGGATTTAACCGGTTTTCCATTGACAACCACACTTCCATTCTTCGCCGCGGATTGAATTTTATTCCGGGAAGTATTTGGAAGGCGGTCTAATAAGTATTTATCTATCCGAACAGACTCTTGTCCCGGATCTGCTTTAAAACGGTAATGTTCAAAAAGTTCTTCTTCTTCTTGCTCAACATCCTGAACATCTTCATTCATTGCTTATCTGATAATTTTCTTAACTGTTTGCGAGTTGTTTAACTTCAGGAAATAAATTCCACCCGGAGCATCACTCAAATCGAAGTGAAGATCTTCTGCTCCAATGGTGAAAAGCGTACGTCCCTGTGAATCAACCAAAATTGCACCCGGGAATGTGCTTTCTGACCTCCAGTCAATGTTCACTATTCCTGTTGTTGGATTAGGATAAACATTCCAATCAATCTCTTCTCTTTCCAATTCACCCACCCCCAAATTGTAATTATCAGAAGTTAAAATGATCGGTCTGATCATCGGGACTCCGGATTGAGAAGAATTTTGCCAGGTAGTTCCACCATTCAATGAGAAAAACAATTTCCCGGTCTGTGGTGTGTTTTTGTCAAACCCAATGTTTAACGGATCCACATCAATTTGTCTCATCCCTACATAAAACGGAGCGTTAGGTAACGGAAGACGTATATTATTCAGAAGGTAATCTGTAAATACCCCTCTTCCATCTTCATAAACAGGTGTTCTCGGGTAGAAAAACTGATCTTCATACAAAACAGCTCCCGGAGCACCGTTATTATCACCCCAAACAGTCAATAAGAATAATTTATTGGACAAATCCTTCACTGTCGGAACAAAACACATTCTGACACCAAGCAGCGTATCAGCCTGGTAAGGCACGAATTTAAGGGCTACCCTTCCCTGTACTTGCGAAATTCCATAAGCAGCTTCAGCAGACCCATCATCGTAGGCATACACATTCTCGAACACTTGCTGGGTATAAGAAGAATCGTTTAACGCCAGGTTCGGGAATTGAGCACCTGCATTTGCAATGATGTCGAAAGTTTTGGTTGTCACTGGTGGTACAGTTGAAAAAGTGTACCCCCCGGTAAAATCATGTAAACTCGTATAAGTGGTACGTGGGGCATAATTGATATTCCCACCGGATAAGGTTTGCGCCACCAGGGTAAAGCTTCCTTCCGTTGTTCCTCCGAAATCAACTTTTACAGTTCCGTTCAAGTTGTTTTCAGGAATGTTCGAACCGTTTCGAACGGTCACTTTCACTTCCGGGTTCATATGAGTCGGGTTATTTACCCAATGTTCCCAGGGAACTTCAGTATAATCATCGATCAGCGATCCAAGTCTGTAAACGAAAGCAAAATCCTTAAACAAGGTATCCTGGTACCCGCTTCCATTTCTTAAATGAACGTAATCCAAGTGGAATTCGTCCAGCATACCGGAAAGTGCTCCATAGTTCTTAAATCTGAATTTAAAGCCATCCGTCAAATATGCTGCATTGACAATTTTTAAGTGCCCCAGTTTGAAATCACCTTGCGGGCCACCATTGATTGACCATACGCGATTCCACTCATCGGTGTTTTTATCGTAAAACTCCAATACAAGTGAATCCTGCTGTTCCGGCACATCACCAAACCCCTGGCGTTGCACCAAAAAACTCATGTAAATCGAATCGTTTGGAGTAAAACCTGACAAATTAATTGTTTTGGATGTTAAGTAATCGGCATACCCCGTTTGAGTAGTTCCGATGGCATAAGGATAACCAGTTTCATCCAAGCCATCAAAGGTAACAACACCCAATGTCCAGGGATTTACAGCGTGTGTGTAATTGTGATACGCCGACAAATCAGCCCAATAGGCTGTCGGATCTACTTCATGTGCAAAGAATATGGTAACAGAATCCTGTTTGGTATCCGGATTTGACAAATAAACGGTATCTATATCGTTGGCAAAATCCAGGGTGTCGTATATATCATAAGGCGGATACAACTGGATAGTTGAATAAACTACCGGATAATGCTGGAAATCGGCCATTTTGATACTAATCAAAGGTAAATCCGTTTGAGTGGTTATTCCAGCCGAAGTGGTATAGCGTCTTGTTGGGGAAGAAGAAAACAATTTATCCACTGTCAGCGGAACATCGGACAAGTCGGTCAAATAAAAAAACTCTTGTTCCGTCACGTTTGCATCTCCCGGTTGTGCATCCAACACTGGGAATTTGGAATGAGAAAATTCATCCAAAAGCGGTAATGACAAGGTATCAAATGAATACACAAAGGTGCTGTCAATATTGGTTGTGCTTTTCAAATTAAGGGACCTGTTCTTTGAACCTTCTCTTTTCATCGCGCCAATCGGACTTAAAATTTCCTGTCCGAATGAAACAAAACCAAATACAAATACAAAAACGGTGACTAAACTAAATTTCATCCAATTAAAATTTACCTACCTTTTTTCAGCTGAAACCATGATTGTTGTACCGGAAGGAACGGTTACTCCTTCAATAAACTCAGGACTTTGAGAATAAATAACAGCATTGGTTGAATCCGCAGCATTTGTACATCCATCACATGCACCAACTGAAATCTGTAGCGATATTCCACTTAAACGCGCTTTAGCCTCAGATATTGTTAATCCGTTCAAATCAATTACAGTAACCGGTTGTGCTTCGTTATTCTGACCTACAACCAAAGTGATCGTACTTCCTACCGGAATTTTAGTTCCTTCCTTGATCTCTTTTCCGTTATAAAGCTGTCTCAATACAGCTCCATTTGATTCCGATGTAGGAACATATGTTTTACGGCACTTCAAGCCTCTGTTTTTCAGGATACTTTCGGAAATACGCTCAGATTTATCGATCAGGCTTGGCATTTCCACCAAACGTGATTTTTTGGAGACCTGAACACGGATAATCCGTCCCGGCTTCACACAAACAAGCGATTTGGAAGTTGGTAACGGATCCTGGGAAACAATTGTTCCGGTAGGTAATTCCGGTTTGAAAACCGAATCCAATACCTCTATTTTCAATTCCAAAGCCTCCAGTTTAGATTGTGCACTGCTGGTTTTCAATCCAACAACATTCGGAACATCAATCTTCTCACCGTGATTTGTATAGGAATCCAAATAGAAGACAAGGATCAGGATCACAATAAAATAGGTAAGCACAATATAAAGCGTATGCTTCAAAAAATGCCTGCTCCAAACAAATGCTTTAAGCTTCTGAAAAAACTTCATAAATCGATTGTAAGTTGCAACAAATATAGAAAGAATGTTTCTGCAAGTACGCAAAGCACAAAATGAAGCTTTTAACAATCTGTTCTGAAAACTTTTCGCACGGCTTAAAATGACAATTTAATTAAGCACTAATTTTGTAAAAAAACAATATGAAGCTGGTTGGTTTGTTTTGTGGTGGGTATTCTTCCGAATTTGAAATTTCTCTGAAAAGTGCTCAAACCATCATGGATAATTTCCCGAAAGAATACGAAGTGGTTCCAATCCATGTACTTGAAAGCGGATGGTTTGTACCGAATGGTCCCGAAAAATCCCCTTTTTCAATTGAAAGTATGAGTTTTACAAGCAATGGTAAAGAACGTAAAATTGATATCGGTTTGATCTATATTCACGGAAACCCGGGTGAAAATGGAAAAATCCAGGCTTTGCTGGATATGAAAGGCGTCCCATATGTGAATTCAAACGCACTTGCTTCCGAATTGAGTTTTGATAAATGGTATTGCAACCAATTCCTGTCCCGTTTCGGAATTCCGGTTGCAAAATCGCTTTTCTTAAAATCAAAAGATCAATTCACTCCTGAGCACATCCTGAATGAGTTAGGCTTACCTTGTTTTGTAAAGCCTTCTGATTCCGGTTCAAGTTTCGGGATCAGCAAAGTATCGAAAGCAGAAGATCTGAAAAATGCGCTGGACAAGGCATTCGAAGAAGGAGATACTATCGTTATTGAATCTTTCCTGAAAGGAACCGAGGTTACCTGTGGAGTTTATCGTTCACCACAAGGATTAATCACCTTGCCTTTGACGGAAATCGTCACTGAAAATGATTTCTTTGATTACGAAGCGAAATATCTGGGACAATCCCAGGAAATAACTCCGGCACGTGTTTCAGATGAAATTCGAAATGCGGTTTGGGAGACTTCAAAAGAGGTTTACAGCTTACTTCAACTGAAATCAATTGCGCGGATTGACTTTATGGTTGTGAATAACGTTCCGCATGTGATTGAAGTAAATACAACTCCGGGGTTTTCGGCTGCAAGTTTGGTTCCTCAGATGCTGGCAGAAGCAGGAATTTCGATTACGGATTTCTGGGCGGAAATTTTTGAGGTGGAGCTTCGCTAAAG
>CAMLLB010000007.1 GCA_946480815.1 uncultured Flavobacteriales bacterium
TTAGCGTAAGCGTTTTTAAATTATCAATTATGAATTGCACAATTATTCAGTTTTGAAACCTCTTGATAATTTCAATTCCTGATAATTGATAATTCATAGTCATCGTCCCATAACCGACAAAATCTGCATGAGATCTTCAGGTTTTGAAGTACCGATCAACAACTTTCGTCCATTTTTAAAAACCAATTGTAACCCCATTCTTCCGGAGACATTCAATGCTCTTCCTTTTCCTACCAAACTATAGCGCATTCCCCAACCACCGTATTCAGATATCGGAGAATATTCCCGGAGATAAGCTTCTTCCAAGTCTTCCCATTTGTAATTTCTGAATTTGAGTTGAAACGGGTAAAACCTGACAGCTATCCCACTATCTGAAATACGTGTTTCCAGTTTCATAATAAAAAATAAGAACGAGAGGATCATCATGAACAAAAATCCAGCCAACAAAGCAATATTATCTACTGCATTACTCCCAAATGGTTTTCCAACCAACACTTGTGTCACAATAAAAAAGCCCATTGCGACTTTAATTACTGCCAAAATAAACCACAGCCACCATTGTCTGAATTTCTGAGTTTCTGAAAATCGATGATACTCCTTCATAATCTTACTAATTTGGTTTTTAATTCAACTAATTATGACCGAATACAACACAATATTGCACAATAAGATCTTCCATGCCGGACAGAACCTTCATTCAATATCAAAAAGGATAGTTTTTCTTTAAAAGAAAAGAGGTTTCATTGGTAACGTGAATAGCATCGAGTCATAATAGTGTTACCCAAATATAACATTATTTAGATTGTTTCCATATTAAATTTCAAATTCCCGAATTTGTATTCGAATAAACAACGAATAGTGCATGTAAAACCTATTTCGGCAGCTTATCCATCATGTACAAATAAGGTTCCAGTTGATGGTTCAAAAATATTGCTTTTCTATCTTGTGGAAATTTGGCATAATAATCTACTTCCGGATACAAAACAATGTAGTTTCCGCAACGCGTAAAAGTGGATGAATGCGCCAAATGAGGAGGCTCAAATCCTTTCAGGCTTTTGGTTAACAACTTCCCTATTTTATTCCCCAAATTCTTCTCAAAACGTCGTTGTGATTTTTTAGATGGCCGGTCCATTTTGTTGTACATGCTTCTGACCACTAATCTTGGGAAGAACGGTAATTTTTTCATGGCTTTCTTTGCATCCCGGAATGGATTGATCGCATTGAAATCATTCACTGTCTGAATGGAAAACGGAGATTCCGGAACCCAGTCCAAGGCATTTACGGTATTGTATGCCCAACCATTCTGGGTCATTTTTTCATAATAGTAAGCAAAAAACAAATTTCCGGGTTTCGGTGCGGCGCTGCAATACGTTTTGAATTGAACGTCCGCCGGTATAATTCCGTTTTCCTGCATAATCAATAAGTGTGCAGTCAGCAAATAGGCCAAAGCTCCTCCCTGACTATGCCCGGTGATATAGAAGTCCTTTTTTCCTTCATCTATTTTAGCGAAAAGCAGGGAATCCATATCTTTCCACAAACAACCTAATGCTGTAGTCCAGCCCACATGGACCAATGCTTTCGGATCCTTCGACAATTCATAGTAAAAGGTATCTTTTTCACTGATCTTGATCCATCCTTTTGCTGGAATCATTCCTGCATAAAAATTGGCTCCCCAACTTGTAGGGTTATTCGTTGTGCCGCGCAATGACAAAACACCGACTCCTGCTTTATCTTCCCAATAATCCCACTTATTGTCAAATCCCAACGTTGGTGAACGGTACTTGAATTCAAACCGTTGCGGGCCAGGCAAAGAATCCCACATTGTGCTATCTATGAAACGAAAATTGACTTTCAATAATTCCGCTGCTTCGTTTTTATCGTAACCGGGTTTCAACTGTGCTTGTGAGTAAACCGGAACGAAAACCAACAGAAAAATAACCAGGGCTCTTTTCATAAGATCAGATTAAATGTGACAGGTAATCAATGAGTATCAGAACGTGGTCTTTTTGAGCGTTCATTAAGCGTTGAGTGTAGGTAATCGATTGAATACTTCCTCCACCGCTATACTCTTCCTGCATGAGTTTACCAATTAATTTACGCTCTTCTTCCATGGTGGATTTCCATGAATTTTGCCAGGAAACCAGTAATTCTTTGTCCCCTCCCGTCATTTTGGAAAGCAGGATCATATAGTATTTGTCAACCAATTTTTCATATTCGGAAGCACAAGCCAGGTTTGCTTTATTGATTCCCAATGTGCTGGATTCTTTTTGTAATTGTTTGGTCAGTAAATTCTCAACTACAAAGGTATCTTCCAGAAACAAACGGACAATTGAATCTGAAAAATCGCTTACTCCGTCATGTCGTAGATATTCCGCCGCCAGATCATGCCCTTTTGCTCTTAAATCAACACGCCACTTGTTCTTCAGGTTTTCCATTTCAGAATCTGAAACCTGGGAAAAAAGTGTGGAAGATGGAAGAATAAAGAATAAGAAAATGATTCGGAAGTGCATGTTTTTAGTTTAAAAGTATAAAATCTCACACATTTAGACCAATATAAAGAAATTTTCCATCAAAAACAGAATATAGCGTAGGGACGTAATGCATTACATCCCTACTATAAATGATATGTAATTTCCAGTTGAAGTTAATGCTTGCCTCCAATCACCCACTTAAGATCCACAAAAACTGTTCGTGGTTTCGGTGGTCCGTAGACAAAGTTACTATCGCGGTATTTGGAGGTGTCAAAATCACTTTGATAGCTGTCGAACAGGTTTTGGATTCCTGCTCCAATCCGTACTGTTTGCTCGAATTTGTGAATGTGAATTGCCCGCTCGGCCCTAATTCCGACATCCCAAAAAGATTGGGTATTTAAAATAATGTCGTGGTCCAATTCAGGTGCACCGCCAAAATGCGGAACTAACATTCTGCCGGTATAAACGCAACTGATTGATCCGGACCAGTTTCCTTCAGGGAAAATTGAAATAGTTGAAGAACCGTACACATTCGGAGTTCTGAGAAAGGCTTTGATCGGTTCTACTTCCAAAGACCATTGCTGTGCTTCCGTGAAGCGAGATTCCTGGTAAGTTACGTTCAGGTCAACCTGCAGGTATTTATCCCAGCGCAAACGAATAGACTCACTCATTCCTGTCACTTCCGCATTTGAACCGTTTGTTCTCAGCAATAAGGTTTTATTCGGATCGTCACTTGGAATTTCGTTCAACACAAAAGAATGAAGCAGTTGTGTATGGAACAATGTAAACTCTGAAGAGTAAAGCATTCGTTTTCTTCTTTTGCTCCAGTTTACCTGGGCTGAATAAGCATGCGATTTTTCACTTCTCAAATCCTTATCTACCCGAATCTGGGAGATTCCTCCATTTGCAAAAGCAATGTGCATATCGGTTTCGAAAACCTGCGGAGCTTTGAATCCGTTCCCATAAGATAAGCGAAACTGCCATTGACCATTTGGTTTGAACAAAATCGCGGCTCTGGGAGTTACAATGAGGTTGTTGACTTTGGAATGATTGGTAGTCCTTACTCCTGCAACTAACGACCATTTCTCTCCCAGGTCAAATTGATCCTGCAGGAATCCGGCAACTTGTGTAATATTCTGATTGATGTAATAATCATAACCTCTGATCTCATCCTGGATTGCATCATAGTAATGCTCCACTCCTCCGATCAGTGTTGACTTAGTCTTTTCTCCGAACCGCTGCACAAAATTGAATTGAAGACCGGACTGTATCGTAACATTGTTTGTTTTTCCCCATGCCTCTGCGTGGTCCAAACCAGTGTAATGGTGCCTGTTGGTTTTTTGGTAACCGGTATAGGCTTGAACCTGCCATTTCTTATTTCGGGATTTCCAAATTCCTGAAAACTGACCGATACTGCTAATCTGGTTCCTGAATTCGCTTTGATCTGCCTGCTGCGGATCTCCGTTCCACAGTTGTCCACCTTGCCGCTGTTCATGCAAAAGCCAAAAATCAGCGTGCAATTCAATGGATCTTCCAATATTCTGAAATGCATTGATTCCCAATAATGAATTATTCACTCTCGGGATTTCGGTATATCCATCTCCATTCCGATCATATCCGTCCCTGATTTTGTTCATCCCGGAGAATAAAAAACCACTCTTTTTCGATTTTGTAACAAACGCGCCATTCAACTGGATTGCTTGCTCAACAGGTCCTTTCGGAATAAGGGAAACTTTCTCGGAAACTTCAATAAAATTGTATTCAGGGTGTTTCGTAATGATATTAATTGTTCCTGCAATGGCATTGGAACCATAGAGAACTGATCCTCCTCCGTTCACGATTTCAATACGATCAACAATAGTTGTTGGAATTTGCTCCAATCCATAAAGTCCCATCAGGGAAGAGAACAAAGGTCTTCCATTGATCAGTATCTGGGAATAGGAACCTCCCAAACCATTCATTCGAACTTGTGTATAGTTACATGTCTGACAATTGGTTTCCATTCTGATTCCAGGAGAAAACTTCAATGCATCCGAAATGGATGAAGCAGAAATAGCACGGAACAATTTTTGATCCAACGTGGAAACAGAAATGACGCTGTTCTTTTTTGACTGTGCGATCCGGCTTCCCGTAACAGTCACTTCCTCTATTTCTTTCAGCGAATCAGATACCGGACGCAAAGAATCAATCACCTGACTTTGACCAGTTGAAACAAAAGACGTACTTAAAAAACCAAATAAAAAGATATACCGCACAAAAATTATTTTATGCAAATATAAAACTATTTTTTAGTCTTGTCTAAAATTATTTTAAAACAACTAAAAATATTATCTTTTTACCACATAGACGCATAGAACACATAGGTAATTGACGAATTACCCTGTTGAACATTCTTAAAAGTTTATTGAAAAATAATCCTTGTGCGCTTTGTGGTTCTATATTATGCGAATTCGGACAGTTCGATCCAGCGTTCCGTTTTTTCATCAATTTGAGAAACAATTGAATTCAACTTCTCTCCTGCTTCCATCAGTTGCTCGGTGCTTGCAGTTGAATCAGAAAGCACATTCGTCCATTTGATCTTTTCTTCTTCCAGGCGCTCTAAATCCTTTTCTATCTGATCAAACTCGCTCTTTTCCTTGAAAGATAACTTTCGCTTTTCTTTCGGAGCTTCTTCGGAGATTTGTTTTACTTTGACAACTTCAACAGGCTTATCGTCCGATTTCTCTTTTTTATAGTCTGCCGCAGTTTGCTTTCTGAATTCCGTGTAATTCCCGATAATGTCCTTGATTGCACCCTGGCCTTCAAAAACAAACAAGTGATCCACCATCTTATCCATGAAATAGCGGTCGTGTGAGACCACGATCAAACAACCTTCAAAGGTTCTCAGATAATCTTCCAGAACACTCATTACAAAGATATCCAGGTCATTGGTAGGCTCATCCAGGATCAGGAAATTCGGATTTGCCATCAAAACAGTCATCAGTTTCAAACGGCGTTTTTCACCACCACTCAGTTTGTGTACAAAATTGTAGTGCATGTGACGTGGAAACAGGAATTTCTCCAAAAATTGTGCAGCAGAAAGCTGGCGACCTTTTTCCAATGGAATAAACTCAGCAATATCTCGAATCACGTCAATTACTTTCTTGTCTTCATCCACTTTGATCAATTCCTGGCTGTAATAACCAAAAACGACGGTTTCTCCTGTAACTACTTTCCCTTTATCCACCTCTTCTCTTCCCTGAATGATATTCAGGAAGGTAGATTTTCCGGTTCCGTTATTACCGACAATTCCCAAACGTTCTTTACGTTGAAAATTGTACGAGAAATTGTCCAAAATGACTTTATCTCCATAGGATTTGCCGATTTTATGCAATTCGAGAATTTTAGAACCCAAACGTTCCATTTTCACCGGGATATCGATCTCATCTTCATCGATTCGCTGACTCGCAACTTTTTTTACATCCTGGAAATTCTCGATTCGTGCTTTTTGTTTCGTACCACGTGCCTTTGGCTGTCTGCGGATCCAATCCAATTCTTTCTTAAAGGTATTTCTCGCCTTATCGATCGTGGATTGTAATTGCTCCTGACGCTCTGCTTTTTTCTCCAGGTAATAAGAGAAATTTCCTTTGTATTTATAGATTGTTTTGTCTTCTAATTCGTAGATCGTATCACACACGACTTCGAGGAAATAACGGTCGTGAGTCACCATCAGGATCGTTGACTTGGATTTGGAAAGGTATTCTTCCAGCCATTCGATCATATCCAAGTCGAGGTGGTTTGTCGGCTCGTCCAGGATCAAAAAGTCGGCTTCCGCAACTAAGACCTGGGCTAGTGCAACCCGTTTTTTCTGTCCGCCGGAAAGACTTCCCACCAACAGGCTCGTATCATTCAACTTCAGGACGGAAAGGATCTGGTTCACTTTCACTTCCATGTCCCAGGCATTCAATTCCGTCAATTCCTCATAACAAGCGTGAATTGCTTCTTCATTTCCTTCACGAAGCGCCTGGTTGTACTTTTTGACGATTTGCAATTCAGGCATATCGTGCGAGAAAACGGCCTCCAGGATTGTGTGGGTTTCATCCAGGTTTTCAGTTTGCTGCATAAAGGCAACACGCAAATCATTCCTGTAAACCACACGCCCGGAATCAATCTGTTCCAGGTTCATCAAACAACGCAACAAGGTTGTTTTCCCATTCCCGTTCTTTGCCACAATGGCAACCTTGTCTCCCTGGTCAATCCCGAAAGTAATATCTGAAAAGATTACGCGATCCCCAAAGGATTTCGTCAGGTTTTCAACGGAAAGAAAATTCATGCTGTTCGAATATTTTGAGGTGCAAAGATAGGACTATAATTGCGAATTGCGAGATGCGAATTACGAATTACAGATTTTATGGATCATTGAATGTTTTTTCATGAGTTAATGGATCAGCCTTATTGATATCCTGATAGGTCTTTGGATAACTAAATATTTTACAATCTGCATCTATTTGTGAACCAATTAACTAATTGGTTTACAGCATGCAAATATTGGTAAACCAATTAACTAAAAGGTTTACAAATAACACATAACAAAGTATTTATCAGAAAATTATCTTGAAAACATGAACACAATAAGATCGGGATAAACCAAATGGTTTACGGTATGCAAATATTGGTGAACCAATTAACTAAAAGGTTTACAAACAACCTATAACAAATTATTTACCAGATAATTTACTTTAAAATGTGAACCCCCGATAGCTCTTGGGATAACCAAATGGTTTACGGTATACAAATATTGGTGAACCAATTAACTAAAAGGTTAACAAAAAGATCGAACAGGTCCTTCAACGAAGTCGATTCAACGAATCAATCGTTTTCTTGTCTTTACGCACTCCCCGAATTCCAAGGAATACAAAAATGAATACTACAGCGTGTGTATAAAAAACGACTCCGAACGACAGGTTTGTAGCCGGTTCATTACAAGCCGTACATTGCATTGGCTCTGCCACAGCTCCCAAAACCATCCATGCGGTACTGAAAATATTCAACAGTAACAGGATCCAACCCAGAAAAATCTGGCGATGGCGCATTTTAAACGAGAAAATGATCATGATCGCAAAAATGATCTGGATTACCGAAAGCATCCAGAAGTCTACTTTTTTGAACCCTTCCGTACCACGGAAAAGTTTGTATGCCGACGCATGAAATTCACCCGCCTGGTGATAAGCAAACAGGTCTGTTCCAAAAAGCGTTGTTGCAACTAAAAGAGCTGCCAATAAAAAGTATACGGTTTGTATGCGTTGAATCATATTTTCACGAATTTGATTCCAAAGTTATCATTTTAGATCCTTTTCAATTCGATTATTCCACATTTTAATCAATGATTCCTGAGACTTTAAATCTTTTTAAGAAAGTTTATGGAAAAACCACTTAGCTTGCATCTTGCTTACCGACAACAATTTAGAAACCCAAATTGCAGCTGCTATGAAAAACATTGGAATTGAAAAACCCTGTTCTGAAAACTGGAACAAGATGACTCCGACTGAAAAAGGAGCTTTCTGCCAAAAATGCGCCAAACAAGTTCATGATTTCAGCAATCAATCTCTCAATGAGATCAAATTGACCTTACTTGAATCAAGTGGCGAAGCTCTTTGTGTACGCATGACTTCTCAGCAGGAACTGGAATTAAACAGCGAGTTCAGAGCTTGGCTTTCCCATCAAAAACGCAATCCGCAACAACTGTTTATTACAGCCTTACTAATCGTTTTCGGCCTCGCATTATTCAGTTGTGAAGACGAACGTGTCCAACAACAAATCGAATCCGTTCAACAAATTGCCCATACAATTGCAAGCAAAGAAGTCTCAAATTTACAAACAACTTCTATTGAAGCGCAAACCGCACTTCCACCACCTCCAATTGAATTGATTGCCAGAGAAGATTACATCATGGGAGCACTGCCCGTTGAATTTGTTCAGGAACCACAACCTATTGAAGAAGTTGAGACTGTGGAAGAGTATGTTTTAGGCGGCGCAGCTTACACCACCGTTTATCTCGATTTCCTGGAGCAAACCACCACAACTGTTGAAACAGATGAAAATGGTATTCCTTATCCTACGGAATTCAAAGCACTTGCATTTCCGAATCCTGCAGTTGAAAACACTACCCTGGAAATTCAGGCACCTAAAAAAGAACGCATGGATATCCGATTGTATGATTCAAGCGGGAAGTTTATCCGGGAAATCCATTCCGGGAAAATACCCCGGGGAACGTTTCGTCAGGTAATTGACCTGAATGAGTTAACCAACGGATTATATCTCATTATTATACAATCGAACGAATTTAAAGAGACTGTACGGATTGTAAAGAATTGAAAAAGAAAGCGGCCGGACTATTTTAGTTGTCCGACCGCTCTGCTACCTAACCGTGTTTACTCTTAACTAAATGTGGGATTCGAGTCATAGTTTAGTGAGCTGCGTAAAGGATATATCCTCCTGATACATACGTTTGGGTTTGATAATCCCAAAAGCCATCCCAATCTCCGGTAGCCGGGATACTTGTATTTCCATCTCCATTGGTATCGCCTCCGTTCGCATCGTCTTTATAAGATGTAAGAATTGCTCCTGCTCCTATATTAACCGTTCTGGAACTTCCTCTTGAAATCCCTGAACTGCTATTGCTAAATTTCACAATTACATTCGGACCAATATTTATGGTACCTGTGGCACCACTGCCTCCCCCATTAAAAAAAACATCTATTACATAAGGAACTTCCGTTATGTTCCAGGAAACGGTTGCATTAGCGGGATTGGTATAGATGTAGGAAAAGATACCATTGCGTGTATTCTTTTCACTCGGATTGGAAGGATTGTGAAACGTATTTGAGGGATCCAAGGTGTAATATGAATTACAGTAAATAGGTCTGTCATTATCATAAAACACATTGTTTGTAAAAATCGATACGGAAGGATCACTCATGTAACTCCCTCCATGAAAAGTATATGCAGAAGAAGCACTGCTGTTACTTAAAGTATGTGCAAAAGTACAATGATCGAATGTAAAGGAAGCACCTGCAATCGAAATCAATACGGCATTATAGTAGCCTCCATCATTTCTTCCGGCATACAAAACGTCGCAATAAGTAAACGAATTCCCATTCCCACCATTGAGATAAATATTGAGCCAATCACCTTTTTGGGGTGAAGTAGCAGTGCCATCTCCGTTGGAATCACCACAATAACTGTCATCTTTAATGGAAGTAAATGTAATGTGCTGAGAAGCCGTTCCGTTTGCAGTGATTTTTCCAGAGTTAATGACCTGCAGTTTCCCATCCACATCCAGTTTAATAATTGCTCCGGGCTCAATAGTCAAAACAGAAGTCACAGTAACATATTCTGTAATAACATACACATTTCCGGCAGACCAGGTTGTTGGCGTGGAAATCGTAACGCCAACCGAATTAGGAGTTACCTGAACAACATTACAAGCTGACGGAGCCGGAATTTCCGGTTCTGGCTCGGGATTATTTTTCTTACATGAAATTAACACCAACAGCAGCAACAAAGACATGTAACTGCCTACTCTTATTCTTTTCTTCATATTCGTTGTTTTGAACAAAATTAGTTTGTGAAGAAAGGTGTGTCAATCAACCGTTTGGTCCATTTTCATTTCGGCTACGCTCAGTGACCCATGACCTTCCAAAACTAGTTAACCTGTATAGAAGGAGACTGAATGCTTACGCAGGAGCTACAGCATAGGCGCAGCGGAGTCGAAGTCTACTTTCCGTAGAGTTTATTCACTGCTTCGGTTTTGTTCTGAACCTGCAATTTTTCGTAGATGTGATTTAAATGGCGTTTTACCGTGCTGAGGGTGATATTCAATTTGTCGGCAATTTCTTTGTAGAGATAACCTTTACTTAATAAATCGAGTACTTCCCGTTCGCGTTTGGAGATTAGCTGCAAAACCGGATTCTCAGCCTTACTGAACGACTGTAAAACCTTCCGCGCTATTTTAGGTGACATCGGGCTTCCGCCATCATATAATTCAAGAATTGCTTCAACAATCTTTTCAGGTGCGGTATTTTTCAGGATGTACCCGGTAGCACCGGCTTTCAAAGCTTCAAACACCTGGTCATTATCTTCATAGATCGTGAACATAATAAACTGAATCCCTGCATCCAGGTTCTTTAGTTCAAACACACAGTCAATGCCATTTTTTCCAGGCAAATTGATATCTGTTATAACCACATCGGGTTTTAGTTTGGGAATCCACTCAATTGCTTCTTCCGCCGTTTCGAAAGAACGAATCCAATGCAGACGCTCATCGCTTTCAATTACCGAACGCAACCCCTGCTGGATATCCACTATATCTTCTATGATGCAAACACCAATCATTTCCCTTACAAATTAAGCACTTTGATAGTTCAGGAACAATGAAACAAACGGTTGATTTTTCAATTATCAAGAGGTATTTCAAAAATCAACTCTACCCCATCATCACTGTTCTTCAATTCCATTTTTCCGTGTAATCTTCTCGTGCGTTCCTGCATGGTCTTCATTCCATTTCCTGAGCGATGGTTTTCCGGATTGTTTTTCAATCCTTTTCCGTAATCACGAATTAGGATACGCAGTTGTCCTTTTACCTCAATCCGAATGAAAACACGTTCCGTTTCAGCATGCTTTACAATATTATGCAACGCTTCCTTGAAGATCAAAAAGACCTGTCTTCGAATTTCACCTGAAATCTGCTGATCTTCCGGAAATTCATCCAATTCCATTTGAACATCAATTTTGTTGACATCAAAATACTCCATGGCATAATGCCGTAAATAACTCATCAGGTCGGCCAATGAATCATTCTCCACCTTCATGGCCCAAATCAATTCGCTCATGTTTTTGACCAATTCAAGAGATGTTTCATTGATCCGATCGATCTCTGCACGATTCTCTGTTTTACGAATTGCTTCTTTACTCAAATACGAAATCTTCGTCAAACCGCTTCCCAAATCGTCATGCATATCATATGCAATCCGGTCCCGTTCATTTTGAACTGCGCGTTGTTTTTCAAGAATACCTCTTTGTTTCTCGATTTTGCGCAAAAAGTACATCCGGGTAACGAAAAATATCAATCCGGAGATTGCCAGAAAAAGGAGTGTTTTAAACCACCAGGTACGATACCAGGGAGTTGCAATCTCAAAGCGCAAGGGACTTTTCAAGTACACCCATGTTTTCGTTCCGGGAATTTTACCACGCAAATGAAAAATATAAGTCCCATACGGGAGGGATGGAAAGTTTACACTTGAGTTTGTTCCGATTGAAACCCAATTTCCGGATGCTCCTTCCAGCAAATAACTGTATTCTATCTTTTCCTTACCAGGGGAATTCAAAGGTGTAAAGGTTAGCTGCACTGTATTCTGGTCCGGTGGAAAATAATAGGACTTCCCGTTTTTCAACGCTTGTTTTTGATTGGAAACCAGGAACTCATCAATGAAAATCCCAATTTCAAGATGTTTTGTATTCAACAATTTATCGGGAAAGAACTTCAACAGGTAATTATCACATGCAATCCATAACCTGTTTGTCCGCTTATCAAAATAAGATGACTGATCAAAACGTCCGGACGGAAATCCCGTTTCAACACCATATACCCGGACTGTTTTCAAATCGGAATTTAAACAAGCCAATCCTTTCTTTGTTCCGATCCACAATCGTTCCTTGTTATCAAAGACCAGGTTGTAAACATAATTCGATGGGATTCCCTGCTTTTTTCCGAAAAATGTGATCTTTTTTGTTGCAACATGATAACACACCAACCCACCCCCATCAAAACCTACCCACACATTTCCTTTTTTGTCGGTTGTTAAACAAAAAATGATACTTTGATGTTGCTTTTCGAAAATAGCAGCAAAATCAACTTCTTCAAAACGATCTTCCTTTTTAATCCAATGTGTAAGGATTTGTGTCTTATTACTTGAAAACCAAAGATCTCCGTTGGGCGCTTCTGACGAATAGATAAAATAAGATCCGGTAAAAGAAGACTTCGCTTTCGAAAAATGGCTCACTTGTTTCGTTTTTGGATTGTAGCGCACCAAGCCTCCTCCTGAATTGGCGCTGAACCACCAATCTCCGGAACTGTGTCTCAAGCCCATGGTTACCAGTTCCGAGCCCATAAAGTAATCCTTTAAGAAAGAAAGTTCCCTGGTTTGACCGGAACGGAGATCTACTGTTTTCAGTATCGTTCCTTTTCCACCGTGCACCAATTGATATCCATCCCTGAACACAAACCAGGAACCGGATAATTGCTCTTTATGATAGGGAATTGTTTTCTTACTCTTTTCGTTGATCTGATAAACCCCATGATTGTATTTAACGGCAAGTATTTCATTCCCGGAAATCCGGCACATATTCATCAGTGGAATATCCGAGCTCAACTTCAAATCCCAATTATCAATTAAAGCAGTATTCCTGTTCAGCATACTGAGTCCATTATAGGTAGTGACCCATAAATTTTGAAAGCGATCCAGGAAGATATTATTGGTTTGGTTATCTACAATTGAAAAGGGAATTTGTGCATTGTGCGAATACACTGTGGCCTGATGTGTTACCAGGTTCCAGTGAGCGATTCCCATTGTTCCGGAAACCCAAACCCATTGCTTGTTATTTTCATCCGGAATAATCTTATTCGGTAATCCGCATAAGTTACTGCTCAGGGAGGCCAAATTCCATGTCCGGATCATTTTCCCTGAATAATCTGTCTGAATTAATCCCTGGAAGAAATTTACAAAATACAGGTGTTCCCGAACCCGGTCTACATGTATTAACTCATATCCCGTATTGAACAGGTTCTCAGTTGGAAGTTCGGGTGAAAATTTCTGAAAACGTCCGGTTTTAAAATCAAACAGAAAGTATTCAAAGATAGAATTGATCACGCATTGGGATGGGGAAAGCATTTTCAATAGAATCCCATTTCCCTTTTTCTTTAAAGGTGGGGCGATCTTTTGAATGATTTCCAACTGTTTGTTCAGAATGAAAACCGTATCAATGGATGATACCGCCAGTGTGTTTTTATCAATCCGGGTAATATCTGCTGTAACCTTTCCCTTCAGACTTTTTACGGGTATCAGTTTCTGAGAAACTGTATTCAATACAAAAGCCTCTGAATTTCCCAGATTTAAAAGCAGCAGATTCGGAGCATATTCAAAAAATATGCGGGAATTATCCAGTAATTGCTTTTCACCAAGCATTTCACTCGGATAATAGGATTTAAAATTTGCCCCGTCAAAGCGATTGATTCCACCTTGTGTTGAAATCCAATAAAATCCACGGCTATCCTGTGCAACTCCTGAACAGACAGCCTCACACAAACCATCCGACATTCCATAATTGATGAATTGTCCGGTGTTGGCCTGGCCTGATACACAGAGCCAAAATCCAAGAAAGAAAATCAGTATGCAGCACCTATATAACAAACCGTAGTTTTGATTGAGTTTAACCAAAACTACGGTTTTAGGAGTTATTTTCTATTATTCAGTTAAAATTCAATCATTACTCCTAAGAATGTCCCTGTCTTTTTCATCCCGCAGGATTAAGCGTAAAGAAGTATCCCCTGTAATATATCTCCAGGCCCAGTTAAAAAACACCACAATCTTATTCCGTATACTTAGAATGAGCATCAGGTGGAGTACCATCCAAACCATCCAGGCAAAATAACCCTGGAATTTGAAATTGGGTAATTCAACAACTGCTTTGTGCTTTCCAACAGTAGCCATCGTTCCCTTGTCTTTGTATTCGAAAGGAGACATTTTTCCTCCCGACCAGCGTGCACGAAAATTCCTTGCCAGTGTTTTCCCCTGATTGATCGCTACGTTCGCTAATTGTGGATGCCCTTGCGGATATTTCTCTGTTTCCATATAGGAAATATCTCCAATAGCATAAACATTGGTGTAACCGATAATCAATGAGTTTCTGTCAACTGTATAACGTGCTTTAACCATGGTTGCTTTTTCCAGACCCGGTAATACATTTCCCTGAACTCCTGCAGCCCAAATAACGGTTTGCGTCGGAATAACTTCCCCGTCCTTCAGAATCAGCTTATGTCCGTCATAAGAAGAAACAACTGTTGATGTTCTGACTTCTACTCCCATCTTTTCCAAATATTTCCGGGACCATGTCCTGGATTTATCACTCATGGCATTTAATGTATTGGGACTACCTTCAAGTAAAGTGATCTTCAATTTGGAAAAATCGTAATGTGGATAATCGTGCGGAAGGACTTTGGTTTTCATTTCCGCAAAAGCGCCGGAAAGTTCCACGCCTGTAGGTCCTGCCCCAACGATCACCAGGTTCATCAGCTCTTCTTTTTCCTGTTGTGTGTTAACGAACATAATCTTTTCGAACTTGGCAAGAATGGTGTTCCGGATATGGATCGTTTGCTGAGTTGTTTTCATTGCCAACGTGTATTTTTCGAGATTCGGGTCTCCAAAAAAGTTGGTTTTACATCCGGTGGCAATAACTAACTCATCATAGGAAATCTCTCCCATTGAAGTTTCAATGACATTATCTTCCGGCCGGATACGGTTCACGGTCGTGTAACGGAAGTCTACATTTTTCCTGCGCCTGAAAATGGCCCTGAACGGGAAGGAAATATTGGAAGGTTCCAGGCGTGCGCTTGCCACCTGATAAAACAAGGGTTGAAACATGTGGTGGTTTTGTTTATCCACCAGGACAATTTCACAATCGGACTTAGCCAATTTACGGGCGAGATTTAATCCCGCAAAGCCACCACCTATGATGACTATTTTTTTTCGTTCCATGCCTATGAATTTAAGCAATAATGGGCAGAAAAGTATCTGTTTAAGCCTCTTTTTGTTTGAAAAAAAACATTTTTTGTGAATCCAATTTTCAAGTTATTTAAACTTGAAAATCCGCAATTGCAAGTCCTTGAATTGAAGTGCTTTTTCCCCCATTACGAAACTGCATTTTACCGAATCTACTTCGCTCCATCTGTGATCAGGAATGATATCAATGCTGATGTTCCGCCAGGTTTTGATCTTATCAAAGCGTGAACCGGCCATCATATCCTTTCGCTCAAATGCAACTCCTCCTTTGAAGTATTCTGTCATTACAAAAGGATTTTCTCCCTCTGAATTTAAGTACCCTTTCATAGTGACGCGCAGTCCCACAAATGATTCCGGATCTGCCAGATGAATCCGTTTTGCTGCAAAGGCTTTTTCCGGGAAGAAGTTCTCTCCTTTATATCCGTAAACTTTCCCAGGGACCAGTAATTCATTTCCTTTGGAAAAATTGATCGGCAAACCAATCTGTACACTATTTGCGGGTAAGGTATCTATGTCTGAAAAAAACATAAAATTGAACCTTGGGTCTGTTTGCATGAAAACCGTTTTCCACATTCCATAATTCATATAATCATAATGCAGGATTTCTCTTTTTTTCTGAAACTCATAGGTTTGATAAACCCATACAAACAAACCTACGCTCACAAAAATCAAGATACGGCCCACCACTTTTGCATAATGAGCCAAAAAAGCAATTGGAATTACCCAAATACCATAAAAATCGACCATTGCCCGATATCCCAAAGAACCTCCATACCACCAGCACCACCAGGAAGACAATACGTAAGTTGACAACAGGATAAAAATCAGGACTCCTGCAAACATGCGCCTGTTTTTGAAAAACATCCAAACCAACCCCGGAATGAGTAACAAAAGAACCGGGCCGTAAATAAAAATCCCCTTACGGAACCCGAATAGTGTTTCCCAAAAGTAGGGATCGCTCCAATTGGTAAAACCTTCATCACTGGAATAACTGTTTAGTCTGATCTGTCCCATCTGCAGGTAAAAGAACCAAACCTGGATAATTACCGGGATCAGGAACAATACCATCATCAACAAAAGTGTTTTCCATGCTTTGAAGAGTTCTGCGATTCTCCGTATAAATTCTTTATTCGAAGGAAAGAAGAACGGAATTATGCAAAGGATCAATGCATTCGTTGGGCGGATCATCAGGCAAAGTCCGAACAAAAATCCAAAAAACAGCAAATTCCTCGTTTTATTCTCCTGGATCCATTTCAGTGCCTGGAGCAGACAAAGATTCACAATAGAGAAACAAAAAAGGTGCGAATACGGAATTTCTATATATGTATAATAACTGAAATTTGTTCCCAGTGCCACCGCAAGCACTGCAATATAACAACCGAAATAATCTATTTTCAAGCACCTTAAGAGCAGGAATAAAGCTATCAAACCTATCATTGCATAAAACCCCATCCCTACATTCAACCAGAATATATACGGCCAGGTGTATCCGTCTGCATCCACTCCAACCAATTGGGCATGCGTATGTCCGATCAGGAAAAACGGCGTGAGGCACTGAGCTGTCCCGGTAAAGTATTTATCATGGTATGATCCGTCTTTGTTTTTCGTAAGTCCGTCTTCAAAACCTGCATTCGGGTATTTCAGTCCGATACTGTCGTGAAATGCAAAATTGTTTCCTTCATAGATAAACCATTCCGGCAAGAACGCATAATATCCGGCTGCATCTGAGCGAATGGGTGTAGCTTCTTTAGCGGCAGCCCTTGTCCAGCCGTATCTCCTGTCTGATTTTGTTCCGAATAAATAAGTCAACGAAAGGAACAGTAAGAAAATCATCCATTTCTTAGCCAGGAATTTTTCTATGCTTTGATTCATTTTAACGGTAGGCTTTTTGAATTAAGAAGTAGTCAACTATGACCAATGCAGCCATTGCTTCCACAATCGGAACTGCTCGCGGAACGACGCAAGGGTCGTGTCTTCCTTTTCCACTCAGAGAAACGGCTTCAAACGATTCATTGATCGTTTCCTGGTTTTGCATAATGGTGGCTACCGGTTTGAATGCGACTCTGAAATCGATCGGCATCCCGTTTGAAATCCCCCCCTGGATACCACCTGAAAAGTTTGTCCGGGTCTTCCCTTCCGTTGTAAACAAATCGTTGTGTTCAGAACCTTTCATCGCAATAGAGCCGAAGCCGGAACCGATCTCAAAACCTTTAACAGCATTGATTGAAAGCATCGCTTTCCCCAATTCGGCGTGTAACTTATCAAAAACAGGTTCTCCAAGCCCGGCCGGAACTCCTTCAATCACGCAGCGGATACGTCCTCCGATAGTATCACCGGCTTTTCTTACCTCGCGAATAAGTGTTTCCATTTGCTCTGCCAGTTCCAAAGAAGGAACACGTACCACGTTTGATTCACTGAGTTCTTTCAACCCGGAATTCCAATCACCAAGCCATTGAATCGGGCCAACCTGATCTACAAAAGCGTCAATTCGGATTCCGTATTGAGCTAAAACCTGTTTCGCTATCGATCCCGCAACTACGCGTGAAACCGTTTCTCTTGCCGATGAACGTCCACCGCCGCGGTAATCCCTGATCCCGTATTTCTGTTGGTAGGTAAAATCTGCATGTGAAGGCCGGAATGCGGTTTCAACTTCACTGTAGTCATTCGATCGTTGATCTTCATTCTCAATTACAAAACCAATGGGAGTACCGAGTGTTTTTCCTTCGAAAATCCCGGATAAAAATCGAACTTTATCTGATTCTTTTCGCTGTGTTACAATAGCCGATTGTCCGGGCTTTCTTCGGTCCAGGTCCTTTTGCACTTCATCCAGATCAATTGAAAAACCGGCAGGAATACCTTCCAGAATGCCACCGATTGCCTGACCATGGGATTCACCGAAGGTGCTTAAACGAACTAAATTTCCAAAAGTTGAACCGGCCATAATTGCTTTTACAATGATTGATTCAAAAATAAGAAAAAGCGGTAGTTTTGAAGACTAAATTATAACAAACGTTAGTGCGGAAGTGATTTAAGATAATAATTACGTCCCGATAGTTATTGGGAGCCGAATTACGAATACCGAATTTTAAAAAGAATATATTTCAATATGGAAAATGCTCTTTCAATTTGAAATAAAATTTCAATTCGGAAATAACTATGCATTCTTTATCTTCTTTCACAACACCTTGATTGCAGGTCGATTTTGTTTTTTTAACGACGTTTTAAGTATTAATGGCAAAGGTCTTGAACTGGTATTCACAAATCAAAACGCTTAGTCATGAAAGATTCAATGAAATTTTTTGCCCGCATATGTATGCTGAGCATTGCGTTAAGCTTTACAGGAGGTTTATATGCCCATACGCATTCACTCCACGCACAACCTCCAAAAAAGCACCGGTATTATTATTATCCGAAACAAAACGTGTATTACGATCCGGTTGAAAGCGTTTATTTCGTTTGGGAACATACATACTGGAAGCCTGTGTATTGGGCCGGAGGTTACTCTGCATTTGTTTATTCTGGTTCTCCCCGGATTGAAATGTGGATCGCCTCAGAGCATCCGTATTATTACAATGTGGAACACCGCAGAACATATTATGTATACCGTGATCCTGAACCGGCACAAGCAAGAATACGTGTGGAGAGCAGACCGAAACCAAATGTGAGTTTTCATTTAGAGATTAATTCTGCACCGAAACCCAGACCGGTTTATGTTGAGAGACATGTAATAATAAAAGATCATGGTCACCATCATGGTCGCGGACACGGACATGGAAACGGCCATCATCCCGGTCGTGGAAAAGGCCATAAACATCATTAAAACAAAATCCCCGTCCCGGCTAAGCCAGAACGGGGATTTTCTTAATTACATATTGTCTGTTCGGTAATTTTCAGGATTTCCCTTACTTCTTCCAAAGTCGGAGCTTCCGCATAGGTCCTTAAAACAGGTTCTGTTCCCGATGCGCGAATCATCATCCAACGATTATCATCAAAGAAGAATTTCCATCCGTCAATGGTCCCGACTTCTGCTACTGCATATTTTCCGAATGTATTGTATTCATTATTGCTGCATTTTGCAACGATCGCCTGTTTTTTCTCTTCCGTGAGATGTAAATCGTTTCGTTCAAATTTAAATGCTCCAACAATCTCATACACTTCTTCGATCAGCTGATCCAACGTTTTACCGGATTTAGCCATGTATTCCCAAATGATCAAGCCCATCCAGATTCCATCACGCTCAGGAATATGTCCTTTTACAGCAATTCCTCCGGATTCTTCTCCTCCGATCAACACATCTTCGTTAACCATGATCCCGGCGATATACTTAAACCCGATTTTTACTACTTCATAGTCCAAACCGTAATGTTCTGCGAGTTTTTTCACACGTGGTGTTGTACTGAAAGCCGTTACCACTTTTCCTGTCATTCCTTTATTTGTAACCAAATAATGCAACAACAGCAAAATAATGTGATGTGAATCGATGAATTCACCTTTTCCATTGTATAAACCAATGCGATCTGCATCCCCATCGGTTGCCAGGGCACAATGAATATTTCCTTTAGCAACAATGAAACGTTCCAATTCCTGCAAGTTCTTTTGAATCGGTTCCGGAGCCTGTCCCATAAAGGAAGGATTATAATCGCAATGAAGCAGCTGAACATCGGGCAAAATACGTCTGATCACATTTTGTCCCGCTCCATACATGGCATCATACACGAAGTTCAATCCTGATTTGCGAATTGCTTCCAGGTCGAAATTCTTCTCGATATGCTGAACATAGCGCGTTTCAAAATCTACGATTTGCAATTTCCCGTTTTTTTCAAATTGGCTTAAGTCAACCGAAGTATAATCAAAAGGAAGTGAATCCGGGATAATATCTTCGATCTCCTGAACCAATTCAGGCGTTAAAGGTCCTCCGTAATGTGCTTTCAATTTATATCCGTTGTATGACGGCGGGTTATGGCTGGCTGTCAGAATAACTCCCAATCCACAACCCAATTGACTTGCAGCCAGGGAAATCATCGGTGTTGATACAAATCCTTTGGACATCAACACTTCAATTCCTTCATGCAAAAGCACTTTAGCAACAGTTTCAGCAAAAAGCTCTCCTGCAAAACGGCAGTCGTGTCCTAATGCAATTTTCGAATTCCAGTCGGATTTTTTAAGCCACTGAGCAGTTGCATAAGCTACTCTTGCTACGTTCTCTACTGTAAATTCATCTGCGATGATCGCTCTCCAACCATCTGTTCCAAATTTTATTTTCGTTGCCAAATCTATTCTGTTTTAATTGCTTCAAATATAGTTAATGCAGGGCATTCAAGTTCGAAAATGGAGATATAAATTGTAATTGCACGAGTATGATACTTGCTCAGACAATTTAAATCTGTGTACTAAATCGATATTACCTAAATGGAAACTTTTACTCTTTTGTCCAGATACGTGTGTTGAGATTCAAATCTTCAATAATTCCGGTCATGAGTTTCATCGTATTAATGATGATCCGGTAATCTTCCTCTTTCAGTAAGGACCCAAAAACAGATGGCTCAAACAAATCCATGTTATTGAATACTGCGATATACACCTGGTTGTTACGGAATGAGATTGCTACCTTAAAATTGATCCGTTTACTCATATCCAATAGTCGCTCCATCATGGAAGGAGTTAAAATGTAGCGACATTCCTGTTCGTCCGTACTGTAAACAGCAAATTTCTTCTCGAACTCCGGATTTTCCAATTTCACCAAATCTCCTGGCCTGCTTGGATTCCATTGTTGGAATTTGCGTCCCAATTTTCCGAGGTAACGCTCCATTGTATCGACATCGATCATCGTTTCTCCATGAAAATGCTTATGGAAGTCACTCACAAACAACATTCCTTTAAAGATCGTATGCCAATGCTCCTGCCGTTGCCCTTTACCATTCGTTGTTACGGTTTTGTATTCTGTATGAATTTCACCAAATGCAAAATCAGTAGCGTCGAATTTACCGGAAATGGTATCCTCTGCTTTGTAGCGGTCAACGCGCTGGGTAAATATGCGACTTTCGGAATACTGGGCCATTAAACTTCTGTGCGGATCGTATTCCAATCGTTCATCTACAAATTTTACCACTGCAGGAATTACTCTTCCTTTGAATTTGGCTTTAAAATCTTTATAGAATCGGTTATGCTTGACAATCATGATGATCAAACCAACGATCAGAATCACACCTCCTGCAATAGCAAAAGGTATAAAATTCCGGGATCCTGAAACAAGCCATGCTCCAAGAACTGCCAGGAGTAATCCGAAACAAATAAAAAAGCCGATCCAAAATCGTTTAACGTATGCTTTTCTTTCTCCTTCCAGAACTCCTAAATCTCCGGCAATAAGGTCTGCCTGGAGTTGTGCAAAATTGATTTCCATGGGTTAATCGTTGAATTTCAGGTATTCTTTCTTTTCCATCTTGTTTTGTCTGGCGATAACGGAAGAAGGAAATTGCAGTACTGCATTATTAAAGATCTCAATAGACATGTTATATGTTCTCCTGGAAGCTGCCAATTGTTCCTCCATTTCATTCATACTTCTTTGAAGCATTATAAACTGTTCACTTGCCTTTAAATCAGGATAAGCTTCTGCCTTGATCAAAAACTGACTGAACTGAGCCTGCAATTCATGATTCCCTTGCGCCAATGCTTCCGTGTCTCTTGAGCCGGACCTTAGAGCTGTCAATTTCTCCAACAATTCCTTTTCATGTGTCATGTACCCGCTCACACAAGATGTTAACTGCGGGATCAGGTCAAATCGTTTTTTTAGCATTACATCCACCGATGCAAATGCATTTTCGACCTGATTTTCTTTAGCGATAAGTCCGTTTTTAATAACGATTACGGCAATAAGCGGAATGAGGATTAATGCAGCCACCCCGATAATAATAAATAGCATAGGTATTTTTTTTGCCGAAGATAATCAGAGTCTAAAAAAACCAGGGATATTTTAATGTTTTTTTGATCAAAGCTTTCAATAGGTCCCTGATTTACTGATTTGATCCAAATCTTATTGCTAACTTACTTTTCACAAAAAGCAGCAAAATGATTAAACAGACAAGTGGTTTTACTGATAAACTAACAAATTCAGGAACAGAACAGGCTATTTTCCATACACTTTATCAATCGGAGGAAAAACCGGTAAAAGCAACAATCCTTATTTTACATGGAATGCAGGAACACAGTGGCCGTTATGCCGATTTCGCACGTTATTTGGCTGAAAACAGTTATGCGGTCCTTACTTACGATCATGCGGGACACGGGAAAACAGCTGCTTTATCATCTCATCATGGATATTTTCATGCAACGAATGCTGCAAAACGTGTGGTTGACGACGCCGAAAAAATGGCAGATTTACTGGAAAAAAGTTTCCCGGACGTTCCACATTTCGTTTTGGGTCATTCCATGGGATCCTTTATCACCAGATGTTTATTGCAACAGGCACATTATCGGTTTGACGGAGCAATTATTGTGGGGACAGGCGGAAAACAATTCATTGCACCGATTGCAAAATCCGTATTTTCCCTCCTGAACTTGCTGGCACCGCGGAAAAGAAGCAAAAAGCTCAATCGGTTTTTCAATAATCTAAACAATAAACGTTTTAAAGGAGATTCATCGGAAACCAGGTGGTTAAGTGTCAATAAAGAAAATCAATTGGCTTTTACAACTGACGAACTTTGTGGTATTCCATTTACCAATAACGGATTTCATACTTTGCTAACATTAACAGTTCGATCGACTAAAAATGATTGGGCGGAAAATATTTCCAAAAAACTTCCATTCTTATTTGTAAGTGGTGCAGAAGATCCGATCGGTAATTTTGGTAAAGGCGTCTCGGAAACAGTCAAAAACATGGAAGAAGATGGTTTTTCAAACGTCGGAATACTTTTGTATCCTAACATGCGGCACGAAATTTTAAATGAAGAGGTGAAACAGCAGGTTTTTGAAGACATCCAAAACTGGTTAGACAAACGCTGTTCCAGGCATAAAAAAATCCCCCACTAAATTGTGAAGGATTTTGCAATTATTTAGTTCTTAGCGTTAAGAATAAACTACTGAGAATTTATCGCTATTTTTTGAAGTTCAAAACTGTTTTTTCGATGATTGCAACACATTCCATCAGTTGCTCTTCGGTCATAACCAAAGGTGGTGCAAAACGAATAATATTTCCGTGAGTCGGTTTTGCCAGCAATCCGTTGTTCTTCAATTCCACACACAGGTTCCAGGCAGTTTTACTTTGCTCCGTATCGTTTACAATAATGGCATTTAACAGACCTTTTCCACGCACTTTCACGATCAGGTCCGTTTTTTCAATGATGCGATTCATTTCGGTACGGAATAATTTTCCTAAACGCTCGGAGTTCTCGGCCAATTTTTCATCTTTAACAACTTCCAAAGCAGCAATTGCCACTTTAGCTGCCAATGGATTTCCTCCAAAAGTTGATCCGTGTTGCCCCGGTTTGATCACCATCATGATATCGTCGTTTGCGAAAACAGCAGAAACCGGGTAAACTCCACCGGAGATTGCTTTTCCAAGAATTAAAATATCCGGTTTCACATTTTCATGATCTACTGCCAATAATTTTCCAGTGCGGGCGATTCCTGTCTGAACTTCATCTGCTATAAAAAGAATATTATTCTTAGAACACAATTCTTTTGCTCCCGCAAGATAACCGTCATTCGGAACATATACTCCAGCTTCACCCTGGATCGGTTCAACCAGGAACCCGATCACATTCGGCTGCTTCGCTGCTTCAGCCAATGCATCCAGGTCATTATATGGAATACGGATGAATCCCGGAGTAAAAGGCCCGAAGTTCGTATTTGCATCCGGATCACTGGAGAAAGAAATGATGGTTGTTGTTCTTCCGTGGAAGTTTTGTTCACACACAATGATTTGCGCCTGATTTTCTGCAACGCCTTTCTTTTCGTACCCCCATTTACGGGCAATTTTAATTGCTGTTTCAACTGCTTCAGCACCGGTATTCATAGGAAGTACTTTATCGAAACCAAAATATTCGGTCACAAATTTCTCATATACTCCCAATGTATCGTTATAGAAAGCACGTGAAGTCAGGGTCAGTGTTTGCGCCTGATCAGTTAATGCTTTAACGATTTTCGGGTGACAATGTCCTTGATTTACTGCTGAATAGGCAGATAAGAAGTCGAAGTACTTTTTTCCTTCTACATCCCAAACATACACTCCTTCTCCTTTAGCCAGAACAACCGGAAGCGGGTGATAATTGTGCGCTCCATAACGATCTTCCAACTGCATCAATTCTTCCGATGACAATTTGTCTAGTGTTACCATAATAATCTTTTTTTAAGCTGCTATCACTCGTCACGGAGAGCAATCATCCTTTCCTCATTTGCAGTCGCAGGAGAGAAATCATCCCTGGGAGCAACAAAGATAATTAATTATTCATGTTAAAAAAAGAGAATTTTGCATCCGGAGACTTGTAATTCATTGATCTATCAATCGATTAATCCGGGATGAACGCTTTTATTTTGTAGCTTTGCATTGAATTTTAAATAAGTGCCCTTTGAAAAAAGTTCAATTTTCCAAGCCTCAAGGCGAATTCTTCTCCACCTTGAGGAAATCCGTTCAAAACTATTTTGACGAAAACCAATTGGAAACTTCAGGAAACTGGAAATTATACCTGAAAGCAGTTATTATTATCACCACGTATATTGCGATCTATTTAACGATCATGCTTCTTCCTGTTCCGGGATACCTGGCTTTGATCTTATCGGGATTATTGGGATTTGTGCAGGCATTGGTTGGTTTCAATATTATGCACGATGCGTGTCATGAATCTTTTTCAAAGAAGAAGAGTGTCAATTATTTCTTCGGTTTATCCATGAACGCTTTAGGAAGTGATTCATTTATGTGGCGACAAAAACATAATTTGGTGCACCACACTTATACGAATATTGATGGGATTGATGACGATATTTCGAAAACTCCGTTCCTAAGGATGAGCGAAACACAACCTCATTATAAAGCGCACCGTTTTCAACATATTTATCTTCCATTCCTCTATGGAATTTCTACCATTTACTGGGTATTGGTAAAAGATTTCGAAGATTATATTTTAGGATCCAGGTTCACAGTGGAAGTTGGCCGCATGAAACCTTTTGACCATGTCATGTTCTGGACAACCCGTTTGATTTACTTCGGATTATACCTTGTTTTACCTTCGTTTGTTTGGGGGATCGGCTGGACCATCCTTGGCTTTACTTTGATGCACATGATGCTCGGTTTAACAATGTCTTTCGTTTTCCAATTGGCACATGTTGTTGAGAATGTTGAATTTGAACACTGTCATTCCAAGGAATTGATTATTGAAAACGAATGGGCTGTTCACCAATTGGCTACTACAAGCGATTTTGCTGTTGATAACAAACTTGTAAGCTGGTTTGTCGGTGGGTTGAATTACCAGGTGGAACATCATTTGTTTCCCCGGATCTCTCATATTCATTATCCAGAGATCCAAAAGATCGTAGCGAAGACATGTGAAGAATTCGGGGTGAATTATTATTCGTATTCCACTACCGGTAAGGCATTAGGCTCTCATTTCAGACACATGAAGCGTTTGGGAAGAAAAGAGGCTCTTCGGTCATAATTTCATCCTGAAAAACAGTTGTTCTTATACGTGAAGGTTTACAACCCTGGAAAGGTCATTTCTGTGAGTTTTGTATCTTATGTGTACGCTCGAAAATTCGCCTAGGCTACCAAATTCCATGATATTTGAAAATACTGTTTTCCGAACCATAATTCGAAAGCCGGGTCCAGGAATTCATAAACACCTGATTCATCTTTAATAATCATATCCCGTCCTTCGAGAATTGCCCTGTTCTTGGAAACATTTCTCGGGGTTCCCAAGGCATAAATGCGCATCACAGCAGCTGCGGTAAGTTGCTTTTCTTTCTGATAGATTGCTTTCAGTAAATTGATCTGGGTAGTACTCATTCCTTCAATCTCGCGCTGGTATAGCGGCTGATTTGCAAAAATCAATTCTGTCAGTGCGTTTTGGATAAGTTGCTTATCTACTGTTCCCTCACGACTTTGATTCCAAACATAGTGGGAAAGCTGTTGTACATACCAGGAATGGTCTTTCATTAAACGGGGAATCATCGTGGCAACTTCTTTCGTGATTTGCTTCCCTGTTTTCCTGAAACTCGACTGAATGAATTTCACCCATGCTTCTTCTTTGATCTTCGGGAGCAACATCAAATCCCCAAACCGATAAAATGGTTTGGACGGATTATTGAAAATGGCTTCCAACATGTGCCGTTTACTCCCAAACAAACAATACGAAACCAGTTTCTGGCGTTGCCAAATTGCCCGCATTTTCTTTTCCAGCGGTTCGTATTCAACCAGGTTGGTCAGGTTCTGAAATTCATCCAAACAGATAACCATCCGGATTCCTTTTTCTTTTGCAATGCGCTCCGGGAGATTGAGTACCTCATCAGCAAATTCCCGTACCTTCTCCTGTTCGTATTTAACGGTGAAATCCAGGTGTGGATTCACTCCGACATGCACCGTAGGTACAAGATGAGATAAAAAGCTTTTCGTATCGCGCACCCAATCTTCCCATTTGGTTGAAGTTGCCTTGATCACTTCCCGTGTAAACAATTCGAAGAATTCCACTTCATTATTGACGGTAAACAAATCAAGCAGGACCGTTTTACATTTCTTATCCGATTTATTGATGTCGATCAAAACGCGTTCAACCAGGGAGGATTTTCCCCAACGACGCGGTGAAATCAGGATAGTATTGATTCCACCCAACAGGTTTTGTTTTAAGCGAAGTGCTTCGCTTTCCCTGTTGGTATATCCTTCTGCACTAACCGTGTTTCCAAAAATGAATGGTGAATAAATTTCCTGCATACCTAAATATACGTATTTTCTACCGGAAAGTATAATACTTGTTAGTATAATTTCATGAACTTGTTTATACTTATTGGTATTATACCAAAAGGTATAATTTTAACTGTAATCGTTCCCTTTGCCGATTGATAATTCTTCGGTGGCTTCGGCTACACTCAGCCACCGGACAAAAAAAAATCCTTCCGGTATAGCGGAAGGATTTCAATTTATTTAAAACAATGTCGGTTGATCGTCCGGATCATCTGATCCTTTTGTCAAGTCCCATTCAATTGTCGGATTATCATCTCCTCCTTCCGAATCGGGAACATCTGTATCTGCTTCTTCGGATTCATTGTCAATTTCCAAGTCCAACGGTTCTTCATCCGGCCAAGGTTCCGATCCTTCAATTTCATGTGTTAAAACAACTTCCTTGACTTTCAGTTTGGTCAACTGGTTACCCTGCGCTTTCATTCCTTTCACATCGATGAAATCAGCCAAAGCAACTTCATTATCCGGAAGGTTCTTGGTCTCTTTTAACAACTTATTGTAAACGATGCGGACAACCGGATTGAATGCTGTTGAAACACAATCCAAATAAGATCCTTCTGTTTCGGAAATATAGGAAACCCGCTTATCCGTTGTTACTTCACAGGTAAAGCGCTTCACATAATGCAGGTCTTTTTCACCATCGTAATAAACAGCAGAAATAGGCCTGTCGGCAACCCACTTTTCAATGTGGATCATATCTTCATCGAAGTGTGTAGCCAAATCAAAGGTCGACAAACGATAATCACCGTTCTTATAAAGTGTCAGAATACGGTCTTCTCCTTTGAATGAGCCCAGGAATTTTCCTCTTCCCTCGTCATTCAAGCGGCCTACCACCATATCATACCAAATTTTACGTGCAGCGAGTGTTGAACCTCCTACTTCTTTCTGTGTAATCTTTTGAACGATCTCTTTTGTTACGCGATTTCCGGCAGACTGACGACCTTTAATCAGCAAGTCACCTAAATCCACATCCCAGCGTAAACGTTTCAGATGAGGTCTCGGACGAAGCATGACTGTAACCACTTCACGTTCCCCGTTCGGGTGCACAGAGAAGTATAGCAGCTTCGATCCTTTGATTCCACGTGTTAAGTCGTATTCCGTATCGCGCGTCACGGAATTCACGAAGAAACGTTTCATCATCGTTGCACCACCGGCACCATCCTGGTACATGACATGGTAAATTGTACGTTTATCGCCTTTCTTCCAAACATCGGCATGCACAATTCCTTTTCCAACGAATTTCTTTTCCGAAACCTTGGTTACAATGAATTTTCCTGTATCAAAGAAAACGATGATGTCATCGATCTCGGAACAATCATTGACCGCTTCCGTCTTTTTCAAGCCCCAGCCAATGAATCCCTCTTCTACATCTACGTATAATTTACGATTCGCAATGATCACCTTTGTAGCAGCAATGTTATCAAAGACTTTCATTTCCGTGCGACGTTCTTTACCTGCACCAAAACGTTTCTTTAAGTCCTTGAAATACTCAATTGCGTATTCAATCAGATTTTCCAGGTTCTTTTTAACCTCTTCCATTTCGGCTTCCAGCTTCGCAATGAACTCATCTGCTTTATCAGAATCGAAGCGCGTAATACGAATCATTGGAATCTGTGTCAAACGCTGTAAATCCTCATCCACGATCTCACGAATAAACTGCTTCTTGAATTTCTCAAAGCGTTTATACATGTATTGGAATAAGTTTTCCTTATCGGAATACAACTTAAAGTCGATATACATTTCTTCACGGATGAAGATCTTTTCCAGGGTCGAAAAATGCCATTGTGCTTCCAATTCCGACAAGCGGATTTCCAATTCTCTTTTAAGAAGCTGAAGTGTATTATCCGTATTCACTTTCAAAATCTCTGAAACACCCATGAAACGAGGTGTGTCACCATCAATTACTGAAGCATTCGGTGAAATGGAAACTTCACAATCTGTAAATGCATACAAGGCATCAATCGTTTTATCCGGTGAAACCCCAGGGGCTAAATGGATTACGATCTCAGCATCCGCTGCGGTATTATCTTCAATCTTCTTAACCTTGATCTTCCCTTTATCATTCGCTTTGATGATACTTTCAATCAGTGAACTGGTTGTACAACCAAAAGGGATCTCATTGATCATCAAGGTTTTATTATCCACCTTTTTAATCTTTGCACGAACACGCACCTTTCCACCTCTCAAGCCATCGTTGTAGTTGGTGAAATCAGCCATTCCTCCATTCAGGAAATCCGGGAAGATCTCTACTTTTTTTCCACGTAAATGGTTGATCGATTGTTCGATCAGTTCATTAAAATTATGTGGAAGGATCTTACAAGCCATTCCCACGGCAATTCCTTCAGCACCTTGTGCCAACAGGATCGGGAATTTCACAGGTAAATTATCCGGCTCCTTGTTACGTCCGTCGTAGCTTAAAAGCCAATTGGTCGTTTTCGGATTGAACACTACATGATTCGCGAACTTGGAAAGTCGTGCCTCGATGTAACGAGGAGCGGCAGCGCCGTCACCTGTCAGCGTATTTCCCCAGTTTCCCTGGCAATCGATCAGTAATTCCTTTTGTCCAAGCTGAACCAGGGCATCACCGATGGAAGCATCACCATGCGGGTGATATTTCATAGTATTCCCGATCACGTTCGCCACTTTATTGTAACGCCCGTCATCCAATTCCTTCATGGAGTGCAGGATTCTTCGTTGTACCGGTTTAAAACCATCATGCAAAGAAGGTACAGCACGTTCCAGGATCACATAAGAGGCATAATCCAGGAACCAATTCTCATACAAACCACTTAATGGAATGATATTTTCATCCGTATGTTTATGATCGTCCGTACCAAAGGAAGATTCTTCACTTCCTTCTTCATTATTCAGATCATCATTTTCCGGGTCTACCGGTCCAATTTCGTCTTCACTCATAGTTTGAAGATTAATTTTAATTTCTTTTCCCCTTGTTCTCGATACGTCAGCAAACTGACTACTCGAACTGACGGGCTGTCAATTCGAGTTTCCGACGAAATATCATGGAGTCTGAAGTATCGAGAATGACAGCATGCGCTAAGAAGCTTTTTCAATTTCTGCGTTTTCCTCTTCCGAATCGGGAGTATCCGAATCCATATTTTTATCGTCATCTTTCTCTACACGCAGGTTCTCAATAATGAAATCCTGGCGTTCCGGGGTGTTTTTACCCATAAAATAAGACAATATGGAGTCAATCGAAGCATTTTTTGTGAGGATAACCGGCTCTAAACGAATATCGTCCCCAATGAAATGCTTGAACTCGTCCGGTGAGATCTCTCCCAATCCCTTAAATCGGGTGATTTCCGGATTTTTCCCCAATTCTGAAATTGCTGCTCTTCGTTCTTCTTCCGAATAACAGTAAATGGTCTTTTTCTTGTTTCGAACGCGGAACAACGGTGTTTGAAGTACATATACATGATTCCTTTTCACCAGGTCCGGGAAGAATTGCAGGAAGAAGGTCAATAACAGCAATCGGATGTGCATTCCATCGACATCGGCATCGGTTGCGATCACGATGTTGTTGTAGCGCAGGTTATCCATGTCTTCTTCAATATCCAAAGCCGCCTGGATCAGGTTGAATTCTTCGTTCTCATAAACGATCTTTTTTGTCAAACCGTAACAATTCAACGGCTTACCGCGCAAAGAGAACACTGCCTGTGTATTCACATCCCGTGATTTCGTGATTGATCCACTCGCTGAATCTCCCTCGGTAATGAACAGGGTTGTTAATTCTCTTTTATCGTCTTTTAGATCGGTCAGATGAACCCGGCAGTCGCGCAATTTTTTGTTGTGCAAACTTGCTTTCTTTGCTCTGTCACGCGCCAGTTTACGAATTCCGGATAATTCTTTCCGTTCACGCTCGGATTGCTTGATCTTCTTTTCCAGCGTATCTGCAACATCGGGGTGACGATGCAGGTAATTATCCAATTTATCCTTCAGGAAATCGTTGATAAAGGCACGCATAGACTTTCCTTCCGGTTCAATTTCCTGAGACCCTAATTTCGTTTTCGTTTGGGACTCAAATACCGGCTCGATTACTTTTACTGCAATCGCAGCTACAATCGACTGGCGGATATCAGAAGCATCGTAATCTTTCTTGTAAAAATCACGGATCACTTTCGCAATCGACTCCCTGAACGCACTTTGATGTGTTCCGCCTTGTGTGGTATGCTGGCCATTTACGAACGAATAATAATCTTCTCCATAGGTTTTACCATGTGTAAATGCCACTTCAATATCTTCTCCTTCCAGGTGAATGATCGGGTACAAAGGATCTCCGTCCATATTGTCCTCCAGCAAATCTTTCAATCCGTCTTTAGACTGGTATTTTTCACCGTTGAAATAGATTGCCAATCCACGATTCAAATAACAGTAATTCCAAAACATCTTGATCAGGTAAGGCATTTTGAAGGCAAACTTCTTGAAGATCGATTCATCCGGGATAAATTCAAAATAAGTCCCGTTTGTTTCCGTTGTTTTTTCCAAAGGCAAATCTTCAGTCAACTCACCACGTGAAAAAACAGCTTGTTTCTTTTCCCCGTCTCTCACGGAATAAACCATGAAATAATCACTCAATGCGTTCACGGCCTTGGTCCCCACACCATTCAATCCCACAGATTTCTTGAACGCTTTGGAGTCGTACTTACCGCCGGTATTGATCTGAGAAACACAATCAATTACTTTTCCCAAAGGGATCCCCCGTCCGTAATCACGAACAGAAACTTTCCCATCTTTCACTTTAATGTCGATACGTTTTCCATTTCCCATGACAAACTCATCAATGGAATTGTCGACAATCTCCTTCACCAGAATATAGATCCCATCATCTGCAGAAGACCCATCTCCCAATTTCCCGATATACATACCAGGTCGCAGGCGAATATGCTCCTTCCAGTCCAGAGATCGTATATTATCTTCAGTATATTGATTTTCAGCCATAATAACGGATTCTTTGCAAGTTACCAAAGATACTAACGGAAAGCTTTGTATACACCATGATTTATTACGAGTTATGAACGATGCGAGGTTAATTTCGTATAGAGAAATTATACCGTTTTTTCGGTATTGTTTAGACTTATTCTAAATAATACTTTTACCTCAAAAACAAATGCGATGTGTCATTACAAAACGATCAGCAACAATTCCTTCGGGTGCCTTATTCAATGTAAAAACTGCGAACAATTCCATCTGGGATTCGGAAACGTGGTACTCATCCTTTCTTACGAGGAATTTATCCGTTTTTCAGACCAGGTACACAACATCCATGCGATGCATTACGAAGAGAAAAAAGAAACCGGTGAAAAAATCTACATGCATACCGACACTTCCAAAATGGTTCTGGCTTTCAACCATAAAGAATGGATAAAACTCTATCAATTACTGGAAGAATCGCGTTTTATGCTCTACGCGAATGAACTGATCGAACAGGTTTAATTATTCCGCCTCAACCAACCTCTTTTCCAGAAAATAAATACCAGAACAGCAGTAAGCAGGATCATGAATCCCCAAACCATGAAATACCCGTTTCGTGATTTCAATTCCGGCATATTCTCAAAGTTCATACCGTATACCCCAACAATGAAGGTTAGAGGAATAAAAATCGCACTGGTTACCGTTAAGACTTTCATGATCTCATTCATGCGCTGACCCTGGATCGCATAATACAAATTTGCAATCCCATCGAGCATTTGTTTCTGTGATTCTATTTCATCGGTCAAACTGAAACAAGTATCCTTCAACTCCCTGAAGTAATGAATATTATCTTCAATGATCATTTCATTTTCCACACGGTCCAGCTGCCCCATCAGTTCTTTCATCGGGAAAACGATCTTACGCAGGTCGAGAAGCTTCCGTTTTTCCCACTCCACCTTTCGAAGCACTTCACTTCTTGGATTTCGAAGCACTATTTTATCCAACCTTTCAATGTTCAATGAAATTTCTTCAACTACTTCCGTGTAATTATCGATAATTGCTTCCAACATGCGGAACAAGAGAAAGTCAGGGCCTTTATAACGTACTTTTCCCCGTTTATACTCAATTCGTTCACGTACAGTTGGAAAATGGTCCGAGGACTTTTCCTGGAAAGAAATCAGGTAATTATCCCCGATAATAAAACTGATCCGCTCTTTTTTCAGATCATAGTTGTTCAATCCTTCTTTTGGAAGTGCAGAAACAATGCTGAAGAATACATAATCGGAATACTCCTCCAGCCGCGTCCGCTTGTTTTCTGCAAACAGATCTTCCTGAAGCAGTTTATCGATGCACAATTTGTCGCACAATTTCACAATCGCTTCTTTGTTTTTCATCGAATGAAAATTCAGCCAATAGGTCGAATTCATATCTTCAAACGGATTGAAGTGTTCTGCAAAATAATCTTCAGAATTCTTTTCGAGCGAAAAAACATCCGGATTATACTTATAAAGTTGTGCTACCTGAGACATGTAACGAAAATAGTCATTTTCGAATTGCGAATTACGAATTCCTAATTACGAATTGTGATACAACATATTTGAATCAATCGTTCTGACACATGAAAAACTTTTTTAAACGGATCTGAAGAAGAATTGTATCATTGAAAAAACAGCCTTATGAAATCACTTGCCATCATCTTAGTTTTAGCCCCATTTTGGACCATCTCTCAAACGGATACGCTTGTTGTAGAAATCATTTACGGATCAAAACCAAAAGCAGCCGGTGAAAGACATTGGTTTGGCGGAAAATTGGGTGGACACATCGGCTTGATGATCGGCAATGACAGTGTCATGCACTTTGTGCCGGGAGGAAGAGTTGCTGCAACAAACATTAACTCAGACACAGGGAAATACCTTATTTCGGGCAAGCGAAGTTTTTACAGAACTTTTTACTGCGATACTACCAAAACCTGCAGAATTTTCATTCCCATCACTCTTGCCCAAAAACAAAAACTAGTGAAAGATGCGACTCCTTTTTTGAAAGAGGGCCCGTATCCATACGCTTTCTTCGGAATGCGCTGTGCCGCAGCCTGCTATCATTTATTATCACTTGCAGATGTGACAAAAGACCTTTCCCGGAGCAGGATGACCTGGAAATTCTTTTATCCGCGCAAATTGAGGAAATTCCTTTTCAGGGAAGCCAAAACCAAGGGATGGATTATTAACGAAACACCCGGATCAACGAAACGGAAGTGGGACCATGATTGACTTCGACTACGCTCAGTCACCTCCTGACCCCTAAACAAAATAGAAATATTAAACGGAGGCTGAGCGTAGTCGAAGCCTCACTTTTTCAAAAACTCCTGGTAGCGCTTGAATTCTTTCACATTCGAAGAACGCCTAATTGCTTCAAGGACTTTGAGTTTTTCGTGCTCGGTTAAATGCCAGGAAAGACTGATCCGGTCTTTAATCAACTCTCTCAGGTTCAAGTTCACGGTATGAACAGGAACATTGTATTTATCCGTAATCAAACGGAGTAATTCGTCCTGGTCATAATCCTGGATACGCGGAAAATTGGTAAATACATTTGAAACCGGTGCTGTAAACTTATCGAAAAGTCCGAAGGAACGGGTTTGCTCATTGTACATGATCCGTTTATTATCCCGGATCTGAAGAATTACAACTCCTCTTGTATTTTTACTAATCCAGGACTCCAATCTCATCAACCATTGAACAGTGATCTTTGTCCCGAAGTTATCTCTTGCACCCGCATCCATTACCTGAATTTCAGGAATAGTAGGTAAACTGGTCATTGGAAGCACGTATGGAAAGGACGCATTCATTCTCAAAGCGGAAGACAAACGCAATTTTTCCGAGTGTTGTTTTTTCAGCAGCAAATGGATATCAATATTTTCCTGGACATGATTAGTCTCCGGAGCCGGTGAAGCAGAATCCATCAAAAAGCTCAACCCAAGAGATGAGATCATAATCCTTCGCGCGTCATTTACAACAGACGGTGTTAAAATCAGGTTGGGAATAATTCCCTTTTTTTCAAATGCACGGTAATACCTCAGAGGTTTGTTTAAGCGTTGTCCCGTATTCTCATTCAGATCCGACTCGAAAGCCATTGCACGGTCATAACTGTATTCGGAATCTTCAAAAGAGGATTGATAGCGAAAGAACAAATCGTTTGTAGATGCTGCAAATGACAACTTGTTCAACAAATCCTGGGAAATCTCCTCAAAATATTTCTTGTCGTGGAAATTTACCTTTTTTGTTTGGTAATTTTCAAGCAGAAGCGAACGATAGTACGAGGCACCGACCGTACCACCGGAAGCACCTGTTATCATTGCAATGTGCCTGGAAGACTTGAAATCACTCAATGAATCACACATGCGCAATACCTGAAAAACCCAGGAAGCACTGCGCGAACCTCCTCCGGATGTATTCACAACCACGAGCAATGGTTTTTCTTCCCCTGTCTGTTTTTTCCAGTTTTCCAGGTAGGCAATGTAATTGTTGTAATCATCTTCACGCGCTTTCCAGTCCTTACTCATCTCATAAATCGTCGAATCGGTATAAACAGCCGGGTGATCATAGGACAACCCGTAAGCCTGGGTCTGGAACTTGAATAGTTCGACTGTTTCAGACAAATAATTCATCAGCAAAAAACACAGGATCAGGATGGGATAAGCCCAAACCCTAAGCCAGGATTGCAGTGCACTCAATAACATCAGGATAATTGTCATCAGTAACACGACACTCATCCCGGCCGGAACATCCAAAAATGTCTTCCCACCGAATAACCCGATCAAAATGAAAGTGAAAATCGTTGCGATTTCGAAAACGGTGGTGGAAATCCGGTTCTGGTCAAAAACAGACTGAAGCAAAGACTGTGCATAATGCTTCGTGGAACGGCATTGCTGAATCCGAAGCCCGCGACCGACATACCAATACAATCGTTGCCTGTTTGCACTTTTCACTTTAATCCGGTTCCGTTTCCCAAAACGCAACCAGCGGGTAGTACGCACCGATTTGTCCTCATCGTAACGTTTCAACTCAAACAAATTCTTATTGATCGGGAAGAAATAAAGCAAAGCAACTCCCACAAAGAGAAAAAAGCCTACCAGAAACCCGGAAACAAACAAAAAGATATTCAGCCAGGACTCAAATTCCTCCATCCGTTGAAAACGAATAATGCGGATGATAAAAAACACGAGAAAGGCAGTCGGAATAATGCTGTTGTTGATACAAAACCGGACAAAAGGCTTATTTACCATTGCCAGGAAAGGAAAACGGTAAGCCAGACGCATGTAAGAATACGAATGAAACGCCATGGTTAATCCCCCTAATGAAAAACCTATCAGCAGGAACGAAAAAAAGCTGGTGTTTCCCTGGTATTCAGGAGATAAAAACAGGTAAGACAAGCCAAAACCAATCCCGACCCGATCTGAAATCAGGAAAAACAAGAAGACCCAATAAAAAAAAGCGAGCAGGTTGTGCTTTAAATGATGAGCCAGAAGAACGAAAGGGAAAAAGACCCTGACGAATTGAAAAGTATTGTTGGTAATATCCCGGAGTGCAGCCACAATTCCAATATTACGAATTAATGATGATGTTTTTTATACTCTTTAACAAAATCTGTCACCAAATAAGTCAATGCTTTTCCTACTACAATTTCATCCATTTCATTTTTCGGAGCGGCTTCCGGTAAATGCAGGTAACACACTTTTTCAAGAGAAGCCATTTTCCGTATATAGATCCGCGCCTGATCCACCGTAATTCCCGAAGGAGTATAAGCACTTGAAGGCATATAGGCAATTGAATCCATATCCAGCTCAACCCCCATTACGGTTTGAAAGTGGGAATCATAAACCTTATCTATGTCTGCCTGAAATTTGAACGGTTTTTCCAGCCAGGATTCATAAAATGTAAAAAAAGCCTTCATTTCATGCAAACTATCCAATATAAACTGATTGTTGTACGACTCATGCAAGCCTAAAACAGCGTAATGTCCCAAAAAACCGTATTCATACGCATACGAAAACGGATTTCCCGAGTGCCTCCCTTCCATTGCCCTGGTATCAGCATGTGGATCCAGGTTCACAACAGCTATTGCAAGGCTTTTGGATTCGGAAACTCCTTTAATTATCGGATACGCATTATTATGTCCACCACCTATTACAATCGGAACGCCACCACAATCAACGATTTGTTTTACCCAATCTGAAACCAGGTAATCCAAATCATCCACATGCATATTCGAAATGGCATCGATCGGTTCCTTTGAATCGATAAATCCATGGATACAGATCAGGTTCCCGTTCAAAAACTGATTGGACTGCACTGCCAGAAAACGAGGAATAAATGCTTCAAAAGCCGCATAAGCACCTCCTTTACCACCATTGAGCCTCGGCCCGATATCTTCTTTAATTCCCAGGATATGAAACTTCTTTTCTTTCCAGTTATCCGAATTTCCTCTGAACAAAACATTCTGTCCGATACGGATTTCCCCGGCTCTTTCCGTCAGCCACCCCTTCAAATGGGATTCTTCGGGTAATTGCAGTTTAAAATAAGTCGATTCAAGCATGGTGTTTTTCCATTAATTCAACAAAAGCATTTGGCGGAGCGATCGGCCGCATCGTTTCCTTCGAAACAAAAACCAGTGTAGTTTTCCCTTTACTAAGACATTCCTGTTTTTCATTATAAAGAGTATATTCGAAGAACAAGCGCGGTCCTTTTAATTCAGTAATTGCAGTAACAACCGTCAATTCATCGTCATACAATGCCGGTTTAAAATAATCCACTTCAAAATGACTGACCGGCAGCATCACGCCACTTTCTTCCAATTCCCGATAACTCATTCCCAGGGAGCGCATGGCCTCCACCCTTCCTACTTCAAAATACGCTGCATAGTTTCCATAATAGCAATAGCCCATCTGATCCGTTTCGCCATATCTTACACGCACCTTTGCCGGGAATTCAAATGAAGTTTTCATGAAATTTTAAGTTCTAAATAAATCAGGTTAAATGTCGTAACTATTTTTTAGATTTTCAGTTAGAAATTAAAAGCGTTAAAAAGTATATTTCCCATAGATTAATTCAAGGTTATTGCAATCTAATTTCGTACCTTTGAAGGAAGGCGATTTTTTCATTTGAATCTTAAAATTTAACATTTGACTATGAAATTCAGATATTCATCGAACAATCAATCGGTTTTAAGAAAATTGAAAGCAGATATTAAAGCAATACTTCAATACAAAGCAAAACTTTTCAAATAATCAACCCCTAAACAACTTTTTTTTTCACTTTTTTATGAGAATATTTGCTCACTAAAAAATTCAGAGGCTTAACACTTGAGCTATGAATCTATTACGCCGATTATTTTTTTATTAACATATTATTATAAACTTTTAAATACCCTGCTAAATGAGTGCCAACCATGACGCTATTTGGAATTCCTGTCTGAAAGTTATCAAGGATAATTTACCGATCCAAGCTTACAAAACTTGGTTTGAGCCGATTGTTCCCGTAAAGCTTGAAAACAACATTCTGACAATACAAGTTCCATCTCATTTTTTCTATGAATGGTTGGAAGAGCATTACATTACTTTATTGAAAAAAGTAATTAAGAAAGAGCTTGGCCAGGAAGGGCATTTGGAATACAGTATTGTTATGGAAAATTCTGCCAGCAATTCAAATCCTTACACGGTTAAACTTCCTGCTTCCAATAAGAAAGCGGTGAAGAATGCGCCTGTAAATATGCCTTTGAACATCAGCGACAACCCGATCAAAAACCCGTTCATTATTCCGGGATTGAAGAAAGTGAACGTTGATTCAAACCTGAATCCTGCATATTCATTTGAGAATTTTGTAGAGGGTGACTGTAACCGGCTTGCACGTTCTGCAGGTTATGCGGTAGCAAATAAACCCGGAGGAACTGCTTTTAATCCGTTATTGATTTACGGGGGTGTTGGATTAGGTAAAACGCATTTAGCTCATTCTATCGGGATCGGTGTTAAAAACCAATTCCCAAATAAAACGGTCCTTTATGTAAGTTCTGAAAAGTTTGCTCACCAGTTTATTGATGCTGTTCGCAACCAGACAACGAATGACTTCATTCACTTCTATCAAATGATCGATGTACTGATCATTGATGATGTTCAGTTCTTCTCCGGAAAAGAGAAAACACAAGACGTTTTCTTTCATATCTTCAACCATTTACACCAAAATGGAAAACAGATCATTTTAACGTCGGATAAACCGCCGGTTGAAATGCAAGGGATGGAACAACGTTTATTGTCCCGTTTCAAATGGGGATTGTCAGCAGATCTTTCTACTCCGGATTTGGAAACTCGTATTGCCATCATGGAAAAGAAAATGTATGGCAGCGGTATCGAACTTCCACGTGAAGTAGTTGAATACCTTGCATACAGTATCAACACGAATATCCGCGAGATGGAAGGAGCTATGACTTCACTTCTTGCACAAGCTTCTTTAAACAAGAAAGCTATTACGCTTGACCTGGCGAAACAAATGATCGATAAGTTCGTGAAGAATACTGCCCGTGAGGTTTCTATCGATTACATCCAGAAGGTAGTTTGTGATTATTTCGACTTACCGATTGAGATGCTGAAATCAAAAACGCGTAAACGTGAAGTAGTTCAGGCTCGCCAGATTTCCATGTATTTCTCCAAGAAAATGACGAAATCTTCTTTGGCAAGTATCGGTGCTCATTGCGGAGGAAAAGACCATGCAACAGTATTACATGCTTGCAGAACGGTAATCAACCTTTCTGAAACTGACAAGCAATTCCGGGTATACCTGGAAGATTTGGAAAAGAAATTAACCATTCAATAAATAAAAAACGCTCCACGAAAATGGAGCGTTTTCTTTTTAAACAAAATTCACTGACAGGTCTGAGTACAATATGGAACTGTCCAGCCCCAACGTTCGGTATTCTGGAACGGATCTCCAAAGCCCCGTAGGAATTTCGGGATTCTTAACCACCGTAAAAACATCGCTATCCCATACAAACCTTTCTTTGTATTTTTGCACCTTATGCAGGAAAGCAAATTCAGAACAATTACCGAACTAAGTGAAGGATTCTATAAAGAAAAAGGTTCCAAGTTCCTTGCTTTTGCCATTCCCTGTAAAACCGAAGAAGAGATCAAAGAACATATTCAACGTCTTCGGAAGGAACATTACCAGGCCGTTCATGTATGTTCTGCTTTCCGATTGGGAAGTGACAAGAAAAAATACCGGGCAAGTGATGACGGCGAACCTTCAAACTCTGCAGGAGCTCCAATCCTCGGACAAATTCAATCTTTTGATCTCACCAACATCCTGATTGCCGTAGTACGCTATTATGGTGGAGTAAACCTGGGTGTCGGAGGATTGATCAATGCTTATCGCACAGCTTCAAAAGAAGCCCTGGAAAATGCCCTGATTATTGAACAGGAAGATGAAGTACTCGTTACTTTATCGTACGACTACAATGAAATGCCACAGGTAATGTCCGTTTTAAAAAATAGTCCTGCGCGGATCACCAATCAGGATTTTCAATTATCTTGTAAGCTCAGTATTCATTTACCGGTCTCAGAATTAAAGCTATTGCAGCAATTGGAAGAATTAAATTTACTTCTGCCGGAAGAAAAACATATCAGAATAGAAAATCATGGAATTATCCAATAGTCAATTACTTCAGGAAATTATCAGTATCCAGGGAGTAGCAAGTGATGAATCTCGCATCAAATCATTCATAAAAGAATACGTACTCAAACATTCCGGGCAATGGAAATCAAAACCCCACATTATTGATGGTACCGGATTCCAGGATGCCTTGATACTGGTTTTCGGAACTCCCCGAACGGCGGTGTATGCGCATATGGATACCATTGGCTATTCTGTTGGCTACGAAAATGAACTCATTCGTGTTGGCGGACCAAAAAACATTGATGGGACACTTCTTGTTGGAAATGACTCACAAGGAATCATTGAAGGTGAATTGATGATTTTTGAAAACGAACACAATCAGCAACGCCTGCAGTTGTCGTATGATCGGATAGTTGATCGCGGGACTTTGCTTTCGTTTAAGCCAAACTTCAAAGAAACAAAGGAATACATCCAATCTCCTTATCTGGATAATCGTTTGGGAGTTTATGTGGCACTTCAATTGGCAGAGACATTGGAAAACGGAGCGATCGTGTTTTCTACTTATGAGGAACATGGAGGAAATTCCGTTGGTGCCTGCGCCAAATACTTAATGAATAACTACGATGTTATCAAAGCGTTAATCTGCGATATTACCTGGGTCACTCACGGGGTTGTTCATAAAGGCGGAGTTGCTGTGTCTATGCGTGACAGCATGTTGCCAAGAAGAAAATACCTGAACAAAATCCTTGCGATCGCAGCAGACTCCGGAATTAAATACCAATTGGAAGTTGAATCCGCCGGAGGAAGTGATGGCTCGGTTCTTCAAAAATCGGATCTGCCGATTGACTGGTGTTTCATCGGAGCGCCCGAAGACAACGTGCATACCCCAATGGAAAAAGTTTACAAGAAGGATATTGAATCCATGATTGAATTATACCGTGTTTTGATGAACGAGTTGTAATTAACGGACTGCAAATGCTTCTTTAATCTCAATTGCTTTAAACTCCGAACACCCCGTACCTCTCTCATCGAGCGCCTTAAACTTTAACTTTAAACGCAATTTATCTACCTGCAACTTGGGATCTAAATTCGTTGGAGAGAACTTATATTTCTTTTCAGCTCCTGGAGCACCGGTAGAAACTTCAATAATTACTCCACAATCAAGCAGTTGAACCTCCCCCAGGTAATACATTTCATTGGCTTGCTCCGCTGTATTGGGAGTTTCCTTACCTGTTTCGGTTTTTGGCTGCTCGTTTGCCGTTTTTTTAGGTGTATGACATGAAACCAGCAACCCAAGGATCAGTATTCCTGCAATTCGATTCATCTTCTACTTATTTTGTAATACATTTTTTCCGGCAATCGCAGCAGTTGTCCACGCGGCCTGGAAATTAAATCCTCCGGTAATCCCATCAATATCCAGGATTTCGCCGGCAAAAAACAACCCGGGAACTTTCTTCGACTCCATTGTTTGTACATTGATCTCATTCAAGTCAACTCCACCGGCAGTTACAAACTCTTCTTTAAATGTCGTTTTTCCTTCCATCAGGTACAAATCATTCACTAAAACTTCCAACAATTTATTCTGATGTTTCGTTGTTAACTCAGAACATTTAAATTGGTTTGGGATCCCCGCTTTTTCAACAAGATAAGCCCATAATCTTGATTTAATAGCATAAAGTGGGGTATTTACAACTAATTTATTGGATTTTACAAATTGCTGGATGATTTCCCGGACAAGCTCCTGGTTCTCTTCACCTGTCCAATTGACAGCAATCGGAGACTTGTATCCTTTCAATTCAAAAATCCGGGCCCCGAATGCAGACGATTTCAGTACCGCCGGACCACTCATTCCCCAATGCGTGATCAGCAAAGGTCCGTTCGTTGTCCACTTTTCCCCGATTATTTTCACCAATGCATTTTCCTGGACAATTCCCATTAATTCCTTGATCGGTTCATTTGGCATATTGAACGTGAACAAGGATGGAACAGGTGAAACGATCATCAGGTTAAATGCTTTTAGCAGTTCAAAGCCCGAAATTTTAGGTTGACCGCCTGTGGTAACAATAACAGTTTTGGAGTAGAATGTATCTTCGGGAGTTTGTACTTCAAATAAGCCGGAATCCATTTTTTTAACCGACTCAACCCGTTGATTCAACATTAATTGAACTCCATTTTTTCTTAACTCATTTAAAAAACAATCAATAATCGTTTGCGAATCATTACTAAGTGGGAAATAACACCCATCCGGATACAATTTCAGCGGTACGTGCCTACTTTCCAGCCAGGCCTTCATATCTGAACTGGAAAACTGGTAAAATGCCTTTTTGAGGAAACGTTCACCTCTCGGGTAATGTTTTGATAATTCGCCCGGTTCAGAAATAACATTGGTTACATTGCACCTTCCGCCACCTGAAATCTTGACTTTTGCCAATGGTTTTGAACTTCTTTCCAGGATTGCAATTTTTGCATGTTTGAAGTTTTCAGAAGCTTTAATAGCTGAAAAACAGCCGGCAGCTCCCGCTCCAATCACTAAAACATCCAATTCTTTCATCACTCAAAGATAAGCACAAAAAAAGACCTCCGAAACAGAGGTCTTTTGGTTTATATCATGATATTATGATTTCGTTATATAACGAACGACCCTTTATTCCAAAGGCTTTCAAATCATTTTCAATGTAAAATCTGAATATTCTTACGAACATTTTGTCCTTTGGAAAAAACCTCAAAGATATAAGACCCAGCTTTTAGCGAAGAAGTATTAATTACTTCCTGGCTTCCGTTAAGAAGTTGTTTTGAAAGCACCACTTTCCCATCCAAACCAATGATTCTTACTGATTCAGCTATTCCATTTGAAACAAGTAATTGGATTTCGTCATTTGCCGGATTCGGATAAACCGAAAACTCGATTTCCAAATCTGTCAAACCCAATGGACCGTTAGCAACCTGAACGGTATTCTGATAAGTTGCATGATTTTGTTTCGTGCCGGTTACAACTAAGTAATCATTGGTCGTTAAAGTTGGAATCGTAATCACAGCTTGTCCGCCTGAAGAAATAGCTGAACCTAACAATACATTGTTTTGAGAAATCGCTACCAAAGCTCCATCTACTATGCAATTTGTTGTAATCGTTGTTGTATTCATGGGAACATTCCCCGGATGAGTTACAGTAAGAGGCAATGTTTGCTTGTTTCTGAACTGTGCGGAAGGATCACCGAACAAAACCCAGGTTTGCATCACTTCTACTCCGCTTCCTGAAGGATACTCTTCCAGCATAGACATCTGGGAATTATAGAATAAACCACCCAAAGTTGTTTTATGATTTTCCGGGTATGTTTCACTGATAATAGCTGCCATTTCATCCTGTGTCTGCATTGGTTGTGCCCAGGCCATTAAAATGGATGATCCTGCTGCACCGATTGCTCCCGAAGGTGTTCCGTTTTTCGTTGCACGTGTCCAGGCTTCGGAAATACAGGTTCCTGAAGTAAATGTTCCGTTATTGCAAGCCACTGAAACTACAAACGGATACATTCCGTTGTTTGTAGCCTGATTTACGTGTGTACTTTGGAAATTTCCGGTCACACACAAATTCACATCACCGTGTCCTGTGTAATTAAACAAACCTACTCCGCTGCTTACAACCGGTAGAATAATTCCTGAATTCGGACTTCCTGATGCATCTCCTCCACCGTGTGAACCGTCGTAAAATTCCGCAACTTCAGAATACCCATACCCCATTAATACCGTGCGGATATTTCTCAAATGTTCCCAATCCGGCTCACCATCATCACCGATTCCGTCACCTTCGTCGGATCCAAGACCAATAGCCTTCTCCATCCAATCGCCTGTCATCGGATTCTTTTCATATTCCAATGTTCGGTCTACCATCGTAATAATATTTGCTTCCGTACCGGAAAAGCGCCCGACAAATAACTCCGGATAATAATCTCCGCCGGCTAATTGTCCGTAGTAAGAATCAGAATACAGGTTTTCACCACCTGACATCCCGTAGGTATGAGCTGGAATATCATCGTGATCTCCAACCAATAAAACATAGATCAATTCCGGATGCGCTGCATAATAATTTTGAATATATGCTTGAATATCCGTGTCGGTAGTTCCGGTAGTTGTTGTTGAAACCAGGGTGGAACGAATTCCTTTTTGGTTCTTCCAATTCACCAATGGAGTAATTTCTTCCATGAAAGCAGGAGCAGCAATGAACAACATGCTACCACTCTCTTCCACCTGTGAATACTTTTCTGATTTTGGATTCAAAACGATTTTTTGCTGGGTAGACTGCAGGACAGGATCCGTTTGTCCGGTTAATTCATTCGCGCCTGAAATTGCTATATTCTTTTTTAGATTTATATGAATGCCTTTATAAACAATCAGTTGCTTTGTTACCGGATTGTATTGGTATGGAGAAACCTCAACAACGGCTCCTCTCATTGCTCTCCAAATAAATGGAGTTTTCACTATTGCAACTTGTGCCGGATAAAATTCATTTTCGTTATAAACGGGACCAAATGAGTAAGCAACCGAACCTGGCTGCACGTTTCGTTTAATAACTCCTTTTGAAGGAGTTACGAGTACATTTTCATATACGGTTACTTCATCAAACGTGACCTCAATTTCAGGATTTCCATTTGCCGGAAGCTGCACCGTGGTGTGAAATAACGGAAGAGCCGGAGCTCCTTTTTCCTGGGATAAAACGGTGAAAGACTTGGAGAAATCGATCATCATTTGTCCACTGATTTCCTTGTATTCAAATGATTTTTCTTCAAACTGCTGTGTCAGTCTGATTGTTTTCGAATCTTCAGAATCCAATTGGAAATTTTGGGCATAGGAGATAAAGGATCCGCAAAAAGCGGAACATAAAAGGAGAGTTTTTTTCATTTTCTAGTTTTAGCACTCCTAATTTACAGATTCTTATTAAATAAGTTTAAATTTTAACATTTAAACTCTCATTTCTGTGGGGAGAGAAAAGTAATTAAAAAGAAAAAGGCCAAATGCAACTGCACTTAGCCTCTTTCCCTTAACCTGTAGATGTTAATAATTGATCCGTTATATCTTTTAACGCGAGAAGCAGCAAAAGGTTTCAAAAAAAAGGATTTTTATAAAAAAGAATAAAACTGATGCAAATCACTTTTTCTTCGAACGGGTGTTTTTAACTTTGTAAAGTCTTCAAATTTGTATGAAATGTTATTGGGAAAAGGATCAAGACTGAATAGTATTTTCAAGATGAAATGCCCGAGATGCCAGGAGGGTGATTTCTTTCTTTCCCACCCTTATTCCATGAAGAATATCGGTAAAACGTACAAATATTGTCCGAGTTGTGGTCTGAAATACGAAAAAGAAATCGGGTTTTATTACGGCGCTATGTACGTTTCCTATGGTCTTGGAGTAGCACTTTTTGTGACTTGTTGGGTCAGTTTCAATTTGTTTATACCCCAGGCGAATATTTGGTTGCAAATCGGTATCATTTCCGGACTTTCGATTTTCCTGAGTCCTTACCTCTACGCTTTATCTAAGATCATTTGGGCGAATTTGTTCTTCTCTTACGATCCGGAAGCGATTAAGAATTATAAGGAATTGAAAACGGAGAATGTAAAAATTGAAAAGTAAAAATAGAACTTCGACCAACATCATCAACTCAATCACCTTTCTAAATCTTTTCAATTCTCAATTTTACATTTTCAATTAAACAAAAAATCCCCCAGCCGGCAAACTGAGGGATCACTTAACCCTAACAATGGGCTAACCTTACAAAACAATTATTGAAGGATGACATTTCGATCTTTCGGGTATTTAATCTTAAACGAATAGGTAAATTTATCCGTGGTTTTGGTTTTCAAATCAACCGTCCAAGTTAGTTTCCCTGTCGTTTTATCATAATTTGCTTTCCCCGTGTTGATCGCTTCTATAACGATTTCTCCGTTAGTGGTTACAGGAATCTGGTCTTCGATAACCAATTCGACAGTATTTGCCTTCAAGTTTTTCACCGAAATCTCGTAAGCATAGGTACGTTCGATATCGTCACCAATCACTTTTTCCTTGTAATCTTTTTTCAGCAGAATCCGTTTTGCAATGATATTCGGATCTTTACCCAGGCTCAACTTTAAGGTATCGTTCATGGTAGTCGGATCAAGATAGGTTTCCCCGATATATGTTCCATCAAAGAAGATATTTGCACTGGCAGGAACAAGTTGTAAATCTTCCAGTTTCAATACTTCGGCAACCAGGAAGACTCCCGGATCAATTTTAGGAACGGTGTAATAACGATAATTGGCTGTCAAATCCACGTTTCTTACCAAAACCAAATGACTTTCGTCGTTGCTTTCTATCGTATAGGGCAAATCAATTTTGTACTCTGCCGACAACACCCGGTTGATAACTGTGGTAAAATTAGCAGCTGTTTCACCTTCCATCTCGAAAACTTCGGAATCAGCCGCTGCTTTTTTCTCATATCTTACAGAAGGTGCTGCTGTAACTCCATAACTGTTTAGTCTTCCGTTTACAGCTTCAAAATTGTAATAATCTACATACCACGGATGAAGGTCCGGTTTGATCTTGTTTTGGTACGGATCGTTGGTTGATAAAGTCAACTGCACGTCATTCCATGCTTCACCGGTATTTTGCTGGATATTTGCTTTGTAAGCCAAATTCACCTTCCCGGAAGTAATTTCACTTCGGATATCGTAAGTTGGGATCCAGGAAGCTCCCGAAGCCAAATAAGAAATTGCCAATCTTCCTGCTATGACTTCTTTGGATTGCAGAGTCACAACAATTCTGTGGATCGGGCCCACAGGAACTTTCGGTGCATTCGAAGACTGGTAATTCTGCAAGTCTGTCATTCGCTGATTCATTTCCTGCAAGATGCTGTTTTTTGACTTGATACGTCTGTTTAAAACCTGCAATTTCTTATTGATCTCATTCATTTTCAACTGGTAATAATCAAGTGCCTGTTTCAACAGTTGAATCGAATCATTTACTTTTCCTTGCCCGCGAATAGCGCCGTTATTGCTCAAAATGGTTTTGGAAGCATTCAATACATCGATCTCATCCTGGATTTCCTTGATATCAAACTGGATATTACCGATCGAGTCCTGCAGGAGGTTGATGTCTTTCCGGATTTTTAAAGGAAGCCCTTCCAACTTGATCTTTTCAGGTTCCGGATAATAAACCTGGTATTTGGAATCGATCAGAACCACATTCCCAAAAGCTTTCACCTGTAAACTTTTCGGATCAATATTGGGGCTTACGCCTTCAATGATCAGTTCCGTAATTCCGGGTTTTACACTAAAATTTGCTTTGCGATAAATTTGTGCACCGTTTGTATATACGGTTACTTCACTAATGGAAGATTTGATAATTTCTTTCTCGTTGACTGCAAGTGAAAGGAAACTTGGGAGAATTGCCAATAAGAGAACAACTACTTTTTTCATAGGAATCAATTTCCCTTTAGTACTTCCTGAAGGGAAATTCGTTCAAAAGAATTTTAACAAAAAAGAAAAGATGTACTCCAAACGAATACATCTCCCTGATTATCAATCCATATTTTTTCACCACATAGAACACATAAAGCACATAGAAATTCTTGTGTGCTTCGTGAACTTTGTGGTTAAATTAACGCCTTAATTTCCCCGATAATCCGATCTGCCAGATCAGAAGCAGCCTGTGCATCTTTACTTTCAGTATATACACGGATAATTGGCTCAGTATTACTTTTGCGCAAGTGCACCCATTCTTTTCCGATATAGATCTTCACTCCATCAACCGTATCTACTTCTTCATTTTTGTATTTATCGGCCATTTTCACCAAAATCGCATCCACGTCAATTCCCGGAGTCAGATCGATTTTTTTCTTCGCCATTTCATAATTCGGATAAGAAGCACGAAGCGCAGTCATACTTATCTTTTTATGAGCCAAATGCGATAAGAATAAAGCGATACCTACCAACGAATCTCTTCCGTAATGTAAATCCGGATAGATAATTCCGCCATTTCCTTCACCACCGATCACGGCGTTGGTTTCTTTCATTTTCACCACAACATTCACTTCTCCAACTGCAGAAGCATGGTAATTACAACCAACTTCTTCCGTAATATCTCTCAAAGCTCTTGTCGAACTTAAATTGGAAACCGTAGCTCCTTTTCTCTTCGAAAGAATGTATTCGGAAACAGCAACTAAGGTATACTCTTCACCGAACATAGATCCGTCTTCGTTTACCAAAGCCAAACGATCAACGTCCGGATCTACCGTAATTCCCAAATGGGCTCTTTCCGAGACTACCCGTGCAGATAATTCTACCAGGTGTTCTTTTAAAGGTTCCGGGTTATGTGGAAAATGACCCGTAGGATCACAATACATTTCAACGATATCTGTTACTCCGATCTTGCGCAATAATTGTGGTACGGAAATTCCTCCGGTAGAGTTTACCGCATCAACAACCACTTTAAAATTGGCATTTCTAATTGCCGGAATATCTACATCTGAAAGTGCGCAGATCGCTTCAATGTGCCGTTCGATTGCTTGCGTATCATTGATTACTTTTCCCAGATCGTCCACTTTAGCAAAAACAAAACTTCCATCCGTTGCAATCTTCAACAACAATTCTCCTTCTGCTCCGGAAATAAACTCTCCTTTGCTGTTCAACAATTTCAAGGCATTCCATTGTTTCGGGTTATGTGAAGCTGTCAGAATAATTCCGCCATTTGCCTGGTGATAAGGAACCGCCATTTCAACGGTTGGTGTTGTAGACAAGCCCAGATCAATTACTTCGATGCCCAATCCGACCAAGGTTTGGATAACCAATGCCGAGATCATTTCACCGGATAATCGTGCGTCTCTCCCAACAACTACTTTCAGTTTGCCGGTAGTTGAAACTGATTTCAACCAGGTTCCGTATGCCGCTGCAAATTGAACAGCATCAATAGGAGTCAAATTATCACCCGGAGAACCCCCGATAGTTCCTCTGATTCCTGAAATAGATTTGATTAATGTCATCTTTTTTAGATTAAAGACGAAAGACATGAGACAAAAGACAGATTCCGGTCTTCAGTCTTTTGTCTTTAGTCTAATGTCTTCTTTAATTCTATCATTCGCAACACCGTCACGGCTGCTTCCACACCTTTATTTCCATGTTTTCCGCCTGCACGGTCAATTGACTGTTGCTCGGTATTGTCTGTCAGCAAACAAAATCCGATCGGTTTGTTGTACTTTAGTGTAACATCCACAATCCCCTGGGTTGTTCCTGAACAAACAAAATCGAAATGCCTTGTTTCTCCCTGAATGACCACACCAATCGCAATAATTCCGTCAATTTGATCATCCTGGGCCAACCACTGCGCTCCAAGAGGCAATTCAAAAGCTCCGGGAACCTGCTTCACATGAATATTTGATTCTTTCACTCCTGCATTCAGAAGTGTTTCCATAGCTCCTTCCAGTAATTTGGAAGTAATATGACCGTTCCATTCAGAAACAACAATGCCGATTGAAAAATCGGCACCGTTTGGAATTGTATCTTTATCGAACGCTGATAAGTTTTTTAAACTTGTAGCCACGTTTCTAATTATTTATTGGATACTCTGGCAATGTATTTGTCAATCGTTTTTTGTTGACCGAACATATAGTAATCCTGATTAATTCTTTCGTAAAGCTCTTTCGCTTTCTCGTAATCTTTAATTTCCTCTGCAACCTGACCTGCTTTGAACAAATAAGTTGGTGTTGTCCACTCATTTTCATTCACTTCAGCAGCATCGATGTACGTATCCATAGCATCCTTGAATTTACCCAATTCACTATAGCAATCTCCTTGTAAACCAAGCACCATTGCCGGACCGTAAGTATCTTTCAAAGAAACTCCCTCCAACAATTTCAACGCCTTTTGGAAATCTCCTTTTGCCATATACTGACGAGCCAATGTAAACTCAGCTACTTCACCACCCTGATATCCGTCATTTTTCTTAACGAACGGTTCCAACTCAGCAATTGCTGCATCTACTGAATCTTTCGCTGCCAAATTCAACCCGCGGTAATACCCCTCATTTGCTTTCAGGTTATTCGGAGCATAAACAAATTGTTTATAAAGAATGTATCCAAGAATTCCAACAATTAATCCAACCACTGCGAAAGTGATCAAGCGAAGTCTTTTATTCTCTTTGAATTGACGTTTAATATCATTAAAACTGGTAGTTCCTGCCATTTGAAAATTTATTTAAGCGTTGCAAAAATAATCTTTTTTTCGAATTAGGAATTGAAACTTATTAAAAGGTGAAAGTTAATTGAGAATTGAAAATGCAAAAATTGAAAAGATCTGAGAATGTTCAAAGTAGTTCAATCCGTTGAAAAGAGAAGAACCCCTCTTTTCAATTGTCAATTATCCATTTTCAATTAAAAAAGTATACCTTTACCCCGTTTTAGGTTCGATTGTAAGTTTACAAAAGACAATAGGGAATTCGGTGTAAATCCGAAACTGTATCTGCAGCTGTAACTCTTATCAAACGGTCTTCAATAAATCCACTGATTCCCCACGTACGGGAAATGGGAAGGAGAAGTAGCCGGAGAGAAGTCAGAATACCTGCCTGGAACATAATATGAATGAAGACTTCAGATTAAAGTCGAGTTCGAAATGGGAGAACCCTTCTCTCAGTTTGTTCTTATTCTCTGATTTTTTCATTTGCTTTTTTACTCACTTTTTAAATGCTTAAAGGCAATGAAAAAAATGTTACTTGCAGTTAGTGTATTCTGCATCCAATACACACAAGCACAAACTGTCGTTACATTCGACGACTTAACATTGGCTCCCAACAGTCATTGGGACGGTTCCGATTCCACTCTAGGATTTACTTCCGGAGGAGTTTATTTCGAAAACTCGTATGATTTTGACTGGGATTACTGGTCAGGTGGATTCATCTACTCCAGCTCAACCGACATAACAACTGCCGGTTACACGAATGACTTTTCAGCTTACACCGGTACAGGAGGAAATTCAAGCCAAAACTACGCGATCAATTATGGTGGTGGAATTGGGATCGATTTCGGGGCAGAAAAAGTATTGAGCAGTATTCAATTAACGAATACAACTTATGCCGCTCTTTCCATGTTGAATGGTGACCAATTCGGAAAAGAATTTGGTTCTCCGAACAATGCACAGGGAAACCCGGACGGAACAAACGGGGAAGACTGGTTCCGTTTATTGATCATTGGGAAAGATGCTCAAAGCACTATTACGGATACCGTAATTTTCTACCTGGCTGATTACCGTTTTGCCGACAGCACTCAGGATTACATTGTAGACACATGGGAAACGGTTGATCTCGCAGCACTTGGAGCAGTTCAATTCCTGGAATTCGCATTGGAATCATCTGATCACAACGCACAGGGAATCCTAACTCCCGCATACTTTGCATTGGATAACATTACATATGGAACGGCTTCGGTTAATGAGTTAAATCTTACAACACAAGCAGTTTATCCAAACCCGAGCACAGGTAAATTCACCGTTAAATCTGCAAGCGGTCAAATCAATGTATATGCTCTGTCTGGAGAGTTAATATTGTCACAGACAACAAACGGAATCCAGGAGATTGATTTAAATACAGTTCAATCGGGAACGTATATTATTGAAACAAGTACTTCTGAAGGAATTGCACGAACACGTATCAGCAAGATCTAATTGTTTCTAAGATTTACCATACCAACCCTGCTGTTTACAGCCTCTTGTCCGGTTTTCGGGCAAGAGGTTAACCCTATTGAAGAGGTTGTTATTTCACCAAATAATGAGAAGGAAAACAGTATCCGGATCGACCTGTCTAAAGACAAAATCCAGAATAAACTGGCCAATGACCTGGGACAAATCCTAAGCCTGCTTCCCGGTTTACAAATCAAAAATTACGGAGATGTCGGTGGACTAAAAACTGTGAGTTTTCGCAGTTTAGGAGCCGGACATACCGCATTGGTCCAGGACCATTCTGCTGTTTCAACAACTCAAAGCGGTCAGGCAGATTTAAGCTCTTTTCCGGTAGATTTCATAGAAAAACTGGAATTAATCACCCTTTCCCCTACCCGAACTCAAATTCCAATCCATGCAAAACTGGCCGGAGTGGTCGTCAATGTGGAATCTGTTCATGCTTACGTCGGAACAAATCAACGAAACATCATTATTGGTGCTCAGGCAGGTTCATTTGATCAATATGAAGGTTACCTGATGCTGCAGAAAAGAACTGTAAAATGGGCGGGAACCCTAAGCGGAAAGGTCCGATCCTATGGCGGAGCTTATCCATACACCTACCTGAACGGTAATACAACCATTAAGGACCGGAGAGAAAACAACGGCTTATTGGAATACTTCGGAACCGTATCAACCCAATTTTCACCCAATCAAAATCACCGGTTCCAATTACGGATTTCCGGGAATGACTATAAAAAGAACTTAGCCGGGGCCGTTATTTTTTACAACAGCAACGCAGCGCAATATTTAAACGGATATGGTTTGAGCGGATCTTTAAACCATCAATTCAAAAAGAACCGCTGGGATATCTTTTCTTCCCTGAACTATCAAAAAAACAACCTGCAGTACCTGGATTCCACTTATCTCAATTCACAGGGTTATCTCGACTCGCGTTATTACTCAAACCAATTCGACCTGCAATCACAGGCTGCTTATTCCATTACCGAAAAATTGGAAATCCTGATCGGAAGTTCATTTATTTCTGAAGAATTGAAAGGGAAATCATTGACTGGAAATCCCTATAGAAATACTTCCGAAAGCCTTCTGGGAATCGAATGGAAAGCGATCGGTAAGATCTTAGCCCAGGTTGGTGTGCAGGGAGTTTTCGAGAAGCGGGACAGTACCTTGAAAAACCAATGGAACCTGTTACCGGCTCTTTCCTGGAGTTTTGATCTTGGAAGCAAAAATAAGATCGGGATCGTTTACCGGTATACCTGCAGACAACCTTCGTTCAATGAATTGTATTACCAGCAAATCGGTAATACCAAGCTCAGAACGGAAAAAGCACACATTGCTTCCCTGCGTTATGATTTGACACTTCCATTTAAAAAAGGAATTTCTCAAACCATGATCCAACCCTTTTACTCCTACGTTTACGATAAGATCCTGGCAATCCCAACCAAAAACCTGTTTATCTGGAGTATCCAAAACATTGGCATCTCAGACGCCCTGGGAGTTGAATTCACCGAATTCATTCAGAAAAAAGTACAACAACATACCCTGGGAATGCGTATCAATTACACATTCCAATACACACAAGATATCAGTGATCCGAATAGTCCCACTTACGGTCACATATTAAGCTATTCACCTTTGCATTCAGGAAGTGCCGAACTGGATTATTCCTGGAAAAAGCTGAGTTTCTTTGTTCTGACCTCTTATTTAGGTGAACGGTACGCATTAAACCAAAATATTCCTTCCAATTTACTGGATGGGTATCTATTGTTGGATGCCGGGGCTTCTTACACGCAAAAAATCAGGAAAAGCGAACTAACCCTTCGTTTAACCGTCAATAATATAATGAACAGGCAATACAGTTATATCAATTACTTTGTAATGCCGGGAACTCATTTTAATCTCAGACTTCAATATGCACTATAAAATACTTCCGTTACTGTTGATCACTCTGCTCGCTTTTTCCTGTAAAAAGAAGAAAGTGGAAGAGCCTGATGCTCCGCAAACACTTCATCATGGAATGCTCGTTCTGAACGAGGGCCTTTTTCAGCAAAACAATGCCACACTTGGGTGGTTTGACTTTTCAAACAGCTCCTATACCGGCAATTTCTTTGAACAAAAAACAAATCGCTCACTGGGTGATACCGGGAATGACATGAAAAAGTACGGCGGTAAAATCTACATTATTGTAAATGTTTCCAGTACGATCGAAGTCCTGGATGTTTCAACCGGGAACAGCATCAGTCAGATTTCCATGGTGGCAAACGGAACCCCGAAACAACCGCGCTACATTACTTTCTACGGACCAAAGGCATACATCACCTGTTATGATGGATATGTGGATGTATTGGACACGGCTTCACTCAGCATTACGAACCGCATTCAGGTTGGAGCAAACCCTGAAGGTCTTACAATCAGTAACGGAAAATTGTTTGTAGCAAATTCCGGTGGATTGAACTTCCCGAATGTGGACAGTACTGTTTCTGTTATCGACCTGGGAAATTTGCAGGAAATCACACGAATTACTGTTGGAAAAAACCCGGGCTCAATTCAAACGGATACCAATGGAGATGTATATGTCATTACACGCGGCGATTACGCCGGTATTCCTTCACGCATGCACCGGATCAATGCCAATACCAATACATTGGCCCAATCCTTCACCTTTGATGCGAGTGGAATTTCGCCTTTCAATTCCAACTTCCTGATCTCCTATCACGATTTCAGTTCGGGAGACAATAAAATTGCGCTCTTCGACCCGAATACGGAAACCATCATTGATCCGGAATACATCCCAACATCCGTGATCCAAACACTCTTTGGAGTTCATTATTCCGCCATCACCAATAAGATCTATTGTCTGGACGCAAAGAATTACACCGTAACCGGACAGGTACACGTATTTTCTCCAAACGGAGTTTTTGAAACAAGTTATAACGTGGGATTAAACCCAACAAGCATTTTAATTTATGAATAAGTTCATCCTGATACTTGCATTACTTCCGGGCTTTTTACATGCTCAAAGTTTTCATCCTGCTCCCGGAAATGCGGGTACCCATGCAATTAAAAAAGACAGTTCCTGTTTTGTTTCCTGGGCAAGTGGAGGAACAGTTACACGAGGCTTCCTGGACATTGCAGATACCACGGTAATGATAAACGGGTCCAATAAAGCCAGTTATGGAAATCTGAATCTGGCTTTAGGGCCGGCAACAGGAAATGTCACAGATATCCTTTCTCTGGGTGACAGCGGTGTTGCAACGTTGAGTTTCGATCTGGTTATTATGGACGGACCTGGTTATGATTTTGCTGTTTTCGAGAACGGATTTATGGATAACTACATTGAAATGGCACATGTCGAAGTCAGTTCCGATGGTGTTCACTTTTTCAGATTTCCATCTACAACAGAAGTTCCATTGACAACACAAGCATCCAATGCTACTTATACAGATTGCAGAATGATCAACAACCTGGCTGGAAAATACCGCATTGGTTACGGAACTCCTTTCGATTTAAGTGATCTCCCAAATGACCCGAACCTGAATAAATCGGCTGTAACGTTGGTGAGAATCATTGATGTGATCGGGGCAATTTCAGGACATGTAACTACAGACCAGTTCGGAACTGTTATCAATGATCCGTATCCTACCCCATTCGAATCCGGTGGATTTGACCTCGAAGCAATCGGGATCATCAATGGAACACTCGGATTAACTGATTTGGATTTATTAAATGTTCGTGTTTTTCCAAATCCAACAAGTGACCAGCTTCAAATTACACTTCCCGGTGAAGCAAATTTAAGTCTTTACTCACCTGATGGAAGATTATTGCTCACGATGGACCATATGGATTCAAGCAGTATTTCTTTAAATGAATTCACCCCAGGAATGTACAATTTGACAATAATACAAAACGGTAAGCAACAGACTTTGAATATTTTGAAGAATTAAATTCAAACTTTCAATTATTATTGAAAATATTGTATATATTTGATTCATGGAATTAGAACAAGCCAAACAGCAATTTATTCAAACCTGGGGGAATTTCGGATCTCAATGGGGAATCAATCGCTCTATGGCACAGGTTCATGCCCTGCTGATTGTAAGTGACAGTCCGCTTTGTACGGAAGATATTATGGAACGGCTTTCCATTTCAAGGGGAAATGCCAACATGAATATCCGCGAGCTGGCCAACTGGAATTTAATCTACAAAGAGAGTATTACCGGGGATCGCAAAGAATATTTCCGGGCAGAAAAGGATATGTGGGAAGTTGCAAAACGCATTGTAAAAGAACGTAAACGCAGAGAGTTGGAACCTTTGCAGCAACACCTGGCAGAACTCAAAAAAGTAGAGCAATCCTATGAATCGATTTCATTTGTCGCTACCATTGAAAATATTGAACGCCTGGTAAGCAGACTGGATTCACTTTCGGGCACCTTAATGAAAGCAGATGAACACGTGTTCTTTGGAAAAATTTTGAATTTGTTCAAATAAAGATCAACTTCTCTTTTTTTGATTTTAATTTTCAAAATATATTGAAACTTTTGAATTAACAATAAATAAAAATATCATGGAAAATATAGCCTTACTTTATGACGAAGACTGTCCGCTGTGTCGCTGGTATACACGCATATTCGTGAAATACGGGATTATTCGTACGGAAGGAAGAATTTCTTACAATCAGTACATCGCTCTTCATCCGAATGAAGTTGATACGACCATCGCTCAGACAAAAATTGCCTGTATCAATCATCAAACAAACCAAATTCTTTATGGAATAGACGGATTGGTAGCGATCCTCGGAAACCGTTTCAGGATTATCGGGATTCTTGGAAATTTTAAACCCATCAATTGGTTGTTGAAACTACTCTATTTATTCTTTAGCTATAACAGACGAATAGTTGCTCCCGCCGCCCCAAGAAATTTCGGCTGTGCATGTGAACCTGCTAAATCTGTTCTTTGGAGAACCATCTTTATCGGTACCATGAGCTATTTCACTTACCTGATCGTTCATTGGTATTTTACAAGGTTCCTGGCAGATTACCTGGTTATGAATCCCGTAAATGATCTGTTGCTCCTGCTTGCACAAATCGGTTTCCAGGCACTTGTGTTCATCGGCTTCCGACAAGAAAACAGCTATGACTATTTGGGACATTTGGTTTTCACTTCTTTCCTAGGAGCACTGATACTCCTGTTTTTCGGTATTGGAATTCAGCTGGTAAGTCTTACGGGAATCCAGGTTGAGTTTCTGGCGGTTGTCTGCTACGGGATAACAGTTGCATTCATGTTCTTTGAGCACAAAAGACGTGTCCATTTAAAAGAATGGACGTGGAAACTGAGTCTCAGCTGGATTCTGTTCAGAGTATGTATTTATCCGCTCGTATTCCAACTTTAATTTCGACGACCATGAAAAAAATCGTTCTCTTTGCTGCAAACGGGTTTATTGGCGAATCCATCATCGACTTTGTCAATACATATCAAAAAGAATTTGAGGTGATTGCAGTTTCCAGGAAACCTATTCCCGGATTACCATCCCAAACCCGACAAGCTATTTGGGATGGCAAAACCCTGGGTGACTGGGCCGATCATCTTGAAGGAGCTGATCTTGTAATCAATCTGGCGGGAAAATCTGTCAATTGTAGGTATACCAAAAAGAACAAGGCTGAAATCTTTGCTTCCAGGCTGGACAGTACCAAAATTATCGGAGAAGCAATCCAGGATTGCGAGCAAAAACCTGCTTGTTGGATCAATATTGCCAGCGCCACCATTTATGAACATTCACTGGAGCGGGCTAACACAGAGGACGCTGGAATAATCGGAAAAGGATTTTCCGTCAATGTCTGCAGAGCCTGGGAAAAAGAATTTTTTGCTTTCAAGGACCTTCCTACCAAACAAATCCTTGTGCGTTCTACCATTGTTTTAGGCAAAAAAGGCGGGGTTTATCCGGTATTGAAAAAACTTGCCCGCTTTGGCCTGGGAGGAAAAATGGGACCGGGAAACCAATTCATCAGCTGGATTCACATAACTGATTTTTGCAGAGCTCTCTTTTTTGCATATGAAAAATCCGTTTCAGGTATTTACAATTTAGGTTCCCCGAATCCTGTCCGGAATAAGGATTTTCAAACAGAATTACGTAAAAGCCTGCATATCCCCTATTTTGTGAATCAGCCTGAGTGGATGTTGAAACTCGGTGCGCTTCTTCTTGGAACAGAAACGGAGCTAATTTTAAAAAGCAGGTATGTTTTTCCTCAAAAATTAATCAATCAGGGATTTCGGTTTGAATTTCCAACTATTCAATCATGCTTAAATGAGTTAAATCCCTGACCCTAAACACGTGTTATTTCACTATAATTCTTTAGACTTCTAACAGCTTGAATCAAATTCATGATATTTTAACAGAAATGCTCTGTTAAAACAAACATTTTTTCAAATTATATATACCTTCACGCAACGTATGAATTAATATTTTCGTTTTATAACCAACGAATCAAAATTGAGATTATGAATAAAATAAATGTTTTAGTTAAGACGACATTGTTTTTTGTTGGGATGCTGCTTTGCTTAAGCACAGCATTTTCTCAGGAAAGAATACCTGTAGATGCCATAACACCTGAATGGACTTTCTTCAAAGAAGTAAAAGGAGTGAAGTTTTACCTAAAAGAAGAGAAAGCTACTGTGACAGAAGGCAAGCAACCACTTACATTTGTACTTGTAAAATTAGAGAACACAAATAATAAGCCTGTAAAATTAATTTACAATTTAGCTGCTCATTACAACGAAGGATGTGTGAACTGTGGAAACAGCCAGGAAGCAAGAAAATTGGTTGAAATTCCTGCCAACCAAACGGTTGAAGGGAAATATGACTCCGGAAACTGTCCTACTTCAGTATTGTTGTATAATCCAAACAACAAATTATCCTGGAAACCGGTGGCAGTTGCTATTGAAAACCTAATTATAAACTTTTAAGTCATGAAGCATTTAATAATTACTCTTTTCGTAGCATTAATCGGTTCTTTTAGTGCTTATTCTCAAGCAAACTTGTGTTCAATTACGATTACTCCTTCGGATACTACTATTTGTCCGGGAGATTCTGTTCACGTAGTTGCAGTTGCAAACTTAATTAACGCGAACCAGTCATTTAACTTCAATGGTTCTGCATTACCTCCGGGATGGACAGCTGGTGGAGCTACAACGTTCAGTGCGCCTTGTGGACCAAATCCGACAGGAACACCGTATTACTGGGCATCTACTTCGACCGGAGTACCAAACATTACCACAGCTGCTTTCGATATCAGTTGTGGAGGATTCATCACATTCGATATGGTTTATTCTGTTCAGGGTGGTCCTACTCCTTGTGAAGGTCCGGATGAAATGGATGAAGGTGTTGCCCTTCAATACAGTACCGATGGCGGAGCTACCTGGATAACAATCTATTATTATGTTCCGGATGGAACTACAACAACGGTTATTTCAACAAGTTCAACAAGTGTTGCAACAGGTCCGACAGCATTTACAACATGGAGCACATTTAATGTGAACATTCCGGCAGGTGCTCAAACAACCAATACAATGTTCCGTTGGAACCAACCGAACTCTTCAGGTTCTTGTTGTGATAACTGGGGATTGGATAACATCTTTATCAATGCAACAGGAGCTCCATGTGGTTCAACTGCTGTATTGGACTGGAGTAATGGAATGGGAGACACGACTAATTATTGGGTAGTACCATACGGTGATACAACATTTACATGTGACGTATACGATACAGCGGGGAACTACCAGTGTACTTCTTTACCTGTAACCATTCAATTGTATGATGATATCCTGAATTACAACTTACAGGATTTTGCTTACTCTTACTGTCCTACAACAAATCCATCCGTTCAGGTTACAAATATCGCCGGATCAATTCCTCCATACTCTGTAAACTGGACAGACATTCCAAGTACAAACAACCCGCAAGTCTTATCTACCGGTGGTGCCGAGCACGACTCGATAACTTACCATGTGACGATTACGGATGGCTGTGGATTCTTCCGAAATGACAGTGTTGTACTCGTCGTCAACAAACTGCTCAATATTGACTCGCTCGTTGCATATGATGCCAGTGCGTGTATCAATGACGGTGCTGTTGTAGCGTATGTTTCCGGACTAACAGCGGTAAACAACCAACCGATGTATAACTGGCATGGTCCGGGAGCTACAAACCCAAGCTTTATTAATTCTACAGTTTGGACAAACCGCTCTCCGGGATGGTACTACTTTACAGTAACTGATGATGTTTGTACGGATTCGGACAGTGTTCAAATTGAGATTAAAAATCCTCCTGCAGCAATTATTGACGCAAATCCTTTATCAGGTTGTGCTCCGTTTAATGTGACATTCGAAAACAATAGTCAGAATTCAACACATTACCTGTGGGATTTTGGTGACGGTACGGTGATCAATGTAAACGACATGAATTCACAAAACCATTCTTACTCCGGTAATGCTACGATCATGTTGGTTGCATATGATGCAAGTAACTGTTCGGATACAGCTTATGTAAGTGTTTCTGTTCAAACTTGCGGATGTACTGATCCATTGGCTATTAACTACGATCCTACTGCAGTAGCAAATGACGGATCATGCAGCTACCCGGAACCGATCTTTACTGTTCCGAATATCTTTACACCAAACGGTGACGGAGACAATGACTTCTTTGAGTTTGTAGTTACAAACTACTCAAACATTGAGTTCGAGGTTGTGAATCGTTGGGGGAATCCTATCTTCCAGGGTTCAGGTTTGACACCGAAGTGGGATGGGAAAGTTGACGGAACTATTTCAGCTGACGGAGTTTATTTCGTGACTTACAAAATCACAAGTGTTAAAGGCGATAAAGTGATCGAAGGACAAACTTTTGTTCACCTGGTTCGCTAATCTAAAATAATTCGTTTGAAAAATCCCGAAGCGATAGTCATATCAGCTTCGGGATTTTTTTATTTTTGATCATCCGATTTCACAAAAACAAACGATGTTTTTCATTCTCTCAAAAATATTGCTTTTCACGATCAGTCCATATACCTGGCTGCTGATCGCTTTGTATTTCGCCTTCTTTTCAAAAAAGTCCCTTCGGGCAAAAAGAGCAAAATACTGTGCTGTTTTTATCGCTTTATTCTTTAGCAATACCTTTATATTTAAGGAAGTATGCAGACAATGGGAAATTTTCGGAATCCCTTCTTCGGCTGTCAAACATTACGATGTTGCAGTTGTTCTCACCGGAATGGCCGAATACAACAATGACCTGAAAGTATTGAGTGCACGAAGAGGAATTGACCGGATCTGGCAAACAATTTCACTCTATAAAGCAGGGAAAATCGACCGGATATTAATTACCGGAGACCACGGATACATCCTTGACAAAGGACTGCATGAGGCTTCCCAATTAAAAGAAACACTCGTTCATTGGGGAATTCCGGAACATGTGATCATTACCGAAACAAAATCAAAAAACACGTACGAAAATGCAGTAGAATCCAAGAAAATTCTGGACCGCTTATTCCCGAATTCCAACGCGATCCTTTTGGTTACTTCCGGAAAACACATGCGTCGTGCAAGAGCCTGTTTCAAGAAGATCGGCGTTCAGTGTGATACCTATTCCACAGATTTGTACACCGGTCCCAACCGTTCCTATGCCTTTGATGAGATACTTATTCCGGATGTCAGTACAATGAACGATTGGCATGGTCTATTGAAAGAAATGTTCGGATACCTTGCTTATGATATGACTGGCAAGATTTGATTCATTTATTCCCACCGGGAGTGGAATCCACTATAATCAACACTGGTTCCTTCAGTTGCCCTTTATTGTATTTGGAAGCATTACAAACCCCGATAATTGCAGGAACCGGAAAAGCGACCCAACCGGCATAATCAAACCATTTTGCTTTCACTTTCAGTGATTCGATTTTCTGTCGATCAGCGGAATCCTTATAATTCAGGTACTGAAAGGTATGTTTACCGCTGTTTTTCTTGATGCCAATCGTGTCGGGAAATGGATTGTAGAGAAAGTCCCATCCTTTCTTGTCGTAATAAGCCGAATCGTTTTGAAAAGTCGGGTTGATACCGTTAAAATACAAAAATCCTTCCCTGTTGCAATCCACTTCAACCGGATGTGCATCGTGATTTCCTTTGCTCATAATTGCCGGAAGTCCAACCCGGACCAGGTATGCAAATCCCATCCGTTTGCTTTGCAGATAATGCCCGTATTCATGCTGAAAAATCCGGTTGTTCGGATCCGGAAAACAGTTCTTTTTTGCCAGGATGTAATTCCCGAAACAAATACCGGTCCATGATACGTTCATATTCAATAACGTACTTCCATTCGGATAACTGACCGTATTTACTTTACACAATACTGTATTGTAGAAATGTGCCATAAAAAAACCTATTCCTGTTTGAGGCCCCTGATAAGTCAGCCTGGAACCTACTTCCAAAAAGCGTTTCCCCGAACTGGAATTCGTGTCTGAAACAAATAATCCACCCCAAATACGCGCATCGTTCTTAGCGCTCTGATTCGCCCTTTTCCAGGCAGCTTTCCAGCGCTTCTCCTTCGTTTTTGCCAAACCGGTAACGAAACCGCTCACCCATGAATCGATAATGAAATAACTGGGAGCCCTGGAAGAAATCTTAGACGCGGTTGATGGAAAAGTAAAAAGTACACACAGAAGTATAAGGAATATCGATTTGAAACTCTTTGTCAAACTTTTCATTTTCTATTCTAACGAATGAAGGATTATTTTATGATGTCATCATAAAAATAATGTAATTTAGATTGACATTTATTACTTGATCTGATGAAACAACTATTATTCTGCTTTTCAATCTGCTTAATTACAGCCTCCTGTTCAACTGATTCCAAAAAAGAAGATTCTGACAAGAATTCAAAAAAAGAACTTGTGGCAGACAAGCCTGAAGAAAAGGTTATTGACACAGTCCCTGAGCGAAATCCGGTTGTCCGCAATCTGACAGCTGATCAGGTAAAAAAGTTGAATAAAATCCTGCCAAAAAAAACAGTTCAATCCATGGTTTCTTACCTGGATTCATTGTCATTTGTTCAAACAGATACCGATTTTGCCCGTGTCTATCACTATGGTAAAAAGGTATTCGGAGACATCGAAAAAGCTGTTTCGGCTAAATTCCAGGATGGTTATGCCGGAATGGAAGCGCTGAGCTTTATCAATAAGTCTTTTGCATACCGCTCTTCCTGTGAAGCAGAATGCACTGAATTCGTATTGGACTATAACTTCCTGGACCTGCAAAAGCTTGCACAATTTACCAAAGGAGAAGCTGATGACGATTTTATGGCCTTAAAAATCCTTGCGGAAGGCGAACAGGGAAGACATGATCCAAGCTGGCTCAACTTTTTCGAACGCACCTGGGATTATGGCGGTGGTTCTCTTCTCGGCGACAGTAATAATTATAAGTTCCTGAGCGGTTCATTCCATGTCATTAAGAAAAGTGACCTCTTCAAAAAAGACCTGATAACACTTCGTGAACGTGTAATCGGCGACATGGAACACCGCATTTATATGTTCCCGAAACCGGTTGTTCTGGCAGAAATAAACCGAATTCTGAAAACCAAGATCTTGTCATACCCGGAAGCTAACCGGATTTTATTGCTCAAACAAACAATCGAAAGGGACAAAGAAGAGCCGGCTTTGCAATTTAATTGTTCGGACCCGGAATCCAATTGCGATTGGGGCGGATAGATGGCACGAAAAGTTCAAAGGCTTCAACGGGTTCGAAAAATTAAAAATGGACAATTGAAAAATTGACAAGTTTAAATACGTTAAGTACTCTAAGGTTTAAAGGATCAAAACATTGAACTATTGAACCTTTTATACCCATTTCAGTTATTGACGTACGTTCTTACAAGGTAACTGAAAACCTAATCCTCCCGTTCCCATAAACTGGTCCAAAGGCCGTGCATGCCATGGATCGGTTTGATGGATGTATTGGCATTCCAGGAAGAAATAGAAGAATTTATATACATGGTAATTCAACCCGGCCTTTACTGCAAAAGCTGAATTATAAATCCGCTCACTCCGTTCATTTGTTTGAACGGCAGAAAGACCTATCTGGAGTCCTACAAACGGATCCAGTCGCTTGAAGGGAAAATAACGCATAAATCCAGCCTGGATCTGTAAATGATCATTTATATATCCCGGTTTCGATTGCGCACCGATGAATTGGTAAATATCTCCCCGAAAGCTATACTTATCGTCAAAATGATAATTCATATACCCACCCAAATACAAATTCAAGCCTTTTGAATTCAATTGCTGAGAAGGATAAATACTCGCTGTTGCCTGCAATAATCCTGCACGCTGACCATCTGCAAGGATCTGTGCATCCGTAAAGTTTGTACTGGTTAAGAAACCAAAAAACAAGATGCCTATTTTCTTTTTGATTTCCATAAGTCTGCAATTTTATAGTTTAATGTCAATGAGGTCAGTAAATGTCCTTCAAGAGCTCCACCCTTATGTTGTTCAAAGTGTACTCTTCCGTCTTCTTCAATATGTGAATGAATATCGGTTCCCAAATGAATCATGTATTGGCTGGAAATCGAAATATCGAACCGCTGGGTAAGATTGAAATGAACTCCCAAACCGCCTTGAACGGCACTACTCCAACGTTCGATCTTATTGCTGCGATCAGCCAATTCTGTTTGCAGAGTGCGGTCAAAGCAATGTCCCGCAACAATGTAGGGCTGAACTTTTGGAGTGGGGTTATTGAGCAAATAAAACATCACGCTCCAACCGATGTGTAAATCGTTTCTTCGCGTGTATTGATTGGTAACAGGCAAATAATCCATAAACCATTCGGTGTTTACACGATCTGATAATTGAATTCTGAATTGTCCTCCCAAACCAATGGCGGGGCGTTCGTGATCTCCATTAAATGCACTCAGGGTAGTTCTTTGTCCGAAAGAAAAGATCCCTCCTCTTCCTCCTTTTAAGTTTAAGTCCTGGGCAAATGTTTGACATGAAAGGATCACAAACAGTATGACGCATGTCTTTTTCATAGGTTCGTTTATTGTAGTAATGTTTTTATAGTAGTAACGTTACGAAAGTAGTAATTAGTATAAAGCAGATAGGGGCATCTCTGCTAAGCCGAGACGCCCCCATTGGTTTATTTATGTATTTTATATTCTTTTGAAATCAGATTCCCAACTTATTCAAAACGGAATCGCTTACTCCCGTTGTAGAGTAACCACCGTCATGGAACAGGTTCTGCATAGTAACCATTCTCGTCAGATCAGAGAATAACGTAATGCAGTAATTTGCACAGTCTTCAGCACTTGCATTTCCAAGTGGAGCAATTGCATCCGCATAATCATAGAAATCACCGAAACCTTTGATTCCGGTACCTGCTGTTGTTTTGGTAGGAGACTGAGAAACCGTGTTGATACGTACTTTCTTCTCCAAACCATAGTGGTAACCGAAACTTCTTGCAATTGATTCCAGCATTGCTTTGATATCTGCCATGTCCGTATAGAAAGGATAAGTTCTCTGAGCCGCCATGTAAGTCAGGGCAACTACACTTCCCCATTCATTGATCGCATCCATATTTTTAGCTACAGAAAGCATCTTATGTAATGACAAAGCAGAAACATCAATTCCTTTTTGGAAAAAGTCGTAATTCAAGTCCTGGTAAGGGATGTTCTTGCGAATATTCACACTCATACCAATTGAGTGAAGCACGAAATCAATCTTACCACCTAAAATTTCCTGAGCTTCTGTGAAAAGCTTCTTCAAATCTTCTGTATTTGTTGCATCAGCAGGAATAATTTGTGAATTCGTCTTTGCGGCCAATTCATTAATCTCCCCCATTCGCATTGCAATTGGAGCATTTGTTAAAACAAACGTCGCACCGTGTTCATGTGCTTTTTCAGCAACTTTCCAGGCAATTGAATTATGATCCAATGCCCCGGTAATAATCCCACGTTTTCCTTCCAATAATTTTGACATAATTGTTTGATTTGAGGACAAATTTAGAATTTAATTTCAAGCCTACAAGGAATATTCCTGCTATAATCCGAATTAAACTGAATTCCAAATAATTCCCTGTTTTATGTACCAGATAAGCGAATCAATCAAATTCCAATTTCAACCCGTCAAAGGCTGCAAACACATTCGGAGGGAGATCTCTTTCGATTTCTTCGTGCGTCCCGAAAAGATGTGAAATATGCGTTAAATAGGCTTTTTCAGGCTTCACCTGATTAATAAAGTTCAGTGCTTCTTCCAGGTTAAAATGAGAAACATGCGGTTCTTTTCTGAGTGCGTTTACAACCAAAACTTTCACACCTTTCAGCTTTTCAATCTCAACCGGCTCTACTGTCTTAGCATCTGTAATATAGGCAAAATCTCCTATCCGGAAACCTAAAACAGGCATGAAATAATGCATCACTTCAACAGGCATTACCGGAATGGTACCCGAAAGGTTAAATGGTTTATTTTCGATCGTAATGATATTCAACTGAGGAATTCCGGGATATTTATCGTCCTCGAAAGCGTAATGGTATTCACGTCTCAATGCAACTTCAACGGCCTTCGAACAGTAGATATCCATATCCCGTTTCTCAATGAAATTAAATGCTCTTACATCGTCCAGGCCGGCCATATGGTCTTTGTGCTCATGGGTAAACAAGACTGCTTCCAGACTTTTTACTTTGAATTTCAACATTTGCTGTCTGAAATCCGGCCCAGCATCGATCACGTAGTTTTTACCTCCGATTTCCAATAAGACGGAACAACGTAAACGGTTGTCTTCCGGTTCCCGGGAAGTACACACATGGCACTCGCAAGCAATCACTGGAATTCCCTGAGATGTTCCGGAACCTAATATAGTTACAGTAAATTTCATTAATTACGTGAGCGGATTACCTGAACCAACAACAAAGTCCATCCAATGATCATGAGCAAACCACCGATTGGTGTTACCGGACCAAACGCTTTAGACAAAGAACCACCCATGTGAATTTTTGAATAAGTCAGTCCGTAAATACTTCCTGAAAAGAAAATGGTACCCAATAACAACAAGTAAAAAACAGCTTTTCCACTGAACGAAAACCCGGTTACGATGAATGGTATGATCAAAAATCCAAGCCCCTGGAAAAACTGGTATTTGGTAGCAGTATCGAAAGCTGCCAGAATATCGTTATCCGAAGTCAGTTTTTTTAGTCCGTGAGCACCAAATGCTCCTAAAATGATTGCGATTATTATCAGGATAAGACCCGTTATTACCCATTTTCTCTCCATAATTTAAAGATAGGAGAAAAAAGAGAATCAGGACTCTTTGGTCTTCGAAATTATTTCAACCAAGGTGTATTTGAATCTCTCAGGACCGGTTTTACCTTGTTGGATTTCAATTTTTACGATCATATCGTAAGTGTACCCTTCTTCAAAGTTAAATCCTTCAATGGGTTGTTGCAGCACTTCCCAGTTTTCCATTCCGATACTTGCACCTTTCTGAACAGAATAGCACAATTTTGCATCCGCATTTGGATCGCAAGATACACGGTGCCCCTGTACACGCATTTTAATTACTTCTCCCGATGCCGAATAAACGGATTGTTCCGAATGCATCGCCTGAGATGTAAAGTTGATTGCAGCCAATGAAAGTGTTAAACAAAGAACCTTAAACATAATTCATGTATTTATTCAATAAAGATACGGAAAGAAAGTTGTTGGGTTGTGTGTTTGTTAGAGAATTAACTTAAATTGAAAATTGATAATGTAAAAATTGAAAAGGAGGACGTGCGGAACTCGATTCTTAATTTTCAATTAATTGGATGGCTGAAGAACGTGCCAGGTCTGTAACCTGTTCACCGGAAATCAGTTTGGCCAGTGCTTCAATGCGTTCCGTATCGTTCAACTGGTGGATTTCTGAAATGGTCTGGCTGTTTTCATGTGATTTGGAAACTTCAAAGTGATAATCTCCTTTTGCCGCAACCTGTGGCAAGTGTGTAATTGCAAAAACCTGTAAATGTTTTCCCATTTGTTTAAGCAATTTCCCCATTCTTAAAGCAACTTCACCTGAAACTCCTGTATCAATCTCATCCAGGATTAAGGTCGGAAGTGATTTTTTCTCACTCATGATCAGCTGAATTGCCAGCATCACACGTGATAATTCTCCGCCGCTTGCTGCTTTTTCGATCGGCTTCAATTCCAATCCTTTATTGGCGGAAAAGAGGATTTGAATAGCCATTCCTCCATTGGAATCCAACTTTTCTGACCGGGTAAGTGAGACCTGGAAACGCGAATGCTCCATTTTCATTTCGGTCAGCAGCTCCAGCAAATAAGCTTCCAGTTTTGTGATAACGGCTGAACGTTTCTCAAACAACTTATCCGACAATTGAAGCAATTCTTTTTCTTTCTCATCAATTTCCTTTGTCAGCTCGGCAATGCGCTCATCAGAGGAATCCGATTCTTCCAGTTTGCTTTCAAGTGTATTGAAATAAGCACTCAACTCTTCCTGCGTGGAAAAATGATGCTTTTTTAGAATTTTATTGTATTCATCCAGGGATTCCGTCAAACGAAACAGGGCTTCCGGATCACCTTCCAATTGATTTAACTGCCTGTCCGAATCTCTTGAAATATCTTCCAGTTCAGCAATCAAATCCTGTAAACGCATGGAAATTGCGTTCAGATTAGAATCGGCATTCTTCCATCGGTCAATGTGTGCTTTCAGTCTTCGAAGCAAATCCGTTGCTCCGTTTTCCTGGTCCATTGCATGGATGATCGCCGAATAAGCTTCTTTCAGGTCATCTAACTGTGACAGCTTATTGAAGTCATTTTCCAGAGCAGCATAATCTACCTGGTCTAAATTCAATTGCTGAATTTCATTCAATTGAAAGCGGATATAATCCAACTCCTGCAATTGACCGGAACGGGAAGACTCTAATTGCTCTTTCGTTGCCTTTAATCGATTGATACGGCTGTAAAGCGATGTTACCGTTTGTGCCAGATCCAGACTATCGGCATAAGAATCCAACAAATCGAACTGAAATTTTGTTTTCCTGATTTCCAGAGTTTCGTGCTGTGAGTGAATGTAAACCAATTGCTCCGTTAATTCCTTCAACTGGTTCAATTGAACAGGAGTATCATTAATAAACGAACGGGACTTTCCCTGGCTGGTGATCTCTCTTCGAATAACAGTTTCTGCTTCCCAATCGATATCTTCCTGGATAAACCACTCCTTAAAATTTTCGTTCAATCGGAATACTGCCTCAACAATGGTTTTCTTTTCCGGGTTACGGATCACTGAAAAATCGGAGCGCTCACCAAGAATCAAATTCAATGCACCAAGCAGGATTGATTTCCCTGACCCTGTTTCACCTGTAATCACATGCAACCCATCGTGAAATTGAAGGGAAACATGTTCAATTAAAGCAAAATTTTGAACGGAAAGGGACTTCAGCATTAATTCAGAATTTCTTCGTACTTGGTTGAATTCGTCGGATCGATTTTCTTCAATACGGCCACAATCTGTGTTTTTTCTTCCGGTTTTGCCGTAGCATACAAATTCTTCAATTCATTCAGCTTACAGTAAGCAAAATTAATGATGTTGATTGTATTTGGCCGGGCAGCGGAAACTTTTGACAATTTATCCAGGGTAGTATAAATTGCTTTTTTTGCATCGTCCGGCTTGTCATATAAATGGTCCATACCCAAACGATGATATTCGTAATAACACTCTCTTAAAGGCTCAAATAATTGCTGCAATGCATTTTCAACCAACCAATAACGATTCTTTTTCCCTTGTTCATTTGATTTCCATCCTTTCGAAGAAGAAGTCTGTGCATTGGTAACAATCTGCTGCGCTTCCTGGAAATATTTTGTTCCTCCCTGTTTTGAGAACGAATCGAAATCCAGCGCAATAATATAAAATGCGTAGAAAGCCAAAACAGAAGATAAATTATCTCTAAACTGGTTTTTTGAATAAATTATCTGACTCCCTTTTACGTACTTAAAATCAAGGTTGTCGTCCTGGAAATTGAACAGGGTTGTGTTATAAGATCCGTTATACACCGGTCTGCTCGACTGAACCTGGATTGATCCCGTAAAGTCCCCGTTGTTAATGGTATTGATCTGTAATTGCAATTGGCAATTGATGCGTTCTTCCACCTTGAACTTCTCATTTGTCCATTGGGTATTGTTCATCAGGTCCGTAACTGCTTGTTTCAATTCCTCAAACAATTCTTTTTCAGCTGAAGTTACTTCAGTCTTGATATTGCTGATCAGTGAAACCTGGCAATTCAATTCCTGGGAATATCCGTTTACAATAAGCGTCAAAAAGACAAGGGTCAGAATTTTATTCATATAGATTATTCATCAATTCATTCAACAAAGAGAAAGCTAATTCTTGCTTTGATTGTAACTCAAAGCTACACATTTTATTGCTTTTAAAGAGTAATTTAACGGAATTCGTATCAGTACCAAAACCTACTCCGGGTTCTCCCATTTCATTCAATACAATGGCGTCCAGCTTCTTTTTTTCGAGCTTACCTTTGGCATATTCCATGCCATTTTGGGTTTCCAAAGCAAAACCAACTACTTTTTGATCTTTCACGGATCTGTTTGAAGCTGCCCAGGATAAAATATCCGGATTCTTCTCCAAAAGGATTTGCAACTGATCTTCCGTTTTTTTGATTTTCTGACTTTCGGCAACGGCGGGGCGGTAATCTGCAACAGCCGAAGCAAAGATTCCCATATCTGCCCCTGGCCAATTTTCCTGCACTGCATGCAGCATTTCAAGAGCAGAGGTAACCCGAACCAACTGAATATTCTTGTGTTGGGTTTTTAAATTACTTGGGCCACTTATCAAAATCACTTTTCCTCCTTTCGAAGCAAGTGCCTCTGCCAGGGCAAAGCCCATTTTCCCTGAGGAATGATTTCCTATAAAACGAACAGGATCAATTGCCTCGTACGTAGGACCGGCAGTTACCAAAAATTGTTTTCCTGCAAAACGGGAATCCGCATTGAAATGATCCTGGAGATATTGCACCAGCGTTTCGGGTTCTGCCATTCTTCCCTGCCCTTCCAATCCGCTTGCCAGGAAACCGCTTTCAGCAGGAATAATGGTATACCCAAATGATTCCAGCCGATCCAGGTTATCCTTGGTCGTCTGGTGCTGATACATATCCAAATCCATTGCAGGAGCAATAAAAACAGGGCATTTTGCACTCAGATAAGTTGCCAAAAGAAAGTTATCTGAAAAACCGTGTGCCATTTTGGCCAGTGAATTTGCCGTTACCGGAGCAAAGATCATCACATCTGCCCACAATGCCCATTCAACGTGATTGGTCCATTCGCCTGTTTTGGAATCATAGAATTCAATTCCTACAGGAGATTCGGATAAGGTTGCAAGTGTCAGTGGCGTTATAAAATCAGAAGAGGCAGGAGTCATCATACATCTGACCTCTGCCCCTTGTTTCTTTAATAATCTTACGAAGGATGCAATTTTATAAGCTGCGATTCCGCCAGTAATACCAACCAGAATCTTTTTCCCTTCTAAAGACATATTGAGTTTAGATTACTCTTGATTTTTTCTGGTATAAATTTGTCCGTCCTTCAACTCTTCGATTGCAACTGCAACCGGTTTAGGAAGTTTCTCATAAAAGCGGGAAATTTCAATTTGCTCGCGGTTTTCGAAAATCTCTTCCAAATTATCTGTTGATGAAGCAAACTCCTGCAATTTAGCAGTCAATTCTTCTTTCATTGAAGAGCTAATTTGATTTGCTCTTTTAGACAATACTACAATTGATTCATAGATATTACCTGTTGTTTGCTCTAAATCTATTGTATCACGCGTTACAGTTGAACGCTCAGCATTGTTGTTTTTGAAGCTCATTTCTTCTATTTATTTACTTGTTAGATACGGGAATGTCAATCTTTTTCAATTTTTCAACATATCCTTCGAATTCGCGAAGATAGTCTGAATTTGGGAATTCTACAAGAAAAATGTTAAATCGTTCTTTTGTTTTCTCAATTCGTTCTTCAATTTTTGCATCCACACTATTGCTTGCCAAATGGTATGAATTCCGGATTAAAATCACCCATGCTTCTTCCCGGTATACGGATCGTGGATAATTATCAAGGAATTGTTCTCCGCTTACTACTGCGGCCCGATAATTTTCTGTTTTGGAATACAATCTCACGGTCATCATGTCTTTTGTTTCCAATTTGTAACGCAGCTTATCCATAATTGCGTTACAGGTATCCAACAGTTCCGAATTAGGGAAACGCGTAACAAAATTTTGTAATTCGTTCAGCGCAACTTCTGTTTCATGCTGGTCAAGAGCTACATCCGGACTATTTTGAACAGCACATACTGCAGCCAGGAACATTGTTTCTTCTACTTTCGGAGAATATGGGAACTTGGTCTGGAATGCAGCCAGGTAATAACTAGCCAAATACCAGTCTTCAACTGCAAAACAGGCTTTCCCTAATCTGTAAAACGCCACTTCACCTTGCGGGGAACGCGGACTTCTTTGGTAAACCTGTTCATATAAAGCCACACATCTTTCATACTTTTCAGTATCGTACAGACGATTTGCTTCAGTGAATTTTGCTTCGTAATCATCCGATTTTAAAATACGGTTATACGAATTGCAGCTGCCAAGTGTGATGATAGTAAGAAGTAAGAAAATCCATTTCATGACGACAAAAATAGGAGAAATCCCATAACGGCAAACGTAGCGGAAATATTGTTTCTGAAAAGTTAACACTTCGACTACGCTCAGTGTCTTTAGTTTTATGAAATAAATTGAAGAATTCGATCTAAAAACCATTCAGGAAATTCAAAAGTTGACTGAGTCAGCTGCGGCTGATCGAAGTCAAACCAATTTCCCTGACTTAATTTCCATCAGGCGCAACAAACGGTCCATATTCGGGGCCTCATCTTCGAAATAGTTGCGGGTCTTTTCGATTTTCACCTCCATGGTATCATCTCTTTCAAATTCAGGATTAAATCTGAAATAATGCCATTTTTTATGATCGCGGACTTCTTCTTCGAATTGTGCCTGTGCCTGTTCGGAGAATTGCTGCTCCAGATCGCCATCTTTGTGTTTTCCTGAACCGATACTGACAATCACAACCGAATCATCCTGGTACAGACAATCCGCATAATGCATCGCCTGCAAAATAGGATTTGGTGCAAACTGGCTTGCATTCATCAATCGCCTGTAACCTAATTTGATGAATTGCTGCTCATTCGGATTTCCCATACACGCTTTCAACACCGAATCCAATTTAATGGACTGTTGTGTGGGCCGACTATCGGAGAACTGGAACAATTCATCGGAATCGACATCATAAGTCATGAAAAGAAAGTGTTTTCTGAGTGTAAACAAGGTATCTTCTTCATCAAAAAGGCGGGAAACCATCTCCTTGCTGTATCCGTTATTTTGGTAACGAAGCAATTTCTCCAAAGCTCCCAATTCTTCGATCAGTGAGATCTCTTGTTTCGCCAAAAGACTTGCCAGCAGCACACTGTCTCCTGAGGCAACCAATAAATCGATCCAATTATAAAGCGATTTGTCGATATCAACTGCATGAATCCGGCGCGACAAAGCACTTAGTCCAACGATCGGGACAAGTAAAGCATCTGAGCCTCCGTCTGTTACTAAAACGATTCTGTAGTTGCACGACATAACAGCAATTTAAAAAAACCACTATTACAAACCAAATTTTTAACAAAAAAACTTAGTTAATCGATAAATTAAAGGAATTCGTCTTTATCTTACCCGTAATTGTCGACCAACTTGCAACAGTGTTGTTGGTCTGATCCCATTGAGCTTACAAAGTCTTGAAACGGTTGTATTGCTTTTGGAAGCAATTTGAGATAAGGTGTCTCCCGTTCTGATCTTATAATACTTTCGTGTAGCAGCAGCTTCTGTTCGGGCCTGAACAGCTGCGATGGATTCACCTGAAATCTCTTCATCGCTAGGTCTTGCTCCCGGACGGAATAAGCGTTTCTGAACCATCAGGTTTTCATCTTTCAGTTCCTTTTTCGCAAAATCGATTACTTCTTCCGGGTTCAGAGGTGCATCGTAAAAACGCACTTCGAAATGCAAGTGTGCCCCAAATGAACGCCCGGTGTTTCCACCAAGCCCGATCGGTTCTCCAGCTTTTACTTCCTGGTCCGGAGCTACCAAATGTTTTGAAAGGTGGGCATAAAACGTTTCCAAACCGTTGTGGTGACGAATGATCACCAAATTACCGAAACCTCCGTCGTTCCACTTCGCATATCTTACACGACCCGAGAAAGCAGCTTTTACCGTATCTCCTGTTCTCAAGTTCAAATCAATTCCATTGTGGTATCTTCCTTTTCTGTATCCGTAACGGGAAGTTACGATACCCGGAACCGGTGAAACGAACTCTTTATGCAAATCATCTACCAAACACAACCAGATAGTGTCATTTAAACGTGACATATCGGGACGGTCAGAAGAGAAACAGATATCGTTGTTCCAGGTTTGTACCAAATTCAGGTTTGTATCTGCCTGAATGATATTGAATAATGCTTCATTCATGATCCCATCAAACTCTTCATCCAATAAGAATTTCCATGTTCGATTGGAGTAAATTACCATTTTACCTTTTTCAGTATCTACGGTATCAATCGGAGTTTGGGCAAATCCCGAAAACGAAACGAATAAGAGAAGGAAGTAAAGAAATTTATTCATAATTAAAGCCTTGGTATTTTCTGGGTGTCGCAAAACTAACAAAAAAAAGCCAAAATTCACTTGTAAAAAAACGTTAATTCGAACATTTACAAGTTCATAACGCTAATTTGATCATCGAAAACAGTGATTTGATAAAGTTCAAAAAGGAATAACTGATTCAAAAAACAGGTTTGGAATTATAAAAAAGATTGGCATGGAATTATAAAACAAATTAGGCACGCGACGCGTCGCGTGCCTACCTTTTTGTGTGTTTTAATTTTCGTTTTTTTGGACTGATTTTCCGTCTACATCCATGATAATAACGTCATAGAACAAATCCTCATTGGGTTTCACCAAATCCACATAACCTCTTGAACCATAAGCTTCTTTCGCAGGGACAAGAATATACAATTTATCATACATCTTCGTATTCAGCATGGCTTTTCTCAATCCCGGGATCAGGGAGTGGTCCTTCATTCCGAAAGCAAAAGGTGTGTTTCTCTGGTACGAGTTATCGTAACGCGGATTGGATTTCGTTCCCACAAAATAATTGATCGCAACATTCGAATTTTCTCCCACTTTCGCATCGGTCATTTCGGGATTTTCTTCCAAGCACCAGACTTTTACCCCGTCGACTACTTTTGTCGGTTTAATTTCCTTACCGATTCTCAACAGAACAATATTCGGTGCATCGGGAGGAATAATTCCCGGAATTCCTTTTTTGCCACGAGCCAGCTTCCCGGGAATGAATATTTCCACGAAATCACCCACTTTCAGTTCTTTCATTGCCAAATCAAAACCTGGTGTCTGCATTCCATACCCTACCAAAAACGGGAGCATGTCTCTTTGCAGCTTGTAGTTTCCATCAACTACTTCTCCATTCTGCAACTTCGTTTTGAAATTGATCTCATAAACCGATCCGTCCTCGATAGGAGCCCCATCGTGTTTTTCAAACCATTGGATCCGGATCCCATTCGGGAAGGTTTTCTTGTCAACAATCTGTTTTTTCGGTTCAATCAGCTGTTCTGCTTCAGATAACTGATTTCCCGCATCCCGCGTGTTCGGTGTATGATTATCAGTGGCCTTTTCAACTCCATTTGTACAGGCAGTCAACAAAAGGATAAGCGCAGCATATTTCAAATTTTTCATTCTATTCCAATTAATTCAATATCAACAACTAAAGGAGAAAGTGGTGGGATTTTCTGTAAATCCCCAATTAAACCATGCGCCAAATGACTTGGAAAAACCAATTTTGCTTTTTCCCCGACTCGCATCAATTTGATTCCCTCATGAATTCCCGACTCCATTTCACTTTTATCGATCCGGAAAATATCCACCTCATCAGGAGCTGTTTTATACACTTCCGTTCCATCCAGTAAACTGATCTTATATTGTGTTTTTGCATCCATTCCAGGCTCAGGGAACGCTCCATCAGTCTTTTTCAAAATCACATAACGCAGGCCAGTTCCGGTCTGTTTTACTTCCCAGTTTTCGTGCTGGGAAAAATAAAGATCGATATTGATACTTTCTTCGATAGCCAATTCCTTGTTCATTTCAGTAGACTTTTTCATATCCCACTGAACGGGTTTCGGCTGTTCTACCTCTTCTGTGCAGGAGCATAAAATCAGCAGGCAAAAAAGCAATTCTTTTTTTATCATGCTTTAGGAATGAAATCTTTTACAAATGTTACAAATTTTTCGATTGTTTTTTCAAGGCTTTCCGATGAAATTCCACCTGAAGCATATGCATGTCCGCCACCGTCAAAATGTACTTTGGCCAATTCATTCACAAAATAATTCCCTTTTGCCCTGAAAGAAATCTTTACTTTTCCATCTTTCTCAATGAATAGCACCGCCATTTTGATTCCCCGGATACCCAAAATCTGATTAACAAGTCCTTCTGTATCTCCTTTTTGATAGTTATATTTTTTCAATTCTTCATCTGAAAGAGATGCATAAGCTACCTGAATATCGCTCAAACAAACCAACTTTTCAGATAAGGCAAAACCTCTTAATTTGATGCGATCAACCGTGTTGGTATCATAAACAGCTTCATGAACAAGATAATGCTTTACTCCTCTTCGGATCAAACCGGCAATCATCTCATGAGTAGAAGCGCTTACTGAAGGAAAACGGAAAGAACCCGTATCTGTCATAATTCCCAAATAAATGCACGTACCGGAAATTTCGTCCAAATCGTCCAAACGCTGAATATCTTCCATCCATTTATAGATCAGTTCACAGGTCGAACAAGCAGACGTTTCAGAGATCATTACCTCACAAAAATCAGCCGGGTGTAAGTGATGATCGATCATGACTTTTGCAGCACCCGAAGCAATCAGATATTGCTGCATTTGATCACCTACGCGGGATGGTTCGTTATAATCAAGACAAAAGACCAGATCAGCGGTTTGAAGCAGTGAAACAGCCTGTTCGGCCTTTGTTTCAAAGTCAATAATTTGCCCTTGTCCTTCAACCCATTGCAAAAATTCAGGTGCCGGATCCGGATGCACTACCTCCACGTTCTTTCCCCAAAGCTTTAAAATATGAAATAAAGCCAGGGAACTTCCGATCGAATCTCCATCCGGAGACTTGTGCGATGTAATAACAATTGATTGAGCCTGATTGACGAGCTCGAGTATTTTTTGTGATGAATCCATGAACCAAAATTACGAATTCCGTCCCGATAATTATCGGGAGCCTAATTCCGAATTGCAGATTAGAAATTATACATTATTGAATGTGGATAGCATCAGATATAAACCAGTAAGGGTGCGATTAATCGCACCCTTACTGGTTATTTAATATTTCCAGGGATCATTAGAATCCTGTTTTCTCAGAGCGTTTTGTTTCGATTAAAACTCCTACACAAGCCAATTTCTTTTTATCACCACCCGTGATGGATACGTTGACAAAAATTTTACGTGATTTGTCCGAAGTAAATTCCAATGCTTCTGCACTTCCGGAACTTGCCAATACTTTCTTGGTTTTTTTGAAAGTTTCTTTTTCTCCCACAGTTTTTTTCTCTACAACCAGTTCATAGATCTCGTAATTCAATGTTCCGACACTTCCTTCACCCAAAACAGTTGTCAAACGATAATCCAATCCCTGATGTGCAATAAATGACATTTCATAGGATTCGTCAGAAGCAATAGATCCTGAGCGGGACTGAGAATTTAAACTATAAGCATCTTTGGTCTTTTTCTTTTTCATGAATGCCTCAGCAGGAGGACATTGAGCAAAACCAAACACAAAACAAAACAATAGGGCTAACGTTAATGTAAATTTCATATCCAAGAAGTTAAGCTGTTATAATTTTAGTACGAATTTCTTTGATTTTCTTTGCCAGGTTATCAAAACACTTTTGAGTCATTTTGCAACTGTCTCCTCCTGAAAAAGTCAATTTTCCATTTGAGTTCTGAACCTGGGTCTCACCTGAATTACAATCCAATTGCTCATAGACTTTCAGGATTTCTTCAATGTGTGCCGAATACTCTTTCACCGCAGCGTTGTCCTGGTAACTTACCAAAAACTCCAACAGGTTCTCAGCAACCAATTTCTGGTCAGCCAAAGCCTGGTCCAATTTCGGTGATTTACCAAAACCTTTGGAACTTCCGATCATCAGGTGCATGGATTCTACCCAGCCACCAACAAGCATCAATGACAATTCCTCTCCTTTATCGATTTCGATCAAACGTTGGAACGTACGGTTGTAGACATCATCACTTAATTTGAATAAAGAATCAGCATTTCCATCCCATTTTTTCGCCAGCTCACCCAGCTCATTCCCAAAAACCTGGGCAACACCGATATCGGAACCCAATTTTTCCAATTTCCCGAAGTAGCTCAAGTACTTGTTAGTTTCATTGAACGAAGTTAAATAAGCTACATCTGCCGTATACACACCAAAGTTCAATGCTTTTTGAGAAGAATTTGAATACTTGTCTGCCAATGCAGGATCATGTAAGATCTTTGTATTCTTGACAGCGTCCATTTTAGAGATCAAAGCAAACTGCTCGGACGGCGATGGAATGTTGTAGTTTACATTAGCAGCATCTACGGTTTCCTGCTCTTCAATTGTTGCCACTTCCTGTTTTTCCTCACCGGAACCGCAAGCATAAGCGAATAGTAATACGATACTACCTAAGATTAGTTTGTTTTTCATCATCAAGTAATTTAGTGCGAATCTATTAATTTTCAGTTAATCGCAGGATTATTTCGCCAGTTTTTTTGTTTCTGCAACAATTTTCGCTTTCAATCCTTCGGATACCTGTACCAATGGAAGGCGCATAAAAGGCTTCATCCAACCCAATTCCTCCAAAGCAATTTTCACTCCGCCCGGGTTTCCTTCTGCGAAAAGCAATTTCGTAACCGGTAAAAGATCGTAATGGAACTTTCTGGCCGTTTCAAAATCGCCATTCAGTGCACTTGTAACCATTTGGCTAAATTGTTTCGGGAATGAATTTGCCACAACTGAAATAACACCATCAGCACCGGCAGCAATCAACGGTAAAGTGATCGCATCATCACCTGAAAGCACCAGGAAGTTTTCTGGTCTGCAACGAATGATCTCCATGATCTGTTCCATATTCCCGGAAGCTTCTTTCATTGCTACAATATTTTTGATCTCTGCCAATTCCAATGTTGTTTCGGCAAGCACATTCGATCCTGTTCTTCCCGGAACATTGTACAAAATAATCGGCAAATCTGTTTCTGAAGCCAGCGCTTTGTAATGAGCTACATATCCGGCCTGAGTCGGCTTATTGTAATAAGGTGCAACAGACAAAATTCCATCCACTCCTTTCGGAATGTTTTTGAATGCTTCAATAACCGACATTGTATTGTTTCCTCCCGCTCCATAAACGATCGGCAATTTTCCGTTGTTCTCTTCCAAAACTGTTTCCAGCACCTGTTTCTTTTCGTTGCTATTTAAAGTTGGAGACTCACCGGTAGTTCCCTGCACTACCAGATAATTAGTACCACCGGCAATTTGTTCCTGTACTAATCTGCACAATGCCGGAAAATCAATTGACATATCTGCATTAAATGGTGTAACCAATGCAACTCCGGCTCCTTTAAATAGATTCATTTGTATTTGTTTTTAAACAGTAAAAAGTCGGATCAAAATTACGGATTTTTCAGGCGATTGACTGTTTGGATGAGAAATTTTTCATTTTGTTAGAAAATAGTACAAATCATCAAACCTTAATCGCCCTCCTGCGTCTATGCTGTTCGCATGACGCCGAAAGCTTTTGCGCAAGCATAGAAGGAATTGACCCCCCATTTAATTTGAGGAGATCATCGCCAGGAACTCATCTTCCGAAATGATCGGAATTCCCAAAGAACTTGCTTTTTCCAATTTAGCAGGCCCCATATTTTCTCCTGCCAAAACGTAATTGGTTTTCGCAGAAATAGATCCTACATTTTTACCCCCATTCTTTTCGATCAGATTTTTGATCTCGTCCCGGCTGAATTTGGCAAACACACCGGAAACCACGAATGTTTTCCCTTCCAGTTCATTGGAATCAAGCGCAACTTCTTCAATCTCAAATTGAATTCCCGCCGCTTTCAAACGATCAATCGTTTGAATTGCACGTGGGTCCTGGAAGAATTGCTGTACTGCAATAGCGATCTTCTCCCCAATCTCATCCACTGCAATCAACTCCTCATATGTCGCTTTTGCAATGGCATCGATATTTTTTAATGCATTGGCCAATTTCTTCGCCACTGTTTCTCCCACAAAGCGAATACCCAATGCAAAGAGTACTCGTTCAAACGGAACCTCTTTCGAATTTCGGATCCCTATGATCAGATTATTCGCCGACTTATCCGCCATACGATCCAAATTTACAACCTGATCAAAGGTTAAATCGTACAAATCGGCCACATTGGTCACCAAACCTTTTTTGTACAACAGATCGATTGTTTCCGCTCCAAGTCCATCGATGTTCATTGCTTTCCTGGAAATAAAATGTTCCATGCGGCCTTTTACCTGTGGTGGACAAACCAGGTCATTCAGGCAATAATGTTGTGCTTCTCCTTCCCTGCGATGCAATTCGGAGCCACATTCCGGACAATGTTCAATAAAAATGATTTTTTGAGCGTTCGATTGCCGGGAACCGGTATTCACTCCAACAATTTTTGGAATGATCTCTCCTCCTTTTTCAACAAACACCTCATCTCCCAGGTACAAATCGAGTTTTTCTATTTGATCCGCATTGTGCAAAGAAGCTCTTTTAACTACTGTTCCGCCCAGCAAAACCGGTTTCAAATTTGCAACTGGGGTAATCGCACCAGTTCTTCCAACCTGGTAAGTCACTTCTTCCAAACTGGTAGAAACGCGTTCTGCCTTAAATTTATATGCAATTGCCCAACGGGGTGATTTTGCAGTAAAACCTAAATCTGCCTGCTGATCGTAATTATTTACCTTAATCACAATTCCATCAATGTCGAACGGGAGGTTGTAGCGTTCCTTATCCCAATAATGAATAAATTCCATGATCTCTTCAATCGAGGACATCTTTGCAATATACCTGTTCTTTTCCTGGGGTGTCTTGAATCCCCATTCATGTGCCTTTTGAACACTTTCCAGGTGAGATTCCATATTCAAATCATCTCCATACACACCATATAAATAACAATCCAAACCTCTTTCTGCAACCACTTTCGAATCTTGCGATTTCAATGTTCCGGAAGCCGAATTTCGTGGATTTGCGAAAACCGGTTCTCCCAATTCTTCACGCTGCCGGTTCATTGCATCAAAATTTGCCCTTGGAAAAAAGATCTCACCACGGACCTCAAAATCATCCGGGTAATCCCCCTTGAGTGTTAAAGGAACTGTCCGAATGGTTTTTACGTTTGCAGAAATATCTTCTCCCTTAGTTCCATCTCCACGTGTTACGGCGCGTGCAAATTTTCCATCTACATACCGGATCCCGATTGCCACACCATCGTATTTCAATTCACAGACGTACTCAATTGGCCCGCTTGCCAATTTTTTCAGACGTTGTTCCCAATCAATAATTTCTTCCTCGGAATACGAATTCGACAGGGAAAGCATTGGGAATCTGTGCACCACTGTCTCAAATTTTTTGGTAATGTCTCCACCTACCCGTTTTGTCGGACTTAATTCGGATGCAAATTGTGGAAATTCAGCCTCCAGGTCCTGAAGTTCTTTCAAAAGCACATCAAATTCATAATCAGAGATGACAGGATTACTTTCGACATAATAGCTGTAATTATGTTGTGTTAATTCCTTGCTTAATTGTTCTATTCTTTTTTGTGCCGTGACAGGATCCATATTGAAAATTTTCGATTATCAAAAATAATCGAATAATTACGAATCGACCTAAAGCTATTCAATTTTCAACACCTTATAACAACTACTCTTTATTCTCCACCTACTTTTTTCCAAGTCAAAAAAAGTAGGCAAAAATGCCTTTGCCCAATTACAACCTTCAGCCGACCAGCCGATACAGACCACTCTACGCAAAGACGGGATCAGGATCCAAAATGCAAATCACAATCGTTTTACAAACGCTGCGATTTAGCACTTTCCGGGATTGGTAACTGCATCGGCTGGTTGGCAATCCTTTATAACAATCAGTAGGACAGGTAACAATTTGTAATTCTATAAAATTTCTACCGATTGAGTAATTGGGCGTGTCCGTTAGTCAATTATCATCCGATCTTCTCGAAAGATCAGTTCTTCAAACCTCTTAACAAGCATATCTAAGCGAATTCCGCATCCACCTTAATTTTAATAGCTTCTTTCGTAACGGGGTGTGTGAATTGCAGGAACTGGGCGTGCAAATGAAGCCGGGATTCTTTACTTCCATACAAATCGTCGCCGATAATCGGGGCATTCAAACCAAGTACATGAGCCGAATGAACGCGGAGTTGATGTGTTCTCCCGGTAATCGGGTAAAAATAGATCAGGGTTTGGTTATTTCTTCTTTCTACAACTTCCCATTTGGTTACAGCTCGTTTTCCATGTTCATAGCAAACCAATTGACGTGGCCTGTCATCCAAATCTACACGCAACGGTAAATCGATCGTACCGGAATCTTCCTTTACCATCCCGTCCAACAGGGCCACATATCGTTTTTGCACATTGCGCTTAATGAATTGTTTTTGCAGGTGCATGTGGACTTTCTTGTCTTTCGCCAGAACCAGTATTCCCGAAGTAGACATATCCAGACGGTGAACAATCATTGGACCGGTCGCATGCGGGTACTTTTCTTTCATGCGGGTGTAAACCGAATCTTCGATGTTTTTTCCGGGAACGGATAGAAATTCCGCCGGTTTATTGACAATTACCAAGTAATCGTCTTCAAAAACGATTTCCAGTTCTTTATTTTCGGCAGGGTTTTGAAGCATCGGATTCTCATCTGTTTCCAAACCTTCAAGCATATGACCCAGAATCGGTTCGCATTTTCCACGACAAGCCGGATAAACCTGTTTGTGCACGCGTACTTCGGATTTCGGGGATGCTCCCCACCAAAACTCACCCAAACAAAGCGGTTTCAATTCATGTTCGAATGCGTATTGCAGTAATTTGGGAGCCGCACATTCTCCGGCACCAGCAGGTGGTTTGTGGTCAATGGTATTTTGAAAAATGCTTTGCAGGCTTCTTCTTTCCTTTTTGGCATTGAGAAAGAAATATGAATCGAAAATTTCACCTTGCAGGGCATTTGACATGTTTTTGCGCTTTTCGCGCAATTCATTCAGTTGATTTTCAAATGATTCAAGCACTTCATTTAAAGAAGTGATCTTTTTCTTATTTGTATCCGTAAAATCCTTCAAAAAGTATTGTTCACGGATCGATTGCTTTCTCAGGTCTTCCAAAAGTGTTTCCAACTCCTGTTCGTTCAATCCGGTTGCCTGTTCGCGGATACGTTTCCGTTCCGCTTTTGCGGCCTTGATCTCTTGTTTGTACTTCTGAAGCTCTTCCTGGTAAGCTTTCGTTGTTTTTTCGAAATCCGATTTTGCCTTTAAATAAGTCTCTTCTTTTTCAAGCCGGTCAATTTCAATGGTTACTTCATTGATAATGACTTCCTCTTTTCGGAAGAAACCTGTTGAATCGAGTAAATCGAAAACCGGTGGAACGAAATAATCAAACTCATTGGAATCGGCCAGTTTACCTGAAAACGCAGCCAAAAAGCCCAATTCTCCCTGTTTATTCTGCACCACAAGCACTCCAAACATCTTGCCGATAACCAATCCTTCCTGTTTCTCATTTAATCCGAAATTATGCTCCCATTCCGTTTGAGTTTCTAGGTAATCCTGAAGCTGTGCCATTGCAATGACAGCCAGTTCATGCGGATCGTAATAAAAAGGAAAAGTGAATTTTTCAGGGAGTGAAATCGATGAAAGATCAGAATTAAAAGGAATAAATTTGGAGTTTACTTTTGACATGTTCTTTGAACTGAGTGCAAAGATACATCAGAATTGAGAATGAACAATTGAAAATTGAAAAGAGGTAGATGAAGTCTGATCTATTAATGAATGTTTCAACATCCTGTTAAAGTATTGCTTCAACTCTGACGTAATATTGCGTTATTACGTCAAATTGTAAAAAAGAGCGGTTAATCTGAGAAATTAATTCTCACATGTGTCCCGTCGCAATACGGTTTATTGGATGATGCTCCGCACCTGCAAAACGCTGTTACCTTACTTTCCTTTACTTCTTCCGAACCCGCATGTTTCACTGTCAGATTTCCATATACGAGTAAAGGTCCATTCGGTAATGTTTCCACTACATTCGATTGATGTACTTCCTTCTGCTCATCTTTCAAGCGATAACTTAAGGCACCACTCGGGCACTTGTCAACCTGCTTTATTATTTCGGCCGTAGAAGCTCCTTCCACTTTGATCCAGGGCTTTGTATTTGGCTGAAAAACATTTGGAAGGCCGGTCGCTTTTTTCCAGCAAATTGTAGAATGGATACAACTTTCCGGTTTCCAAATAATGGTCACTTCTCCATTAGAATATTCCTTAACAATCGGTTTGTCAGACATGAGTATGAAATTCAAATTAAATAAGATTAAAGGTACGAAATCATTGAATAGTATCAAGACTGTTGGAGTCAAGAGTCAAGACTTATCTGAAAAATTGCGTTATTGTACTAACTATGTAATTAACGTAGGAGTTGTGCCTTCAGCATACGGTCCTTTCCCTGTAAATCTTTCCTGATTTCGACCCTATGAAAACCGAGACTTTCAACTATTGCTTTTGTTTCCAGGGCATAATTTTCGTGCAGTTCAAAAAACAAATATCCTCTGTTATTTAAACTTTTCGCAGCATATTCGGCAAGTGCACGGTAAAACAACAGTGGATTCTCATTGGGAACAAAAAGGGCCAAATCGGGTTCAAACGCGGTAACATTCTCATGCATACATTCTTTTTCAATCCATGGAATATAAGGAGGATTCGAAACAATGATATCTACACTTTCTGTCTTTTCAGCTTCCAGGGCATTCTGCAACTCAAATTTCACATCCAGTTCCAATTCATTTGCATTTGAAAGTGCAATTTCAAGCGCCTCAGGAGAAAGATCCATTCCTCTAACTTCAGAATCGATATTCCGGTTTTTAAGAGCCAGTGCAATACATCCGGACCCCGTGCACCAATCTTCTATTTTCAAATTCTTTTGATCCGAAATTGTTTCCTGGATCCAGGCAACCAATTCTTCCGTTTCGGGGCGAGGAATTAATACACCGGGAGCAACTCCAATCCTCAAACCATCGAAATAGGTAAAACCAATAACATATTGAACCGGTTCTCCTGTTTGAAGCCGGGAAGAAATTTGAGTCAATTCTTTCAACTGAGTTTCAGAAAGGTCTATTTCTTTAGAAAACAGTAAGACGGAACGGTTAAATTCGAAAATATCTTCCAAAATCAGCAAAAGGATATTCCGCGCTTCTCTTTCTGAATAAAGATTTGATAATTTATCCGTCCAAATGGAAGTAAGTTGCTTGAGATCCTGCATGAAACAAAGGTAATAATGAATTACGAATGCCAAATTATGAATTGATGGATTTGTTTTTGATAAAAGTGATTTTAGCTTCGACTTGATAAGCGGAAAGTTCGTACTTAGTTGCCGGCAATTGAGAATCCTGCTTTCATCGACACAGAGATCCCGGTCCAATAATTAAAACATGATATTATGACATCGTTATATAACGAAGGAGTGTGAAGTAAGAGAGTATTTATCTTCACTTAATCGGGTAAATCTGTTAATAGATTTTATATTTCTTGCTTTTTATCGAATATATCCGGCTTTTCAACAAACTTTTTTTGAAATACCATTGTAACCTGTTAAATTTAGGTTCGTTAAATGCAAATAAAACAACAAATAGTGAGAAGTATCAAACTCATTTTTCTTAGCATTCTGGTTAACAGTCAGGCACTCTACGCTCAATCAGACAGAGAATCGGAAGTTGAAACACCTGATTCTATTGCTGTTGTTCCATTAAAGAAAATTCTTGAGGTCCCTGTATTCCAAAAATTCGATCCGGACACGATTCAGCTTGCTGAAAACGATTTCCTGGTTTCGGATTCGTATACTGCTATGGGACAGCGGTATGTATATGATGCACTTCACTCTTTCCATCGCAGGCGGATGGACGGGTTCGGAGGCTTTTTGAACGATAAGATCAATGCCGGATTGGCAGAGGTTCGTAACAGAGGATTCAATTCCGATCTGAAAAAATTATACATTCAAATAGATCCTTCTACTTTGACAGTTTACTGGACCGCAGTAGTTGGGCCAAGCCTTGACGGAAGATGTTACATGAGTGTTGACAGCCGTGGTTCTGCCGGTGGCGGATTGTCGGCGGTTCAGAAACAATGCCCGCGGATGCACCGATTACATTCAACAATGATACCTGTTAAAGTTCTTGAGTTTAATGATAATGTATTGCAATGTTATACTTGGGATGGGATAAAAATTGATACCGTAACACACGCGATAAATATTCAGCAGCATTTTTATAAATACTACGATCCTCAAATCGGAAATACGGTAACGCTTGCAGAAGTGGTCCAGAAAGAGAAAGATGCCGAAACGACTTCTTTACTGGTAGTATCGAAGCCCGCTGCTCCTGCAGTTCATTATAAGAGATATACCGTGAAATCGGGTGATACCTTATCACAAATCGCTGAGAAGTACCACACAACTCCGACGAGGATCAAGAATGCCAACCATTTACGGTCTTATCTCATCCGTGTTGGACAAACACTGAAAATTCCAGGGTAAGTCTTTCCCTTTATTAGCCAGGCAGTTTGCTATTTGGCAAATTCGCAACCAATAGCTGCTGGGATAATCAACAACTTACAAATGGACAGTTGGAGATGTAGCCTGTTTTTTAATAAACATGTTAACTAAATGGTTTACAACGTGCAATCAGCACATGGTTTAATCAAACCCTTTCAGTAAACACCTCAATAACTATCCCGATCGCATATTTATCCATTTAAGAAATCTCAGATTCATCAAAACAAAAGAGTCTCCCGGCTTCCGGAAGACTCTCTTTAATCATATTATTTAAAACTTCAACTAATCTTCAAACTACTCCTTGATGAATTTTATCGGAGTCGCTTTCTCTGTGTCTGCTGATACTATTTTTAGGAAGTAAACACCTGTACTGAGAGTTGAAACATCAATCACGGAATTGCCTGACAGTTGGTGCGTTGAAAGCACTTTACCACTCATGTCCATTACCTGAACGTTCATTATTTCAGTTGGATTTGACGAATTGATGGTCAGTTTATCTTTCGTTGGATTTGGATATACCGTATAAATTCCTCCATCTGTCTGATCACCGATAAAGCTCGCAGATGTTCTCGCTACATTCAGTGTGTAGCATGTTGCACTATTTGCTCCATTGTAACCAATGACACGAACGGTATACGTTCCAACTGCTAAATTGGAGATTGAAACATTCTCTGTTGCCGTACTTCCAAGTCCTGACCCGATTTGAGTCCCCCCACTGTTATAAACATACAGATCATAGTCTACCCCACCTGGTCCGGCCAAACTAAATTGGTGCGTTCCAACAGAAGTAGTTGTAACTTTATAATAATCCTGATCTGTGCTTGTTGAAATTGCTGCTGAAATCGTTGTAGAAAGAGGAATTGTTGCCGCAGCTGCACTTGAATTATTCGGCTCATAAGCTGTTGAACAATTATTAACCGCAGTTGCCGTAGCTGTCAGACTATAACAAGTTGAACTTACCGCATTGTTATATCCAAAGATCTTAATGTAATAAGTTCCTGTCGCTTGTCCGTTGAGTGTTACTGATTCTGTTGCCGTACTTCCAGCTCCCGAACCTATTTGAGTACCGGCACTATTGTAAATGGTCATGTCAAAATCTACACCTGAAGGCCCGGATAAATTGAAAACATTATTGGTTGTAGTAGAAGTAGTGATTTTGAAATAATCCAAATCTCCCGAAGTTGCTATTGCAGCTGAAACCGCGATACCACTTGTAATCGTTGCTGCTGCCGACTGGCTTTCATTGGGTTCAAAAGCTGTAATGCAAGTCGGTCCGCTGTCTGTATCACAAGTCAGTGTAATACAACTGTTCACTCTGCTTCTGATCAAATTTCCGGGTTGAGTTCCGAATCCCAGGTTGAAATTCATTCCCACACTGTTCAGGTGACAATAACTCATGATCGTACCTCCGTTTGATGGAATTGGACCGGTACATCCTTCACTATAACCGGCAGCAGGACCACAACCGTCAATGGCACCTCCTGTCCAGCTACACGCATGTGTATGTGGAGATCCCAAATTATGACCAACTTCGTGTGTAGATACATTTACAGCCCAACTATAGTTTGGTACCGCTGGAATTGTCCCTCCGATTGAGCCACAAAATCCATGCTTATAATATTGGTTACTTCCGCAAAGCTGATCAAGCCATGCTACACCACCACCACCGGTAGTAGAAAATAAAGTAGCCAGGTTTGCTCCAAAATTGCTGCGATTTGCCGAGAAATTATCCAAATCATTGTTATATGAATCCTGTGTTGTCCAAATATATAATTGATTCAATTTGGAACCGATCTGCTCATTGTTATAGATGATCTGGAAATTATTGAACAGGGAAGTCATGTAATTGGTTACTGCCTGTGAACTTCCTTTCGAAGTATACAAATTATAAGCAGTTTCCCAAAAATAAGTCACGCACTTATAAGTGGCCTTTTCCATATCTTCCAGTAACCCATGCTGATTCGAAAGTTGCTCCACAGCTTCATGATACTGGTCCAGACCTTCCGCTTCACAAGGATGCGAAATATTCTGTGTCAGGTCATCGTCTGAGTAAACGATATGTGTTCCACCTGAATTTCCCGGAGTCCGGATAAATCCGCATTCGATTATTTTGTCTTCCGGAGTATCCTGTGAAATCAAAACACTGAATTCATTCTCAAAGAAACTCACTCCGACAATTGAATTGGTGCCCCGGATAGTTCCCTGATAATATAATCCAAGTGTAACTCCCTGAACTTTTTTCGGGTCGTTTGACTGAACAGAAAAATTATCTCCGAATAGGGAAGCCTGGATCAAATCAAGTGTCAATACCTGGTTTTCGAATGGTAATCGTACGCTCAAAGCCTCCGGACGCAAGGAAAGCAAATCCCGGATCGCTTTCTGATTGGAATAATCAACATACGATGCTTTACTGAGTGTTTGGGAAGCAACTTGTTCTATTTCTTCCTGAACAGCTTTTGTTTTGGCATCCGAGAAATCCATCAGATAGACTTCGGATAATGTTTGATAAATGTTATGTACTTTTTGTTGATTTTTAAGGTGGAATTCTTTGGTCGGTGAATACGCCTCTTTAGGCAAACTTGCTTTTCTCAATTCCTGAGCATAAGCTCCCACATAGCAACCAATACAAAGAAGGGTTGCCGACGACAATCTCAATGTTTTCATAAATAGCGTTTTACTTGTTCGGTGTCTATATTATGAAAATTGTTTTATTTCACACAACAAATAGTGTTAAAATTTTTATTTTTAACATTCGTCAATTAAAATCACGATTTCGTTTGATATTCTATCACTTTTAGCTGTATTCAAGGGTTGCAGAACAAAAAAAGAGCTGCCAGATCACTGACAGCTCTTTCTAAATTTATTTAATCACTTTCGGAAGTTTATCCAGGTCTTTGGAGGGATAAAATTGGATGGAACTCGTATTGACACAATGCCTGGTATCTTTATCGGTAAATCCTTCTCCGGTAAACACATGCCCTAAATGACCCTTGCAATTTGCACAGATGATCTCTGTTCTCATTCCGTCTGCATCCGGAACGCGGATGACAGAACCTTTAATCTCGTCGTCAAAACTGGGCCAGCCGCAATGCGATTCAAATTTATCATCCGACTTATACAATGGATTGTTACATTGTTTGCAGATATAAATTCCCTTATCTGTTTTCTGATAATAATCCCCGGTAAAGGCACGATCGGTATTCTTAAAAAGGATCACACTTTCTTCCTGTGGAGTTAACTTGTTGTATTTCGTTTCTTTTTTCGAAGAATCCGGAGTCTTGGCCGGTTCCTGGGAACAAGCTGATAATCCTATAAACAAGCTGCAAATAATCAAATAATTTTTCATGTTCAATCGTTTTGAATCAATTACGTCAATTCGCCGGATCCGGATTTGAAAAATTCTGAAAATTGATTAAAAAATCAAGACTTTGTACCGCAATGCAAGTGATTTTTTTGATAAACATCCCGATAGCTATCGGGATAACTAAATGGTTTACAACTTGCGATGAGTTATCATTAAACCCATGAAGGCCATCAGTCTTCAATAATTTTATCCATCACCTAAAATTCCAGGACAAAAACAAAAATCAAAAGACTTGTTTAAAGTCAGCTTCTTCGAAATGAGAAACTATTTTTTGTGCTTATCCAGTTCCACATGCAAACCAAGTCCTCTTAAAGACTCCCCGGAAGCAACGATTTTTCCTTCTCCATCAACCAGGAACCCACTTGGAATGAATTGAACACCATACGCTTTTCCTGCTTCATTTGCTTTGTCCCACACGTGACTTTTCCAAATCAAGCCGTCTGCTTTGATTGCTTCTTTCCACTTGGTTTCATCACGGTCCAAAGAAACAGAGAACACCTCAAATCCTTTCGCATTCTTGAATTTCGCGCTTTTGTATTTTTTATATGCTTCAACCACATTCGGATTTTCTTTTCTGCATGGCCCGCACCAGGAAGCCCAAAAATCGATCAGGACCATTTTTCCTTTCAGGGAAGAAAGTTTTACCACTTTTCCGTCAACACCTTTTAAGGCAATTTCAGGAGCTTTGGAACCAACTCCCGGCATTGGCCTAACGGCTTTAAACGAAGACAAGCCTACTCCTACAAGGAACAAGACTGAAAGTATAAGGATTGAATTTCTCATCTCAGTTTAGTTTACACGACGAATATCAGCCCCCAGGTTTCGCAAGCGAATATCAATGTCCTGGTAACCTCTGTCAATTTGTTCAATATTATGAATAACACTTTTCCCTTCTGCCGAAAGCGCTGCGATCAACAAGGAAACTCCGGCACGAATATCCGGGGATGTCATTTGGATCCCACGTAATTTATGCTGTCTTCCCAATCCGATAACGGTTGCTCTATGTGGATCACATAAAATAATTTGCGCTCCCATATCGATCAGTTTATCCGTAAAGAATAAACGGGATTCAAACATTTTCTGATGGATCAAAACACTTCCTTTTGCCTGAGTAGCTACAACCAGGATGATGGATAACAAATCCGGTGTGAAACCCGGCCATGGAGCATCATAAATAGTCAGGATCGAACCATCAATGAAGGTATCTATTTCGTACGATTCCTGGGCAGGAATGTAAATATCATCGCCTCTTCTTTCCAGTTTAATTCCCAATCTTCTGAAGGTGTTCGGAATAACTCCCAGGTTTTCCCAGCTTACGTCTTTGATCGTAATCTCAGATTGTGTCATAGCTGCCAAACCGATGAAACTTCCGATTTCGATCATATCAGGCAAAATCCGGTGATAACAACCACCCAATTCTTTTACTCCTTCAATAGTCAATAAGTTGGAACTGATCCCGGAGATCTTTGCTCCCATGGAATTCAGCATCTTACACAACTGCTGAATGTACGGTTCACAAGCCGCGTTATAGAATGTGGTTGTTCCTTCTGCCAGAACTGCAGCCATAATCACATTTGCAGTTCCGGTTACGGAAGCTTCATCCAAATGGATGTATGTTCCTTTTAGCTTTTTTGCTTCAATGGAATAAAAATGCTCTCCGGCATCGTAATTGAATTTTGCCCCCAATAAAGCAAATCCTTCAAAGTGCGTATCCAATCTTCTTCGCCCGATCTTATCACCACCCGGTTTTGGAATAAATCCTTTCCCGAAACGCGCCAATAAAGGCCCTACGATCATGATAGAACCTCTTAAGGATGCAGCTCTTTTTTTGAAATCTTCCGTTTCCAGATATGCTAAATCGACCTCTTTGGCTTGAAAAACATAAGTGCCGCGTTCTACTTTCTCAATCTTCACTCCCATTGTCTGCAATAAGTCAATTAACTTATTTACATCCACGATATCTGGAATATTTGAAATAGTAACCTTTTCAGCGGTCAGCAAGGGAGCACATAAAACCTGTAATGCTTCATTCTTTGCTCCTTGTACAGTCAATTCTCCTTTTAGCTTCTTTCCTCCGTAAATTTCAAAAGATGACATACTTAATTCTTATTACGATTTTGGTTTTTTCCTTTAAAGTTTTTCTGATTTTTCTGATTCTTTTTCGGACGTTTATTCGGTTGAATTCCGAACGATTTCAGGATCAGGTTGGTATTCATCAATTCATCCGGATTTTCCAGGATCAATTCTCCATGCGAAAGATCACGCAATTGATTTGCAATCACATGATTCTCTACTGCGTCATTGTTGTAAGCCAAATATTGCTTCTTCATGAAATTCGCCATGGTGATCTTCAGATAGTCACGCTCATCTGCAGCTGTAACGTTCTTCGCATCCTTCAAAATCTCCTGTGTATATTTTCCGTAATGCCCGTACTTGATCCTTCCTTTCGGATAGGTCATTTGTTCCGGCTTACTTGTCAATGTTTCCGGCTTTGGTATTTCATAGGGTGAATCAACGTCCAACTTAAAATCAGACATCACGAACAAGTGTGTCCACAACTTATGTCTGAAATCATCTACATCACGTAAATGCGGGTTCAATTGCCCCATGACTTCAATGATTGCTCTTGCTGCTTTATTGCGTTCGTCACGATCTGCGATTTCCATCGCGTGAGAAATCATTTCTTGTACGTTTCTACCATACTCCGGAAGTAATAACTTCGGTCTCGTGGTGTTGTATTCCATAAATTTTCTTCGAAAGTTCAAAAATAAGGTTTTAAATCGACATATTGAGTGAAGAAACACATCCATTTCAAGCAATCTTAAATCCGTGTTTGTTATTGCGTTAAAAGCATTATTTTAGTCTTGAAATTATCGCCTTATGAAAAAGATCTGTGCACCATTTATTGCTGTAAGCATCCTGTCGGCTATTGCTTCCTGTTCATCAGCCCCTGCTGAAGTGAAAACAACTGCTGTTGAAGATACAAAAACAGTTGAACCTGCCGCAGTTGCTGAAGAATGGTTTCCCGAAACCGATTTTGACACACTTCGCGGATTGTATACCGGTGATTTCGGAGATGGTTTCATTAACGTTGTTTTGACTTATGTAAATGATAAAAAAGCGATCGGTTACAACGTGCATAAAGGATTACAGCGAAATATCAGCGGTTCCGTAGTGCAGAAAAAAGATCAGTTCGAACTGACTTTGAACGAGCCGGGCGACAACAAGTTTGACGGGATTTTCACCCTGATCATTTCCAAGAAGGATGGAAGTGTAAATGCCAGCTGGACAGCAAACGATCCGAAAATCCCTTCCAAGAAGTTTAAACTAAAAAAGCAGGAGGATACAAAAGAGATTTTAGAAAAGTACGAATACGACGGACAGAAAATCACGAAAAATAATTTCATGGACATATTCAATAATTCCAATCTGGACGGCGGTTATGTTGAATTCAAAGAAAATGGAATTCTGCGCTATACTTATTACCCGGAAGGACAGGAAAACGAACAGCAGGAAATCATCAAAGGTTCCTGGAAATTTATTGACGAAAAAACCATGGTCCTGGATTGGGCGAAAAACACCCATTTTAAACTCCGTACAATGAAATTCAAACTGATTCAAAACGAAGACGAAATGCCAAGTTTTGAAGGTCCGAATGGTTTAAGCATTTACCCGGATTATTATTAAGCCCGCAGCTTTGAATGAAAAAAACGGCCTGGATATTTTTTGTTATCGGAATCCTGTACGCGTCCTATCTTTTGCTCTTATTGTCACTTCCTTACCTGGAAATACGCAGAGGTATTGACTTTCTGAAAACGAAACAACTGATTTACCATATCAAACATTGGAGATACAGCTTCTACATTCATGTATTTACCAGTATTTTGATCATTACAAGCGGTTTATTGCAGTTCAGCAAAACCATCCTGACCAAATACACGAAGATCCATCGCATTTCCGGGTTCATTTACCTGGCAGTAACGCTTCTGATTTCGGGGCCTGCCGCGCTGGTGATGTCATTCTATGCGAACGGAGGTTATCCCGCACAAACCAGCTTTGTTATCCTGAGTTTACTTTGGATCGGGACAAGCTTTTTGGCTTATCATTTTGTACGCAAAAAAGACTATGAACGACACGGAAAATGGATGGTACGCAGTTACGCACTAACCTTGTCCGCAGTTTCCCTGAGACTTTACTCCTATTTATTTGATGTATTCCATTTCACCATGGACCCGGTAGATCTGTACATCCTGCTTTCCTGGCTAAGCTGGACGCTAAACCTCGTTATTGCAGAGATATTAATCAAACGTGGCCTTATAAAACGTTTATTATCCAACCGTTAAGCAATGCGGTAGCTTCCGCAAACGTTTTCCCTTCCAGGTACAGGATCTTTCCTGAAGCATCGATCCGGTATTTTTCCATATCGATTTTCTTTTTGGAAACAATCGGATTGTCGTAATAACCATCTTCATCCGGATCGTTCTGGAAAGTCGTTTCGTAATTGGTGATCGTGAACGTCAGGTCTTTATTGATCGTACACATTTTAAGCAGTTCCGAATAATCCTCACGGCCTGCAATTGTTTTTTTATCGATCAGTTTACCTGTTTTTGTAAACGTCACCAGGCGATAAGTCAATGGACTTTCATCCCCGTTAAACTCTTCTCTTACCACGTAGATCAATGCAACGTAATTTGCTTTTTCTGCTACCTGAACGAAGGTGTAGAACCCTTTACTCACATCCCGCGAAAAACGTTCATTGCGCATTTCAGACACAAACCGCTCATAATCGTAGGAAATACGATTCTTATCGTCATAAACCACTTTTCCCTGCTCCATATTCATATTGATCGGGAAAGAAGCCTGTACAAATGTGCGTTTAAACTGAAGCCAATGCAGGTTTTCTACGTCGGAAACACCGCTAAGTGCCAATTCCATGTTCTTTTTATACAGATGCGGCTCCTGCTCTCTCAGGTTTGCCAGGTCGCTATCTTTTTCAATGTTATCAATATTTACATACCCTGCCTGAATAGCAAATTGCAGGTAATCTGCACTCATCGGGAAATTCTTTAATTGAGAGTACGCGCAAGCCACATTGAACATCACTTTTGAAAAAGGTTCATATCCTAATTTTTCAGCCAGTGAGTAAGCATCCAAGGCCCCCTGGTAGTTTTTCATTTCCATGAAAACATTCCCCAATTCATAATAAGACTTAGAGTTTGGGTATTCTGCAATGGAAGCCTTAAAACCTTCACTGGCAGCCTGTAAATTCTTTTTATTCTTGAATTCATCCAATGCATTCAGGAACAACTTATTGGATTCCGGATTTGCTTTTGGATTCTGATACAGGAATAAACGCACTTTTTCCCCATTAAACAGGTCCGCGCTATTTAATTTAATCGGCTTCGTCTCGTCAATAAGTACTTTTCCGTTGGAATCAACTTCAGTATCGGGAACGGCAGGGTTTCCGCATGAAACAAGCATTGAAGCAACAGTCAAAGAATAAAGGACATATTTCATAGGTCTCGAAATTATGTTACTAATGTACATAATTCCGGATTACAGTTTTTACCATTTTTTGATTTATAAAAAAATTGTAGGGACGCAACGCATTGCGTCCCTACTTTATTTCATTTATTTTTCAAATTACCCAACTGTTTTTAAATGTTAAATACTTGGATTCCATGGCATTTTATTGTAATTTCTAAACTCATTCTAATAGCAACGTTATGAATACGAAATATCAACACGTCCGCTATGGACTTTATAGTTTTGCATGTATTGCAGCACTATTTTTAATCATGAAATTGTTCTCATTGGAAAATAACGGTTATTTACGTTTTTTGAACGTGTTTATCGTCTTTTTCTTCACGAATAGATTAGCTAAAAAGAACCGTCAATTGGATGACGACGATAACTTCTTAAAAGCGTTCGGCTCACTGATGTTGTCCAATGTTATTACGGTTATTCTGGCGGTATTCAGCTTTGTGGTTTATGCCACATTTATCGAACCTGACTTTATTAGCAAATTTGACGGAGGCATCTTTTGGAACGATCACGTAACAAAAGATCAGGCTGCCGCAATCCTGTTTTTTGAAGGGATGGGCAGTGCGCTAGCAGTATCATTCATTAATGTAATGTACTGGAATGAAAGAACTCCGGACAACAAATGCGTTCCTGTGGAACCCACCAAAGAGTGAAAAACTCTTGACAAATTGAGAATCGGGTGAATTATTCAGTTCACCCGATTTTCTTTTTAAAGCACATATCAATCTGATAACAAGCTTCTTATACTGAAATAAATTTGGATGCAAATCCTTTTTATCGTATATTCTAATCGCATTTAAAATTCTATCACTATGAACAATCGATCGGTATCTATCCGATACGGGCTTTATAGCTTTGCGGGTATTGTTATCCTATTCTTACTGATTAAGCTGTTCTCATTGGAACACGTAACTGCTCTCCGCTTTTTGAACATTCTGATCATTATTTATTTTACAAATAGCCTGGCAAAGAAGAACCATAAGAGTAATTATGACAACAACTATCTGAATGCCTGGATTTCCCTTATCCTGGCCAATGTTATAACGGTCAGTTTAGCCTTGATCAGTTTTGTTGTTTATGCGATGTTCATTCAACCGGATTACATCAGCAAATTTGAGGGCGGAATACTTTGGAATAATCACATTACCCTGGGTCAGGCTGCGTTGACACTATTTACCGAGGGGATCGGTTGTGCAGTGGCCATCTCGTTTATCATTATGCAATATTGGAACGAAAGCCCTAAAGGTAAAGTTCCCACTTCTGAAAGTTAAACCGGAAACGTTAAAAGGAAATCGGGTGGAATCATTCATCCGATTTTTCTTTTTTCCAACAATTTCCCAACCCAAACCGAAAAGTCGCCGTTAGGTACTTTAGAAGCTTTGTAACAAACAAGATCTTAACGTATAGAAAACCTAAACCTCCGGATGTAAAGGAGAGATCGGATGAACCCGGAAAATTCATCCGATTTTCTTTTTTGAATAAATTCAGTTCCGGTTTCAACCCTCGTAAGAAGGTTACGACCTTCTCATCGTAAATTAGCAGCCTGAAAACAATTCGAACTCATTATTAACCATTTAACAGCACAATCAATGGTGCATAAATCTAAAATTTGATGCATCTTTATATAGTATTAACTATTCACTCATTATTCATGCCATGACATTAGAAGATTTTATCATTTTTGAACGGAAATGGGAAGGTGGCCTCAGCCGGAATGCTTCCGATTCTGCAAGCAAAACGCCTTGCCCCACTCCTTACAAAGGCAAAACCGGTTGGCATACCAATGCCGGAATAACATATGCTGTTTGGAGAAAAAAATTCGGGAGACTTAACGATCAACGCTTTTTCGATATGTCCAATGCCGATTGGTTTGCTGTTTTTGATTCGCTTTACTATTCAAAAGTAAGAGCAGCATCATTCAACTCCTTATCTATCGGCTTCATGGTGACCACCATTGCATGGGGTTCGGGAGTACGACAGGCCGGATTGACTTTGCAGCGTGCTATCAATAATAAGGGCGGAGCGGTTTCTGTTGACGGAGTGATCGGTCCCAAAACGCTTGCCGCAGCAAACGCCATTCCCGCAAAAGAATTGTTCGATGAATTGGTAAAACTACGGGCAGCTTTCTTCCAGCGAATTGCTAAAGGAAAGAATGCGGTCTTCCTTAAAGGCTGGATGAATCGTTTGAATGCGTTTGTGAAAGGATTCAGACCTTCTTAAAAAATGGATCATATTTATGTCATGTCGAGTTTCCGACTGTGTTCTCGATATCCCGGATTTCCGGGACTCGAACTGACAGTCGGAAGTATCGAGACAGACATGAAACAGGAATAATTCCAAATAAACAGTGGGGGCATTCTTCCATGTGATAACAGATTTTGATTATTCGCTTATTTTTCCGCTGCTTCTTTTAATTTCAGGTTCATGGTTTTGAAACCATTCAAGGTGCTCCCATCCAACATTTTAGAAAACATGCGAACCAGAATTCCTTTGAACTTTTCTGCCTGAATGAATGTAGTGGTCCCGTTTCCATTGTCGATGAGCTCGAAGCGGTGTTCACCGTCAAATAAACCGGGAATGAACAAGTGGCCCATCCATTTGAACGTTTTATTCTGATCAAAGGCCAATACTTTCGGTTTGAAGGTCATTCCTTTTGCTCCCGGAGGTTCCAATCGCACAACAATCTTCTCTCCCACTTTCACTTCTCCTTCCAGGGATTTAATAAACGGATTCCAGGAGGGATACTTTTCAAAAGCTGTCAATACTTCCCAAACGCGCTCCGGAGTTGTGTCAATTGTGATCTCTGTTTTTATTTCCTTTTTCATCTGATTTGAATTTTGATTATTTGATAAACCAAAGTTCGATGAAAACCCGGAGCCTGCTCTTGACAAATATCAAGAAATGGAAGCCATTTTTTTCCGGAGCCTGCTGAAGGTTTCAGGAGTCATCCCAAGCATGGAAGCCAAATATTGGAGTGGCACCTGATTAAACAATTCTTTATTCGCATTCCACAATTGTATATAGCGTTCTTCCGCTGTATTGGAAATAAATGCCAGGATCCGGTCGCTCATGGTAGCAAAACATTTTGCCATAAACAACTTCTCCACGTTATTCCAGGTTGGGATTGATTTTCCCATATTCCGGTAATCCTCTTTACTGATCACATATAGTTCGCAATCCGTCAATGCCTGGAGCGAAGAACCGGCAGGCTTATCGAACAAAAAACTATTCAGGTCGGTAATGAAATGACCGGGCGTAGCAATCCACTTCGTGATTTCCTTATCCGGAAGAGCGACCCATTCGCGCAGCAAGCCTGATTTTACAAATCCCAAGTGGTTCGAATAGCCTTGTTCTTTAAAAAAGTATGCTCCTTTACTCAATTCAAGCGGACGAAAACCGGAGCTGATTGTTTTCAGATCATCTGATTTGACTTCAAAAAGTGCTGCAATGTTTTGCTCCAATTCGTTCATTTCTTTTTCTTAGACCCCGAAATATAGGGATATATTGACAATTAAAGTCCTTTTATTTTCCCCACAAATGCGCAGATATTGGAGGCGCTTACCAATCGCCTCTGTAATCAAATAATATGAACACTAAACTAAAGCGAGTGCGGTGCGCCTATGCTAAAGCTTCAGCTTAAGCATTAGCCGAGCTAATAATCTGTGTATCTGCGGGGAAACAAAACTCTGAAAACTACATATTGTGAAAAGTAAAATCCCTGTAAAACAAGGCTTTTTGAAATTCATACAATTATATTTATAAATATAGTTGTATAATTAAAAAACTAATTATATCATTGCAATATGAAAAAGGAATTGACTCGCGCAGAAGAACAAATTATGCAGGCAATCTGGTCTGTTGGAAAAGGATTTGCAAAAGACATCCATGAGCAACTCGAAGAACCGCGACCTGCATATAATACGGTACTGACGGTAATCCGGGTTTTGGTACAAAAAGGCTTTGTAGAATACAAAACCTACGGGAAATCCAATGAATACTACCCGACGATCACAAAAGAAGCTTATTCTGCACAGCGTTTTCAGTCATTAAAGGAGAATTATTTCGGGAATTCTAATGCGAAACTGCTTTCCTTTTTCATGAAAGAAAACAATCTCAACCTGGAAGATGTAAATGAATTACTGGAAATCATAAAAAAGGAACGTCATGACTAATTATTTGTGGTACATATTGGAAGCGAACTTAGTGATCACTTTGTTGTTCTGCGTTTTTAAGCTGACACAGCGCTTCCTTTCTTTTGGTTGGCAACGGTTCTCCCTGCTTTCAATTCCCGTTTTGTCCGGAATTGCGGTCTGGCTGAAACACGCCAGCGTTTCTGAATCATCCTGGAGCTATCACATTCCGGTATTTGAACTGGAAACGGTGACCATTTCACCCAAAAAGACAGTCACTCCTGCTGATTTTGATTATTCTATTTTGCCGGACATTGCCTATTGGTCGGGAGTTATTTTACTTTCAGCATGGATGCTTTTCACTCTTTATAAAGTGCTGCGGGTCTTTCTCAGTGCAAAACGCACAAAAGAAGACGGTTTTATATTAGTTGAATTGCCTAATGAAGCTCCTTCCTCCTTTTTCCGTTTCATTCAATTACCGGCAGGACTTTCGGAATACGACCGGGAAATTATTTTCCAGCACGAGAAAGTTCATGCACAAAAATACCATTCGGCAGACCGGATATTCCTTGAAACGGTCCATTGCCTTTCATGGTTCAACCCGGTATTCCTGCTGATGAAAAAAGAATTGGTCCATATCCACGAATTTGAAGTGGACAAGATCATGTACAACAAATATCGCGTCGGTTACATGGAATTCCTGCTGGCGTATTCACTTGGAACTAGTTCATCCATATATTTATTCACCAATCAGTTTATGACAAAGCTCACACTGATTAAACGCATCAAAATCATGAAAAAAACAACAAAAAAAGTATTGATTGCTGCACTTGCCCTGCCCATTATTGCAGGCGGACTGACGCTTATTTCGTTTACCGCAGAACAACAACCGGTTCAAAAGAAAAGTACGCAGGAGCGTCCTGTTAGTAAGGACCCGATACGTGTAAAAGAATCAACAAGCAAAAGAACGGTCGTTCCTGTTGAAAAAAGTGTTCCACCCGTTGAAAAAGAAGTAATGAAAGATGTTTATTTCGTTATTCCAGGGACCGTGAAGGAAACTACTGATCTTGAAATAGAAATCAGCACCTCTGCGCCACAGGAAACAGAAGTAGACAAACTACCTGAATATGTTGGCGGAACGGAAGCGATGACCAAATACCTGATCAACAACATCCGTTACCCGGAAGCAGCTGTAAAGGCAAAAACGACAGGAAAAGTAGTTGTATCGTTCGTGGTAACCAAAGAGGGGAAAGTTACGAAAGCGGTTGTCAAAAGAGGTGTTAGCAAAGAATTGGACGCAGAAGCATTGCGTGTGATTTCTTCCATGCCAAACTGGACACCAGGCGAAAAAGACGGCAAAAAGGTCGATGCCGAAATGGTGTTGCCTGTAGCATTTGCGCTGTAAGAAATTCTAATGATCCACGAAGGCGTTTTCTGCAGGGAACGCCTTTTTGTTTTAATTTTCTCCCGCAAAATACCACTGATCAACGCAGAAGGGTTTGTGGAAAATCCAAAAGCACTTAAGACGTTAAAATCTAATCTTTCGTCAGATCCTAAGATAGATATTCATTTGTAAACCTTTTAGTTAACTTGTTTACCAATAATAGTACTATTCTCCCCCATTATCCCCAACAGTAACCTTTAAATTAAAAACGACATATACACTTGGTATCTAACAAATCAACAACAAGCGCTTCTCTCCCGGTTTTTCCACCGGTGCACGATGAACACAGGGAAGACATGGACTTCCCGGATGGTCAACCGCCAGCCTCCAGATGTGGCCAAGACCTAAATTTACCGGAGTTGCATCCGCTTTAGCCTGATAGTGCAGATCAAAAAAATACTCATTTAAGAATGATTCAAAACCTTCCTCTTCTCTACCATAAAGCTTTTTCAGTTCATTCCGTATTTCGGGGATAAGTACTTTCTGTTCGGCTTGTGAATTGGGTAATATCTCACTGGATGCTCCATAATAAGTGCACAAAAAGGTAGACACCGGTATCGGAGAGCGATCGACATGAAAAGAATATACATCAGTTGGAAAAAAGGGAAATGCATCATCCCGGTCGTAATTCCTGATCACATTAAGAATCGGCGATGCACCATGCTCCTTCAACAGCTTCAAATCATTTAACAGGATTTCACGGGCAAGTTGTCCCTGCTCACTCAAATGAAGTTCAAGCAACTCCTCCTCTTCAATGATAGTCATATTCCCGGTAAAGGCTATTTTATTTACGATCTCAGAAAAATCACCGTTTAGTTTACGTTCCCAGCAAATTGCATTTAGCTCTCCGTGAAAAGATGTGGAAACGAGATCCTGGAAACTGGTAACACGCTTCATTTGTTTATCGAATGGGGACAGATCCATAAGGATCAATATTAAGGATAAAATCATTATCCCTGTTCACTGAGATCGTAATTAGTTTACGTTCTGCTGAGCTACTTTTGGACACTAACAAACCTTTAAACTAATCCAACAAACGTGAAAACTTATTTAAAACTTTATTATATAAACACTAAGCTACAAGTTTTTAACATGATACCCATAGTTTAAAAATCATCATTAATTTTATCATCAACTGAAAACAATAAATACATCTAAATCAAACTTATAGCAATCTTATACAACTTATGAAACAAATCTTATTGGGATTGGTACTTTTTGTATCATCCACCACCTTTTCACAATTGGACAGTGTTGACTTTTCCATGTCTTTTGTTACCAATCCGGTATTTACTGTCGACCTGGATGAATACGCTTTGCAAGGAGAAATTTTCCAGGTAAGTGTTTCTTTAAACGGGTCCGATTTGGACTCTCTGGGAATATTAACAGTCATGATCTATGACCTCGAAAATTCCTCTTTAATGGCAAACAAGCTGGTAGACAACCAGCAGCTTGCAAGTGGTATGTATACTTATAACGGTCAGCTTATTCTCAATTTTCCCTATTTAATTCCTTCAGGAAGTTATCGGGTAATTTTAGAGATCCAGAATACACGTGGGGCTTATTTGCCTCGTATAGAAAAAATCTTTCCAACCAACTAAATCAAGATCTATGAAACATATATTATTTCTTTTAATCCTTTTCAACACCTGTATCAGTTACTCACAATTTGTTGTGCCAGTTAGCTTACAAGCTACAGAAAATACTTTTACGGATTCCGGAAATCCCTCTGCGATCAATTACATGGCCACTACCAGTTCGGTCTATGTAGACGGATCTCTGAACATATTCCGGCTATTCATTAAATTCAATTTGAGTTCCATTCCGGCAAATGCAGTAATCACATCTGCAATTATGCGATTTAGTCCATCGGGAACTGAAGGTGTTATGACTCCTGTCTCAACAGAACTAACAATGGACGCATGTAATACCAATTGGTCACAAACAACCTTGAATCATTCTTCAGGATCAGGAATAATCGGTAATCCAATATTAGGTAATATACCAACTTCAAATTACAATGCTACTTTACTGAAGCGCGAATTTATAGTAACAAATCATGTCCAGGCAATGGTAGACGGACGTGTACCCAATTATGGTTGGAGAATCAAACGCACTAATGAAGGATCAACTACTACTACTACAAAATATGTTTCAAAGAATGGTATTTCCACACTGGCAAGACCCACATTAGATATATCTTACTATGTACCAGCTTATGTTTCAGCGGCGACTATTGTACATGCTTCAAGCGGTTCCTCTAACGGTTCTATTTCCCCGACTATTCTGGAGGGTTCATCAGCTACCCGAACATACCAGTGGTATGATGCTTCGGGAGCCGCGATTTCTCCCAATGGTACCAATCTTAATTTGACAGGAAGAGCTGCTGGCTGGTATGGTTTGAAATCCTCCGGGGGTACGGCAGGAGATGATCTTTATCAGGCGTTCCTGATCGGTACAAAGTGTGAAATGGTGGACATTGCTTTTAATCCCGGACCGAACTATATTGATGATGCCATGCTTTATAATTATACCTACGGCAGTGGATTAACTATTGCGGATTACAGACAAGAAAATTACGGTTCGAATAATGCCAATATAGCCGAGCAATGGCTGAACGTTACTACCTGGTATAACAGATCCAGTCTGATCAAATTCAAAGTATGGGTTGATCCTGCTTTGGAAGTGCTTGAAGCCAAGATGACGATGACCGGCTTGGCCCACAACCCGCTTGAACGACCCAATGATTCTAAACTGACCCAGATAACCACTGCCTGGAAAGAAACGGGAGTTTCTTATTCTACCAGACCAACCCTGGGCTCAAGCTTTATAAATATTGGCAACATGGCGGCCGGAACGGGGAACAGCACAATTGAATTAAAAGATTTCTTTAATTCCTGGAAAAGTAATAATACGGCTAACTATGGGTTGGATTTCAGTCTGCAAAACTATATCAATCCGCCGGTATCAGGCATCACGCAAACAAGACAAAGTTACCAGTCATCTGATAACACCAGCAAACCAAGTATTGCTTTTAAAGTAAGCTGGGTCCAAAATGGCTGTGATTTTAACTCCTATGCGCGTTTTAAAGAGTCTTTAGATGCTTCTTTTGTGCGAACCATCCAGGGACAGTTAAAGATCCAGTTCAATGAGGATTATGACCAAAAAGCGGGTCGTTTTGCAAAATTAATCCTTTATGATGCTTCAGACAATTCAATTAAGGCCGGGATTAACAATGACGGAACTATCATTGGTCCCCTCCTGTTACCACCGAAGGTATTGGAGTTCGATCACAATCAACATGTTCTCAATATCGCTTCCTATTCGTTGGTTACAGGAAATACCTATATCCTTGAATTAACCAACAGCGTGGGAGAAAAATCCTATATCAAATTTAAATATTACAATTAATCAACTGACTTATGTTCATCAATCGCAAAAAATCCCTTTTGAGAAATATCAGTATCCTGTTGATTTCCGGGATTATTTCCCAGATCTCGACTCCTGTAGTGTATGCATCACAACTAAAAGAAAGAGGGTATGTTCTTTCACCTTCACATGAATCCATCAGTAACGGTTTTCTGAAAGAATTCTATGCCTCATTGGCTCATGTGTACACCGAGTTAAAAAATCGTCAGGTACTTGCGGACCAGAAAACGGCTCCCGTTTTTCATCCTGTAATTCCGAAAATCAAACCGGAGAAAACACCGGCTAATCCACAGGCAGGATCCGTATTGGAAGTTCAACGCTCATTAGGAGGTCCCGGACAAGTAGAATCTTCCGGTTTCTCTTTGAATTCAACCGACGGATTGGTTGATAAATTCACCGGTGATTTCACCTATTCACTTCCGGTAATGGACGTGGAAGGATTCCCGCTTGTTTTGTCGTATAATTCAAATGTCACTATGAACTCCGAGGCTTCCTGGGTGGGGCTTGGCTGGGATTTGAATGTAGGTTCAGTTTCCCGTGAGATGCGTGGTATGCCTGATGAGTTCAACGGTACGGATTTTATTGACAAAACTGAATCCCAGCTGGATGAATCCCTGAAAGGAAGAAAATTAGGAGCTTACTTAGCATTGTCCTACAGTTTTGGAGGTTCGGACAGTAAAGGAGTCATGTTTACTCCTTCCCTTCAATTAACCTATTTAGCAGGTAAGTACACCAGTAACTTACTTGGATTGGGATATACCCGTGATTTCGGACTCCAGGTTCGTTTTGATCTGAGCACAGACCAGGAAAAAATCGGAGGTTCTCCAACTGAAAAAGGTGGATTGTTCGGTCTGGATTACGGTTTGGGGTATTCAAAAGACTCCAAAAGAGGTAACGGGATCAATCATAGTTTCGGTGCAAGTTTTGGGTTTGCCAAGTCAGGAAATAAATCCGGGATCGGACTCAATTTCGGAGTTAACTCCCACTCAAGAGCAGGACTCACTGATTGGTCTGCCGGTTATTCTGTAAGTAATATCCGTAATTTCAGTTTCTCCCATTCATCTTCTGCTCCTTATGGAACCCAAACCATCGTTCCAAGTATTGCCATGGGGACTTCATCCAACAGCTTTCAATTTAATTTTGATGCATTCGTTGCTTTTTCCGCAGGAGTTACTGTCCAGGCTGGTTTTTTAGCTCAAAAGTACAATAACGAGGTGAATACCATTTCCAATCACTATAATTATTCACAGGCAGCTTTGGGGTATTTGCATTCCGGAAAACGCAAAAATTTCGGTTCCGACAAACTTCCCTTAATGGATTTTCAACGTACAAATGATGGGGAATATTCAGAGGAAATGAAACACCTTCCGGGTTCTTTCCAAACCTTTGATCTTTTTTACTATAACTCACCCACTCAAAACGGAGCATTCCGTGCAAACAGAACGGATTACGGAACGTATTTTGACCCGGTAATCAAGTCCCAGCACAACAGCTTACAGGACTCCAAGTTATCCGAGTTCTATGAAAAAATGCCGGACCTGTTGGCAGATGTTCTTGGAACGATCCTATCTCCGGATGTGGTCAATTTAGGAATCGGTGTAATAATCAAAAAATCGATCAAGTTACAGATCAGTCTCGGACTTGGAAAACAGGAAGTCGAAACGGAATACAACACTCCCTGGGACCATGGTTCCAATGCAGGTTATATTACATTTAATCCTGAAAATGCCGGAAATAATTTTGACCAATCAACCTATTTTAAAAACCTGGGAGAAACCACTCCTACCCAAATGGGAGCCTGGAATTACATGGGAGGTAACAGCCTGTCTTCTTATCTTGTGGATGAAGTAAACAAAGAGATCCAGGTTGGGAATACCATCAACGGAACAGCAAAGTCCAGCTCGGTTTTAAACACTCAAAACACCAAACCGATTACAGCCACTTCTATTAAACCGATCATTGCCGGTAATATCAGTACGCTTGCCCTGTCGAATTACCAGGGAACCTATTCTCCAAGTATCACGAACATTGCCCGCGTTGGAGCCGGTGCAAGTATCAACAGAAAAGCCAATCATATTTCTGCCGTTGAGATCGTAGATGAAAGCGGTGTGAAGAACGTTTACGGTGTTCCTGCCTACAATAAACATTATTCAGAGGTGTCTTTCTCCTCCGGAGGACTTACAACTACAGGCTCTCTTGTGGAATACAATGCCACAGGCCTTTCAGCTGATAATTCTACCGGAAATACCAGAGGAAGGTCCAATTACTATAATAAAACGAAAGTACCGGAATTTGCTCACTCCTTTTTGCTTACACAGGTATTGGGTCCCGACTATGTAGATCGCTTGAGCGATGGCCCATCTTTGGATGATGTAGGATCTTATCACAAAATCAATTATACCCGGGTAACGGAAAGTTACCAATGGAGATTACCAATCAGCGGAAAAGCTTCTTTCGGTTCAACTCCCAAAGCATATTACAACCCAGGATTCCTTGGGACCACCCTGGACGATATCGGAAATTATTCTTACGGTGAAAAGGAGCTTTGGTATACGCATAGTGTGGAAGGCAAAAACCTGATCGCAGTATTCGTTTTGGGAACCCGTAAAGACGGACATCCTGCGGATGAGAACGGTTTTATCAATACATCTGCTACCGGTTTGAAGAAACTGGAGAAAATCATTCTTTACAACAGAGACGATTATTACAAGAACGGATCAAACGCAACAGAACTGCAAACGGTATGGTTTGAGTATGACTACAGTCTATGCCCCAACTTTGCAGGTAACGAAGAAACTTATGGCGGTGCACCGGCTGAATCCGGGAAATTAACACTGATCAGTGTGCGTGTCACCGGAGGAAAATCACTGGAATCCGGACTGAGTAACTACGAATTTGATTACGCTACCAACCCTGCATTCAGCTACCAAAATGTTGATGCGTGGGGCTGCTACCAGCCAAACGACAGCCAATTGCCTAATAATATTTACCCCTACACCCATAACAAGTATTCCGTTACGGCAGCTGCAGAAGCTATTGAACGCGGATCTGCATGGAAGTTAACGAATATCAAACTGCCTACCGGAGGTGAACTGACTGTGAGTTACGATAGCGATCATTATTCCTACGTCCAGAACAAACGTGCCATGAGACACTTCACTATTGCAGGAATGATGACCGAGCAGGAATTGTACCCGATGTTCGGTTCTACCTGGGATGGTTCTCTGGGGCTTTCCAGTGAATTTTTATTGAATTCAGGGATTGCGACCTATTTTAGAAATGTGATCATTTTTAAACTGGACAAAGAGATTTCCGGTTCCGGACTTTCGCAGTCTCAGGCTTCCGATAAGATCCGTGATCTGTACTTCAGAGATCCTTATACCGGAGAAGTACTGAATCAGCTTTTCATTAAGGCACAGGTAGAGATCAAACCCGGTGTGGAAGAATTGATCCCGATGTTTTTACCCTTAGATAAGGGAAACAGTGTTATCGGAGCGATGCCGCCAGCATCTGACGGATCTATCAAATACGGTTATGCTATTGTGGAACTGTTTGATATTTCAGAAATGGAATCGAATGATAAACGCAAAGAAAAGTGGGCAAAACATGGGACTCTGATCCATCCGATCCAACGCGTTGCTTTGGATTATGCACGACAGAACTTACCGGATAAGATTTACGGGGCATGCGACGGCTGTGAATCTGATATTGATAGCAACATTGATAAACGTGTTCTTTTCGGCACATTGATCTATAAATACATGATCGAAGAAGCACATTATGCCAGTAAATTGATCCCTTCCAAAACATTGTTGAAACTGTATGAAGCGGATAACCGGAAAGTCGGTGGAAATGCCTGTGTAACAAATATTACCTATTCGGATAACTGGAATGCGCTTTCCGGGGAATACACCAGTAACTATAGCTGGGATTATTCTTACGGAGATCCACGTACCGGAGAAAGCAGAGGTGTTGCCGCATTCGAACCCATGCAGATCAGCGATGAAAATGTACATTACGCCTGGGACACATATGTGAATATTAAAGAAAAATTCGTTGACGAAACCCGGTTCCACGTATTACCTGTTTTCAGGCCGCTTTATCCTACTGCAAATGTCGGGTACAGTGAAGTTCACGTAACGTTCGGTGGTTCTGAAAACAAAGGGAAATCCATTTCGAAGTACCATACTTTCAAGGAAAATGACTATGCAACGCTTGAAGATTACACGAGTATCGGAGCTCAGGACGACGGACACAAGAGTCTGTACTCCAATAAACGCTCCATTGGGAAATTCCTGGGTGCAAAAGGCTTAGACTTCTATGGATTTACCGAAGGATATTACCTGGCAACGAATGATTTTCATGGGAAACCGATTGAGTACACCACACAGGATGGTGACGGACATGATCAATTCTCTACCAAATACACCTACTATGGTCCGTATGAAACAGTTCCGATGCTGGACAGAAACGGGGAAGTCAAAAATTACAATGTAGCGTTGGAGTATGATATCCATACCGAGCAACGTGCCGTTGAAGATTTCTCCAAGTTCCATATCGGAGGTTTGGGGATCGGAATTACCTTCGTTCCACCTTATTTATCGTTCTCGCCGTATTACACCTGGAATAAAAGCGATCGTGCATTCTATTCGTATACATTGGTGAAACACATCAATTATTATGCACGGGTGAAAAGTATTGAAACGATCAATTTAAATTCACACAATACTGCTGAGAATTTGATTTACGACAAATATTCAGGTGCAACCATTGCAAGTAATTTAACGGATGAATTCAATGACAAATTGTACCAATTCTCGTATCCGGCACACTGGTATCATTCCGGTCTGAGAGAAATTGAAAATAATACGGCTACGACCACTTATACCGGAACTGCATCCGGAAACACGTTTACAATTACGACAGGTGACCTGGAAGAGTTATTTGCTCCCGGAGACCGGGTATTATTAACCGACATTGCTACACCAACTTCTACCATTGATGCGTTTGTGATGTCGACCGGCCAATTGAGCTTGAAACTGATCAAAGACAACGGGACATCACCTGGTATAACAAGTGCTTCTTATTCGATCAAATTAGTTAAAACGAACAGGGCGAACAGGTTGAGTGAAAGTATGCAGAATGCCGTGACCAAAAAAGCGATTTCGACCGCTGAAACCACTGCATTCGTTTTCCCTGAATCAGAGATCATTTCTGCTTCTGCCATTACTTACCGCGATAAACACAACATGCGCTGCGGTACTCCACCGATTGAAGGAGCAGGAAACCAGGTCAGCCCAGGGTCCACCATTAATCCGTTCAAATACGGCGTAATCGGTGATTTGGTATTGGATGCGCAATTATCCTGGCAAAGTGAACGGATCAACAATTCACACAATCACGGGATCCGTTTTGATGGTACGTATACACAATACACACCTTATTATAGCTACGATGCTACCGTAGGTGTTAAAAAATGGAAAGCCGTTGCCACTTTAGGAAAATGGCGCCGTTTGGGAGAAAGCCGTTTGTATAACGAATACGGTGTTCCACAGGAAGGAGTCGACCAGTTGAACATCCCTTCTGCAGTGGTGCACGGATACAGTAACAAACTGGAATTGATGCCGGTAGCACAAGCTGTGAATGCACACAAGCAGGATATCGGGTTTGACGGTTTCGAGGATTATGGTTATTATACCTTCGGGGCACCTGCTTTTGATGCTGCGAACTACCACTTCAGTTTTAAGGAGGCCGTAAACGCCAATATTATCCAAAGCACCGAGCAAAAACACAGTGGTTTGTATTCCCTGAAAGTGAACCAGGGAGCAAGTGCGGTTTTAACAAGAGATGTAACGACAGAATGTACTGCTCAACCGAATGGGATCAATGGAAGTAACCTTTTCGTAGTGAATTCCTGTGTGTGTATTCCACCGTTCAAACCAACCAGCGGAAAAGAATACATTGTGGGCGGATGGATCAAAAAAGGCACTTCCACTGCAAGCATCAGTGTAAGTGTTACCGGTGGCGGTCCTGCGATCAACCCTGCGATGACGACCGGGAAAGAAATTGACGGGTGGGTACGTGTGGAATCACTGCCTTTCAGCATTCCGGCAGGTTATACCGGGATTTCGATCTCCCTGACCAATTCCGGAAGTTCTCCTGTGTACTTTGATGATGTGCGGGTGCATCCGTTCCTGGCAGGAATGACAACCGTGGTTTATGACCCTGTCACACTCCTGCCGTTAGCAACACACGACGGATACAATTACACGACCTTCTACAATTACGACGAAAACCTGGAACTGGTGCGTGTGAAAGTAGAAACGGAAGACGGGATCAAAACCGTGATGGAACGTGAACAAGGAGGAAAAATAAACTATAACAACGACTAAGCTTAACCTATCCGATCAATATGAAAACATTAGTATATATCCTCCTGGCAACGTTGCTTTCAGCCAACTTTGCGTTTGGAAGCCAGGAAAATTACGTGAATCGCCTGGAAGGGAATTCACTTGCAGTGAATGCAACCTATAGCACTTACGATTCGCATTACTGGGACATGCTGGGTAATTCCAACTGGCCTTCCTTGTTTACGAACCAGAAAGTGTCCAACTATGTACGCCTGGGAGTACGTCCGGATTTTGTTCAACCGAACTCCAGTTACTCCTTCTCCGTACAGGTCCAGATCGATTATCAAACCTGGGGAAGCAGTGGTACTTATACCGCTGCAACCACAACTCAAACACTTGCTGTAAATTACGACCCGAACGGGAATAACCTGATCACGGATTTGAGTACCTATACTTTTTCCAATGCACACTTTGTAAAAGTGAAGATCTTGTCGATTACTGCAACAAGTTCATTTACGAAAGAAAATGTGTACCTGGAAACCGGGATCGACGTGGAACGTTATTATCCGTTCAACAACCAAACAGCGGTTTCATCTGTTATCAACGTGGTCAGTCCAAACCTGAACATTACCTGGAACCCGGTACCGGGCGCCGAGTTTTATGAGATCGAATACGTGCATGTCAACGAGTATAAACTGACAAACGCATCCGTTCTTCTTCCAAGCGAGTTGAAATATGATTTCTACCGTAACTCCACCCGGGTAGATGTGACCAATACCTATTACAAACTTCCGAATATTTTTAACAAAGGATATTTTCTATACCGGATCCGGGCGATCGGAAAAAAAGGAACCAACTTCAGTGAGCGGGACAACGGTGTCTGGAATGTCGCCGAAAGCGGGACCGTGAGCACCTTAATTGCTGCAAGTCCTACCAATTCGTTGCACATTACCGGTGAATACGATCTGCAAATGAACTGGTCGCACCAGGTTGCCTTCACAGAGGGCGGCAAACGCATGGAGGGGATTTCATTCAGTGACGGACTGGGAAGAGGCCGACAGCAAGTTGGTCTGAACCCGGAAAACGGGCAGGTCATCGTTTCCAATGTGTATTACGATGAATTGGGCCGTCCGGCGGTTTCGGATATGCCGACCCCGGTTTCAAATGACTATTTGCACCATTTCGCTAATTTCAATTTGGCTGATATTACCGGAACACCAAGCTATCAATGCCAGTATTTTGACCTGGTACAGGGAAGCTGTCCTTCCATTTCACGGGGATTTGCTGCTACCAGCGGTGCCGGAAAATACTATTCTTCTTCCAATACGAACCAGGACGGTGCTAACGGGATGATCCCCAATGCGGAAGGGTTCCCGTTTTCACGGGTAACATACCTGAACGACTTTACAGGCCGTGTAAACAAGATTGGTGCCGCGGGACCGGACCTGAAGATGGGGAGCGGAAAAGAAACACAGTACGTCTATGCTTCTCCGGAACAGCCCGAACTGAACCTGCTTTTCGGGATCGAAGTTGGAAAATCCGAGCATTATGAAAAACTGATCACGGTAGATCCGAACGGCCAAACCTACGTGCAGTACCTGGATATGGCCGGAAGAGTGATCGCTTCCTATACGGAAGGTGACAGTCCCACCAACCTGACACCGGTAGAAGACAATACGATCGTACAAACGACTACGAATTTACTGGAACCGGGACAAACCCAGGATACAGATCTTACAATACCTTCTGCCGAAGTACTTATTTCCAAGTACATCTCAAGTCCCGGAGACTACACCTTCAATTATGGTTTCACTCCTACTGAATACCACAGTATTTGTTTGTCTTCAGAGATCTGTTTTGATTGTGTTTACGACCTGGAACTGAAAATCCTGGATGAATGTTCCGATACGGTCCTGGACAGCATCATTCAAATTAACGGAGCAGACTTTGACCTGATCTGTAATGAGGGCCATTTCGAAGACTTGTCCATAGAGAAATTCCTGACCAAACAAACTTACCGCATTTCAAAGAAACTGAGTGTGAACCAGGCTTCCATTGACGAATACTGGTGTTTGTACCTGGAAAACAATAGTTGTATCAGTCCCTTGAGTGCGATTTTCAATAATTACTACACACACGAGCCTTTCAGTGACTGTGAGCCGGTAGTGATTGACCTGGATGAAGAGGAAGCCGGTCCGTGTGACGGTTACCGGGAAGCCATGCTCTCGGACTTAAGGCCCGGCGGACAATACGCAAAATACACGGTTACCTTCGGAACGACGTATACATCTACTGATCCGTGGTCTGTTTTCACAAACAGTAATGCACTGTCAGTCAACTGGATGAGTCCGCCCTCTCCTTACCTGGATGAAAATGGTGTGAATGTAACCTCCAGTGTCACTTCACAGGGATTGGGTTATTTCATCAACAATTTCAGACCGGAATGGGCGGAATTGTTCCTGCCATATCACCCGGAATACTGTCACCTGGAATTTTGTATTGGAGACAGCACTTCGCAGGATTACAATGCAGCCATGATGGATATTATTGAATACAATGTAGCCATTACCGGAAATTACTTCGAACCAGTGGGCGAGGTAACCAACGTTAACGGGCTTGCGCGCTCAACCTGTAAAGATTTTCAAACAGACCTTGATAACAACACCGGAATTTCGGATCCGTTCTTTACGGCTAATCCAACCTATGCAACACAGATGAAAGCCGAACTGGCAAACTACATCACAATAGCCGGTGCACCCTGGGGAGGATTGGATGACACACTTTCCTTATGGCAATATACCATCTACCTGGCAAACAATTGTGACTCAACCGTAAATCCGATGACTTGTATAGATTCCTGTAACAATTGCAACAAAGACCAAATCTGGCTTACGTTCCGGGATCTGTACCTGGAATTAAAAAGTAAATATGTCATGCTGGCACAGGAAGCATATGCACATGCACATTGCCCGTCAAGTGCCTGTATCGGTGTGAATCCTACACCATGTACCGGTGTTGACTCATTGCTTGCAGGAAAAGTTCCCAATTTTGTAAATACATTGATGTATGGCCCGATCCTGGGAGCTTCCAATCCGGCTGATGTATACCACGACATGATGATGCAGACCTGCCAAACTTCCTGTGAAGAGTTTGCAGACCAATGGCTGGCGGATCTGTCCGGATGTAATTTTGGTTCCTATGATACCACCGGTTTGCACCAGGATTTGATTGATCTGTGTATGGCGGGATGCAGCAATACCCACCCGATGGGTTCCAGTACTGCACCTCCCGGTTCGACCTATGTAACAATCTACGAGGTGTTGAGACATTACCTGGGAGTTGGGTTTGAAAATTCGTTATGTACCGACTTGCTGATCTCCGAACCAGGGCCGTACGTAGATATCCTCGAAGGATCTGAAACGACTGTGGCTGCATCACTGGATACCTGCGGATGTAATTACTACCTGGACCACTCCCGTGACTACCAGTATGCCATTGCAAACAGTACCGTTCCTGCGGATGTAGACAACCTGGAAGAATGGATTGCCCATTTTACTGGAGAATTGATCGAGGATGTGGACCAGATCCTGTGTACATGTTCCAAATACATGGAAGAGAACGTATGGAATCCGGGAGCCAATGCTGCATTGATCGCATCCGGGATCGACATCCCGGCAAGTATTTCCTGCGACAAAGGGGTGAACTGTATCGACTGCAGTCAATTGGACGAAGGGATTACCACATTGATCACCCGACTAAGTGATGTGGATGACCTGGCAGAACTCCAGAGTACTCCTACTTATCAAACCATTCTAACGAATTACTTCAACAGCACCTACCATTTCAACTTAACGGCCTGGGATTACATGGACTTCATCAGCCGGTGCCATGCCACATCCGGTAACCCGTATTGTGTGGACAACCCGCTCCTGAGTGAATGGATCCTGCAAACGAGCTTACTGGCTATGCGCGGACAGTTCAGTACTTCCATTACGAACCTGGACCTGAATACGCAGAACATTGTTTATGAACAAGGACAGCTGCGCGACCACGGGCAGGGAAATATCCTGAACTCGAGTGTCAGCGGAAGTACCCTGACCATGACCTATAGCGGAACAGGATACACTTCGTGTAATTTTCAATTGACGCTTCCACCGGGAGCAACATTCGGGTTCAACGACATTGTTTCCTTTGAGAATTTTGAAGTGCCGGAAACAGGCTGTGGGGCACATGCTGATTTCACCTGTACGGTTTCCTATTACGATTGCGGAGAGCGCACGTATGCGGAACTGGAGGGAGCTTCTTCCTGCCTGGCAGCGGAGACCTGTTATTGCAGTCCGTCCGGGCAGACCCTGTGTTACGATCCGTTCGCAGTGCCTTATTCACCGTGTTTCCAACCGGAACTGAACCAGATGATGGCCAGTGCGATCTCCGATTACGAACAGACGGTGCAGGAAACCTATGTTCAGTTCGCAGAAAGCTATAAAACCACCTGTGCGGCAGCTTTCCAAACGGAATATTTGTCTTATACCGGTGGAATGACACAATACCAATATACCTTGTTCTATTACGACCAGGCCGGGAACCTGGCACGTACCGTGGCACCGCAAGGTGTTCATAAATTACCGGCAGCGAACAGCACATCGGTGAATACAGCCCGGGATGCAGTAGTCAGTTCGACATCTTTCCCGGCAGCTACTGCCAGTACCAAACCGGTGCACGATTATGTGACGACTTACAATTACAACTCGTACAACCAGCTGGTGAGTACCACCAATCCGGACCAGCGACAAGCTGCAAACTCCGCTTTGCTCGGAGAAACAAATTACTGGTATGACCGCTACGGCCGTTTGGTCCTTTCACAAAACCCGGCACAAGCCGCAGTGAATAAATACTCTTATGTGCTCTTTGATGCACAGGGAAGACCGGTGCAAAGCGGGCAAACTGTGAATGCTACCGCTCCTGCCGATGATGAAACCCTGTTAAAGAAAGCGGATTACGGTACGGCCTTTAAAGCCTGGGTAGAAACAGGGGCACGCACCGAAGTAACGGTAACGCAATACGACAAAACACTGAGCGCCGCCATTCATGCCAAATTTGCAACGGGCGTGCAGGAAAACCTGCGCCTGCGTGTAGCAAGTGTGTTCTATTTCACCGGAGTTTCAGATGCTACCAACTGGGAAACGGACTACGAAACAGCCATTCACTATTCCTATGATATTCACGGAAATGTGAAAGAACAGATCCAGGATGTGCCGATGCTGGCAGTGGTGGGACAAACCAACAAATCCACGCAGTACGAGTACGAACTCGTGAGCGGGAACGTGAACAAAGTCACCTACCAGAAAGACAAAGCAGACCAGATCACTCATACCTATAAATACGACAAACTCAACCGCCTGCGTGAAGCGGCTAGTTCTACCGACAAAGTACACTACGACCGCCATGCGAAATATTACTATTACGATCATGGCCCTACGGCACGCGTGGAACTGGGACAGAACAAAGTACAGTCCATGGATTACGTTTACACGATCAACGGTTGGCTGAAAGGAATGAACTCCTCTACCCTGGACAATACGCGTGATGTTGGAAAAGACGGAGGATTTGGCTACCTTGCTGCCAATAACCAGGAACATATGGAAAATGCGATCGATGTTTCAGCGTATACACTGGGTTATTTCGGGAACGATTATAAATCCATTGCAGCGGGAACGGGCTTTGAGGCAGATTATTCTGCCGGTACATTCGGCAGCGGATCGCCCAACCTGTATAACGGGAATATCCGGAGTTTGGTCACTTCCATTGTGGGCATGGCCCCAATGGGAAGCGTGTACAAGTACGACCAGCTGAACCGTTTGCTGAGTATGGATGTCTATTTCAACACCACAGGGCTTGCAAACGACAACAACTGGACAGCCGGAGCCATTTCAACCGACTACAAGAACACGTATAGCTATGACCGCAACGGGAACCTGAAGACTTTGCTGCGCAACGGACTGGGAAGCACCCAACTGGCAATGGATAATCTGACGTATAATATGACGGCGCCGGGGACCATTCCATGGAACCGCTTGAATTATGTGACCGATGTGATAGGTGCAACAGCCAATTACGAGGATATCGACTCACAATCTTCCGGTAATTACGGCTATGATGCACTGGGCCAATTAACCTCCGATGCACAGGAAGGGATCTCTGCGATCACCTGGCGCTCGGGAGATAAAAAAGTGCAGAAGATCGAACGCAACAGCACCAAACCGAACGCGTCTCAAATGGAATTCATTTACAATCCATTCGGACAGCGGATCCTGAAGATCGAGAAACCACGCGTTTCAGGAGTATTGCAACCAAGCAATAGCTGGAAGTACAGTTACTACAGTTATGATGCAAATGGACAAGTACTTGCCGTTTATGACTTAATTTT
>CAMLLB010000008.1 GCA_946480815.1 uncultured Flavobacteriales bacterium
AAAACATGTAGGGGCGCGATTAATCGCGCCCCTACATGTTTTTATAAATCAATTTGCCATTTCGCTCATGAATTTGATGCGCATCAGGCGTAATTCTTCTTCAGTGTAATCACCATCAAATTCATGGTAAGCTGTCGCCAAATCATCTGTTTCAGCCTCAGAGAAGTATTCGTAGATCTCCTCCTGGTTATCTGAATCCAGGATATCGTCGATGTAGTAATTGATATTTACCCTCGTTCCGGAAGAAACGATTGCTTCAATCTCTTCGATTACCTCATCCATCGATTTCCCTTGTGCTCTTCCGATATCCTCCAAAGGTAATTTACGGTCAATATTCTGAATCAGTTGGACTTTCAGTACCGATTTATTGATCAATGATTTCACCACCAAATCCTGTGGTCGGTCAATATCATTTTCTTCCACGTAATTATGGATCATTTCAACGAAAGGCTGACCGTATCGTTGTGCTTTTCCGGCACCAACACCCTGACAGTTCGTCAATTCTTCGATCGTAATCGGATATTGAAAACACATGTCTTTTAAAGTCGGTTCCTGGAAGATCACGAACGGTGGAATATTATTTTGTTTTGAAAGTGATTTTCTCAAATCAATCAGCATTTCATACAGGACTTCATCAAATGCACCACCTTTTCCAGGTGCAACAATTCCTTCATCTTCGTCTGAAGCAGAATAGTCGTGCTGTTTCAACAAGGTAAACGATACCGGATTTGCTAAAAATTCCTGGCCCTTTTCCGTAAACTTAAGCGTTCCGTAGGTTTCAATATCTTTGTAAAGAAGTCCTGCAACAACTGTTTGCCTGATTACTGCATTCCAGAAATGTTCATCGCGGTCTTTCCCAATTCCAAACAAAGGTGTCTGATCGTGACGGTAACTTTTGATCTCGGCAGTTACTCCACCGGATAGAAATGCACACACGTGTTTTGCCTTTTGCTGTTCCTGAAGGAAGTCGACAACCTGGAGCAACTGGTGGACAAATTCTTTACCTTCGAGTTTTTCTCTTGGGTACTTGCAATTATCACACATATCGTTGCATTTCTTTTCATCGAATGTTTCTCCGAAATAATGCAAGATGAATTTTCGTCTGCAAACGGAAGTTTCCGAATAAGAAACAATTTCACTCAACAATTGCTTCCCGATTTCCTGCTCTGCAACCGGTTTTCCCTGAAGGAATTTCTCCAGTTTCTCAATGTCTTTGTAGGAATAGAATGTGATACACTCACCTACTCCACCATCACGTCCGGCCCTACCGGTTTCCTGGTAATAACTTTCCAATGATTTCGGGATGTCGTGGTGAATCACAAAACGCACATCCGGCTTGTCAATTCCCATTCCGAAAGCAATCGTTGCAACAATCACATCTACTTCCTCCATCAGGAACATATCCTGGTGTTTAGCGCGTGTAGTTGCATCCAGCCCGGCATGATAAGCCAGAGCATTGACTCCGTTCACTTGAAGTAATTCGGCCATTTCTTCTACTTTCTTCCTGGAAAGACAATAGATAATCCCGGATTTTCCCTGGCGTTGACGGATGTATTTAATGATTTCTTTTTCAACGTCTTTTTTCGCACGGATCTCATAATACAGGTTATCCCTGTTGAATGATGATTTGAACAAGGTCGCATCCATCATATTGAGATTCTTTTGGATATCCGCCTGTACTTTTGGAGTTGCCGTAGCGGTCAGGGCAATGATCGCCACATCAGAGATTTTCTCAAAAATCTCACGCAACCTGCGGTATTCAGGACGGAAATCGTGTCCCCACTCGGAAATGCAATGTGCTTCATCAATTGCAAAAAAGGAGATGGGAACAGACGTTAAAAATTCTATATTTTCTTGTTTCGTAAGTGATTCAGGGGCTACGTACAATAATTTCGTTTTGCCGGCAAGAATATCATCCTTCACCCGGTTAATTTCGGTTTTGCTGAGTGATGAATTCAAAAAATGTGCAACCGAATTGTGATCACTCACATTCCGGATTGCATCCACCTGATTTTTCATCAGTGCAATCAATGGAGAAACTACAATCGCAGTGCCTTCTGATAATAATGCCGGAAGCTGATAGCAAAGGGACTTCCCACCACCGGTAGGCATAATTACAAACGTGTTCTTTTTTTGCAACACATTGGTAATAATATTTTCTTGTTGTCCTTTAAACTGATCAAAACCAAAAAATGTCCTAAGCGCTTCCTTTAGATCATTCTGATCCATAAAGTTTGAATATTAGAGGATTACCTAAATTAATAAATCGAAATTACAGATAATAAAACGCTTCAGCGCTATAAAATCGGCAACTACACTAAAATACAAGATAAATCAATAAAAAACAACTATTAATCTGAGTTCAACTACTATTTTTTTGGTTCCTAATCCGTTTTTGCATCCATTTCTGTGTGATTTTCCGGAGCATTGAGCTTTCATTTTAAAACAGAATCAATAAAATTGATTGAATAACACAGTTATTAACATTTGAAACCCTTAAAATTTTGATGAATTATTAACTTTGCGCCGAAGTATGGAAGAAGAAAAAAATATGTCATTCTTGCAGCATCTCGAGGAATTGAGATGGAGACTGGTTCGATGCGCAGCTGTAATCATTGTTTTGGCTATTGTAATTTGGTGGAACCAGGATTGGATCATGAGACATATCTTCCTTTCCATGAGCAAACCAGATTTTTTCACTTTTGACTTCTTCTGTCGGTATATGAACTTCATGTGCGTGGAAGAAATTCCGATCAATTTCCAGTCGACAACGATGGGAGGTCAGTTTTCCTACGCTTTATGGATGAGTTTCTTAGGTGGTGTCGTAGTTGGTTTTCCTTTTATCTTCTATCAATTGTGGTCCTTCGTAAAACCGGGACTGAAGCAAAACGAAAAGAAAATGGTGAAAGGAATTGTTTTCTATGTAAGCCTTCTTTTCTTCCTGGGAATTTTATTCGGATATTTCATTGTTGCCCCGATGAGTGTTCAATTCTTTGGTACCTACCAAATTTCCAAAGAGATTAAAAACGACTTCACCATTAATTCCTATATGAGCACCGTGCTTTCTACCGTGTTCTATTCGGGATTGTTCTTCTTACTTCCGATTTTAGCTTACCTATTGGGAAAATTGGGAATCGTTTCCTCCGGTTTCCTTACCAAATACCGCAAACATTCTATTGTGGTAGTCTTAATTCTGGCCGCAATTATCACTCCGCCGGATATTATTTCCCAGGTGATTGTCAGTATTCCGATCCTGCTTCTTTATGAAATCGGGATTTTTGTCGTGAAACGTGTTGAAAAGGCACGCTTGAAAGACGAAATGAACGGCTAATTCCTGTCTTGTTTTTACTATGAGTTTTTCTTAGTTTTATGCCGTCTATGTTTAAACTAAGGATTCTATTTCTGCTCTGCCTGATTCAAAGTGCTGTCTATTCTCAGCAGACAAAAGTTTCAGGTCGCGTAACTGATGCAGAGACGGGAGAAGGAATGCCTGATGTAAGAGTCCAGTTCCAGTATTCAAAAATCGGCACGCTTACGGACAGTCTTGGTTTTTATACACTCCAGACCTATTATGCAACGGACAGTATCACCTATTTGATGCCTGAGTTCAACCTGGTAACCAAAGCGGTAAAAAAAGACCAGGAACAGGTTATTGATGTGAAGCTGAGTGAAGACATCATGGACATCACGGAAGTGACCGTAAAACCACCCGATGAATTTCCTTCAACCACCCTGCACAAGAAAGTAATTGCACATAAGGATGCGAACAACAAGGAAAAATTGAGTTCCTACGAATACGAGCTATACAACAAGATCCAGATTGACCTCAACAATATCGGGGATAAATTTAAAGACCGGGATATTGTAAAACGCCTGGACGTAGTGATGGATTACCTTGATTCCATTGATGGAGGAAAAACGTATTTACCTGTAATCCTCTCGGAAAACATTTCCCAGTTCAGTTACAAAAACAATCCGAAAAAGAAGCGGGAATTGGTCTCCGCTACCCGGATTTCCGGAATCGAGAACCTCCAATTGAACCAGTTCCTGGGAGAGATGTACCTGGATTTCAACATCTACGACAACTACCTCAACATCTTTCAAAAAGCATTTATCAGCCCGGTAGCAAATTTTGCACGCAACTATTATAAGTTCTACCTGGAAGACAGTATGTTTATTGATAATAACTGGTGCTACAAATTGCGTTTTACTCCGAAAAGAACCGGTGACATGACTTTCGAAGGTGAAATGTGGATCAATGATACTACGTATGCCGTAAAATCCTTTAAAGCAAAATTATCTCCGTGGGCAAATATCAATTATGTACAGGACATGTACATGGAGCATCATTTTGCGCAGGTCCTTCCGGAAGTATGGATGCTGACAGAAGAAAAAATGATCCTCGACCTGAAAATCACCAAAGGAACAAAACTCTATGGCTTTTATGGTCGAAAATATTCATCCCGGAAGAATTTCATCATTAATAAAGACCGGCCTGACGACTTCTACAAAAGTGAATTTACGGTAGAACTTGCCGATAGTGCCAAAATAAGGGATAAAGCATATTGGATTGCCCACCGGCACATTCCGTTGAACGACCAGGAAAACGGGATTGACAACATGGTCGATTCTTTGAATCACGATCCGTTCTTTAAGTTCCTGAAGAATTCTACTTACATGCTTGCTTCAGGATACTATCCGGTCGGGCCTATTGAGATCGGGTCCATTTACTCGCTCATTTCTGTGAATCCGGTTGAAAAATTCCGGACTGGATTAGCTATCCGGACTTCCAATGCCTTTTCCAAACGAATCGAATTCGGAGGACGGTTATATTATGGTTTCGGGGATCAGCGATTCAAGTACGGATTAACAACCCGCATCAATATTACTCCCAAGAAACGTGGGCTTTTGATTTTTTACGGGAACCGGGATATCGAACAAATCGGGATTTCTCCTACAGCAGCGGCAGTTGGGTCCACCTTTAGTTCGCTTTTAAGGACCGGACCTCTTGACAAGCTGACCTTTGTGGATAAAGCCGGGATCAACCTGGAAAAAGATCTTGGGAAGGATTTCATAATCTTTGGAGGATTTGAATGGAAAGAATACACTCCGCTGGGACTTGCAACCTATGAGAAGCGTAATGAATACGGCGGATTGGATACCATCAGACATATCCAAAGCTCCGAAGTAACCCTGCGTTTCAGATGGTGTAAAGATGAAGAGTTTATTTCCGGGAATTTTGACCGTACGACACTTCCTTCCAAATTCCCTATTTTATCCATCCAGGGAATTTTTGGGATCAAGGGTGTTTTCGGAAGTGATTACAATTATCAAAAACTGGAATTTGCATTGGAGCACAACCGGAACGTAGGAGTTTTGGGAAGACTTCGTTACGGGATAAATGCCGGTGTGGTTTTGGGAACAGTTGCTTACCCCTTCCTGAAAGTGCACGAAGGAAGCCAATCGTATTGGTTATACACAAACTCATTTAACCGCATGTCTTATTTTGAATTCATTTCCGACAGATATGTGGGTGGGTTTATTGAACAACATTGGCAGGGATTGTTATTTGACCGCATTCCGTTGATCAAGAAATTAAAATGGAGATTGGTTACTTCCGGCAGAATTACTTACGGAGCGATCAGTCAGAGACACAATGATGTGATGATCATTCCATCCTTTACAAAACAATTTGGAAACACCCCTTATGCCGAAGCTGCAGTAGGGATTGAAAATATTTTCAAATTGGGACGTGTAGATTTGGTTTGGAGAATCACTCATCTTGCACCGGGCATTGCACCATTGGGAATCCGTGCACGCTGGTCGTTTGCCTTTTAAGGAGGTAACTTCGACTCCGCTGCGCCTATGCTGTAGCTCCTGCGTAAGCATTCAGCCACCTTCTAGTATAAAATTTCAGAGGATTTAGCTATTCTAAATTAACGACTCTTAACCATTCGCAATTGGGCATTCACAATTCGCAATTGTTTTTTCTTATTTTTGCCAAAGTGAAATTACATACGCACGATATCAAAAAGACCTACAAAGGTCGAAATGTAGTAAAAGGTGTTACAATTGAAGTGAACCAGGGAGAAATTGTTGGTTTATTAGGCCCCAACGGTGCCGGTAAGACCACATCTTTCTACATGATGGTTGGTTTGGTTAAACCGGATGAAGGCCATGTATTCCTGGACGATCTTGAGATTACACATTACCCTATGTACAAGCGTTCTCAATTGGGAATCGGGTACCTTCCGCAGGAAGTTTCGGTATTTCGCAAATTAAGTGTTGAAGACAACATTCTGTCCATTTTAGAGCTTTCCGACCTGACCAAGATTCAGCGAAAAGAAAAAATGGAGCAGCTTTTGGAAGAATTCAGCTTGACAAAAGTTCGGAAAAACCTGGGAAACAGACTTTCTGGTGGTGAAAAAAGAAGAACAGAAATTGCACGTGCCCTGGCGACCGATCCGAAATTCGTTTTATTGGATGAACCCTTCGCCGGTGTCGATCCGATTGCAGTGGAAGACATTCAGAGTATTGTTTCGGACCTGCGTAAACGCAACATCGGGATCCTGATCACGGACCACAATGTACAGGAAACACTTTCTATTACAGACAGAGCTTATTTGTTATTCGAAGGAAGTATTTTGAAATCAGGGACCGCCGAAGAATTGGCTTCCGATGAACAAGTACGCAAGGTATACCTGGGTCAAAATTTCGTTCTACGCACTAAAAACACTTAGTAATAAAAAAAGCCTCCGTGGGAAGAGACTTTTGGTTTTGTTTCGTTATTTAGATGCTAAATCAGCGTTTTCTGTGTTATCAACACTTCCGTAAGCATCACAATGTCCTCTGGAGGATCCGCAAGATGCTAAAACTACCGCTAAGAAAGCAGCCATTGCTGCGTAGGCAAAAAATTTCTTCATAGTTATTGCTTGTTTTTTAGTTTACTAGTTGTTGTCAGGTTACAAATCTATCATTTTTTAACGTTAGTTTGCATAAATATTATTCACATTCCAAATTTTTATGATGTGGATTAGTTGTGATTTAATCTAAAAACGCACTTTTTTTTTAACGTTACACCAAATCAAAAAAGCCGAAAGTTACTGTTTATCTATGTTTCAAGTAGAATATGATTAAACAATTATTGTTCAGGTTTTTCCGTTTGATCCATTCCATTATATGCGTCACAATTTGCTTTTGTTCTACAAGATGCACCTGCTAAGAGCACAAACAGTGCTAAAGCAAGAATTCCAAGGATTTTCTTCATGATCTTCAGTTTAATGGTTCATACTAATTGTAACTTCTATACAAACTTACTACTTTCAACGTTATATTACAGGATATTCTGGAAATTTGTGAAAGGAAATAATTGATTTCGAGGGTTTAAGCAACTAATTAAAACTAAAAATATAAAAATTGAAAGAAAAACTGCGCTTACGCTTGTTTGTATCAAAAGCTTTGCTTTCTCTTATTCAACAAAAATGGCTGGCCGGTCTTTTGATCAGCTTATCTATTTTCAGTTCCCAAATCCTCCATTCCCAAAAAAGTATTCATTTCCCGGACCCGAGCTTTAAAAAGATCAGCAAGCGCACCAGTTTTGCTTATTCGGATAGCCTTTCCCTTCAAAATCAACTTCGGGATATCCGGTTTCTGGCTTACAAAAAAGGCTACCTCACTTTCGGAATTGATTCCATTATCCGGGTTGACAGTCTTCAGAGTGAAGCTTACTTCACACTTGGTTTACGCTACAAAGAATTAAACCTTTCCATTTCCGATAACAGCAAACGTGCACTGAGGGAAATCGGGATCAGCCCGAGAACCATTGAAACACTTCCTCCCACTCCTTCGGAAATTTCCAGGAACCTGGAACGCGTTCTTCATGAATTTGAAATAGCAGGTTATCCTTTTGCACGAATTTCATTTGAAGATCTGCGTGTTGAGAAAGAAATCCTTTTTGCGGAACTGATTGTCACACCGAACTCGCGGGTAAAATGGAACGAACTCATCGTTTCCGGGAACAAGGTGAAACTATCCAAAAAATACCTGGAGAATTTTCTGCACATTGAAAAAGGCGATTGGTACAACCAGGAACAGGTGAATCTGATCAATACACGTCTTGCCCAATTGATCTTCGTAAAACAAACCAAACCGGCAGAAATTTTATTTACCCCGGAAGGTGCCAATCTTTATTTATACATCGAAACAAAACCCGTTTCGTTATTCAACGGAACCATCGGACTCCAACAGGACCCAATCAAATTAAAGTACCAGCTTACCGGTGATTTACGGCTAAAGCTTCAGAATGCTTTCAAACACGGAGAATTGTTTGACCTGAATTGGCGTTCCATCCAACCAGGAAGTCCGCAATTGAAAATCCAGGCAGCTTACCCGTTTCTATTCAATACTCCTTTTGGATTGGACGGACAATTTTCCCTGTTCAAACGGGATTCGACCTTTTTGGAGTTAAAAACCAGCATTGGTGTAACTTACTTCGTTTCAGGAGGAAAAACCCTGACCGGATTTTACAAGAACCAACAATCCAACCTGCTTGGGGCCGCGAATACCGGGTTAACGTACGGAACTTCCAGGAGTAACCTGTACGGACTTTCATTCCGCAATCAAACCGTAGATTACCTGCCCAATCCGCGAAAAGGATTTATCTGGTACCTGGAAGGAAATATCGGAAAACGGACCCTGATAAAAGATACCCTGACCAATCATTACCTCATCTATGGCGGGAAAGTCCAAATCGAATACTATCAATCGCTTGGAAAACGGTTTGTACTAAAAACAGGTCTGATCAGTGAATCGTTTTACACCAACAACATTCAGCAAAACGAGTTGCTGCGTTTCGGCGGAAACCTTTCACAACGCGGTTTCATGGAAGATGAGTTATTAAGTACTTTTCGTGCAACACTCACCATTGAACCCCGGTTCATCCTCGATCAGAATTCCTATTTGTTTGTTTTCTACGATCAAAGCTGGTATGAGCGCAACGTACAACTCTACCGGCACGATTCTCCGAAAGGCTTCGGTGCAGGACTTTGTTTTGGCACGAACATCGGGATTTTCTCATTGACCTATGCCCTGGGACAGCAATTCTCCAATCCGATCCTGTTCAGGGATTCGAAGGTGCATTTTGGGTATGTCGCTTACTTCTAATTATAATTGATCCTTTCAAATTTTCCTAAAATCAATTAACAGAACACTTTAATCAATCCATTTGATCCCGTTTCTTTTTTTGGTTAACTTAAAACTCTGATGAACTACTTATGTATATCGAACAGGGTTTGGAAATCCATTCTGATGATCTGCATTCACTTATTTTGCATGAATGTTCATTCCCAGGATGTGGTGGTTACCGGAACGGTTTTGAATGAACAGAACCAACGGGTGTCCGGTGCTGAAATCAAACTAGGCCCCGCAAATGTAAAAACCAATTCAATAGGAATTTTTACCCTTCGGGCCAATGTATTTCCTGTTCAATTACACCTTAAGCACCCGCTTTACAAAGATTATTTTGAAGTTGTTCGTGCCCCGATAAACAACAGTGACACCGTTAAGCTGGAAATTGTCCTGGAAGGAAAAGAAACAGAACTGGAAGAGGTGACCATCAATTCTTCACGCATTATTTGGGCCTATGAAAAGAAAAACACCCACATTATTGATTTCGCCCTTTATGAAAAAGAAATGCTCCTGCTTTGCAGTGAGAATCACCGTTACTTTTTGAGGAGACTCGATTCGATCGGTAAGAAAATTGTAGATGTTCAGATCAAAAAAAATCCGGTTGGCTTATATTCGGATTGCACCGGTGGAACTCATTTGGTTTATGCCGACAGTATTTTCGAACTAAAATTCATCCGGAATTCCATCGGGATGCTTTCAGGAAATTCGTATAGTGAGACTATGAAACTTCTGGGACCGTGTATTATCTCCAGTAAAGACAACATTATTTTAAAACGTCTGGGGGCACACAACAAGCTGGTCGAATACGTAAAAGTCGATTGGAATACTAAAAAACCCAGCCAGCTTTATATCACCAGTGATCAGATAATGATGCGTCAATTGGATGAGTTTGCGTCTGATAATCAAATTGCTGTTGCATACTCAAATCCAAATTACAGACGTCCGAACATAACCAATAACTTAACTGACAAACAAAAATGGGATAACCAGCAGTTTTATGATCAACTCCTCAAAAAACCATTGTATGCTCCTATTTTCGAGATCAATGATTCGGTTTATGTATTTGACCATTTCAAAGACAGTGCATTCGTTTATTCCATGTCGGGTAGGTTTATTCGCTCATACCAGTTCAGCTATCATTATTTTGAGAATTGGAAAAATGAATTACTTATCAACGAAGAAAAAACAAAGCTCTACGCCAGGTATGAAGTGGATGGTTTGGTAACGCTTCGACAAATCAATCCTTCAACCGGAAAAGTCTTGAACCTGGACATCCTTGAAAAGCATATCCATCCGATGCGGATACAAATCCGGGGGAATTATGCCTATTATATCTATAAGCACTACCTGGATAACAGTATTCATTATCTCTACAAACAACATCTTGAATAGGAATCAATACATATCCGAAATCGGACTGGGGTCTATAACCCTGGAAGGGTCCTGTCAAAAAAACAGGATCTATTTTCATGCGCGCAGAAAGCGACTAATTAGCAACGCAACAACTTTTTCTTATTTTTATCTAAATTCGTTAAACATATGATGAGTCTTTCAAAACCGCTGTTCTTTCTTCTTTTCTTTACATTGGCGAATACCATTTGGTGCCAGGACGATATCATAATAAAAGGAAAAGTAGTGAATGAAACGGGAAGCCCCATTAAAAATGCTTCTGTTCAAATCGACATTCATAACACGCGCACCAATTCAAATGGAATTTTCATTCTGAAAAACGGAAACTTCCCTGCACAGATCACTGTGAAAGGGAATTTATACAATGTCTTTACCGATATTCTTTTATTCCCGGAAAAGTGGAAAGACACGATGATGGTTTACGTTGTCATGACAGGCAAAGAAACCCAATTGGAAGAGGTAACGATTAATGCCGACAGCAAATTCTGGGTCTATCCGCGTAAGCAGGCAAACGTACTGGATTTCAAAGTGCAGGCAGATGGAAATATTATTTTATGCTGCAGCGATGAACACAATTATTTCCTCCGTCATTTGAATGAAATGGGAGATAAAATGTATGAAACATCAATTCGTAAGCACCCCAAACAGATCCGGCAGGATTGTGGCGGAAAATTCCATCTGGTTTACAATGACAGCATTTACGAAACATCCATCGTGGGTCAAGCAGTGGGGATTTTTTCTCCGATTCCCTATTACAAAGCAATCGGATTACTCGACAATTGCTCTTATTCGGATGATACGTCGATTATTATCCGGACGTACATGAACCAAAAGCAATACCTGGAATACCAGCTGATCACCAAAAAGACACGTCACAGCAAGACACTTTATGTAAGTCAGGACCGGCAAAAAAACCGGCAGCTAAAAGACTACCAACGTGAAAACAAACTGACCGTTCAGGAAATTCTAAAAGAATCGAATGCAAATCACAGCGATAAGCTTTCAAACGACAATTACGACCTGAAAAAAGCAAGAGAACGGTGGACAACCCAACAATTTTACGACCTCATCATTTTAAAACCGGTCTATGCTCCTTTGTTTGAGCTGAACGATTCATTGATCATTTTTGATCATCCGAATGATTCTGCTGTTGTATTTACAAAATCCGGTGTTCGTGTCCGGAGTTTCCCCATTTCTTATCATTATTTCCGGGGCTGGAAAAGTGAATTGATCCCCAACATCGAAAAAACCAGCGTTTACGCCCGTTTTGAAAGAGACGGCATAACGAGTTTAAGAAAGATCAACCTTCTTACCGGTAAAGCGGAAGAAGTGGTTCAGATTAAAGACCACATTTACCCGGAACACATTCAGATCCGGCAGGATTTCATTTACTACGTTTATAAGGACTATCTCGACTTAAGTATGCATTATATTTTCAAACAACATTTGACAAACAGATAAAGATTTGATTTCGGTTTGAAAAGACGGTATTTTTGCATATCTTCAAGTAAGAGATGAAAAATAATACAGAATCCATCAGCAGTCCTGCTGAATTTACAGAACGATTTATCAATCAAACCAACAGTCCCGTTTTTTTGACCGGGAAAGCGGGAACCGGGAAAACCACATTGCTTCGAAAGATTGTAGAAACAACACATAAAAACACGGTGATTGTTGCTCCTACCGGAATTGCGGCTTTAAATGCAGGCGGAGTAACGATCCATTCCTTTTTTCAGCTTCCGTTCAGTTCATTCATTCCCGAGTTTGTTTCGGACGGACTCGTTTCCGGAAATACCAAATTTGAATCGAAGGAAACATTAAAACGCCATTTTCATTTCAACAAAACCCGCCAAAACCTCATCCGGAATGTAGAATTGCTGATCATCGACGAAGTTTCCATGTTGCGTGCAGATTTACTGGATGCGATCGACTGGACTTTGCGGAATGTGCGCAAGAACAACAATCCTTTCGGTGGACTTCAGGTGCTTTTCATCGGCGATTTGTTACAGCTTCCACCGGTCATTAAACCGGAAGAATGGAGTGTTTTACAAAAATATTATCACGGAATTTTCTTCTTCAATGCCCGCGTTCTGCAGGAACAAGCCCCGGTTTATATTGAACTGGAAAAAATTTTCCGACAAGATGATCAAGTGTTCATTGATCTGTTAAATAACCTGAGAAACAACCAGGTTACCAGGGAAGATCAAACATTACTGGAACGCTATGTCAATCCGACATTCGATGCAACAAAAGAAGAAGGATACATCACCCTGACAACGCATAATTCCAAAGCTGACCAGATGAATGCTGCAGCCTTGAATTCATTGGATGAGAAATCAATCACCTATTCTGCGGAGATCAAGAATGATTTTCCACCTCATCTCTATCCATTGGAGAAAGAAACAGAATTGAAGGTTGGTGCCCAGATCATGTTCATTAAAAATGACATTTCCTTTGAGAAGAACTTCTACAATGGTAAAATGGGGGTGATCAAATCACTTACTGCAGACGAGATCGAAGTATTCTTCCCCGATGAAAAGCGAAGTATCACTGTTGAAAAATACGAGTGGAACAACATCAAATACACACTGAACGAACAAACAGGTGAAATTGAGGAAGAGATCCTTGGGACCTTTGTTCACTATCCGATCAAACTTGCCTGGGCAATCACCATTCACAAAAGTCAGGGCTTAACCTTCGACAAAGCAGTTTTGGATGTTTCGAATGTATTTGCTCCGGGCCAGGCCTATGTTGCTTTATCCCGATTGCGAAGCCTGGCAGGATTGGTTTTATTGAAACCGCTTTCCATGAACGGATTGGTCAATGACCACCAGGTCGTTTCCTATTCTTCGAATAAAGCACCTGAAGATAGGATGAAATTATACCTCGACCAGGAAACTGCGCGGTTTGTTTACACGAGTTTGGTACAAGCTTTTGACTGGTACGATTATACCACCAAGTGGGCCACTTTCGAATTGGGTTTTAAAAACCAGGGACCAAAAACCGAAAAAGGAAAGGACAAATCCTGGGTGGCGAATCAATTGCAAACCGTTCAGGCCACTTTTGATGCAGCACGTAAATTCCAGAATCAATTAACAAACCTATTCTCCAAAGAAAAACCGGAATGGGAATTCATTCACGAACGCGTACAAGCCGCTTACCAATATTTCTATAAACCATTGGATGCACAGGTCTATTCAATCATGAAACGGCGTTATGAAGTAGCCAAGGTCAAAAAAACGAAAAGTTATTTTGAAGAGCTGGAAGAATTGGAACAGGAAGTTGTTGCAGTAGTTCACCGCCTGATGAAAGGCCGCTTATTGATGGAAGCTGTTGTGAATCAAAAACCCTTTACGAAGGAAACGGTACGTTCGGCTGAAGTCACCAATTATGTCATTGCAAAAAGCCACAGTATCCAGCAGGAATTGCGGGCAAATCGCTCCATGATGGATGAAATGATGGAAGAAGATTTTACAGACGTACTTCAATTAGTAAAACCCAAAAAGGAAGCCAAAGAAGAAAAGGTCATTAAGAAAAATACCTATGAGATTACATTCGAATTATTCGAAGCAGGAAAAACAATTGAAGAAATCGCCAGCGAACGGCAATTGGGGTTAACCACCATCGAAGGGCATTTTGCCAAACTCATCCAGCAGGAAAAAATCGACATTACTGCCGTTCTTGATCCCAAACGCATGAGTGAAATTGAATCCTACCTGGAAGGTTCCGAAGGAAAAACGCTTGGAACTATCAAAGAAGAATTGGGAGATAAAGTAAGTTATGCCGAGTTGAAATGGGTACAGGCATCGAAGATGTTGTGAAAACCGGCCGAAACCCAGAGTGGGACTGATCCGTTCGTTATATAACGAAATCATAAAAATAGGATATCATGTTATAAAAAATCACACACGCAACAACAGATGTGATTTCACCAAACTACCAAATAACTACTCGTCATTTAACCAACTCAAATGACGTTGTTTCCAATAGAATACATTCCTTTCAAAAAGTAACAAAAAACCCCGAAGCAGATCGTACATCGCTTCGGGGTTTTCAATTTATCACGTTGCTGTTTCTTACAAAGAAAAAGCAGCTTTTACTTTATCTACGAAATCCAATTTCTCCCAAGTGAACAATTCTACTTCTTTCACTACCTGGGATCCATCCGGAGCACTAAACGTTTTCTTCACTACTTCGTTCTTACGTCCCATGTGTCCGTAAGCAGCAGTTTCAGAATACATCGGGTTTCTCAATTTCAAACGTTGTTCGATCGCATAAGGACGCATATCGAAGATCTCCGCACATTTCTTAGCGATATCACCGTCAGTCATATTCACTTTCGCTGTTCCGTAAGTATTGATGAATAAACCACAAGGTTTAGCAACACCGATCGCATAAGAAACCTGTACCAACACCTCATCACACAAACCTGCAGCTACCAGGTTCTTAGCAATGTGGCGTGTTGCATATGCTGCAGAACGGTCAACTTTTGAAGGATCTTTCCCGGAGAAAGCACCACCACCGTGAGCTCCTTTTCCACCGTAAGTATCCACGATGATCTTACGACCTGTCAAACCTGTATCTCCGTGAGGACCTCCGATAACGAATTTCCCTGTTGGATTGATATGGTAAGTGATCTGGTCGTTGAACAACGCTTGCAATTCCGGCTTTAATTTTTCCTTTACGCGCGGAATAACGATGTTCACGATATCTTCCTTGATCTTTTTCAACATGTCAGCTTCTGTTCCGAAATCATCGTGTTGTGTAGAAACTACGATCGTATCGATACGTTGAGGAACATTGTCATCAGAATATTCGATCGTTACCTGCGATTTTGCATCCGGGCGCAAATACCCGATGATATGAGATTCGTTATTACGGATTCGGGACAATTCCTGTAAGATATTGTGTGCCAAATCCAAAGCCAACGGCATGTAATTTTCAGTTTCTTTTGTCGCATAACCGAACATCATCCCCTGGTCACCAGCTCCCTGAGCTTCCGCTTTCGCTTCGAAGTCATCATTGGAAACTTTGCGGTCAACCCCCTGGTTGATATCAGAAGATTGATCATGGATTGCAGAAAGAATTCCACAAGAGTTCGCTTCGAACATATACTCAGACTTCGTGTAACCGATCTTACGGATTACATCACGTGCAATCGACTGAACGTCCAAATACGTATTTGTTTTTACCTCTCCGGCCAAGACTACCTGACCTGTTGTTACTAGCGTTTCGCATGCGACCTTCGACGTTGGGTCAAAAGCCATAAAGTTATCAATTAGCGCATCTGAAATTTGATCCGCTACTTTATCCGGGTGTCCTTCAGAAACAGATTCTGAGGTAAACAAGTATGACATAGTCCTTGAGTATAAAATTTATGGTCGCGAAATTAGTGAAAAAAAAAGAAATGGTTTCGCGAATGTTGAAAAAACAGACGTTAATAATCTATTAGTTAATAGGCTAATTTGTTGATATAACTTTTCTTCTCGGAATTAGGAACGGGAATCAAGATCCAATTTCAGGTGCATAAAAAAAACTGCGATAAATACGATCACTGATAATTACCAAATCAAAGTCCATGAATCTTAAAATAGAAATTCCGGCTTACATTGAAGAAAAGTTCGTCGGAAAAAATCCCTATCTTCGATCTGTAATTATGATCCAAATAGCACTTTTTGTTCTTTCAGTTCTGTTCCTTGCACTCCTGGTGTATTGCAGAATACTGTACCTGAAATTAAAGGAAGCCAAGCAGACAAAAAACGAATTGTCATTGAAAAATCATGAATTGAATGCAATGGCCCATTCCAATGAATTGAGTTCGATCCGCTATAAATTGAATCCGCATCTGTTTAAAAATGCTCTGAATTCCATTCAATCGCATGCTTATCAAACCTATTACTCTATGGACAAGCTTTCCGGAGTACTGGATTACATTTTGTACGAAAGTGACCAGCCATTGGTGAGTTTGCAGGAAGAAATGGATTTCGCTGCTAATTTTATTGAGATCAATCGTCTGAAATTAAGCCCTTTATTCGATCTGCGAATCCGGAACACGATCAACCTGAAAGACGAACGTATCAGCAATCTGAAAATTCTTCCGCTCATTACGGTCGATTTGATTGAAAATGCTTTTAAGCATACCGACTTCCAAAAAAGCGAATCGTTCATTTCGATCCACCTGGAAGTCGAAAACAACGATTTTGTACTGGAAGTAAGTAACCGCATCTCGGAAAGCAAACCATTAAAAAAAGAACGCAGTGGTTTAGGGATCCAAAACCTGGAAGAACGTTTAAAGATCGCTTATCCGAATGCCTATGAACTTACGTTGAAAAACGACAAACCGGTTTTCCATGCACGTCTCAAACTGAAATTGAATGGATAATAAAACACTTCGGGTTGTTTTACTGGATGATGAATTACTGGCATTGGGATATTTAAGGACCCTTTGTGAGGGAATTCCGAATATCGAAGTGGTAAAAGCGTTCGATAATCCTGCGTTATTCTTATCTGAAGTCGAAAGCCTTTCCTTCGATTTTTGTATTTCGGATATTGTAATGCCTAACTTCAGCGGACTGGAAGTTGCCGAAAAACTGCATGCAAAACCAATCATTTTCACCACAGCCCACAATGAATATGCTGCAGACGCATTTGACATTGAGGCGATCGATTATCTGCGAAAACCGGTACAACGGGAACGCCTGGAACGAGCTATCGAAAAAGTAAAAATCCGTATCGAACAATCGAAGCAACATGCTGCCTGGACGGTTAATACCAACAAGGGAAAATTTACGATCCGCTTGTCACATATTGTCAGCTTTTCAACAGACACTTACGACCGGAGGGATAAGCTCATGCTATTGGAAAACGGTGATAAGCTGGTAGTTAAAAACAAATCGTTCGATCAATTACTGCAGGAATTGGGTGGCATTTCGTTTATCCGCATTTCGAAATCCGAATTAATCTCCAAAGATTTTATACAAGGGTACCAGGGTGATGTTGTATTGAGCAAAATCCGGAATAAAGAAGGGAAATACCTTGAATTCAGCTTAAGCGAAAACTACCGGAAAACCTTTATAGAAGCTTTCAATCAATAACCTCATTCTGTTTCTGCTTCTCATTCTGTCCCTGTCGGTACAATTAAAACTGGTTTCAGTACATTCTTAAAACAGAACGTAATTAGATTACTGACTGTGGGCTTACTTTTGCTGAAAATTTTAAGCCATGCGCAATCTCAGAAATCTCCTGTTTTACATTATAACCATCGGTGGATTCGCCGCTTTAATTTTTGGAGTGATCTTATCCGGAAAACCGCTGGAAGCTGCAAAAGTAACAATCGCATTTAAACCGGAAGTAACTGCATCTACCTGGCAACAATTCACAGAAACATACTACCATAATTTAACACACCCTTTAGCAATCCTTTTACTTCAAATCATTACCATTATTGTGGTGGCGCGAATTTTCGGATATTTCTGCCGCAAGATCGGACAACCTTCTGTCATCGGTGAAATTATAGCTGGTATTTTCCTTGGACCATCATTCATTGGAATGTATTTCCCGGATTTCGCACACTTCGTTTTCCCGGACAAATCAATGGACAATCTGAAATTTTTAAGTCAAATCGGCTTAATCCTTTTCATGTTTGTGGTAGGAATGGAATTAGAAATGAAAACATTGAAGAACAAAGCAAATGATGCCGTTGTAATCAGCCACGCAAGTATCATTTTCCCCTTCACCTTGGGTGTCGGACTTGCTTACCTGCTCTACTCGGAATTTGCCCCTGCAAATGTCAACTTTCTTTCTTTTGCCTTATTCATTGGGATTTCAATGAGCATTACGGCATTTCCGGTATTGGCCCGAATAGTACAGGAACGTGGATTGACCAAAACCCGTTTGGGATCGATCGTGATTACGTGTGCTGCTGCCGACGATATTACCGCCTGGTGTATTTTGGCAGCCGTTATTGCAATTGTGAAGGCAGGTTCCATACTGAGTGCAATCTACATTATCCTCATGGCGATTGCTTATGTTTTCCTGATGATCAAAATTGTTCAGCCCTTCCTGAAACGACTTGGTGACAAACATTCAAATAAGAAAAGTTTAAGTAAACCGGTGGTTGCCATTTTCTTTGTCACATTAATGACATCTTCATTCGCTACGGAAGTAATCGGAATTCACGCCTTGTTCGGAGCATTCCTTGCCGGTGTGATCATGCCTTCCAATATGAATTTCAGGACCATCTTTATTGAAAAGGTCGAAGATGTTGCTGTTCTATTACTCCTTCCGTTATTCTTTGTTTTTACCGGATTGAGAACACAGATTGGCTTGCTTGATGATTGGCATTTGTGGTTGATCGCACTTTTGATTATTGTAGTAGCGACTGTTGGAAAGTTTGTCGGATCTGCTTTTGCAGCAAAATTCGTAGGGCAATCATGGAGAGACAGCCTGATCATCGGTGCGCTTATGAATACACGGGGATTAATGGAGTTGATCGTACTGAATATCGGTTATGATCTGGGAGTCCTTTCCGATGAGATCTTTGCGATGCTGGTAATTATGGCATTGATAACAACTTTTATGACCGGTCCGTTTCTGGACCTGATCAACTGGTGGATGCCCGAGAAGAAATCGGAAGAGGAAATTCAGGACGGTAAACAGGTATCCACGAAATATTCCATCCTGCTTTCATTCGGAAACCCGGAAAGAGGAAGGACTTTGCTGCGATTGGCAAACAGTTTCATCCGCAAATCCCCTGAAAATGCGAATGTAACGGCGTTACATGTTTCTTTGAGTAATGATCTGAACCAGTTCAATGCCGAAGAATATGAACGTGTAAGCTTTGCTCCTATTTCAGAAGAATCCGAAAAGCTGAATATGTCCGTGGTAACCATGTTCAAACCTACCGTGGATATAGACAAGGAGATCACGGATACATCCAACGCAGGAAACTTTGACTTGTTATTGATCGGGATCGGAAGTTCTGTTTTTGAAGGGTCACTTTTGGGACGAATTCTAGGATTCACAACCAAACTGATCAATCCGGAACGTTTATACGAAACCATTACCGGTAAAGAACCTTTGTTTGAGAACACTGTTTTTGATGAACGGACGCGTCAATTGATCAAAAACGCAAAATTGCCGATTGGAATTGTGATTGATAAAGACCTGGAAAAAGTGGAAAATGTATTCCTTCCGATTTTCTCTATTCACGATAGTTTCCTGTTGGTTTACGCCCAAAAACTGATCCATCACAGCAATGCATGCGTCACAATCATCGATTCTTCTGGAATTGTGAAAACACATCCGGAATTAAAAGAATCTATCCGTATGATCGAACAAGTTGCTCCAAACCATATTTCACTTCAAACAGAGCCGAGACTGGATAAAGATTTCATGAGTCGGCAAGACTTAATGTTGATCAGTCACGACAGTTGGAGAAAAGCAGTAGAGACCCAAAGCCTATGGCTCACAAATACCCCTTCAGTTCTTATTCTAAAACCATAATTTGATTTACGGGAAAAGTCGAAAGATTGAAACTTTTTGAAATCAATCGATTCGATTTGAAGGGTATTTTTCCTTACTACTGATACCATAAAAAAACCCATCTGCCAGCTGACAGATGGGTTTTTAAAATTTTTACCGGTTCAAATTATCTTCTGAATCCGTTGGTATATTCGTTCAATTCCTCAATACTGGACTCGAATTTAAATGCATCATTTAATTGGTAGTAATTCCCAATATCATACGTATAACCATACGCATACTTTGCTAAGTCTAATCTGGTATCTTCAAAACTGAACACTAGCATCAATCGTTTCACCTGATTGCTTGTCATACAGTTTGTACTGATCACCTGTTTCGACATCGTCAATTTTGAATCATCGAATCCCTTAGACTCAATTGACTGAACAACCTGACTGAACTGATTTTCACTCATTGGATAGCCGCTACATCCAACATTACCATTATAACCCGGCATCACGTACCCATTCTGAACTGTTCCAACATTTCCGGAAGTAGTTGTTGTAGTTGTAGAATAAGTAGTTGTTGTACTCTGAGTTTGAGTATTCATTCCCGTCTCATTCACGTTGATATTCATATTGATATTGGCTCCGCCTGTCATCGGGTCATTCACATTGATTCCAACATTCATTTGATCAGTTGTACCAGGATTCGTAGTGGTGTTGGAAATAACTGTTGTTTGAGTTACCGTAGTTGGAAGCGGCGTATCGTGATAAACGATTACATTCTGACCACCAATCGGTCTTGGTGCCTGAGCAATCGGAACTTCACTCATCCATCTCAAAACAATCTCCCCTTTGTTGTTGCTTTTGATAGAATAAGTCGTTTCTGTTCCCGGGTTGAAGTTCAATGTCTTATCGATATCCGGAGTCATTCCATCGGCAAATTTCACTTTTACCTTGTAATAAGGCTGGATAAGGTTCGTAACCCGCACGTTTGTTTCCGGGTTCGGATTCTGCTGGATACCATTCAATATAATGTAAAACTGCTGTCCCTGCTCGGAAAAGAAAACCAAATTCGTGTTTTGCTGAGCAGTTGTCCATTGGGAAATGAATAGTAAAATAAAAAAAGTAAAAAAATGTTTCATTGTGGTAATATTTAAATTTCGAAAGTCCTTTTTCAAAAACGATGCCAAACCCCATCATCATAAGTTCAGAAAAGAAAATTTCATCAACCCTTTTAGTGATAATCGGGATTCATAAAAAAATGCGATTAATTTTGTTGCAGATATTCCAAAAGGATGAACGGGCTGTTTCAACAATTTTCCAAAGAATTCCAAAACCTCATCGGTGAGTTTACACTGCCTTTGGAAAACCCGATCCTTACATTTTCCCTGCTCCTTTTAATCATTCTCTTTTCCCCGATTATCTTAAGAAGAGTAAAAATTCCGGCATTGATCGGTCTGATTATTTCAGGTGTTATCATCGGCCCGAATGGATTTCAACTGATCTCGGAGGCGAATATGAAGACCGGTTTCGTGAATATGTTTGCCAAGATCGGTTTGCTCTACATCATGTTTATGGCCGGTTTGGAACTGGACATGCAGGAATTCAGACGTTATCGAAACAAATCGCTTGCTTTTGGAGCGCTCACCTTTTTCATTCCATTGCTTTTGGGTTATCCGACTTGCCGGTATGCCCTGGGATTAAACGAAATCGCCAGTTTGCTGACCGCAAGCATGTTCGCTACACATACGCTGGTTGCTTACCCGATCGTCTCCAAATTCGGGATTTCAAAAATGGAAGCCGTTGCCATCGCTATTGGTGGAACAATACTAACAGATACCGCTGTTTTGATTATCCTGGCAGTCATTTCAGGATCGGATCATGGAGTCATTAATACAAGTGTTCTGGTTCATTTAGGCATTACACTTTCTATCTTCAGCCTGATCATGTTTTGGGGAGTTCCCCAAATTTCGCGTTGGTTTTTGAGTAAATTGGAATCCGAAAAATATTCCCAATTCATTTATGTTTTATCGATTCTATTTTTCGCAGCATTCCTTGCAGAAGTTGCTGGAATCGAAGGCATCATTGGTGCTTTCGTTGCCGGATTGGTCATGAACCGCTTGATTCCCCACTCTTCCACCTTGATGAACCGGATCGAATTTATCGGAAATGCTTTGTTTATCCCATTCTTCCTGATTTCAATCGGGATGGTGGTCAATGTAAAAGCATTGGCAAACGAACCGTGGGCTTGGGCTGTTGCAGGAATTTTGAGTGCTTTTGCAATTTTCAGTAAGTTTCTGGCTGCTTTGATCACCCAATTGATTTTTAAGATGAGCCGTCCGGAACGACAAGTCATTTTTGGACTAAGTACCGCGCATGCCGCTGCAACATTAGCCGTAATCAATGTGGGATATACCATGGGAATCCTGGATATCGAGATTGTGAACGGGACCGTTATTCTGATCCTGATTACCAGTATGACAGCTTCTTTCGTGACTGAGAATGCAGGAAAAAAACTGCGTATTTCCCAAACCAAAAACGAGCCTTTGGAAGGTCCTTCCATGCGAAGTCAGCATGTACTGGTTGCAGCAAATGAGTTGAAAGGGAATGAAGCCTTACTTGATTTTTCAGTTCTCATCACAGACAGGACTGTTATGAATCCAATTTCAGTGGTCAGTGTTTTGGAGAATGATGAAGAAGCGGAAATGCGTATTCGCCGCTCAAGAAAGCACATCGACGATTTTATCACGCATTACAATAGTGGCGAAATTAATGTGCACGCTATGGCAACGATCGATCACAATCTATCGAGTGGGATTGCCCGCGTTTCAAAAGAATTGGTTGCTGACATCGTACTCATCAATGACAATTCAAAAGTCAATCTGCTCAAAAGGCTGATTGGTGATGACCGGGATCATTTACTGAGTGTTTGTGATAAAACGGTTTTCTTTTGTCACTTCAACCATGCGTTTTCGAACTATCGGAAAATTTCGCTTGTTTGTCCGGTTTATGCCGAATTGGAGCAAGACTCCAATCAATGGCTGGAGCGTGTAATGCGTATTTCAAAAGAATTGAATGTGGATATCGATGTATATAGTACCCGCGAAACTTTTGAAAAAGTAAAAGCATACCGTACCTATCGTAAATACAGTGCGGATTTAACTCATTTCCCAATCGAATCTCCGGAAGATATGTTGGAAAAACTGGCAAGATTCAATGAACACCACTTGTTCATTTCTGTTTTTGCACGACCGGGATCAGTTTCTGCCTTCGCAGGAATGGAATCTTTACCACAGCGGATGGAAAAAGAGAATTCAAACCTCGACCACATTTTTATCTATCCGTCACAAAGTGCATCGGATCTGTCCTATGCAGCTTATGATGACATGAGCGGAAGCCCGCTTGCTGCCGGTGTTGAAACCATTCAACGTATATCGAAAGAAGTGGGTGGAATGTTTAAGAAGAATGAGGAGTAAAAACCTGAGTCTTTTTAAGATAAGGGAAAAATGAATTAAATGCAAACCAACTAGTAGTTTTCAAAAAATTAACCGTTAAAAACACTTAGAGCTACTGTTCATAGGCATTTCAATAATTCACCACAGATATAATCGCTAATTTTTGATAACGGTTGTGTAACCGTTAAAAACCGTTAGAATCCCGAAAACAAAGAGAAAATCAATCAGAAAGCAACTCCGTTAACTTCTTAGGCGCTACATTCGAATAAGATGTCTTCACAATATCTTTCAGAAAATCTTCATCCACTTTTTCGAAATAGACCCGTGTCCAGCCTTGTAAACCCCATTTGTTCGGAACAGGATGACAAGCACTTTCGTCCCATTTACAAAACACGGATTGTTGTATATCCGTCAGTTTTACGACAAAAAACGCTTCATCCATACTGACAGTTGCGAAAATTTTCTTTTTGACCCGGTAAGACCGTTTCTCGAAATGCGGCTCTTCCGTTGCCTCAGGTAAAGACAAGGCATAAGCGGAAAGCATGGAAAAATTTGTCATGGTTTAGCAACTTATTGACGAATATAGCGTTTCCAGTTTACAGAAGTAATTTTTAGTTGCTTTTAAACAGTAAAACAAACCATGGCTATTATTCTCAACTTACTCGCTTTTATCGCCTGCATCATTTGGTTTCACAAATTGATCCAACAACCGGGAAACAAATTAATCCTTCCGGTTATCCTGGTTTACCTTGCCAGTTCGATCATTAGTTTTATCCTCTCTTTCGCTTTGCAACATGATTACCTGGACGGGCTCGTACATATGATTGTCAGCGGAGCTTCCATTTTTTTATTCTGGCTCTGGACAACCGTTGTTCTGATTGTAAAGCATGTCAAAAAAGATCAGATCAAATTGCTCCTGATCGATTTGGCACAAACCAGCACCTTGCTCATCGTTCCCCTGGCAATTGTTTTTCTTATCAGCAATGCATCATTTAAAATAGGCGGATAAAAAAATCCTGGCTTTAATTAAAAAACCAGGACTGCATTCACTTATAAAAATCAACTTAGTGACCAGAGTGCTCCATGCCACCGGCTTTGCAACAAGCAGGCAATTTTTCATAGGCCACCGGATCAGCCAATACCTCATCGGCATTGTATCCCAGGCTTGAAATCTGCTTTTTGATTTCTGCCAGTGTGATCACGTCATTCTTGAACTTTACAGTCAGTTTTCGCGATGCTACATCTAATTCTGCGAATTTTACGCCTTTTGTATAGTTCAAAGAACCTTCAATACGCTCCTTGCATTCATCACATTCGGCGCTGGTCATAATCACTACGGTTTCTGTTTTCGCAGCAGGTTTTTGACTAAATGCGAAACTGCTTACAAATAACAAAGCCAACATTAATAAACTATTTTTCATCTGGTTCTATTTTAATTTTAAACGCTATTTAATCAGCGTGATTGATTACTACTTTTTTTCAACTTTTCTTTTAATTTCATATCTGAATCCGGCGTAAATGACTGTTCCCATTACAGGTGCCCAGACACGTGTTGCATCGAATGTCGGGTCATACGGATTATTCGCGCTGATAATCGGGTTCTTTTGTCTGAAGTTAAACAAATTCTCTCCCCCGACATAGACATCCCAACGTTTGAAATGACGCGTAATTTGTGCCAATCCTACCGGCACCGCTTTACTCTTTTCATTCGTTAAACGCGATCCGTCCGCTAAAGTAACATCCGGTAAACGCATGGGACTATATACAGAAATCGTACCATCCACTTCCCATTTCTTATTCCTGCTCGCAAAAGCCACATTAAACAGTCCGCGATGCTGTGGGATCATGACCTGTTGTCTCAAACTTCCTGCATAATCTGCCTTTACCTCCAGGAATTTGTAAGCTAAACGGAACGTAATCGTTTTCCATGGCATGAAGCTTAATTCGGTTTGAAAAGTGCTGCTCCTGGAAACATTTCGCTGGAACCCGAAGAAGATCGAATCTGTGGATTGCTCACGGTCAATAATAAGCTGTTTGGTAAAACGTGCATGGTAGAAATCGGCAGAAATACTCGCAGTGCGGTTCCACCACCTCATTGTTCGTATTACTGAAATACCCGAATTCCAAACTTCTTCCTGTTCATTGCTGCTGTTTACGATCCAGGATTTTGAAGTTGCCATTAAGGAAGAATTATCCATCACAATGGTTGGCAATCTCCACGATTTTCCGGTTGTTACACGAAGATCCGTAAATTCATCCAAGGTCCATTTCGCATGTACTCTTGGAGAAAACTGGAATTTTTCTTTTTGGTCACTGAAAGCAGTTTGATAATCTGCACGCATCCCTGCCACCAAAACCAAACGCGTTCCGGTATAAGTGTATTCAAAAAAAGCTCCGGGTGTAATTACATTCCGATTGAATCTCATGGAATCAACATGTTGTTGCAAATCCTGACCAACTGCTGAAACTCCTACTTTATATTTATGAGTAGTCGTTCCGATAATGCCATCAAAAATCGCATTTACATATCCACGCAATTCTCTTCCGCCAAAATCTCTCAGTCCATACAATCCATCTGATTGATGGTATTTGAATTGATAAACAATTCCCAAACTATGGTACGGTTTATTGGGGAATAAAAAACCGGTTTTCGCAAAGAACTCCGCATGCTGATTCGTTGTTTCCGCACGGTAACGATTTGCAATTCCATACAGTTGTCCTCCCAATCGCTGATCGTAATAGGCATTTACCCCAAAACGGGTTTCGAATTTCTTCCCGGTATATTCCCAACGGTTCATAAACGAACCGGATTTACTGAGAGGCACGTCACGAAAACCATCCTTATTAAAATCCCATTCGCTTTGTAATGTGGAAACGTGCGCAAAAGTTCCGGTGCTCCATTTATCATTGATAATCTGGCCGCCATGAACATTGAGTTCTGCCCTTCCCAAATAATTGCCATATCCGTTTACAAAAAAACGTTGCATGGTTGTTGGTTTACGGAATTCAACATTGATCAGACCAGCCATGGATTCATAGCCATTCACTACCGAACCGGTACCTTTTGTAATCTGAATTGATTCCACCCAGGTTCCCGGAACAGAATTCAATCCGAAACTGCTTTCCAAACCGGTTAGGAATGGAACATTCTCCATTTGCAATTGCGTGTACACTCCATCCAATCCCAATAACTGGATCTTCTTTGCACCGGAAACTGCATCCGTGAAATTTACATCCACTGTCGCATTCGTTTCAAAGGATTCGGACAAGTTGCAACAGGCTGCTTTTTTAAATTCTCCTTCACCCAGGTTTTCCACCTGAAGTGGTTTCAGACGTGAAAAGGTCTTGGAATCTTGTTTGTATTCAACCACTACCTCATCCAGTTCGTCTATTTCAAAAAGAATGATCTCCAATCCGGAAAATCGGTCATCTTTTGTTACCGTAACGGAATCACTTTCATAACCTGGTGCGGATATGACAAGAACATCCGGAAGATCTTTAGGTAGAATCAGTTCAAATCGTCCGTTCTCTTCACTATAGACTTGTGTCTGAGCTTTTCTTAATATAATTTTTGCTTGTTTAAGCGGGACTTTTCCGCCATTTTTTATTCCAAATACAATCCCCTGAAGCTGGGCCTGACTATAAGAAAGAAAAAACAGGAAAAAACCAAGTACGATATATTTCATTGTTTTTAACGTTTAAATTCAACTTCACTTTTGTTACAAAAGGAAGGAATCACAGACGCCAAATACACAAATGAGTTAATCGTTCGAGGGAAGTTAAAGTGGGTGGATCGGACCCTGAAAACAATTCTTCATCCTCATTTGTCCACAGGGTTTCGAAATGAGAGAAGAAAGAAAGAATGGAAATTTCTTCCAAAGCTTCTGCAAAGATCGGATGGACATCCTGGAAGAAGAAAAACGAAAATTGCCAGTTGGAAACCTCATCCAAACAGCAGTTATCAGAAATTGTTTCTCTGTCAGAAACCGTCACCTGAGCCACCGAACAACAATCCGGCTGTTCTGCTTTCAAATGCTCTTCCGAGCATTCGTTGGACGGAACAAAAACAGATTTCAAGACCCGGTTCTCATGCAAACAGGTATGCTGATAGAATGGTATACCGATGGTTCCCATCAATACTACCACAATCATTCCTATTTGAAGTACTCGTTTCATCGAAATCAAAAGTACAAAAAAAGAAGTTCGCTTAAATTCATAAAAAACAATTAACTTGAAATGCCAACGGATTAAACTTCGTACTTTTGCTATCCTGATAATCAAAATGAAGACAACAAGAAACACAGCTGCCAGAAGCGCTATCCTGGAACTCATTAACGACTCAAGTGTGGCGTTGTCTCAGCCGGCTATTCAACATAAATTGAACGGTTTGTGCGATCGCGTAACCATTTATCGCGTTTTGGACCGCTTGTTAGATGATGGTTTAATTCACAAAATCGTCAATGTCAACGGGGTGGTAAACTATGCAGCATGTTCTTCCTGTAATCACAATCATGAACACGATCACGAACATATCCATTTCAGTTGCAGAATTTGCAGTGAACTGACATGCCTTGACCAGGTCATCCCTTCGTTCTCACTTCCGGAAGGATTTCAGGCAGAAGAAACCTTTTTTACGATCTCCGGAATTTGTAAAAACTGCCAAGGCTCCGGAAAATGAGTTTAAATCATGAAAAAGCAGAAAGAACCGCCTGGTTCAGTTTAATAGGCAATTTCCTGATGGCTGCAGTGAAAGGATTGGTTGGCTATTTCGGGAATTCCTATGCTTTGATTGCAGATGCGATCGAATCCACCGGCGATGTTTTTGCTTCTGCTTTGGTCATTGTAGGATTTCGCTATGCCAAACGGCCACCGGATGAAAATCATCCATACGGACACGGAAAAGTAGAACCTTTGATCACTTTCGTGGTCGTTGGATTTTTAGTTGCTTCTGCAACACTGATCATCATTGAAAGTATCTACAATATCCGAATACCTCACAAAGCTCCGGCATCCTATACACTTTGGGTTATCGGTGGAGTCATTATTGTAAAAGAATTGTTTTTTCGTTTTGTTTCCAAATCCAGTGAAGAAGTAGGAAGCACGTCCTTAAAGGCAGATGCCTGGCATCATCGCAGTGACGCAATTACTTCAGCTTGTGCTTTCGTGGGAATCGCCATTGCAGTTTACATGGGTGATTCCTGGGCCCAGGCAGATGATTGGGCAGCATTGGTCGCCTCATTCATTATCCTGTTCAATGCCTATAAAATATTCCGGCCGGCGCTTGGAGAGATTATGGACGAACACTTGTATGACGAATTTATTTTGATCATCCGGGAAAAATCAAAAGAAGTTGCAGGAATTATCGATACGGAAAAATGTTTGGTCAGAAAATCCGGCATGCGCTATTGGGTGGACCTCCACATTCATGTGAACGGGAACCTGAGCGTACATGAAGGACACACCATTGCTCATAACCTGAAAAAGCATTTAATGAATGAAATCCCGGAAATTGAAGACATTTTGGTACACGTGGAACCGGCTGAATAATTGATCATTGAAAATGGAATAATTGAAAAGGAAGGAATTATCGCAAACTTTTCAATTTTCAATTCTACATTTTCAATTTGACCTATCTTTGTACTATAAAATAAACAGACAAACATCATGACATCAGTCCCAGTTACAGTATACGTTGAAATGACTCCCAATCCAAACACGATGAAATTCGTTGCAAATAAATATTTGCTTATTAACGGTGAGTCGGTTGAATTCCATTCAGGTGCAGAAGCCAAAGGTTATTCTCCATTAGCAGAAGAATTATTCCGTTTTCCATTTGTGAAAACCGTTTTCATTACTGCAAACTTTGTTACCATTGCTAAAAACGATACCATTTCCTGGGATTTCATAACCATGGAATTACGTGAATTCGTGAAGAACTGGATCGTTGAAGGAAAAGATATCCTAATCCAAATGCCGGTTGCAAAACCAAAAACTTCAGATGAAGCGGATGCAAAACCGGTGAAGGAATATGCTCCGTCTGAATACGATGATGCTATTCGTGCTTTATTGGATGAATATGTCCGTCCGGCAGTTGAAGGCGATGGTGGAGCGATCGACTTTGTTGGGTTTGAGGAAGGGACAGTTACGGTTGCACTCCGCGGCGCATGTTCAGGTTGTCCTTCCAGTACGGCAACATTGAAAGGCGGAATCGAAAATTTATTGAAACAGCATTTACCGGATGTAAAAGAGGTGGTTGCAGAATCACTTTAAGAGATTGACACACATACAGTAAGGGCGGAAAATTTTCCGCCCTTACTGTTATTATTGGGCGCGATTAATCGCGCCCTTACGTTTTTTTTCAGATCATTTATGGAATTTCTATCTGCCCAACATCTCTATAGAAATCAATTAAAAAATCAGATCATGAAAACAATCACATTTATCGGAGCTTTATTCCTTAGCGGAATGACTTTCGCACAAAACACGTTCGGCGACATTATCGGAACCTTTACTACTCCGGATAAAAAAGAAGGAATTTACGGCGCCTATGCAGTAACAACCAGAGGAGATCAAGTTTTTAAGGCCGTAACGGATGAAGATGGACGATTCCGGATCTCAGCTGTTCCTGCGGGTACTTATAAAGTTTTCTTCATCTACGATGGTGATACAACCTATTCAAAAGACATGGTAGAAGTTTCCCCAGATGGATTTGGAAATAATGGATTGGTAGCCCAAGCTTCAACAAAAGAACTTGAGGTGTTGGTTGTAACAGCACCAATTTATAAACTAACAACAGGTGTTGCTCCTGAGATCAAATTGACAAAAAAAGACATTCAGCACATGCCGATCAAATTTGATGCAAAACAAATGGTCGCTGCAATGACATCTGAAGTCAAATTGACAGACGACGGAGAATTAATCTTCCGTGGAGCACGCAAAGGAGATGTGATCAACTACATTGACGGAGTGAAAATGACCGATGTTCAAAATGTACCAAGTGCTGCTTTGGGTTACGTGATGGTTTACTCCGGAGCAATTCCTGCAAAATACGGAGATACAACCGGCGGTGTTGTGGTGATGGAAACTTTAAGCTACTTCGATCTATTACGTGAATACAATAACAGACCCTAAAAAATCATCTTTTACCCAAAAAGGGTTGTGCACTAATAGTTCACAACCCTTTTTCTTTTGAATACTTCATACTGTTCTATGTGACCTATGTTTCTATGTGGTTTGTATTTTTAACCACAATGGGTACATAGAACAAATAGCGAAGATTAATAACAATTGAAAAATTGTATCACTTCTTAATTTTTTATTTCGGGAAAAACTCCGGGCTTGCTTCTTCCATCGGAGCCATGTATTTTTTCAGGTTTTGTTCATCGTGCTGGTTCAGGATCATCAGCATATTATCCGATTCAACGATAATGTAATTTTCCAATCCCTGGATCAAAGCCAATTTGTTGCTTGGAAGATTTACAATACAATTCTCCGAATTGATCATATGTACGTGATCCCCAATCACCGCATTTCCATTGTAATCTTTTTCGAGATGGGTATACAAACTTCCCCACGTTCCTAAATCCGACCAATCAAAATTGGACAAAACTACATCTACATTTTTCGCATTTTCCATCACTGCAAAGTCGATCGAAATATCTTCGCATGCAGCAAAAGAAGCATTTACATAAGCCTGCTCTTCCGGCGTATTGTATTTCTGGGATTCGTCAGTAAATAAATGGAACAATTCCGGTTTAAATTTCTCCAACGCATTCAGGATCGTTTTTGCACGCCAGATAAAAATTCCGGAATTCCAATAGTAATTCCCGCTTCTAAGGAAGATTTCAGCCAATTCACGATTCGGTTTCTCTGTAAAATGTTTCACGTCTTTCACTTGTCCGGGAAGAATATCTCCGTCCTCAATAAATTCGATGTATCCGTAACCGGTATCAGGTCGTGTGGGCTTAATTCCTAAAGTCACCAAACGGTCTTCCTTATTCGCTGTGGCAATGGCTGTATTCACAATTTCCGTGAATTTATCTTCTTTCAGGATCAAATGGTCAGAAGGGGCTACAACCAAAGTCGCATTCGGATTCAAAGCATGAATTTTCGCTGCTGCATAAGTAATACAAGGCGCTGTATTCTTTCTTTCCGGTTCTGTCAGGATCTGGCCATCACTCAACTCGGGAAGTTGCTCTTTCACCAAGGAAAAATAATTTGCGTTGGTAACAATGTAAATATTTTCTGCCGGTGCAATGTGTAACAAACGTTCAAAAGTCATTCGCAACAAGGATTTCCCGATTCCGAGAACATCTAAAAATTGCTTCGGGCGTTGAACCGTTGACATGGGCCAAAACCGGCTTCCGATCCCGCCAGCCATGATCACGCAGTAATTATCTTTCATGTATATTTTCTAAAAGTTGAACAGTAGCAAGTGAATGAATTAAGAACTGGCGCTTCGAAGGTACTTCCGTACACAAGAAACGGGTACGTCTCAATTCCCCTTTCACAAAGGTTTTTCCTTGCAAAACAAAAGTAGCATTTTTTGGAATTTCTTCAAGTATAATCTCCCCGCCATCACGCTTGTCATATTGCCTTAAAACACGTGACAATTGTGTATCTGTGCAGGATGAGGCTTTCATATTGGTTAAACTGGTCATCAACGCAATTTCAATGTCTTTGGGAAGTAATCCGGTTTGAATCGCGGGCCATAATAACTTACGAAATTCGGACTTCCATTCTTCACCATGGGGTTTGATCCGGAAACCGAAGCGCAGGTAAACACGCAAATGCGCAAATTCATGCAGGGTGGTAATCAGAAAATTATACGGATTCAAATTTCCATTTACTGAAATCCGATGGAATGTTTCACCTTGTTGCGGAGCACGGTAATCTCCCAATTTTGTCGACCGCGGATTGGTAATTGCAAAACGTACCGGATGACTGAGCAGTAAATCCGCAACCATCTCTTCAAAGCCATTTGGCAAGTATGGCTTCAATTGCCTGATGTATTTTTCCTTTTTTGTTGGTTTTGATTCCACGTCTGCAAAATTAAGGTGATTTCGAATGCAAAATCCGGAATCACGGAACAAGTTATGAATCAAGGGTGGTGAACAAGTCATAATTGAGAATTGAAAATGTAAAATTGAAAAGGTATCACGATGGATAAAAAGAGATTCATGCCTTTTCAATTCTCAATTCTCTATTTTCAATTGTTTTTCTTTTAACTTTATATCCGAAATGGGGATTATACAAAATATCGGCAAGTATTTCATGATGATGTGGATCGTGTTTTCGAAGCCAGAAAAATGGAGAATATTCCGCAGACGCTTTTTTGAAGAAATGGAATTGATCGGGATCAAGTCGATTCCAATCGTTGCCTTGATGTCTGCTTTTATGGGTGCTGTAATTGCCTTACAGACCGCTTCAAATATGGACAATCCGCTTCTGCCGACATATACTGTCGGTTATATTACGCGTTCCTCAACTATTTTGGAATTCTCACCAACCATCATTTCTTTGATCCTGGCCGGAAAGGTAGGTTCAAACATTGCATCCGAAGTAGGTACAATGCGTGTTACAGAACAAATTGACGCCCTGGAAATTATGGGAGTAAATTCATTAAGTTATCTGGTACTTCCAAAAGTAACTTCAGCAATGATCTTCTTCCCGGTACTGATTATTTTTTCCATTGGCTTGAGTTTGATCGGTGGTTGGATGTCATTAAAACTTTCCGGACTTTCATCGACAGAAACATATATTTATGGTATTCGTTTCTTTTACAGAGACAGTGATATCGTTTACGCCCTGACCAAAACGGTTGTCTTTGCATTCCTGATTACCTCTATCGCATCCTTCAAAGGTTATTATACCAAAGGTGGTGCTTTGGATGTTGGTAAATCTTCAACCGAAGCAGTTGTAAGTGCCAGTATCGCTATTTTGATTGCGAATTTCTTCTTAACTCAAATGTTCTTATTGTAATGATAGAAGTTCTTAACGTCAATAAGACTTTTGGCGACAATCAAGTATTGAATGATGTCAGTGCCAGTTTTGAAAAAGGTAAGGTCAACCTCATCATTGGTCAGTCGGGGCAGGGAAAATCCGTACTTGCTAAATGTATCGTGGGACTTCACGAGGTAGATTCCGGTCAAATTTTGTACGATGGAAGAGATTTTACCAAAATGGACCGTTTGCAGCGAAAAGAAGTTCGGCAGGAAATCGGGATGTTATTCCAGGGATCTGCTCTTTTTGATTCCATGACCGTTGAACAGAACATCATGTTCCCTTTGACGATGTTCACTAAAATGAGTAGAAAAGAAATGCAGGAACGTGTGGATTTTTGTTTGGAACGTGTGAACCTTGCCGGAAGAAACACGCTGTATCCCGCAGAATGTTCCGGGGGAATGCAAAAACGTATCGCCATTGCCCGTGCAATTTCCATGAACCCAAAATACCTGTTTTGTGATGAGCCGAATTCCGGGTTAGATCCACAAACTTCGATCCTGATCGACAATCTGATCCGTGAGATTACCTACGAATATGAAATTACAACGATCGTGATTACCCACGATATGAATTCGGTAATTGAGATCGGTGACAGTATTGTGTTCATTAATAAAGGCCAGAATTGGTGGCAGGGAGATCGCAGGTCAATTATCACCACTGACAATCAAGAGATCAATGACTTCGTGTTTGCTTCAGACTTTATGAAAGAGATCAAGGAGAAGATGAAAGCCGAATAATGCCGAATGCCTAATTAAAAAGATCAGTCCTTAGGCTCAATCAATTCGCAATTAATAATAAATTTTCATGATCATCGGCTTCGGCTCCTTATCAATAATCGGGATCAACTCTTCGAAATAATTCTCTGATAACATCGCACAACCCAAACTGTTACAGATCGGATAGTACTGCTCTTCATCCGGAACACAACTGTACCGATGCAATACGATCGCCCTGGCCGCTGCCTTGTCATTTGATTTTTCCAAACCAGTCAGCTTATACGATTTACCGAAACTTCCCTGGTAAGAACCTCCGATCTTATACAAACCCAGTGAAGTCATATATGAATTCGGGATATTGCTGAACTGCAATGAATCCGTCCCGGCGATTTCGGATCCGGAACCATGCGCACACAATCCTCTCGAAATAATCTGATTCGTTTTCAAATCCACTACAAACAGGCGAAAATACTTGGATGGGATTTTCATATCGATCAGGATTGCTTTCTGATTGGAATACATTCCGCCCTTACTCTTGATGTACGTTTTGACAGATTCAATTTGCCTGGGAAGCACTTGTAAAAACCGGGTGGAATCGTAATCCGACACCAGTGTCAATTCCTGGGAATCTTCCTGATTCAAACCGGAAGTCTGTGCCTGGTTATAAGTACAGGCACAAACAATTAAGATAAAGGCAATGAGATAATACAATCGGTTCATTATCAGTTTTTTTTGGTCTAACGCTAAAAATCAAATTTGGGTACAAAATAAGAAAAACAGCTTCATTTTTCTTCCTTCATTTCATTCAATACAACAAGTCTGATTAAAAGTTCAGCTTTTTGCTATATTTATGGAAACAATTTGACATGAAGAAAGGAACCATTGCAATTATCGTCGGAATTATCGTTGGAGGACTTTTCGTTGCTCTTGGTGAAAGTATGTCTACCTATATTTTCCCTCTGGAAAAACCAATTCCTACCGATCCGACCCTTTTAACTGATTATATTGAAAATGATGTGCCTTTAGGTTCCAAATTGGTTGTTGTCTTGAATTGGATTGTGGCGGCTTTTATTGCCGGTCTTGCAAGCACCTACATTTCAGGAAGAACCTCACCAAAACCCATGCTGGCTTCAGTTGGTGTATTGAATGTTCTCACACTTATGAATTTATTCATCATTCACCATCCGAAATGGATGTGGATCACCTGTTTGCTTACGTTCATTCCAGTTGGCTATATTGCCTATTTTTTAATCCGTAAAAAGAAGACCGATGAAAGCGCGTGACGAACGAATTACACAATACATTTCAAAATCGGCTGATTTTGCACAGGAAATATTGCTTCATTTAAGAGAAGTTATTCACGATTTTTGTCCGGATGTAGAAGAAGGAATGAAGTGGAGCATGCCGTATTTCATGTACCGGGGAAAAATCCTTTGCAGTTTTGCATCCTTTAAAAACCATTGTTCTTTTGGCTTTTGGCTGCAATCCGAAATGAAAGACCAGCATGGAATTTTCAAACGTGCACAGGAGGGCGGTATGGGAAGCCTGGGTAAAATATCCGCTATGAGTGATTTACCCAAAGACGAACAACTTGGAGCCTATATCCTGGAAGCAATGAATTTAATTGAACACGGAACAACACCGCGGGAACTTAATCCAAAATTCAAAAAAACCATGCCGGAAATTCCTTCAGAATTACTGAAATTATTGGAATCGGAACCCAAAGCAAAAGCAGCATTCGACAACTTCCCCCCTTCTCATCAAAGAGAATATATCGAATGGATCACAGAAGCAAAACGCGAGGAAACCAAACAACGCAGACTACAGCAAACCATTGAAAACCTGTTGGAAGGCAAGTCAAAAGACTGGAAATATATGCGTTAACCGATTTTCGCCCACCATTGACCGATTTTGACTATTCAACTCCTGATTAGTCTTATACCTTTGCCTTATAAATCTTTCAGATTATGGAAACAGATAACATCCGCACGGAAATAGAACACGAAATCTTAAAAGCACAAAAAGGACATCGTCGCGGAAAAATAGCTGGTGGATTAGCCATTGTATTCTTTGGTATAGTCTATCTGCTTAAACAATTGGATTACAATATTCCTTCCTATTTGCTGAGCTGGCAAATGATCCTTATTGTAATCGGGATCGTTGTACTGATCAAACACAAATTCAGTAAGTTTCACGGGTATTTGATGATCATTATCGGGAAACTCTTTCTTTTAGCGGAATGGTACCCTAAAATAATCAATGTCAAAATCATTGTCCCGGTTGCCATCATTGTTGTTGGTTTGGCAGTTGTCTTTTTATCGAATAAAAAATTCGGAAAACATCATCGGAGAAGACAGCGTTTTTCACGTGAAAACTGGAAAGAAATTCACGAAGCGCAACACAGAGGCCTGAGTTATTACAAATACAACGAAGACGATTTCATTGACAGTGTCAGTTTCTTTGGAGGGATCACCAAAACGATCGTCAGTAAAACATTTAAAGGTGCAGACATTGTTTCTTTCTTCGGTGGAACGGATATTAATCTTTCACAAGCCGATTTTCAGGGACGAATTGTCATTGATATAACAAACATCTTCGGTGGGACCACGTTGACCATTCCGAACAATTGGGAAGTCATTTCTGAAGTTGCCAGTATTTTCGGAGCTTTTGAAGATAAGCGTCCACAATACCAACGGGAAGCCGGTGAAGAAAGCAAGGTAATTATCCTGAGAGGGACTTGCATGTTCGGTGGAATTGAAGTAAACAGTTTCAACAAGTAAGAAGACATGTTTTTAAAGACAAGTACAAAGGTGCAATTGCTTTTCATCGTTTGGACGGTGATTGCAAGCCTTGTGCTTTTCTGTATTCTCATTGTCAATCATTTCCCCTTTGATATAGCCTGGAAAGACGCGCTTTTTTCCGGTCTCTTAATCTCCGTGATTTCCCAGATCATCTATTTCATTCAAACGTATTATCACGCGAAAAGACCAGTCAATTTTTCCAACTTTGGGTTGGTCCTCGTTTTAACAGCATTTTACCAACTCTTAATTAACAGTGCATTTAAACTGGTCTTGGGTGATGAACGTTGGAGAGAATACATCCTTCCTTTTGAAGGAGCGCGGGCATTCATTGTCTTTTTCATCCTGATCTCAGTGAGTTTGTACTGGTGGATCAATAAGAACCAACAGATTCAGTCGCAAGTGCACCAGCAGCTCATTGAACAGGAACGCGCATTAACAAAAGCCGAACTGGACAATATTCACCAGCAATTACAACCTCATTTCCTGTTCAACAGTTTGAACTCGATCGGAGCTTTGACAGAAATAAACCCGAAAGAAGCAAACCGGATGATTCTCCTCCTGAGCGATTTTTTAAGGGGAACTCTGCGCAAAGACATTCAAACCCTGATTCCGATTGCAGAGGAAATTGAGCAGGTAAAGCGTTACCTGGAAATTGAAAAGATCCGTTTCGGACATCGTTTAAAGACAGCTTTCGATATCGATGAAGGATGTATGAAAACACCGGTCCCGCCACTTTTACTGCAACCGGTAATCGAAAATGCGATCAAATTCGGTTTATACGGATCTACTGATGAAGTAACTATTTACGTAGGAGTGAAACAGCAGGAAAATGGGTTGATAATCGAAGTCAGAAATCCATTCGACTCAGATTTCACACAATATAAAACCGGAAAAGGATTTGGATTGACAAGTATCAAACGTAGATTGATGTTGCTTTTTAATCAATACGACCTGTTAACTACCGAGAAGCAAGATAAACTATTCATTACTAAAATTTTGATTCCAAGATGATTAAGGCATTCATTGTAGACGACGAACCTTTGGCAAGAGAAGTTGTTAAAAAGCATTTAGAAAAGTATTCGGATATTGTTCTGGTCGGAGAAGCCAATGACGGATTTGAGGCATTGAAATTGATTCCTGAAGCGAAACCTGATTTGTTATTCCTGGATATCCAAATGCCGAAGATCAATGGATTTGAATTATTGGAATTACTTTCCGAAAATCCATCTGTGATCTTTACAACTGCTTTTGACGAATTTGCTTTAAAGGCATTCGAAGTAAATGCACTGGATTACCTGTTGAAACCATTTTCGGAGGAACGTTTCGACACCGCAGTTACTAAAAAACGAAATTCCGAATTGCAGGGCGATCCGAAAAAGGATATTCCGCTTCAAATTATTCATGAACAGAACCGGATCGTTGTGAAAGACGGAACTGAAATCAAGATTATCCCGATCAATGAAGTTGATTACATTGAAGCGTATGACGATTACGTAAAGATCTACCAGGGCAAAAAATACATTCTGAAGAAACAGACTATGAATCATTTCGAACAGGTTCTTCCCAAGGATCAGTTCATCCGGATTCATCGTTCGTACATATTAAACGCCAATCAATTAACCAAAATTGAGTCGTACGAAAAAAATAGCTATGTAGCCATTTTGAAGAGTGGCACAAGTATTCCGATTTCCCGTTCTTCTTATAGTGATTTGAAAGCGCGGTTAGGATTGTAAACAACAAACTATAGATTTAAAAATGTAGGGGCGTAAAATTTTACGTCCCTACATTTTTATATACCACCCGCAATTGACCTGCATTTCTTTTTGATTAAAAAATAATCAAAAATATTTTTCTTGAAAACATCAATAAAACTGGGCTAAAATGAAAAAAGATTATTTTTTAATCAAAATTTATTGAAAAAAATTTGGTAGATCGAAAATGATTTCTTATCTTTGTAAGGTAGCAAGTTCAGAGAAGGACTAATTACAAAAACAACCTTAATATTAACCATTATAAAATCGAATCGTGAAACGAATTATCATCCTTTCCGTTGGTACGGCGACTCCTAAAGTTATCAAAGCACTTTCTGAAGCTTTTGAAATCAATCAGGAGTTATTATTCAAAATTCTTTACAATGCGCCTGCTGTCTTTTTGGACAATGCAGAAGAAGCGCTGGCAGAAAAAGCATTCACCATTTTGACAGAACTCGGGCTGGAAGTTCTGATCCAAAATACGGATGAAACTGCTCCACAGCCTACAGAATCCCTTGATATTTCCGTACATATCAATGATCCGGTGAAACTAAGCACCGTCAACAAACAGCTTTCAGAATTCCTGGGCTGCGATGAAAATGAATCTCTGCAACTTTTGCTCAACGAACCAAGCGTGGTTTTGGGCGGAGTTTCTATGGCCACTGCAGAGAGCTTGCAAAAACGAATAGATGCTGAAGTCATTGCAAGTAACCCGAAAATGGATTTATATACCATTGAATTCACCGCAGAATCAGAAAATGAACGCATGAAGCTGATTAACCTCATCACAAGCAAGGAAATTACCATTCCAAAAGGAGAAACAAAATGGGTTCGCAACTTAACCTACGACCAAATGAACCAGTTTCTCACGCGCTATCGCTCGCAACATGGGGTTAAGATCTACAATCAAAGTTATTCCAGGTTTCGTATTCTACTGGAAAACTTTGAACTGACAAATACTTCCCAAACCAATTTCCTGGTAAACGAAATCGGGATGCCGGAGGAAGTACTCGCAGAAATCCACGCCAATCTGCCTGTTTTACTGGACGAATCTGTCAATTTCGGAATACTTCAGGAAAAATTAGCCTGTTATAAACAAGCCGGTTTAACCTGTTCCGAAGAACAAATTCCATTCGGAAAGTATGTCATCTCTGTCAGTAACATTACCGATTCAGGGAAAGCAAGGGAAATCCTGAGCAAATTTTACAAAGATGTCAATTTAGACAAACTCACAGATGTCTGGAAAGCCCCTCTGCCCCTCGGTGGAACTTTGAGTCGACTACTTGAAAAACAGTTGGAATATATTGGATGTGAAATTGAATACGAATACTAACCACTATGAACGAAAACCAACCTAACCTCCATCTCCAAATCGCTGAAAACGGAAAAGTACTCGCTTTAAGAGGAGATCACAAAGAAGCATTGCGCCATTACAAAGAGGCCATGCGCATGTGTCAAACGGCCGAAAATTCAGAAATTTTCCTTCAGCATTACAGTTTGTGTGCAATGGAATCATTGGAATTGATGGGGGCACACGAAGAAATCATCACGTTTTGTGATAAAAGCATCGATTTCCTGATACCTCAAAAAAATGAACGAACAGACGAATGGTTCAGGAAAAACCTCGCTTCCCTCTTCGAACGGAAAGGCATCCAGTGCATCTACCTGGATGAAAAAGAAGAGGCAATAGAAGCTTTCAATTCTGCACTCAAAGAATCAAAAGGTTTACCCTTGCCTTTGAGCAAAGAATTACTGAACTGGCTTCAAAGAGGTTATGCAATTACTCATCAAAAAGTGCGTGATCTTCAAAACAGACATCATTACTTTACTGTTCGAAAGGAAAATGTCAACGAAAAAATAGCAGTTCAACTGCCGGAAATGATCAATCCGTTTTAAACCAACGTTTTATACGAAATACAGGTAGCCTTATTTGTGCGCACAAATAATTATCCGCCTGAAACCCATCATTAAAAATGAACGGGACACACCGGTTACACCCTCATTTTTCGGATGCTGCCTGTGTTTCGTATGGAACAATTAAAAACAATTAATTTATGAGTGATTTAACCAATTTCAGTGAAGGAGCTTCCATTCTGCAGCAGGTTGATGTCAGCGACATCTTTACAAACCTCGCGATGGGAATTGCGGAAGCTCAACAGAAACTAGATGACAATTCGATAGCCCAGGCTATTAAGTTGGCAGAAACCAACATCGACGGTGAATCCTTGTTGTCTTTAGGATTCGCTCCTGTCTTTTACGCATTCCAATATGCGGACATCAGTGCCAGTATCAGTTTGAGAATGGGTCTGAAAGAAGCATTGGAATTCGGATTCGGAATCGATGTCCAATTGTCCAACCAGAAAGGGTACACCACAGCTAACCGAACATTCCTGAGTTCAAACAGTTATTCCGAAACATCCGAAGAATACAAATCTGTGAGACAACTGAATTTTCGCGCAAAAGAAAAAAAGGCGATCAAGATCAACAACAAATTCGTCAGCCAAAGCGAGTTCCTTGATTCGAAAAGCCGTCTGGAAGATTTCAAACAAACAATCCAGAATGAAGCATCTGTTGACCAGGTGTATGAAGAAATCCAGTCCAAAACAATTACTGACAACAATAGTGTCGGAGTAGATGTCTGGATGGATGGAGGCTTTGTTCGAATTGAAGAGGCGTTGCATTTCAACAAGCTTGGTGTCGGTATCTTAAAAATCAAGGATTATTCAGTTGATCAAACGATTGATATTGACGGACCACTTGGTTCAACAAATACCTTCGATCTTACTACCGATCTCAAGAATAGTTTGGATGCCGCTGTATTAGTTCCTGGTGTTATTCCAACTCCTGTTGCCGGTAAATTATACGGTTTAAGTAAAACTGGAACCTTGTACACGCATGATGGAACAAATTGGATTCCAATTTCAAGTAAATTCTATTTCGCTTACAATAGCGATAAGATTACTTACAATGAAAATCTGAAATTACCTGCAGAAACAAGTGTCTTGGATTATAATACTCCGTATGAAGCACCAGCGACCGCAGTTGACAATCAAAACTACCCAGAGCATAAACTGATCCATAAAGTACTTCGTTTGATCCAAAGCCATGATTCTAGTGTATCGATTACTATTACTGGAATGACAGATCCGAAAGGTGGAAACAATCCGAACAACAAGAGTTTGGCAAGAAGACGTGCTGAAAAGCTATGCAACCATATCTTCGGATCTTCGGCTCCAGTCAATGTTACAATTGGTGCCGTAACGAATACAGCCGGTTCCAGTGATTTATTAAAGCGTCATGCCACAATTGAATTGAATGCTGATTACATGATTTTTGTTGAAGGTAATGTGAAAAAAGAAGCATCACCAATCAAAACAAGTACCGGACAAAACAAATTCATCTATGCTGATAATGCTCCATCAACAACAAGTACTTTTACTACATTGAATGCTCAATATGGTACGATTGCGCTTTCAGCGTCGGCAACCAACTTTAGTTCAATTGTGAGTAGTGCCGAGTCTCAATTGCTGAATCACAAACATGAAACTACTTCAGAAGGCTTTCATTATTCTTTGGACGACGAAGCAATTGTCAAATTGCATTTGCTTTCCAATGCGTCAGAGGAGATTTCTATTGAAGAAAATTCAGAAAGTGAAACGGAAGGGTCTGAAAACCAAAGTTCTTACTTATGGGCGAAAACCAAGAAAGAAAGTGCCGCAGAAAGTGAAAGTTCAAGTAACAGTACGCAAAGTAAGTCGTTCGCTTTCGGAGCAAATGTGGATTTCAGAATGTCTCGCCAGTTTGAAATGTCGATGGAAGGAAATTCCGCTATGTCTGCACGATTAGTTTCGCTTCCTGCGCCTGAGAACTTCCTGAATTACCTGAATACCAAATATGGAAGTCAGACTACGGAAGAATAGTATTCACCTATTAAATTCCTAGTACATGCCAGCAATTGAAACAATAACAAGCACGCTAACGAACTCCCCTCTTTCATCAATGATCGAAAACATGGGACTTTCAATAGCAACAGCGCAAGCAGCTTTGGACGGCAATTCCATCAAAATGCTCAAGGAGATCGCTTCCAGTACCGTGGAAATCGGAGGAAAACAAGTAAGCCTGTTAAATCTAGGTTTCGTTCCCAGTTTCTATGCTTTTACAGAAGCAAGTTTTGATGCAAAAATGGACTTTGCGATGTCAGAATCAACTGCTTTCGATGTCAATGGTGTGGTTTCAGTTGAAACAAAGGTAGTTTCGACTACCGTAAGTGCAGGTTACGCACGTAAATTCGATCAATCCGCTTCGGCTTCTTCGAGTATTGCAGCCCGCATGGTTTCACTGCCTCCACCCGAAAATTTAGTGACTCTTCTGAAAAACTTAAGTGCTGAAGGGACCACAACAACAACGTAATCATTAATCACAAAAACAACAAATTATGTTTGGAAACAACAAACCACGCATTGGTCAGGAACTTCTTGACGTGCCTATGGGCGACATGATTCGCCAAATGGCTTTTGCAATCGCAGAAGCACAAATCGTTCTGGATCAGAACTCTATCGACGTAGCCGAAATGATGGGCGGTTTAACAACCGTTACGGATGAAGCCGGAAATGTGACTTTCCACGACAGTCGTGTATTTTTTGGAACTGAAAGTATCTCAAGAACAGAGGCTGTTGCACGCCACAATAGCACTGCAAACATTCAGCAAAAAGCAGAAATCCGTGCATTATTGGGAACTACTTACAAACCAACATTATTAACAACTGTTCCAAGTGGTTTCGAGCCTGGAGATGCTATTTCAACAGCAGATTCATACATTGATTTCCAGGGATCTTATTTTGTAAGTAACGGGACCAATCCTGCAATCCAGATTTCTTATGGGGACTTGGAAATTACTTCAACAACTCCAACTACGGATAATGCCACCATCTTAAGCCTTCCACGCCGAATCTCTATGTTAGAATGTGGTTTCACCCCAACCTTCTATCAATTCGTGGATACGATCATTGAAGTAAAAATTTCCATCCGTTACACGCAGGAAGGATCAACTAACAGTGCCGTAAACAACAATATAAAATCAAGTGCAGCACGCATTGGTTTTGGATTGGGACGAATCAAATTCGGACGATCTGTTCAAACCACGCAGGTAAATGCCAGCTATGCTCAGAAATACAGCTACTCAGCTGAAGGATCGAGTTTGCTTCGCACCAAATTGGTTCCGATCCCGGCTCCTGCAGTTCTGGAACAGCGTATTCAGCGCTTAATGGAGGAAGAGTTTAATAACTCGGCGCCACCACAAACTACAGCATAATTAACCCCGGGCAGCTGTCGCAATGGCAGCTGCTTTATTAACCCTTAATCAATAAGCTTATGATAAATGTTGGAAGAGAGTTATTGAATGCTCCGTTTCCTGAATTGGTTCGCACGCTTGGTGTAGGGATTGCCGAGGCTCAATATGCTCTCGATCGTGTTTCTATTAAGATCGCCCAATTAATGGCGGGATTTGTACTGAATGATCAAGGAAACCTGGAACGTGATGAAACTTCGTTAATCAAACTCAGAGAAAATGATCCCGGAGTGAGTTTACTGGCTCTCGGTTTCACACCTACATTTTACCAGTTCGTAGAAACATACATTGAACTCAAATTGGCTATTTCAATGAAAAAAGAAGAGGAAATTGGCGCTGAAACTTCTGTCAGAGGCGTTGCCTGGTCACCCTTTGGGGTAATTGCAGCCTCTGTAAACGCAAGTTATTCTCAGAAATACCAATATGAAGCAAGCGGAAGTTCCGAAATGCGTACCAAACTCGTAACGGTTCCGGCTCCGGCCATGTTTGAAAGTCGTTTGAAACAATTGATGGACGAAAAAGAAATCGCCAGAGTTCAAGCCGAAATGCCACCTCCACCTGAAAACTAAGTGGAAGGCTAAAACGAAGTTTAAATACTAACCTATTCTAAAACAAGATTATGACAAAAAGCTGGAAAAAACTCGTCAAAACCACGGATTTCGATTCGAACAACGAAAGCGAAAACTCTTTTAGTGATATCCAATTAACCCTGGACGAAATTGCTTCGCAAAACCGGGAACTGGAGGAATTGTTGAGGGAACGACAATCTTTGGAAAATGAGATGGGCAATTTACTTCAATCGAATAATCCTGTAGCAGAAGATCCTCGGTTCACCGGTACGATCGAATCGTTTAAGCATAAACGTGAGAAAGAAAAAAACAGAGCCGCTCGGAAGAGAAAACTCGAAGAGCGGCTCTTAAAAAAAAGCAAGGAATTGGAGCAATGGGAGAAAAATCAGGATCGACTGAGAAAAAAACTTGCCCTCCAAAAGAAATCTTTGCTTAAGAAAGAAACCGAACAAGATCCTTCAACCAGCCAGAAAGCACCGAAATCAAAAGAAAAAAGTTCCGTAAAACGTTGGTTGGATCCCAACCCGATCCGGAAAAAGAAAGATGTAATAGAAAGAAAGAAGAAAGTGCTGACCGAACCAATTGAGAAAGTAAAACAGATCCCGGAAAAAATCAGGGAAAAACCAATCGATGAATTCGGACAGAAGGATCTTGTGAAGTTTCAACAGAAACTGGATCAGGTGAAAAAAAATGTTGAGATTCCGACAAGGATTCGCAGGATAAAAGATGACTGGGACGAAAAGCATGAAACCCGAAAAGAAAAACTGAAAGAAAAGATAAATCTTAAAAAACTTTCAGAAAAACTGGAAGAAGTAAAGCGTTTTGGTCAATCGGTGAAATCTGATATCAAAAACTCAGTGGAATCCCTGGAGTCAAAAGTGCCGGAAATCAAAGAAATGACCGAAAAGCTGGAAAAAGAAATGTCTCTGGATGATCGCCAAAACAAAATTTCCGAAAATGCTGCTGCAAAAAAAGCAGAGGAAAAAGAAAACGAACAGAAAGAGACAGAACGCAGGGAAAGATTGAAAGAACGATTTCTATCCCAAAAAAAGGCCGAACGAAAAGAAGAAGAACGGTCAAGTAGAAAAAAAGAACGCAAAAACGAAAAATACACTTAAAATGAGTTCAACAACAACCACCAATTCACTGGCCCTGCATGAAATAGTTCTCAGCTTAGCGGACAGTTTGAATGATGCGCAGGAAACCTTGCGCAGTGTGCCTCAGTATGACGAATACGGAAGGCCAAATACATTATACCAACTTCCCTATTTGGATTTTAACCTGGAAGTGATTTCTCAATTTGAAACGACACAAACAGGCGGAAATACTGCCGGTGGAAACGCGATTCGTTTCGTACCGTTTCGAAGCACTGAAACCACAACCAAAAACCTGGGCACTATCACCAGTAACATTTCAGGGAGATTTGTCGCTGTAATGCCGAACGAAGGATTACCTCAAATTGCATTGAATGCAATTACCAAACCCAATGGAACCGACGGTGAATACACTGTTTACTCAATTGCTGTTCAGGCAATTCAACCAAACAATGAGTGGATAGTCGGACAGCGAATAGAAATCAACTTCGATGAAGCTACATCACTCAGTCTTAACGCTAACATTCCTGTTACCCCACCGATTTTTATTGGTGCAAAAGACGGTTTCACACGAGCTGACGACGGAAGTGTTTACGTCCAGGTCAAACTTAAGACCACAGATTACAACGCGGGAAGGACCTTCGTTTTTAAAGCCAATAGTGGCACACAATTTATGTCAATCGCAATTAGTAAGCCATGATAGATTTTTTATCCATTAACTTTACACTTCGGCTTCTTGGTCTTTCGACCGATGGACGAGCTGCTGAAATGCCACTTATAATTCAGTATTTTCATTTCGAACAACAGACTTGGGTCAATCTTTATGAAATAACAACGATTAAAGCAGGTATAAATTTTCGGAGAATGGCTTCGGAAGTTGATACTACCAATGAAATCGAAACGTATTTCTTTAATACGATAAGAGCCGGATATACTCCACACATGCGTATTCTTCCCGGAGCTGGGGCTATTGTGCCTGATTTGGGAAAAGACCTGGTTATTTCAAGTAATTATTCCTTTGGTTTGAATGAAGTGCTGGAAGCTTATGAGTTTAATTTCGGCAATTTATATTTAGAAACTGAAGAACGAATAACCGAAATTGCTGCGACGTTCGAGGAATTCATTCCAATGACGACATTCTTTCCCGTTGCATCCGAAAGTGTTCCCGTTCCTATCAATGAATTGTATACCAACATTGTTTCTGAAATCGTAACAGCAAGTGACGCAGGTATTGATTCTCCATACAAATTATCCAATATTTCACTAAAACTGAAAGCATTGATTCATGACGACGGCAGCGGATCATTAAGTGCTACACTATTGGATCTGGAGAATTCTGAAACTGTCAATGAAGGAGCAATCAGTGAGCTTGTTTTTGACATTACTCCTGTTGACAACCGGGAAAACACTAGCGCAGTCATGCCAAATTGTATTGGTTTGACAGAAACAGCGGTCCGAAGAATCCTGAAAAATGCAGGTTTGCGCCTGAATCCGGTTTATCAGAAAAAAGATACTGTGGTGAACGGTGATTCGTTCAAACAGTCTCCAATTCAGGGAACAGGCGTTCAGCCAAATCAATTAGTAACCGTAATTTTTAGTAAACATGAGTGATACAAATAACCCTATTCAATTATTCAGTGAATTGCTTAGCAGTCCGCTCGGACAATTGATCTCATCAGTTGGCCAGGGAGTCGGCGATGCACAAGCTGCCCTTGATCAGGGAGCACTTCAGCAAACATTAGACATCTACGATTTCAGCAAAGATGGAGAAAGAACCAATGAGGAATTAAACCTCGTAAACCTGATTCGGGAAATGGGATACCAACCTACATTTTACACCATTCCTGAAACAGAGGTGGAAGCACAGATTTCATTATCGCTGGACCTGAAAGCGGAACAAACTGCTCCTACGATCGGCTATACACTTTCCAAGTATAAAGTCAACGCAACTCCGCTAAATGCCGGGAACATGAACCGTTATGGATTACAGGCAGATGCTATGGCAAAACTGAAATTCAAAATTGTACCGGTTCCACCACCTCCTGGCAGCGAAGAACTGCGTCTTGTACCGGATTTTTATGGAAAATTCTGGAACGAGACAACGAAGGAGTTAATTGCAAATCTTGGGTTCCTTTATGAGTTACGAAATGACGTAACTAACGAAGTAATCGAAGACGAAGAAACAGTATTGAATTGCGCTATTTCGAACCAAAGTCCGGTAAAAGGGACTGTTTCCAAAGTCGGCAATGTGCTTGTTTTGCAAATCACAGTGATCTAAACTACAGGAAAAATCCGGGACAAAACACAACACTTTGTCCCGGATTTTAAATCACCAAACCAACCATTTATTCACAACCATCCAACATGCTTAATCTAAAAAACACACGCTCAATTTTCGACCAGGTCGCGGAAATAAACAGCCAAAAAGAATATTGGTATGTCAGAACCGACGGAGGAGATCATTATGCCGATTTTATTCGAAATGGATATATCGGAATCCCCTGGAATTTTATCACTGCTTCCGATATTTGTGAAGAAAACCTGGATTACCTTCGAAAATCAGTCATTTCACACAGTTACAAATACAGACACATTCCTTATAACAAATTGGGATCCGGGGAAAAATCGTCCGTTACCAAGACCATTAACAAACTATTTTCTTTTAAGAACCTGAAAAAAGGCGATGTCGTGCTGATCCCTTCAGAAGAAGCCGATCGTTTCAGTATCGGTGAAATTGCCGACGATGAAATCTATACTGCATCCGAAGGTGATTTATCCACTTGCGCTTATCTGAAAAGAAGAAAAGTAAACTGGTTGAAAACTTCGATCAGGCATCCTTATTATAATTCCCTGTTTTATTTACTGAAACACTCACACACCATTGTTTCGATAAAACAACACGCCGATTTCATTGATTCGATCATGGAAGAATTATACATCAAGGATGGAGATTGTTTTTTGTCTTTGCGGATCAACAAAGAATCTGAAATCAGTCTGAAAGACCTGAAAGATTTGTTTGACAATTACCTGGGACTCATTTCGAAAGTAAATACTGATTTCAATTTTGGAGAACAAATCGATACCACCACTGTCAAATTAAGCTTAAATTCTCCTGGATTCATCAATATCAAATTACCGGTTGGAAAGTCACTGATTGTAACCAGTTTGATCGTTTCCATGTTCCTGAACGGTTGTTCCAACGAGGAAATCAGCTTGAAAATCAATCGCGAACACATTCCCACGGAGTATATTCCATATATGGATTCCATTCAGCATATCCGGAAAAACCTGGAAGTGGAGAACGACACTATTTTTGACCGCTTAACAAGTTTTGAAAATGGAAACAGTAAGTAGTTTTTTAGCATCGGGCGATAACGTGTTCAAATTCCTGTTGACCATGTGCATCGGCACCATCCTGTTCAACATCATTTATCCGACGGATAAGATCCGGCAAATTGAAATCCGGCAAAGCGAACTGAATTACAAGCTGGACATCATGAACAATGAATCCAGAGTATTGTATGATGAGATCAAGCTGCTGAGTAACGTTAAAAAAAGACTGACCGTTTTCGGATCGGCTGATTTCCGGAAAAAATTGGAATCCTTTGACGCGAAATACGACCTGCTTGTAAGAAAAGCCTACGAAATCAAACACATGCGCAGATTGATCATTATTTCCAGAGATGAATTGGAATTTTATTCCGGTTTCCGTTTCTGGAGTTATTATCCGTCGATGGTGATTGGTTTGGTATCTTTGATTTTTTGGATTAAGTTTTATGTGAAGAGCCTGGAAAAGGATGAAGACTAAGCCTTCAGTTTCTTCACAATATTCGTCGTGCTGAATCCTTCAACAAGTTCAACCGTTTTTACTTCACCGCCATTTGCAAGCATCGTTTCTCTGCCAACAATGTATTTTTTACTGGAAGGATCCGGTTCATTCGCGTCGTAGTCAGCACCTTTCACCAACACATCAGGTTTCAGCAATTCGATCACGGAAACAGGGGTATCTTCATCAAAAAATACGACACCGTCAACAAATCCAAGGGAAGCCAAAATCAACGCACGGGAAGATTCCGGGTTAATCGGTCGCTCCTCTCCTTTTCCCTGTCTTCTGACCGAAGCATCAGTATTGATGGCGATAATCAATTTCGAACCGAAATCGGCCGCTTTTGCCAGGTATGTAACGTGTCCTTCATGCAAAATATCGAAACAACCGTTCGTAAACACCACCTTTTCACCGGATTGTTTCCAATCGCGAATGCGTTGTCCCATTTCTTCCTGCGAAGAAACTTTATGCTTGATCTGCTCGAACTTCCCCATCTTTTGAATAGTTTTTTGGTAAGAGAAAAAAGGACAACATTCCTAAAATAATAATTAGCAAAGTTTGAGAAGCCCAGATGATCATCCCCAAAGCCCGACCTATTCCTTGGGCCTCAGTTCCGTATTGATCTTTCAAATAATATTCGATCACTAATCCAACAACGATCGGAAAGATTCCGAGCCCACCATTGGTTAGTGTGATTCCTAATGAACCAGCCAGAAATGCAAGTAACATTCCTTTCGGAGGTACCCCCGAGGTTTCGTCCAGTGCAAAGAAGCAAACAGCAAAATAAACCACGTACAATCCCCAAATGAACAAGGTATGTCCAATAAACCCAAGTGGATTCCTTGTTTTGAAAATCGATAAAGCCCCATCAATCAATCCTTTCACAAATCCAATCACTTTCAAACGAATGGATTTCAGCAGTAACATCACACCAAAAGCTACCACGATCAGGCCGATTACGATCCATTTGATTAACTGGAATAACAAAGCCGATTCCGGATCGTTACCAACACCTTCGATCAACCCTTTAATCTTCCAAAAGTCTCCTGCTCCAACAATAGAAGCAAGCAATGCAACCAAAAACAGCATGATGAGGTCGAAAACGCGCTCCGCCAGGATAGTCCCGAACGATTTGGAAAAAGGAATTCCATCCGATCGATACAGCATGGCAGCTCTCGAGGCTTCTCCTGCTCTTGGAATTGTGAGATTCACAATGTAACCGATCATGATTGCGTGGTAACGATTCCAAAGTGATGTTTGGTAGCCCATTGGCTCCAACAGGTACTTCCAGCGATATGCACGTGAAAGCAACGCAAAAAAGCTTAATAATAAAGACAGGAAAATCCAGAAATAATTGGCTTCACGAAGTGCCTTATAAAAAGCAACTTCTACAGCCGGCTCCATGGATGTGAAAAAATACCAGATCAGATAAACACCTAAGGCCAGTGGAAGAACTGTTTTTAGAAGAATACCTGCTGTTTTTTTCATCAGACTATCAAATTAGTCAATTCGTTTGGAAAAACCAAGGAAGGTTTAAATGATCTTGCTTCCTCGGGAGTCATGTATCCGTAACCGATTACAATAATCATATCTCCAACAGCTACTTTTCTGGCTGCCGGTCCGTTTAAACAAATTGTTCCGCTTCCTCTGTCGCCCTTGATTACGTATGTTTCCAAACGCTCTCCGTTATTGATATTAACAACCTGAACACGTTCTCCTTCAACCAGGTTAGAGGCGTCCATCAATGCTTCATCAATGGTAATACTTCCAACGTAATTTAATTCAGCTTGAGTAACGCGTACGCGGTGAATTTTTGATTTGACTACTTGTATCAACATGTTTGTAAAAATCGAAGTGCAAAGTTAATGTAAAATTGAGAATGTAAAATGTAGAATTGAAAAGTTAATACCGCTTATTCCGAAAAATCAGCTTTTCAATTTTCACTTCTCAATTTTCAATTTAGAGTCATATTATCAATCAACCGCACCTCCCCGCAAAAACAGGCAATGCACATGGTTGCCCCCGGAACCCACTGATCTGTGAGATCTTGCAAGGTATGCGGATCAACAATTGTTAAATATTCAAGCTGGAGTGTCCCACATTCAAAAAATTCCGTTGCCCGAACAACCGTTTCGGCAGGTGAGAATTTACCGGCATCTTCCTTCGAATGAACGAGGGTTTTATAGATAATTAACGCTTCATCCTTTTGGGTTTCCGACAAACGCTTATTGCGACTGCTCATGGCAAGTCCTTTTTCTGTCCTTGAAGTTTCGCAGGGAACAATTTGAATAGGGAGATTCAATTGAGACACCATTTTCTTGATTACCGCAACCTGCTGAAAATCTTTTAATCCGAAAAATGCCTTTTGCGGTTCCACCAAATCAAATAAACGCGAAACAACTTGTACAACTCCTTTAAAATGCCCCGGACGGAACTTCCCTTCCATTACTTCATCCAACCCTTCCAAATCTACCCGGGGAGATACCAGGTTTTCAGGATAAATTTCTCTTTCTGAAGGAAAAAAAGCGACATCACATCCGAATTTTTTCAACAATTCGGAATCTGCCTCCGGAGTTCGCGGATACTTTTCAAGATCCGATGGATTATTGAACTGGGTAGGATTTACGAAAACACTTACAACAACCACGTCACATTCAGCACTGGCGCGACTTACCAAGTCCATATGCCCTTGATGTAAGGCTCCCATAGTTGGCACAAAACCAATGCTTTTACCTTCTTTACGAGCTGAATTAAGAGCTTGCTTTAGCCCTTCAATTGTGTTGATTATTTCCACATTTCTACCCTTTCGTTCAAAACAAGCAGGCAAAACTATACTAATATCTTGAAGATTCCGTGTTTTTTTCTTAATTTTGCACTTATAATATTCAAAAATTCCCCTATCGAATTCTATGGAAAAGAAAAGAATTCTCTTTGTTTCTCAGGAAATTTACCCATTTCTTGCAAAAACAGAAATTTCTCACAATGCTCGTAAGCTTCCGCAAGGAACGCAGGAGAATGGTAAAGAGATCCGTGTTTTCACACCTCGCTTTGGCAGTATTAATGAAAGAAGACATCAGCTTCATGAAGTTATCCGCCTTTCGGGAATGAATATCATAATTGACGACAATGATCACCCGTTGATCATTAAAGTTGCGTCAATTCCGGCTGCACGTTTACAGGTTTACTTCATCGACAATGATGAGTTCTTCAAACGTAAGACAAATGTATCAGATGATAAAGGAACTGATTTCACGGACAATGATGAAAGAAGTATGTTCTTTTGCCGTGGCGTTTTGGAAACAGTTAAAAAATTAGGATGGAAACCGGATGTGATCCACTGTCACGGATGGATGACTTCTTTGATGTCTTTATACATTAAGAAAATCTATAATAAGGATCCTCATTTTGCTGATACCAAAGTAGTTTACAGCATCTATGATGATAAAGAAGGGTTTGAATCATCCTGGGACGAACGTTTCCATGAGAAATTGAAATTCGACGGATTTGATGAAGAAGTCACAAATTTAGTTAAAACACCTACCCTGGACGCAATAACCAAAGCAGCGGTGACGTTTTGTGACGGTGTTGTTCAAGGCAGTGAAGCAATTCCGGCGGATTTACAAAAAGTCTATGACGACGCAACATGTTTAAAACTAAATTATTTACCTGAAGAACACTTAACCAAAGGATTATCAGAGTTCTTTGATAAAGTAATAGAAGAAGGCATTTTGATACAATGATGAATCTAAAAAAACTACATAATAACTGGCGGGAAGCAATTTTACTTTCCGCTTGTTTTGTCTTAACACTTTCCGTTTTGCCTGGCTGTAAAAAAACATCTTCCAAATTCGGAACGGAAGCGCTCAATGTTGACGACTTATTAGCTGCCGGTGGTGTGGACACTTTCCAATTGAAAACCTATTCGATTTTGGAAGACACTTTATCAACAGGAAATCAGATCTTTGGTACGGTCGGAGCACTTCACGATCCCAAATTCGGAATTGTAAACGCCTCGCTATATACTCAAATGACTATCAGCGGATCCATCCAAATCGCGTCCCCTGCTCTTGTTGATTCCGTAGTTTTAAGTTTGAACTATGGTGGTTACTACGGAAAATTGGACCCACAAACATTTGAAGTTTACGAACTTGCAGATGAGGTGAGTAAAGATGGTACCTATAAAAGAAATTCAACCAAAACAACTATGGGAGCCAACCTGGTTGACGCAGGTTCGGCTACGCAAACACCAAATACCACTAATAAAGTGGTGATTTCTGACGGCGAAGGAGGTAATGACACATTAAATCCACAGCTCCGTTTGAAACTGGACAATGCTTTTGGTCAGCAATTCCTGGACGATATGGTTGCTTCCGGAGGAACGGGCACTTTTGCAAGCAGCGATGCTTTCCTTAGCTCCGGTTATTTCAAAGGATTCAAAATCAATGTTGCCAATACAACACCTTCAAGTGGAAAAGGAGCAGTTTTGTATTTCAATTTAGGAAATGCACAAACCAAGATGACTATCTATTACAAACTTGTCAGTGATCCGGCAACTCCTCGTGAAGTTGCTTTGATCATCAACTCTTCTTGTGGTGATTTCAATCATGCGGATGTGGATCATACGGGCTATCATATTGCAGATGTACTGGCAAACTCTTTGAACGGACAAACACAATTCTACACCCAATCTTTTGACAGCAGAGCGGTAATCGAATTTCCTACCATAAATAACCTGAGCAGCAAATCGGTAATCAACAATGCCTTATTGTACCTTCCTGTTGCTTATCAAACCGGAAATTATTATTACCCGAGTGTTACACTGGAGTTGGGATACAAAACAGATTCCGGGAAAATTGTAGCTTTCCGGACAGCTTCATACAATAATAATCAAAAAGCTTTTGTTTTGGATTTGAGAGATTACATCCAGGATATTGTTTCAGGAAAGGCGGAAAACAGAGGTTTGTATCTGATGCAGGCATCCAATTACTTTAGTTGTACGGCGGAACGCATTGTTTTCAATGGTCCGGCAACTCCTTACAAAACAAAACCTAAATTAGTTATTAAATACACTGAATTTAAATAAACATGTGTGGAATTGTAGCATATATCGGGAAGAAAGAAGCTTATCCAATTTTAATTAAAGGATTAAAGCGTTTAGAATATCGTGGGTATGATAGTGCGGGAATCGCATTATTGGATTCGGGAAAAGTGAATTTATACAAACGCCAGGGAAAAGTATCAAACCTTGAAGAGTTTGCGGCAGGAAAGAACCTCGCAGGACATGCCGGAATCGGGCATACACGCTGGGCTACTCACGGAGCACCGAACGACATCAACGCGCACCCGCATTATTCCAATGACGAAAAAATCGCGTTGATCCATAATGGGATCATTGAGAACTATAGCAGCTTAAAAGAAGAATTGATCGTTCGCGGATATCATTTTAAAAGTCAAACGGATACGGAAGTATTGGTGCATTTGATTGATGATATCCAAAAGAAGGAAAATGTTGATCTGGCAGAAGCTGTTCGTATGGCATTGCAAAATGTGATCGGCGCTTACGCAATCGTTGTTATTTCATCTGACAATCCGAACCAGCTGATTGCAGCTCGTAAGAGTTCTCCTTTAGTTGTCGGAATCGGGAAAGAAAATGATTTCTACCTGGCTTCAGATGCAACACCGATCATTGAATATACCAACCAGGTAGTTTATCTGGAGGACGAAGAAATTGCAGTAGTTGACCTCACAACAGGATTAAATATTACGAATCTTCGCAACCAGCCAAAAACACCCTACGTTCAGGAGTTGGAAATGCAATTGGAAACACTTGAAAAAGGTGGTTACGAGCATTTCATGCTGAAAGAAATCCACGAACAACCGCGTTCCATCAAAGATTGTTTCCGCGGACGTTTAAACGCATCCGAAGGATGGGTTTCTTTGGGTGGAGTGAAAGACTATGAGCAAAAAATGATCAATGCACAACGCATTGTAATGGTTGCCTGCGGAACTTCCTGGCACGCTTGTCTGGTTGGAGAATACTTATTTGAAGACCTTGCACGAATCAACGTAGAAGTAGAATACGCATCCGAATTCCGATACCGCAATCCGATCATTAATGAAAATGATATCGTGATCGCCGTATCTCAATCCGGTGAAACTGCAGATACGCTTGCTGCTCTTGAATTGGCAAAATCAAAAGGGGCTACCATTCTTGGAATTTGTAACGTGGTTGGATCTTCTATTTCACGTATTACAGATGCAGGTTCCTATACACACGCAGGTCCGGAAATTGGTGTGGCTTCCACCAAAGCGTTTACCGCACAGGTAACCGTCCTGACTTTAATGGCGCTTTCTTTGGCACACAAAAAAGGAACGTTGAGCGAGTCAAAATTCAGAACAATGCTTTCGGAACTGGAAGTTATTCCGGAGAAAGTAAAACGTGTATTGGAACGCAATGCAGAGATCGAAGAAATTTCCAAGATCTATAAAGACGCAAATAATGCACTTTACTTAGGAAGAGGAAGTTCGTTCCCGGTTGCATTGGAAGGAGCATTGAAACTGAAAGAAATCTCTTACATCCACGCAGAAGGATATCCTGCAGCAGAAATGAAGCACGGACCGATCGCATTGATCGATGAAGAAATGCCGGTTTTCGTCATTGCTACAAAAGGAACTTCTTACGAAAAAGTAGTAAGTAATATCCAGGAAGTAAAAGCACGTAAAGGAAAGATCATCGCGATTGTTACGGAAGGTGACACCGATGTAAAAGAAATGGCTGATCACGTGATCGAAATTCCGGATACGGATGAGCATCTGGTTCCGATTTTGGCAACCATCCCGTTCCAGTTATTGAGCTATCACATTGCGGTTATGAGAAATTGCAACGTAGATCAACCAAGAAACTTAGCGAAGTCGGTTACTGTTGAGTAATATCAAATTTATAATAAAACACGTAGGGGCGCGATTAATTGCGCCCCTACGTGTTTTCATATTTGAGGTTGTTGGTAGAACTATTTATTCTCGAGTTTAATCACATTCCCTTTTAACATGATTTCCTCCTTGTAAAGCGTGATCTTCAAATCTTGAATAGATTCCTTCTCACTTAAAATGAGTGTAGAAGAAATCAGACCCGGAGCACTAACGGACAAAGAGACGGGTTTTTTACTCCAATCGAGTGGGATTTTGAATTTCCCATTCTGCCACTCAGCAAAGGTTTTCAAAATTTCGTTTCCGGCCTCATCCATTAATTGGATAATTACAATTCCATTGTCTTTTCCATACACTAAAATCGTCCCACTTATAAATTTCTCATCTGAATGATCGTAATATTCGGTCATGCTGACCAAACCATCCAGCGGTTCCTGGTAAATTACCTGTGTTGTATCGATCGGTGTAACCTGTGCATCCACATGAATCGCCGAAAAAGTTGTCAGCGCCAATCCCAATGCAACCGCTTTCAAATCAAAAGAAAATGAACGATGAGGTATCGAAAGTGAATAACTCTTCTCCATTTGATCAGGCCGGAATCTTCCGCAAACCGATTCATGCTTCTTTCCTTCCAGGTAGCTTACAATGGAAAAATCCGACATGGAACTAAAATCAACCACCGTTTTACTGCACGCTTCACAAAATCTGCCTTTAGCTTCCGGTTTCATCTGGTTCCAGTCTTCGTGACATGGTTCCTCAATAGTATACTTGATTGTTTTTGCTTTCATAGCCATCCGTTTTATCTGTCAGAAACAACCTTACCCATTTTCATCGGGCGTTTTTTGTGCAAGGTAACCGTTAAATTACCTAATGACTGATGGTTACTGAAATAAATTGTTTCGGAATTATAATCGGGAGCACTCACACGGATAGAAGCCGGATTCTTCGTCCAATCCAAAGGAATCTTAAACGTTCCGTTCTTTGAAACTTTTACGGAAGATAATTCAACAGAACTTCCGTTCATCAAAGCAATTCTGATATCTTCCACGTGTGCCCCGTCCAGTTTGATTTTCCCACTTACAAACTTTTCATTGCTGTGATCATAAGATATGGCAACTGCACCCTGGATCATTACTATATCAGGTTCAACAATTGAATCATGCAGTGCAACCGGTACCTGCGTTTGAGCTTGTGATGGAATTGCAGAAAAAGTACTCAAAGCCAAGCCTAGCACAACTGCTTTCAGATCAAAAGAAAATACCGGCTGATGAGGCTTAGACCACAAATAAGTTTTCGATAACTGATCTTCAGCAAAGCGGCCACAAACTGATTGATGTTTATTGTTTTCGAGGTAATTCACGATTGAAAAATCAGACATCTTACTGAAATCTACAACCGTTTTACTGCATGAACTGCAAAAACGACCTTGCGTTTCCGGCTTCATCTGGTTCCAGTCTGCATGACATGGCTCCTCGATTTTATAGTTTATTTTCTTCGGTTTCATGGCTCACTTTATTTGGAGTACACGCCTTTTCAAAAAAGGTTCAAAGGTGTTCTTTATTTTTGTTCAATACTCACATTTCCCATCTCGATCTTTTGCAGGATCTGATCTTCTTCCGGGCCATCAGCAGCTTTCACATCTCCCTGGATCACTTCGCCGCGAATTAATTCGATTTGGTCGTGCAAGGTAATCTGCAGGTCACTCAATACCGGAATTTTCGAAAGTTCCTGTTCCCAGGTTTCATATCCGGCACCGGAAACTGAAATAAAGACGGGATTTAATTTCCAATTCAAGTCCATGGAGAATTGTCCATTTGCGTCCGGATGAATCGATTTCAAGACTTCTCCCTTTGAATTTTTCAATTGAACATCGACCAGCTTAAAATCGTTTTTGGAAAGATGAACGACTCCGCTAATCATCTTGTCATTTCTGTGATCATAATGATCCAATGCTACTTTTCCCATAAAAAAAGATGTAGGGTCCATAAGCAAAGTCGTATCCGGTTTAACCGGCTCACGTGGCTCGGTTTGCCCAAAACTATGAATCGCACAAAAAGTAGTCAGGGCCAAACCCAAAACAACTGCACGTAAGTCAAAAGTTGGAGCAAAAACCGGTTGATTCAAGCTGTAAACACGATTCAATTGTGGCTTCGTAAACCGTCCGCACACTTTTTCGTGCTTGTGATTTTCCAGGTAATTGACAATAGAAAAATCCGACATAACCGTAAAATCAACAACCGATTTCTGACAGGAACCACAAAAACGTCCGCTTGATTCGGGAGTCATATCATTCCAGCTTTCATCACATGGATTCTGGATCGTATATTGAATGGATTTTGCCTTCATAGTATGGTTTTTTGACAGTACAGTATATAACTCCAAAAGTTCAGATCTATTTTGTTTATTTATTAACTTACTTGATTATCAATTCATTTTTTGTTTAAATTAGTTCAAAACAAGTAGTTAATGATTCGAATAAAACGATTTCAGAGAACACTGATTATTTTGCTGGCAGCCATTAATTCGCTTTTCTATTCCAGTTCGCGTTCTTACTCCCTGCCCGACATTCTTTCCAATACTATAATCTTTACAGGAGTTGTCACCCTCTTTGTATTCAGCTATGTATACATACAAAACAGTTCTCGCAGAAAAAAAGCAAAGATTAAATCCTAGTTAATGCCCGATTTACTGCTTTTTTATAGTCCCCAAATTGACTTTTTTAGGTATTTTTGAGCAACTTGAAAAAAAGCTAATGGGCAAACTATCAATTTTCCTGGCGCTGATTGCGGGCGCTCTTATACAATTTCAGGCTAAAGCGCAAGAATTTACTCCTGAAAAAATGTGGTCTCTCAATCGAATTTCAGGAACAATCGGTTCATCCAATGAAGAATGGATGGTCTACCAAAGTACTAAAACCGATTATACGATCAATAAGGGAAAAACAACTACTTTCCTTGTTGAATTAAAAACAGGAAAAACAAGTATCCTGGATATTGACGGAGCCTGGAATTTAATCTGGAATACGGAAAATCAATTGGTATTTCTTCAGGCTTCCGGTTCAGAGATTGAATTAAAGTGTTTAAATCCTTCCAACAAATCAGTTAAGGTCCTTCACAATTTCGGAACAACTCAAGTCGATGGGCTTACTTTAAGTCCTGACGGGAAACGATTTGCTACGCTTGAACCATTGAAAATAAAGCAAACGGTCAAAGACAAATATCCCGACCTTCCTCAAACTTCCGGAAGAGCGGAAACCGATCTGATGTACCGTCACTGGAACCAATGGTCATCACCTGAAGTTCCTCATTTATACTGGTACGAAGCCTCTTCTGAAGGTAAATTCACGAAGAAAGCAGATGTAATGGAAAGTGAAAACTTCCCTTCTGTTACCGGTCCATTCGGTGGAATAGAAAGTGTTTGTTTCAGTAAAGACGGGCAAACCATTTTTTACGCTACAAAGAAAATGGCGGGTAAAACATTTGCTCAGTCTACCAACTCGGAAATTTACGCGTACCGCACTTCGGATAAAATCACGACCATTTTGTCTTCCGCTCACAAAGGATATGATACGAATCCGGCAATTAATTTTACGGGAAAAACCCTTGCCTGGTTAAGCATGGAAAAGGATGGGTTTGAAGCGGACAAGAACCGAATTCGCATCATGGACCTCGAAAGCAGACAGGAAAAAGACCTGACGGCAAGCATCGATGTAAGCGTGAATGAATTTGCGTGGCATCCGTCCAAAGAAATTATTTATTTCACTGCAACTGTGAAAGCAACGAAGCAATTGTACTCCATCGATGTGAAAACCGGTAAAATTCAGCAATTGACAGGTGATCGTTGTGATTACGTCAGTTTCAGCGTGATGAAAGACCGGATCTTACTCGAAAGACAGGACATGATCCACCCAACAGACGTCTGGATCTTCACACCAAAAACCGGTTTACTCGAGCAATTCACTCAGGCAAACAAGGAAGAATTGAAAGGAATTGCGGAACCAACTGTCCAGGAAAAATGGATCACGACAACAGATGGTAAAAAAATGCTTACATGGGTCATTTATCCCCCGAATTATGATCCTGCAAAAAAATATCCGGCTTTGCTTTATTGCCAGGGCGGACCGCAAAGCCCGGTTTCGCAGTACTTCTCTTATCGCTGGAACTTTCGCTTAATGGCTTCCCAGGGTTACATCATTATTGCTCCGAACAGAAGAGGTTTACCCGGATTCGGTCAAGAATGGAACGATGCAATTTCAAAAGATTGGGGCGGGCAAGCCATGCGGGATTACTTAACTGCAACAGATAGCTGTGTTGCCCAAATTCCGGCAATCAATAAAGACAAACTGGGAGCTGTGGGAGCAAGTTACGGTGGTTATTCCGTTTATTATCTGGCAGGAATTCACGAAAACCGTTTCAAAGCATTTATTTCTCATTGCGGATTATTCAATCTTGAAAGCTGGTACGGCACAACAGAAGAGTTGTTCTTTGCAAACTGGGATATCGGTGGACCGTATTGGTTACCTGAGAATAAGGAATTGTATGCAAAAAACAGTCCGCACAAACTGGTTGACAAATGGAACACTCCCATGCTTGTAATTCACGGAGGTAAAGATTTCCGCGTTCCGGAATCAGAAGGCATGCAAGCATTCCAGGTACTTCAATTGAAAGGAATCCCAAGTAAGTTCCTTTATTTTCCGGATGAAGGACATTGGGTAACCAAACCACAAAACAGTATCTTGTGGAACAGGGAATTTTTTGACTGGTTAAATACTTATTTGAAATAGCAATCCAACACCACACAGCTAAATCGCAGGAAATTGATACAAAAATGGACGCACTAACGCGATCCGATTAAAAATAAAAAAAGAGATATGTGGAATAGAATAGCCAATATCATTCTGAGAAATCGTTTTATTATCCTTGCCATCATGGCCTTATTGACCGTTTTGTTCGGTTATTATGCATTGACAGGGTTAAAGATCGATAATAAGTATGGGAACATGCTTCCGAAGGATAGCCCAACCCAAATTACTTACCTGAAATTCAAGAAGATGTTTGGTGAAGACGGATCTGCATTGATTATTGCAATCAAAGATAAGGATCTCTATACCAAAGAAAAATTCATGCTCTGGAAGAAACTGGGAGATTCCATTCTTCAGATCGACGGGGTTATTTCTGTTATCTCGGAAGCAAAGCTTTTCAACCTGATCAACGATACTGCAAACAGCCAGTTCACGATCAAACCCATCTTCTCGGATGTATCGTTCAAAGAGAAGTCCATTGAACAGATCAAAAGTGAAATCCGCAGAAATCCGATTTACAATGGGATCATGTATAATGACTCATCCAATGTGAGTCTGATGATGGTGACGCTGGATGAAAATTTCCTGATCGATAAAGAGAAGCAAAAAGTCGTTATTGAGATTGAAGACCTTGCAAAATCCTACGAAAAGCAATTCAACGAGATCCACTTTGCCGGATTGCCGCATATGCGTGTATTGATCGGGAAACGTGTGATGGGAGAAATGTACATTTTCGTGGTGCTTTCCATGCTGATTTCCTTCGGGATCATGTATTTCTTCTTCCGTTCGGTCCGGGTAACGCTCATCAGTCTTTTGGTAGTTGCAATTACCGTAATCTGGGCCATGGGAACGATCGGGCTCTTCAATTACAACATTTCCATCATGATGGCGCTTATTCCTCCATTGATGATTGTTATCGGGATTCCAAATTGTATTTACCTGTTTAATAAATACCACTACGAGTTCAAACAACACGGAAATAAGATCAAGGCACTTACGCAGGTAATCCGTAAAACAGGAACTGCTATGTGGTTGACCAATGTTACCACTGCAATTGGTTTCATGACATTCCTCTTTACAAATTCTTCCAAGTTCTTCGAATTCGGAGTTATTTCATCGGTGAATATCATGTTGTGTTATGTGGTTTCCCTTTGTTTGATCCCGATTTTTGCATCGTTCTCCAAGCAACCGAAGACACGCCATTTAAAGCATCTTGATCGCAAGGCTGCTGTAAAATTCCTGGAGAAACTGGTTAAAATTACTGCTCACAACCGTAAAACAGTTTACGTAGTGACCATTCTTTTAACAGTGGGAACAGGTATCGGGATTTTCTTCATGAAAGTTACCGGAAACATAACCGGGGATTTACCTGCCCGTGATCCGATCCTGAAAGACATCCAGTTCATGGAGGCTAATTTCGGGGGAGCAGTTCCTTTCGAAGTTTTGATCGACTACAAGGAAAAAGGCCGTTTATTTGGTAAAAACACCATGCAAAGCGTGGAACAGGTGCAGGAAATGCTTTCCAAAGACACCTTGTTCGCGAAAAGCTTATCCATCGTGGATTTTGTGAAAGTGATCAATATGGCTTACTACAACAACAATCCGGAGCAATACAAGATCTTTGCAACCAAAGACAAACTGCGTTTAAATGCGTACTTAAAGAATTTATCTACGACCACTAATAATTCCACTTTATCAATTAAGGAATTGGTGGATACTACCAATCACATTCTACGCGTCAGAACTTCCATGAAAGATCTGGGATCTTATGAAGTAGAAGACCAGGTCCATTTGATCGAACACCGCATTGACAGTATCATGAACCCGGATAAATCGCTACTGGAGAAATACTATTCCAAATTTGAAAAAGGCAAAAAAGAGTACATCGATTCCATTTTTGAATTATCAAGTGGTGTTTATAACAACCTTACCGCCCTGCTTTCAAATGGTGATGATAAAAAGCAGTATGCTTTCGATTCTGATCCGGAATTGGTACGGAATTATTTCGGCAAACCGACATTCAAGAAAACACTCCGTGAAGCGATCAATAATGAATATTATGATATTACACTTACAGGAACATCGGTTGTAGCTTCTGAAGGGACCAAGTACCTGGTAAGCAATTTAACTTCCAGTATCGTATTTGCAGTTATCTCGATTGCCGCATTGATGTGCATCCTGTTCTATTCGTTCCGCATGGTGGTGGTGTCCATGATCCCGAACCTCATCCCGATGGCGATCACAGCAGGAATTATGGGAATCTTCGGAATTCCGTTGAAGCCTTCTACCCTGTTGATTTTCTCCATTGCATTGGGGATCACGGTCGATAATACCATTCACTTCCTGGCACATTACCGCCATGAACTGAAAACGAAAAAATGGGATTTAAAGGAATGTATCGCGATCTCTATCCGTGAAACCGGTTTGAGTATTATTTATACTTCGGTTATCCTGTTCTTTGGATTTATTGTCTTTGTATTCTCGGATTTCGGAGGAACACAAGCCTTAGGATACTTATCGGCCATTACCTATTTCGTGGCACTCTTTACAAATCTTATCCTATTGCCTTGTTTGCTTTTAAGTTACGAGCGCAGATTGACAACCAAATCATTTGAAGAACCGTTGTTTGAGATCTACGACGAAGATTCCGATGTGAGTTGGGACTTATTGGAAATTGAAAAGTCAGAGGAGGAAAAACCAACTTCTGATCAGAAAAATGAAACAAAAGAAGATTAGGTAATGAAAGGAATCATTCTTGCCGGAGGTTCAGGAACACGGCTCCATCCACTGACATTGGCGATTAGTAAGCAATTAATGCCGATCTATGATAAACCGATGGTCTATTATCCCTTGTCGATTTTGATGACGGCCGGAATTCGTGAAATCCTGATCATTTCAACGCCTCATGATCTTCCACAGTTCAAAAAATTATTGGGTGACGGAAGTCAACTGGGCTGTTCCTTTTCCTATGCAGAACAACCGGAACCAAACGGCCTGGCTCAGGCATTTGTCATTGGTGAATCGTTCATAGGTAATGATTCCGTTGCTTTGATCCTGGGAGATAATATCTTCTACGGAGTGGGAATGGATGAATTACTCAAGGAAAATGCAGATCCGAACGGTGGTGTTGTATATGCTTACCACGTGAGTGATCCGGAACGTTACGGGGTAGTTGAATTTGATGAGGTAATGAATGTCATTTCCATCGAAGAAAAACCTGCAAAACCGAAATCCAATTACGCTGTTCCGGGCTTGTATTTCTATGACAACGATGTGATTGAAATTGCAAAGAACCTGAAACCTTCTGCACGCGGGGAATATGAAATTACAGATGTAAATGCAGAATACCTGAGACGCGGAAAGTTGAAAGTCGCTATTTTAAGTCGTGGTACTGCCTGGTTGGATACCGGTACGTTCCCTTCCTTAATGCAGGCCGGACAATTTGTACAGGTTATTGAAGAACGTCAGGGTCTAAAAGTAGGCTGCATTGAAGAGATCGCTTACCGAAACGGTTTCATTTCTGCCAATCAATTGAAAGAAATTGCTCAACCATTAGTAAAAAGTGGATACGGTACTTATTTGTTGCAACTATTGAAAAAGTAATGACCGGTCTCGCCCAATACACTGCCTATCTTGAAAATCACATTTCAGGTCTGAAACTGACGGATGAACCATCCAATTTATTTGGTCCTTTACGTTATTTTCTTTCTCTTGGAGGGAAACGTATGCGACCGATCCTGACATTGATCAGCGGTGAAATTTGCGAGGTCCCGAAAGAAGAAAGCATTCATGCAGCACTGTGCATTGAACTGTTCCACAACTTTTCATTGATCCATGACGACATTATGGATGATGCTCCTGTTCGCAGGGGGAAAGCAACTGTTCATACCAAATGGAATTCGAATATTGCCCTTCTTTCCGGAGATGCCTTGTATATTAAAGCCTATCAGCAATTAATCCATTATTCCGACCAACGGCTTCCACTGTTACTGAAACGGTTTAACGAAACGGCGATTGAATTGTGTCAGGGACAGCAGATGGATATGGACTTCGAAAGCCTGGAAACAGTTTCTGAAACCGAATATATTGAAATGATCCGCTTAAAAACTTCCGTTCTCCTGGGATGTGCTTTGGAATTCGGAGCGATTTTAGGAAACCGGGATGAAGAGATCGGAAGAAACCTCTATGAATTTGGCGTTTCATTGGGAATTGCTTTCCAGATCCAGGACGATATCCTGGATTTGTACGGTGATCCGGAATTATTCGGGAAGCAAGTCGGCGGTGATATTCTTTCCAATAAAAAGACCCTGCTTTTCTTAAAGGCAAAAGAAAAAGCAAAGGAAAATAAAGATCCCCGTTTCGAAGAGTTGGTTCAACTAAGTGCCGATTCTCAAAAAGTGGAACGCGCGAAAATATTGTTTGAAGAGCTTGGTGCAAAGTCAGCAACATTGCAGGAAATGAATGGGTATTATGATCGGGCAATGGAAAATCTGCAGCAACTGGAAGCAAAAGGATTGAATACGGAAATGCTTCGGGCAGTAGCACAATTCCTGGTTACACGGGAACTTTAATCCAACATTTTATTTTTCTTCCAGGAAAATATAGTTTATCTTCGAAAGAAAACGAACCATGAAAACTTTAAGAAGATTCCTTTTCGCATTTATCCCTGTAAGTATTCTGTTACTCAGTTCCTGCGGAAAATATCCGGATGGTCCCAATTTCTCCATTTTGTCCCGTAAATCACGCTTAGAAAATGTGTGGGTACATAAAGAAACGGCTTACGCCAATGGCACCGTAGAACAAAACCCGAATCCAGGATATACAACAGAATTCACCAGTGACGGAGATGTCATTTACACGAACGATGTACTTACATTGAAAGGCGAATGGGATTTAGTGAATGATAAAAAAGATCTGATGATCACTTATCCCGATTTAGGAGGCTCTACTTTTGAGATCCGAAGGCTGAAAGCAAACGAATTGTGGCTTAAAAACAGCCTTGGAGATGTGCTGAAGTACAAACCGAAGTAAACTTATTTTGCTTTTACGAGCTTCTGCTTTTTCAATACTTCATGAATCGCGATGATTAGCAGCAACATACTTAGATTATAATACATGTCTTCCAACGGGATTGTACCGATTCGAATTCCCACGATGTGTGTTTCAGAATACCAAACAACCGGTTCTTTTGTGAAGAATCCGGTTAATGTTCCGTTCACCAGTAAGAAAGGAATCAGGCAAACCAGGAAGGTCAGTGCAAAATAGTTGAACCATTTCGCTTTTGCCCGAAAATGAATCCCAATGACCAATAAACTGGAAAGCGAACAAGCTGTTAAGGTGTACCAGTTGCGGATATAAAAGATCGTCAGCAGCAAACCGGAAAGAACCATTGCAAAGGCAAAGGCACGTCCCAAAAGATCCAGTTTCAAATCCGGGAAATAGGCCCTGATTGCTTCGTAAACGAACACACAGGCGTAAGGAACAACCAAAAAGAAAAGGATTTCTTCCAGGGGTAGGTGAAACAAGTAAATTCCCTGGACGTATTTCGGGTTAAAACCCCACACTTCATGTACTGTAAAATAATGATCCCAAAGGAGAAAGAACACGGCTACAAGGAATATTGCGGGAAAAACGCTTTTCCAATGCGTATAAAAATGGACCTTCTTATCAAAGCTTAGCAAAAACGGAAATAGGATTGTTCCGAGGAGGATCCAAAAGTATAAACTCATTTGAGTGCTTTATTTTGTTTGTAAGCCTTCCTGGCTTCGTTGTAATACTTCAAGGGTACGATCAACAGTCCAAAGCACTCCCCATCTTCCTTATTTAAATGCTTGTGATGCATTTTATGCGCTCGTCTGATGGCTAAAAAATAAGGTGTATTGATTTCCCTGATCCATTTAAACCGGCGATGGATAAACACATCATGAATGAAGAAATAAGTAAATCCATAGGCCATGATCCCAAATCCCATCCAGACAAAACCGTATTGCTTGTACATGAGGCCCAACATAATTCCTAACCAGCTTGGAATAGCAAAAATGAGAAAAAAAACATCGTTCCGCTCAAAAAAACCGGCCTTGCCCTGATGATGGTCTTTGTGGAAATACCACATAAAACCGTGCATGGCGAACTTATGTGAAGACCACGCAGCGAACTCCGTAAGGAAAAAAGTCCCGATTAAGATCAGTATGCCTGCCCAGGTTGGAATCATCGGTTTAAAATTGCAAAAAATATCACTAAGATCACAAATAATCCGACGGTCACTTTGTTCGTTTCTACTGTTTTTCTGTTCAAAATCCAATAAGAAAAGACAGAAGCAAAGATCATCCAGCAGATGTAATTGTACATCGGGACCGTATTATTTTTCCAGGACCAAAACCCGGAACGGATGGCAACCGGTTCCATGATCCAATCCAATCCTGTCATCAATGCACCCGCTATCAACGCTTTCAGAATGATCGGGATTTTCCATTTATGAACGATTGCCGCTGCAGTGAACGTCAGAATTACCCAGTTCAATGCAATCGTAAGGGGGATTCCGTCTACTTTATACCCTAAAACACTTCCATAGTGATAATGCCCGAAAAGTAACGAAGTACGGACTCCAATCCATTCAATAGCATAACCGGCAGCTCCAACAAGCAAAATATCGATATGTTTCTTCAGGGAATAATCCTTGAACGACAAATAAAGACAGCCAAAAGACAGCAACAGGTTAAAAGGTGTTAAGCCCAAAAAATAAAACCGGTAATCGGTATGTAACCCGATCAATCCGACGGTATAAAAAATAATCAGAATGATTAAGAGCAGGTTTTGCTTTTTCAAAGGACTCATTGGCTAGATCAGTTTAACTCCAAACAAACAGACATCGTCAACCTGCTCCAGGTTTCCCTTCCATGATTGAAAATGTTCTTTCAGTAAATCGTGTTGCTCGGTTATTTTCTCAGTTGAAATGTTTAAGAGGTATTCATGAAGGTTCGCCAGTTTCAGTTTCTTCCCTCTTTCTCCCCCAAACTGGTCGGCATAACCATCTGTATAAGCAAACAATTCATCACCCGGTTCCAGGTCAATGGTATATGTTTGGAACTCAGTCATCAAATCACTTTTTCCAACCGGCATTTTATCCGCAGGGAATTTAATGAGTTCCCCATCGCGGATAACGATCGGGTTATTGTATGCCGCAGCATAGGTCAATTTACGGTTTGATTCGTCAAAACAAAATAACACGCCATCCATTCCGTCTTTTGCACCATCATGAGAGATCGATTCAACCAGGCGTTTTCTGACATGGTCAAAGATTTTTCCCGGATCGGTAATCCCCAATTGATTGATCGCTTCACTCAGGAAAGTAATATTCAAAGCGCTCATAAATGCTCCCGGAACACCGTGTCCCGTACTGTCACAAATAGCCAGATAGAATTGATTATTCCGTTTGGTAGCCCAATAAAAATCTCCGGAAACAATGTCTTTCGGCTGGAAGAAAATAAAGGATTCGGGTAACGATTCTTTCAATAATTTGTGCTGCACCAGCAACGATTCCTGGATACGTTTCGCATAACGAATGGAATCCAGTATCTCTGTTTGCTTTTCTTCAATCAGCGTTTTTTGGTTTTCAATTTCTTCATTTTGTTTGTTCAGCAAAGCATTCGCTTTTTTCTTTTGCTGATTGGATTTAAAACTGATCCCGAGGGAAATCACAATCAACCCCCCGATCAGGAATAAACCCAGGATGAGGTTACTTTTCCGGTTATTTTCAGCGGTAATCAACTGATTGGTTTGTCTTGAAAGGGCCAAATCCTGCTCTTTTCGCTCCAGTTCATTCAATGAATTTAACGTTGCTATTTGGTTTGTCACTGATTCCAAATCCGTTTTTTCCTTTAATTCCTGTGCCTCCTCAAACACTTTCAAAGCCTTTTCAGGTGCTCCGTCTCTTTTATACAATTCCGACAATACTTTCAAGGTTCGGACTTGCGCGTTTGCGTCCTCCGTATCTCTGAATGCATCTAATGCCAGTTCTGCGGCGGCAATTCCTTCCTTAAACTTCTTTAGTTCAGCATAAATACTCGCTTTTGTAAGCTGCACTTCCCCGTAACTCAGTAAATCTGCTTCCTGGTTGGCATACTTTTCTGCTGTTAGGGTTAATTTCATAGCCTCATCGAAATGCTTCAGGTCAGACAGGTAATTAGCCCGTGCCAGGAAATATTCCAGCCAGACATCTTCTTCATCCAGTTCCCTGGCAACTGAATACATTTCATCCAAACAGGCCTTTGCTTTTGAAAATTGCTTTGTTGCACGGTAATCCAATGATAAATTGTACAGGACTGTTTGCCTGTTCCTTACTGCATGAACCTCCCTGCTTAACTTCCGGGCAATTTCAGAGTATTTTATGGATTCATTCAGCATGTTTTTATCATGATAAACGGTACTTAGGTTCATGTAAAGCTGAGCTTCCTGCTCCTTATTCTTAATGCGTTTGTTTAGTTTCAGCCCTTCATTAAATGTCGATATTGCCTGATCATAAAGTCCTACAGACTTATAAGCTGCAGCCAGATTCGTATATAAGACCAGTACTTTATCGTCCTGTTTATACTTTTTAGCGATATCGATTGCTTTTTGGTAATGTTTCAGGGCTTGTGCATAGGAACCTTTCTCAAAATAAACAGATCCAAGATTCGAATAAGCTCCAGTCAATTTATCTTCCTGGTGATTCCTGATCCGAAGCGCGATCAATTCGTTGTATACGTTAATCGCCTTAGAGTATTCCGACAAATAACGGTAGTAGATTCCGAGGGTATTTTTCGCGTCCATGACCCCGTTCGGATACTTGCATTTTTGAGCTAAGTTGATTGCTTTGTTTGCAAACACAAAGGTAGAATCCAATGAGTAATCCAGGTAAGTCCATGCAATTTCATTGTATTGAAATACACGCATGGTATCGGAAGAAACGGGTTTTTGAAGCGTATTTTTTAAGCTGTCCAGGTATTCCGTCTGACCGACAGACAAATAACAGGTAAATAGCGCTATCCCTAAAATCCAACTTCGCATACCCGAAGATACTGAAAATTCGTACTTCGGCTACGCTCTGTATTCCTTAAATGCAAAAGTATCAACCGAAAGGATTATTCTATGCTTGTATGATGCAGATTTTCTCTTGCCACAGTCAAAAGGGCATTAATAAATTCTGACCGAAAATTCAGGCATTTTTCCATCTGAATCCCAGTCAGACAAAGGGCTGTTCGTAATATCGCGAACATGCGAATTTAGAAACGGATAAAGCAAATTCGAACATTCAAAAATCGATATCTGAAGCCACCTGACTTAAGTACATAAATCCCACTGGTAAGCGCCCTTAAAAATTCGTGCATTCGTGGCCAACGCCCACGTGAAGATTAGTACAAGAAATTATTAAACGGGTACCGGATCGCGAAAATGCGCTTGATCTCCGAATACATGGTTTCTCTCAATTCTTCCACATTTTCCTTGTTTGTCGCTGAAATGAAAACACACTTCGTAGCCGGTAAACGGTTCATCCAGGTTTTTTTCAGTTCTTCAAGTGTCATATTCGAGCCATGCTCATTCTCCGGATTGTATTGATATGCATCGATTTTATTGAAGACAAGGATCATCGGTTTGTCCTTATTATCCAATTCGGCCAATGTTTCATTTACAATGTGCAACTGATCTTCAAAATTGGGATGCGAAATGTCTACCACATGGATCAACAGATCTGCTTCACGTACCTCATCCAGGGTCGATTTGAATGATTCCACCAATTGATGAGGTAATTTACGAATGAATCCAACCGTATCCGTAAGCAGGAAGGGCAAATTATCAATCACCACTTTCCGTACGGTTGTATCGAGGGTTGCAAACAATTTGTTTTCCGCAAATACTTCCGACTTACTCAGCAGGTTCATCATGGTACTTTTCCCCACGTTCGTGTATCCTACCAAAGCCACTCGCACAAGCTGTCCGCGATTACCCCGCTGAACTGCCATTTGCTTATCGATCTCTTTGAGCTTTTCTTTCAGGAGTGCAATCCGTGTCTGAATGATCCGTCTATCGGTTTCGATCTGGGATTCCCCCGGACCACGTAAACCAATTCCTCCTTTTTGACGCTCCAAGTGGGTCCAAAGTCGCTTCAGACGTGGAAGCATGTACTGCATCTGAGCCAGTTCGACCTGTGTCTTCGCATGGGAAGTCCGCGCCCTGGAAGCAAAAATATCCAGGATCAGAATATTTCGATCAAGGATCTTACACTCCAGTTCTTTTTCAATGTTCCGAAGCTGGGAAGGAGAAAGTTCGTCATCAAAAATAACCAACTCAATTCCGTGTTCCTTAATGTATTCTTTGATTTCCTCCAGCTTACCCGTTCCTACAAAGGTCCGCGGGTTTGCCATCGGAAGTTTTTGTGTAAACCGTTTGACAGCTGTTGCACCGGCAGTTTCTGCCAGGAATTCCAATTCATCCAGATATTCGTGAGCCTGTTCATCCGTCACAGAAGATGTAATAATTCCGACAAGTACGCAGGTTTCTTCAACTGCATCTACTAAAACGTGACCTTCACTCATTTCCTATTTTCGTAAATTTTGAACGAATTTTACCAATCCCTTTATTTCCGGCGTGCTTAACATGTCTTCGTAGGGCATCATTCCCTTGTCATTTCCTTTACGGATCATTTTTTCAACGCTCTTTTCATCCAACGTACTCACTGACAGATCCTTTGCATTCGATGCCTGTAATGTTCCGTCCGGTCCGTGACAGGAAGCACAATTCAAGGTATACACCGCTCGTGCATCTTCCAAAGAGATCGGTTCATTTGAAACCGGTTTAACATCTGCTATCTGTTTCTTCTCTTCGCCACAACTGACAAGCACAAAGCAAACAGCTGAAATGAAAAGCAAATTCTTCCTTAGAACCATGATCCTCCCAATGCTGTTCTGAATGGCCATGGAATTGCAGCGAAAATGATGATCAATACAATCGTGTACCAAATCAGAATGGTCTTATGTTTTTTAGCCGGGTCAAGGGCTTTTTCAGCTTTCTTTCTTCCGATTGTTGCCAATGTCACCGCAATCACCATCAATAAGATGTGTTCCATTCCGAAGAAACGGTACTGCGGATTTTTCATCCAACCTTCCGCGTAAGAAATTTTCCCCGAAACAAAAGCAACAATGATTCCCAATGTAACCTGGATATGCAACATCACCATTGCAAACAGGTTCAACATCTTATCCCCTTTTTCGTATTTTCCGCTCTTAAGCTTTAAGATTGCATTCACGATAGCAAAAAGCAATAAAGCCAAAGCTAACCAACGTAATCCTGAATGTCCATGTATCAATGCGCCCATAATAATGTAAGTTTTGGCAAAATTACCGAAAAAATGACCTCATTGGTCGAAGTGAATCACTTATTTCCACATAGAATCACTATTTTTCAGCCCTTAAAACCAGAAGTCGTCGAAAAATGATTCGCTATATTGTTGCCCTCTTATTTCCGCTGAGTGTTTTTTCACAAGCTGAAAAACCTCAAAACGGAGTGAAAGCCCCCAATCAAAATTCATTTGTCCTTACAAATGTGACCATCCTGGTCTCGCCCGATAAAACCATTGAAAACGGTACCATTACTGTCAGAGACGGAAAGATTACCGCCGTCGACAAAATCCTGCTCACTACTCCAAAAGACCTGGTGGTGATCGATGGAAACAATGCGGTGGTGGTTCCTTCTTTTATCGAAGTGAACTCTACCATGGGAATTCCAGCCGACCAAAAAGCGGAAAATAAAATCGGGCCTTACTACTGGAACCATGCGATCCGTTCGGAATTTGATGCCATTGACTGGTACAAAACCGATGAGAAAATGACTTCCGAATACCAGAAAATGGGTTTTGGTTCCGTATTGATCCATAGAAACGACGGATTGGCACAAGGTTACGGTTCACTGATGCAATTGGGAACAACGAGTACTGACAATCAGCCTTATTTAAGTAAAGCAGCTTCTTTCTATTCTTTCAAAAAGGGAACTTCACAACAGGATTATCCAAGTTCATTGGTCGGATCGATTGCCTTATTGAGACAAGCCTTTTACGATACACAATGGCATTCGGAACATGGAAAAGATGCCAATTACAGCCTGGATGCTTTAACACTTCAATTGAAAAAACCGGCGTTCTTTACCCTGGACGACAAAGCGGATGTGTTCCGTGTCAAATCATTCATGCGTGAATTCAAACGGGACTTTACCGTTATCGGGACCGGTCAGGAACAATTTTTAGGAAATGCCTGGGACACCCTGAAAGTTCAGTTGGTAATCCCGATCAACTTCCCGGAAGCATTTGACTTGAAAGACCCGTATCTGGCTCATGAAATTCCTTACAGTGAATTGAAAGTGTGGGAAATGGCCCCACGGAATCCGGGATTCTTATACAAACACAAAGTTCCGTTCATCACTTCTGCAGCAGGACATACCACGGCGGCTGATTTCTGGAAACACATTCACCAGGCATTGGCAACAGGCTGGTCTGTGAATGACGTTTTGCGTTCACTGACCGTGGCTCCGGCAACTTTACTGGGAGTTCAGAAAGAATTGGGAACCATTGAAATTGATAAATGGGCCAACTTTACGGTATACGATCAAAACCCTTTCCTTTTCCAGGCAAAGGTGCTCCAAGTATTTTCAAAAGGAGAACGGAAAGTATTTCAAAGTGCTCCAATTTCGGATATCCGCGGAACCTACAGCTTGAATATTGATGGTATCAAATATTGGCTTGAAATTGCCGGAACGCCGAATCAACCGGAAGGAAAAGTGAAATTGGTACGTACGGTCCAGGATTCATTGACACTTGCGAACAAATCGGATACATTGGTAAGCAATGCGAAACTTTCTTTGGTGAACAACGATATCGCAATCCATTTCATTATGCCGGTTGACGGTGAAAAACAAGTCTTCAGCTTAAAAGGAGATGTGAATCCGCGAGTATTTATTTTCGAAGGAGAAGGAACAAACAACAAAGGCAGATGGATCAAATGGAGTGCGATGCGCAACAAGAAATTCGAAGCCAAAGATGAAAACAAGCAAGCCTGGACAGCCGACACATTGACTGTTCCCGGAACACGTTTCCCGAACAGTGCCTTTGGTTTCACCGCTCCACCGAAACAAGGGGTGATCATTTTCGAACAAGCTACCATCTGGACCAATACCGATGAAGGAATTATCCAGGAAGGAACTGTAATCGTTGAAAACGGGAAAATCAAAGCCATTCACAAAGGTGCCGGAACGTACATGAAACCAAATGATGCTATTGTGATCAATGCACGCGGGAAGATCCTTACAACAGGAATTATTGACGAGCACTCGCACATTGCACTGACACGGGGCGTGAACGAAGGCGGCCAAGCTGTAGCCTGTGAAGTCCGCATGGAAGATGCCATTAATGCTGAAGATATTGATGTGTACCGTCAATTGGCCGGTGGTGTTACCGCTGCGCAATTACTGCACGGTTCCGCTAACCCGATCGGTGGACAATCTGCTTTGGTGAAACTGAAATGGGGACATTATCCACATGAATACCCTATTAAGAACGCTCCGAAATTTGTGAAATTTGCATTGGGAGAAAACGTGAAACAAGCCAATTGGGGAGTAAGTAACCGTTTCCCGCAAACACGTATGGGTGTAGAACAGGTTTACATCGATGCATTTTCCAGAGCTTTGGCTTACCACCAGGCAAAAAGTGCAACCGCCGGGAAACACAAAGATAAAAACGCCGTTCCGCCGGCTGTTGACCTGGAACTGGAAGCTTTATACGAGATTGTTTCAGGAGAAAGAAGAATTACCTGTCACAGTTATGTGCAATCAGAGATCAATATGCTGATGCATGTGGCTGATTCCTTTGGATTCAAAGTAAATACATTCACGCACATCCTGGAAGGATACAAAGTAGCCGACAAGATGAAAGAACATGGAGTTGGTGCTTCTACTTTCTCCGACTGGTGGGCTTACAAGTTCGAAGTAATGGATGCGATCCCGCAAAATGCTTCGTTGATGACGAACATGGGATTGGTGGTTGCAATCAATTCGGATGATGCTGAAATGGGAAGACGTTTGAACCAGGAAGCTGCGAAGACGATCAAATACGGTGGAGCTACGGAAGACCAGGCCTGGAAAATGGTGACCTTGAACCCTGCAAAATTATTACACCTGGACGACCGCATGGGAACTGTTCAGGTTGGAAAAGATGCCGATTTGGTTCTTTGGACGAACAATCCTTTAACTGTGACTGCAAAACCACTTTATACGGTTGTAGACGGAGAGATCTTGTTTGATGCACAAAAGGATTTCATCATTCAGCAGGAAATTGCTGCAGAACGCGCACGGATTATTGCAAAGATGTCGGAAGAAAGCAAGAAAGGAGAACCAACCAAACCATTCTCCCGCAAACGCAGAGGCCATTTCCATTGCAACACACTTGGTGAAGAAGCATCATTAGAAACAAACGAACATTAAGCATTCAACTTTTGAACATGAGAACAATTCAATATACTTTTTTGGTCCTGTTACTAAGTGTGAACAGCAGTTACGGGCAAAAGAAATACAATAAGATCCTGATCGAAGGTGCAACACTGCATATCGGGAACGGACAAGTGATTCCCACCGGATCTGTCGGAATTGAGAATGGAGTGATCACGTTGGTAAAGAACACCCTGGCTTACACCTACAACAAATCGGATTGGGACACGGTGATCAACATCAGCGGACAGCACTTGTATCCGGGTTTCGTTGCCCCGAATTCCACGTTGGGATTAACGGAAATCGACGCTGTAAGAGCTTCCCGTGACTTCCATGAAATGGGAACCTTCAATCCGCATGTACGTGCTCAGATCGCTTACAACTGTGAATCTTCCGTTATTGAAACGGTCCGTACGAACGGGGTTCTGATCATTCAAACGACTCCGCGTGGTGGAAGGATTTCCGGTCAATCGAGTTTGATGACCAGCGCTTGCTGGAACTGGGAAGACGGAACCGTAAAAGCAGATGATGGGATTCACATTGAATGGCCTTCTGCCTACAATCGTCAGTGGGGCGATCCGGTCGCAAAACCTAACGAGACCTATGAAGAGCAAAAACGCGAATTGATCGGCTATCTGACCAATGCAAAAGCGAGCACAAATAATAAGGACAAAAATACCCCGCTTCAATTCAGTGCGATGAACGAATGTTTCACCGGTGAAAAGCGTTTCTACTTCCATGCAAACGAAGTACAGCAAATCAATGACATCCTGGACCTCATCACAGAACTGGAAATCAAATTCCCGGTTATCGTTGGCGGATACGAAAGCTACCTGGTGGCAGACCGCCTGAAGATCAAAAAAGTTCCGGTGATGCTGGGACGTTTGCATTCCTTGCCGCAACACGATGACGATCCTTTCGACCTTCCGTACAAATTGCCATTCCTATTGCAACAAGCCGGAGTACCATTCTGTTTACAGAATGAGGGAGATATGGAAGCCATGAATGCACGGAATCTTCCTTTCCTTGCCGGAACAGCCATGTCTTATGGCCTAACTGAAGAAGAAGCCATCCGTTCGATCACCCTGAGTGCGTGCGAGATCATGGGAATTTCCAAAAACTACGGAAGTATCGAGATCGGGAAGCAAGCTACATTATATGCTTCGGTTGGCTCTGCCTTGGAAATGAAAAGCAACCAGGCTTCGGTGTTGCTGGTGAATGGTCTGTTTGTTCCGACAACGAATTTCCAGACAGAGCTGTACAAAAAGTATAAAGGGAAATACGGAAAGTAATTGCGGATTACTATACTATTCAATTTCGAAGTGGGAAGCTAAAAATTTCCATTTTGACATTCAACGGAAAGCACAGGCACGCCCCGATACGGCATGAGCTTTTCTATCTTTTTAACAAAAATCCTTACCTCTAATTCATGTAAACAGGTATCTTCGTCGAAATTTAATTATCTAAATCGATGAAAAAAATCTACATTGTTGCGGCATTATTATTTTCCGGTAATGCGCTTTTCGCTCAAAATTTAACACGTACAGACATTGGTTATACAGCCGGTGACAATTTCACGATGTACGTTTCAGATTACGTAAGTCCGGGAACTTCCGGAACAGGTGTAACATGGGATTTGTCTGCTATGACCAATAACAGTCAGGTTACGGCAGCAACAACTACCAACTCGGGTGGAGCTTTTCCAACTGCAAACATCAAATTAACGCAGTCAAACGGGGGAGTTATTTATTACAACATTTCAAGCACTAAAATGGAAGTGGTAGGTATTGATGCTAACGGGACCGTTTTTAATTATTCAAATCCTGCAACTTACATGCAATTCCCTGTGAATACGTCTTACAACTACACGGATGCTTCAGCTTCAAGCTTCACAGTAGGTGGTTTCGCTTTCAACAGAACAACGAACACGCAAAGCGAGTATTCTGGTACAGGAACATTGATTACCCCGGAAGGAACTTTCACGAATGTGGTTCGTATCAAATCTACTCAAACAAACACGGATACGTATTCTGGTGGAACGATCAATTCATCCGTTGTCGCATACAACTGGTACAAAGCAGGAGTTACTCACGAATTAGCAAATGTTTCCGACATTACAGGATCATCTACTTCTCAATCCGCGTATTATACAAGTGTACCTGCAAACCTTGGTTTGGAAGAAAGCGAATTGATCAATTTGTTGATGTTCCCGAACCCAACAAACGGTACGATCTATATCAATTCGGATGAGGTAATCTCCAAAATTGAGGTGTACCAGTTATCCGGTGAATTGGCTATGGAGCAAACAGTAAACAATACTTCTTCAGAAATGAACCTTTCGGAATTAAATACAGGAATGTACCTGGTAAAAGTTTACGGAACGAACGGTGCTGTTTCTGTTAAACGCGTTACAAAGAATTAATAGCTTATAAGTCTTGAGAAATCCTTTCCACTGCTGTGGAAGGGATTTTTTTATTCCAACGATCCAAAATTCCGAATACCACCCGATTCTCTATCCATAAATCTCTAACGGTGGAATTCACGGTCAATTACAGCTAGCTCGTGCCACATAAATCTTTAAACACCTGAAATTATTTAAAAATCGCTTGATAGAAGAAAATGCAAACGTAATTCTATTTTTGAATCCCCTTTTAACCTTTCCTAACAAAAGCTTCTTTTAGATTGAACCGGCTTTCTCAATTTTGTTTCCTATTTTTGTTAGAGAACATAAAAAAGAAATATCATGGCATTTGAATTACCAAAATTAGCATACGCATACGATGCATTAGAGCCACATATTGACGCTCGCACAATGGAGATCCACTATTCAAAACACCACCAGGCATACGCAACGAACCTGAACAATGCAATTGCCGGGACGGACTTAGAAGGAAAATCAATCGAGTATATCTTACAAAACTGCAAAGACAAACCTGCTGTTCGTAACAACGGTGGTGGTTTCTGGAATCACAACCTGTTCTGGGAAATTATGGCACCAAATGCAGGTGGAACTCCAACAGGTGAATTGGCACAGGCAATTAACGATGCATTCGGAACATTTGAGCATTTCAAGGATGAGTTCGCAAAAGCTGGAACAACCCGTTTCGGTTCCGGATGGGCATGGTTGTGTGTTGAAGGTGGAAAATTGGTTATTTGTTCAACAGCAAACCAGGATAACCCGATCATGGGTGAAGGTTGTAAAGGAACACCGATCCTTGCGATGGACGTTTGGGAACATGCTTATTATTTGCATTACCAAAACCGTCGCCCGGATTACATCAACGCATTCTTTAATGTAATTAACTGGGACGCAGTTGCAAAGAAATACGCAGCAGCGAAGTAAGAAATCTGTCAAATAAAAAAGTAAGGGGCGCGATTAATCGCGCCCCTTACTTTTTATGTAAATAAACTAACTTATTGCTTCGTCACCACCAATCTTTTCGGTGCCGACTGATCCATACGAACCAGGTAAATTCCTTGTTTCAACTGACTGATATCGAAGCTTGTTTTTAATGCGCCAGCCGGCGGATAAATTTCTGTTACTACAGCCCCATCGATCGTAACAATCTGAATTACTTTCACCTCTTGGTCTGAAGTGATCTCAACAATCTTGTCTGCCGGGTTCGGAGCAATGCTCCACTGAATTTCTTTGTATTCCTCTATTCCTAAATAAGGTGTTCCATTGATCTCTATTCCGTCCGGAAGGATCGCATAATCTGCGTCCATCAGGATTCCACCCAACGGAATATCGAAGAACAAAGTATCTGTATGCGGAATGTACGGAACATCTGCCAACAGGTAGTAAGAACCCGGCTCTACGTGACTGATCGTATAAGTCCCATCTGAAGCTGTGTAGGCAAAACCTCTCGTTTCATGTGTCTGAGCATTCTTCAAGAGCATCAAAGCTCCTTCAAACGGTACATTCATTGATTTCAGGTATGAAGTATCTATTACAATTGTTCCAAAAATATTTCCTGTTGCGCCCCACACATTCAGGGTATCCGCATTGATATTTGCGTTATTCAGGAAACATGGCAAGCCAATAGCATCTGCTCCTGTCCAGGTAGAACTGGTAGCGAAGTAAAGCGGAACTGCTCCCGGGAATAAAAACGGATCAGGTGTAAATCGCACATGGTATAATCCTGTTGGTAGGCTATCTGCTGAATATGATCCACCTATAACATTTACTGTTTCTACCGGAGTAGCAACAAGAGTATCCTGAACAAAGTTGAATACTTCCAGAACACCTTCAGCCGGTTGTCCGTTTACAGTTAGGTTTCCTGAAATATCATTGTTTGCTTCCTGTTCATCCAGGAAGATCGCAGAATCATATACGCCATCGGAAACATCGGAGATCACTAATTTGATGTGATAGGTATTCCCAACTTGTGCAAAGAACTTGGCCTGTAAAGGAACAGTATACGCATCAAACACAAAATTCGTAGAGTTTACTCCGGTTGCATTGTCAATGTAATATTGCGAGTTAAAGTACTGGTTGATCGAATTGATCTCTACAGGAACAGTTGTTCCGGGAACATTTGCAATATTTACCGGGCCTCCTCCATTCTCTGAAACCAGGAATAAGAAACGATCAGTATACTGCGTATTCGAATATTCCGGGTACTCTTCCGACGCGAAAATGTAATTGAAACGGATGGTATCCGTAATGATCGGAGTGAAATCAAACTGTACCGAAACCGCATCAAAACTACCTGTCCCAGATGCAACGTTACCATATAGAATAATATCATTATCCCCGGGCATACTCATATTGACACTTGCAAAACTGCTTGAAGGTGTACTTGAGAGATTCGGATAACCGGTTGAGAGCACCAGTCCGCTGTTCACGCCCAAAGAAGAACCGTTCTCAAAACGGGCAATCTGGTTTTGCGTTCCCTGAAGACTCACATTGGTGATTCCCTGGCATTGAACACCAAAGATGTTCGTGATCAATACTTCCAGGTCGGAAACCCCGGAATAGATCAATTGGGAATTAGAATAATTGGAATAAGTAAGAAGGAGAGCAATTACAAGGGTTGTTTTCAATTGTTTCATAGTGCATGTCATTTTTCTTTCGACATGAACTAGACGCCATGCTTAAAAAGAAAGTTGCACTATCTTTTTCTGAACAACTGAAAAAACTAGTTTATCGCTTCTACAGCAATGATTTCAGGAGCAACTTTTTTTACTGCTTCCTCCAATCCTGCTTTAATTGTCATCAGACTCATGGAACAATCGCTGCAAGCTCCAAGTAATCTTACTTGCACAATTCCTTCATCAGTGATATTAACCAATTCCATATCACCCCCATCCGCATTTAAGTGAGGTCTTAATTCACTCAGGGAAAGGTTGATCTTATCAGTTAATTCGGATTTATTTAACACCATCTTTTTGTGTTTTTATTGCTTTACGCGCTTTCAGTGCGTTTACCTCGTCTACAAAGATACGCACTAATTCTTCAAATGCTAATGCAGTTGGTGTATTTTCCTGAAATACAGCAGGTCTGCCCGCATCTCCGGATTCACGCACACCCTGAACAAGCGGAATATGTCCCAGGAATGTTTCATTCATTCCGGCTGCCAGGTTCTTCACTCCGTCACGTCCGAAAATGTAGTATTTGTTCTCCGGCAACTCGGCAGGTGTAAACCAGGACATGTTTTCTACCAATCCAACGATCGGAACATTGATCGTATCCAGTTTGAACATATTCACCCCTTTACGCGCATCTGCCAAAGCAACTTCCTGCGGTGTACTTACGATCACCACTCCATCCAACGGAACTGTTTGCACCAGTGAAAGATGAATATCACCGGTTCCCGGAGGAAGATCGATCAGTAAATAATCCAATTCACCCCAATAAGCATCCGTAAATAACTGGGTCATTGCTTTTGCAGCCATTGGACCGCGCCACACAATTGCCTCGTCATTCTGGGAAAAGAATCCCATGGACAAGATCTTGATCCCGTAACTCATCACCGGATTGATCATGGGTTTTCCGTCCACATCCAGCATTGTTGGCCGCTCTCCTACTACATCAAACATGGTTGGGATACTTGGCCCGTAAATATCTGCATCCACAATTCCAACACGGAAACCTGCTTTAGCAAGCCCTCCGGCCAAATTTGCAGTAACGGTAGATTTACCGACACCACCTTTCCCGGATGCAATAGCAATGATGTGTTTCACTTCCGGAAGGATCTTACGGTGTGTTTCACGTGCTTCGGAAGGTAACCCTTTTACCATACAAGTAATTTCGATATTTTCTCCGAAAACACGCTTCAGGTTGAACTCCACAGCTTCCTGCATCCGTTTTCTGGCATGCAGCGCCGGATTAGAAACATAAACTGTAAGGGTTATTTTCGAACCTTCAATTTGTAAGTCTTCTACAAAATTAAGTGTGACGATATCTTTTTTTAGATCGGGTTCCAAAATGGTTCCCAGTACTTCCAAAACTGCTTCCTTGGTCATGGTAATTTATTTACACTGCAAAAATAGGTATTCGTTCGCGGAACTTCTCTTAAAAGCAAAAAAAAGTCTCCACCGAAGCAGAGACTTTCTATAATCTGTTTGTTTTAATGTTATGGCCTTCCCGTTTGGGCTGGTCTGGTTGCCGGAGTACCTGTTCCAGGTCGTGTGGTTCTCACCGGAGTGGTCGTTTTATTTCCTCCGTTTCCATTTCCGTTTTCATCGTCAACTGTTCCGTTTGTTCCGCCGTTCGGTCCACCCGAGCCATTTCCCGGATTCGATTCGTCCGTTCCATCCGTATTGTTCCCATGCCCGTTGTTTCCATTTCCGTTTCCTGTAGGACGAACAGCATTGATCAAACAAGACTTCGTGTCGGATCCGCTCGCATTGGTTGCAGTAATCACCAGCGGAATAGAAACTGTTGATAAAGTAATGTTTACTTCAAAAGAGAAGGTCAATACATTACTTTCAATGCTGGATGTAAATGTCACGTTCTCTCCGTTGTACAGAATACTCACCTGGCTTGCGTTCGCCACATTTTGAACTGTTCCGATAATTACAGCTGTTCCTACCGGGAATGTAGCAGGACATTGCGTTGGATTTCTTAAACTGATAACAGGAGCAGGAATCACTTCCGGTGCGTTGTAAATTACGATCTTGGAGTCAGTAGCTGTTCCTCCGGGAGTAACTGCTGTCGCAATAATCGTATTCTGCCCAAGTACATACGTTGCATTGAATCGGACTCCACCCGATGGTTTGTATTCAAAGTTTGTTGCTACTCCGTTCAAAGTCACCGAAACCTGTGACGCAGAAGTAACACCTGTGGTCATGATCTGAACCGTTTGAGCAGACTGATCTGTTTCCAAAGGAGAAATTGAAGGACTTGTAATGTGAATGGTCGGAGCCGGAACAGTCACTACTTCGTTTCTCAACACATTGATCGATTTGCTGCTCTCCCCGCATTTGTTCTTCGCATGGATCACAAAAGCATTTGCTCCGAGTACCAGGTTTCTGTCCAAAGTAAGAACTCCTGTTTGCTGGTTGTAAACAAACCCGATCACTTGTCCGTTTTGTGTAACTGTAATTTCAGATTGGTTTTCCACGTTGGAAACTGTTGCAGATAAGTTAAATCCGTCTGAAGTAACCACCGAATTATTCGCGGTGGAACTGCTTGTAATTGTAACAAGCGGAGGTCTGCAGACCGTGCGGGTTACTTTCCATGTCAACTGCTGAGAACCACATTCATTTCTCACATAGATTACGATCGTATGCTCCCCCTCTGTTAAAGGAATTGTTGCCGTTACAGAGTGTGATGCCTGATCAAAATTGAATGGAATCACAACTCCATCCATCTTACATTGGATTTGTGATACTTGCGCCACATTGTTTACAGTAGCAGTTACCGAAACAGATTCACCTTCCGTAATGAGTGTCTCTGTTCCTGGTTTCAAACGAATCACTTCAGGAGCAGTACAAGGGATTGTTTTCGGTTTCATAATAATCACTGTTGTACTTGTTACGGCACCACATGCATTATTTGCTTTGATCTCGATAGAATTCGATCCTTCAATTAGTGTTACCGTTTTCTCAAACAAGGAAGTAGCGGTATTGAAAGTTCCGGCAGCTTGTAAATTTCCATTCAGGTAAAGCTCCACTTCGTTCACGGAAGCAATATTGCTGACACTTGCTTTCACGATCAATTGCGCATTCTCAACCGTAGTATTTGGAGCCGCAGGATTACTAAAAGAGATGACAGGTTTATTACATGGAACTTCAATTCTCTTGAAGATTACAGAGGTCGAAGCGCTGTGGCTTCCTCCGGCATTCGTTCCTGTAATTTCAAAAATGTTATTTCCTGCATTTAACGTATGGTTGAAGGTCACTTCCGAAGTAGCCGGGTTAAATGTCCAGAAACCAGGATTCACAATCACACCGTCTTCTTTCAATACGATCTGGGATTGAGTTGTCACATTCGTTACATGTGCTCTGACAACATAAGAAGCAGAGGAAACTGTTTGACCAGGACTTGCTGGATTTATAAAGCTCACAAACGGAGGTCTGATCACTTCATCACGCTTGAAGATAATTTGCGTAGCATTCGATGCTGTTCCTGCACTGTTTGTTGCAGTGATTGTTATGTTGTTTGCTCCCAGGTTCAGGGAAGTATTCATTGTCAACACCTTTGTTGATGTCGAATACGTAAATGCTGAATATGGTGCCCCGTTTACACTTACCTGGATTTGTTGCTGATTATCTACGTTCAGAACGGTCGCTGTAACATTACTGTTTGCAACATTCACAGTATGAGGATTAACCGCCGGGTACGTAATAGTTACAACAGGACGTAACGTCGGATTTGGAGCACGGTAGTTGATCACCGTTGTTTCCATATCTGAACCTGCAGCGTTAGTTGCTGTAATTTCAATCACATTTGCTCCGTTTACCAGACCTGTTGTGAACTCCATTAATTCGCTGGAAGCAGTATAAATAAAGTTCGTCGAAGCAACTCCGTTTATTTTCAATACGATCTGGTTGGCTGCACTCACGAAACGAACACGTGCTTTCACAGGATAAGAGGCATTCAAAGAAACTGACGGATTCAAACTTGGATCAATGAACGAAACGATCGGAGGTTGAACTGAAATCGGTTTTCTATAAATGATCGTTTGAGTTTCACTTGCAGTTCCGGCAGTATTTGTCCCGGTAACTGTAATAATATTTGCCCCTTCGACCAAGGTTGCAGGGAAGGATACCGCGCTGTTTGCAAATGTGAAGTTTGTCAGGTTTGTACCATTCACATTGACATTCACTCCACTTTGGTTGGTGACATTTAACACAGAAGCTACCACATTATGTGTTCCGGATGAGGTATTGTACGGATCTATATTCGGATTGGTAAATTGAACAACCGGTGGCTGAACAGTCTCAACACGTTTGTAAATAATAGTCGTTTGCTTGAAATCCGTTCCATCTGCATTAGTACCGGTAACCTTAACCACATTCGCTCCAGGCACCAAAGTCAACGGTTCTGTTACTCCATTTGACGAAGCATTGTAAGTGAAGTTCGGCAGGTTCGTACCGTTCAAAGTCACCTTAATCTGACTTTTCTGAGTGACATTCAATACAGTTGCATTCAGGTTGAACACAGCACTTGAAGTTTCATATGGATTCGTCCCGGGATTTGTAATCGTAACGATCGGAGGTTTCGGAGCAATACGGTTGTAGATAATAATCGTTGTTGCCGAAGCAGAACCTGCTGCATTCGTACCGATTACTTCGAATACGTTTTGTCCGGCATTCAAAACCACATTACTGGTAAACTTATCCGTTTGCGCATTGTATGCGAAATTATTGTTGATTGTACCGTTTTGCTTGAAGCTTACGTGCTGTGCATCTGCTACATTCAATACATCTGCCGTTAAAGCAAAGGTGTTTTGATTAACCGTATACGGATTGATATTCGGATTTACAAAATAAACTACCGGAGGCTGAACCGTTTGTTGCGGCTGATAAATGATCGTTGTAGTTTCACTATCCGAACCGTATTGATTCGTTCCTGTAGTTGTTACTACATTTGAACCTGTAACCAAATTCAGCGTTGCAGCAATTCCTCTTGTAGAAGCATCGTATGTAAATGCAACCGGATTTCCATTCAACGTCATCGTGATCTTATCCTTCCCGGTAACATTCAATACTGTTCCCGTTAAGTTAAATAACGGATTTTGAACGGTTGTCGGGTTTGAAGCCGGATTTGAATAAGTCACAACAGGAGGAGTCGGTGTTTCTCTCACATAATTAATCACAGTCTGGTCCATATCCGAACCAAAGTCATTTGTCCCTGTTAATTCAAAGGTATTTTGACCTGGAACCAATGTTACAATACTTTGGAATTCAAGTGTAGAAGGGTTGAATGTAAAGTTGGTAATGTAATTTCCATTCTGTCTGAAAACTACATTCGCACTGGAAGGTACATGTTGAATTCTTCCCTTGATAACATAATTACTTGAATTAACTGTTGTTCCGCTTGTACTTGGATTCGTAAAGTTCACAACCGGAGGTGTGCGGTCTGCCTGTGTAAATTGAGGATTCGTAACAACGGGTGTGCGCACTGTATCCTGGTAAGTCGTGTGGTCGTAATGACTTCTGATATGGAATTTCAGGTAGAAACTCGTGTAGTGATACCAATCGTTCGCGTATTTTCCTTTTGCCTGAACATGACCGTCAAAATTATCGGTCATGGTAAAGGTTGTTTTGTGTTCAATTCCCAAAGAAACCCCTTTGGCAACCTGGTATCCGATACCAATACCAACGCTTGGCATAAATCGGCCCATGGTAGTTGAAGAATTCAGGTTCGTTTCGAATTTCTTATCCGTCATGGAATAAATCTCACTTTGGGAATAGGAACCGGATGCTAATTTGGTTGAATCATAAAGATAAGTAAGTCCGTCTGATCCGTAAAGATCACCCTTTGTCTGGTACCAGGTATAACCGATCCCTCCGAAAATATATGGGTCCCAACCTGTTCGCTCTCTCAATTTATTGAAATGGATCGCCAATTCCAGGCTCAGTTCATGCAATCGTGTACCGAAATTCAAAACTGCAGGTTGTCCGGCAGTATTGTAATCATTGTAAACAGAATTGGATGAAACGCTTGTAGAATCGGTATTGTACCCTTTCCAAAGCCCGGTCAGATAACGCAGGCGTAAATCAAAGCTGATCGGTCTGCCGTAGTTGTAATTGAATTGATGGCCTAAAATCAGACCATATCCCAAATCCATCTTGTATGGAACATCGGTTTTTGTCCATGTAGCACCCATGTTCAGGCCCCAGAACCAACGACTGTCATTGTCGTAGTTGACTTTTTCTTTCTGGGAAAATAAGGTGGTGGTTAATAGCAGACTTACAATTAGTGTGTAAAAATATTTCATAGTCTCAAGTTTAATCTATTTTGTCGCCTAACCATTCCTGTGCCAAAAAAACACAAAAAGGTTTCCATTTAACAAAATAGACGGCGCGAAACTACGAAAAAACGATTAAAATATCCCTGAATGTATTAGTTTTACAATCATATACGCATCTTTCGCACATGAATCTCAGCGCTGTTAAAGTATTGTTAATCTCATTTTTAAGTGTGGCTTCCGGCTTCTCCCAGTTGACAAATGATGGGTGTCCTTCAGCGACTGCTTTATGTCCGGGTGTATCGGTTTCAGGTTCCAATATCGGGGCAACTGCAACTGTCTGTCCGGGCTGTGAAGATGATTTCACGTTCTGTTTTTCAGGTACGAACAGTGTTTGGTATCAATTCAACACCAATATAACAGGTGGTGACGTTACGTTTAACTTCAGTAATCTAATTTTTAACCTTCAGGCAACACGTGGCACGGAATTGCAGGCAGCAATCGTCCAGGCAGTCGTTCCGTGTGATGCCGCAACTTATACAATGGTCAGTAATTGTGAAGCCGGTTCTGCGGGAGCTTTTGCTCTAACAGCAAACGGACTTCCTGCAAATACGACTTATTACCTGGTCGTTAACGGAGCTAAAAACGGTGGTGCTGTTCTTCCTGCCGAAGCCACTTTTGACCTGATTGGATCGGGAACCGGTTTTGACAGACCCGCTCCGGGGCTTTCAATTGGAGGACCAACTATTACGATCTGCCCGGAAACGCCCACTTCTTTTACTGCTTACCTGTCGAATTGCACAGACACCAGTGATTTCCGCTGGTACGTAAACGGAGTATTGACTGCAGTGACTCAATCTTCCCTGTGGATTACCAGTAATATGCAAGACGGAGATATCGTTTCTGTAGAATGCAGTTGTTTTGATATTTGCCCCGACACCCTGAATTATTCTTACCCGGCAGTTGATGTCGATCCTTTAACAGTTGATGCGGGACCTGATTATACGATTCAGGCTGGAAGCAGTGTTCAAATAACCGGCACTTCAAATGGAACGGATTTTATGTGGAGCCCGACCCAAACGCTGAATACTCCATATTCCATTAGCACTTATGCCACACCGGAAGAAACAACCGTTTATACCCTGACTGCTCTTGATGCAAATTGCTCGCTTTCTGATGAAATGACGGTTTTCGTTTCAAACAACCTGGATATTCCCGGGAGTTTCTCTCCAAATGGTGATGGGGTCAATGATAAATGGGTCATTGATGGAATTGGTTTTTATCCCGATGCACAAGTCGTTATTTATGATCGCTGGGGACAAAAAATGGCGGAAATTGCAGGTTATAGTTTAACCAAGGCCTGGGATGGCACCAATAAAGGAAAACCCGTTTCGGATGGGGTTTATTTCTATTCATTAGACCTTCGCCAGAATAACGACACCAAACCGCTCAAAGGAAGTATTACCGTAATCCGCTGATGAAAAAGACACTCCTCTGCATGCTTGTTTTGATGACTTTTTGTTCTTACGGACAACAAGTGAGCCACATGTCGCAATGGATTCATCATCAATACGCTATTAATCCGGCATATACCGGAATTAAAACCTGTCTGGAAGCACAAACTACGTTCAGAGGTCAATGGATCAAAGTAGATGGGGCTCCTTATACGGGTTGGGTAAGTGTACACGCTCCCTTACAGGCGAAAAGACGAAAATTCCTGAGCGGAAGACACGGTTTGGGTGGAATGGTTTACCTGGACAATATCGGACCATTCCAGGATATCCGCGTACAGTTATCTTATGCCGGACATTTCAACTTTTCATTGACCAATCGCCTGTCATTAGGTCTGGCGGTCGGTGCAAGACAGCTTTCTTTCGACCTGAACGAAGCAAAACCTTTAACTCCTGATCCGACAATTAACGGAAGCGCTTCTCAAATCCTTCCGACCGCTACTTTCGGAGCATGGTGGAACGGGAAAAATTATTTTGCAGGATTTACCTTGTACGAGCTGATTCCCCAAAAGTGGAATGTCATCGGCACAAATGCAGGATCACAAATGCATTGGATGGTGACCGGTGGGTATAAATTCTATATCAATCCCAAAGTCGACCTTTTTCCGGGGATGTATGTGGCTTATACCAAAAACACACCAATGGAATTGCAAATCCATGCATTGGTCGAATTTCAGCGAAAGTTCAATCTTGGTTTAGGGCTGAGGAATACTGATGCATTAATAGCCATGGTTGGTTTCCGCTTCAAAGAAAAATGGAAACTGGGTTATTCCTATGACTTCATCCTTTCCAAAATGCGACCGAACACGTTTCATTCGCATGAAATCACCCTTTCTTTTTCTCCATGTAAACAACGTGTAGAAAGTACTTCCGGTTGTGCCGATTTTGATTAAGCTGCCGGGCTATTCCCATTTCACTGTTTATAAGTATCTTTTTCCCTTCTCTTTCCCGGCTGATTTCTTTCGAAATTTGAGCATAAAGTATTTTTGAATGAAAAGACAACTTTCTATCATCGCACTAACTTGTGTATTGGCTGCCTGCGTACCGGCAAAAAAGTACAATGAATTACTCGAAAGAGAAAAAGTTTGCAGTGAAGAGCTGAATAAATACAAAGCTTCAAGCATTGAAAACGAGGGAAGGGTAAAAGATTTACAGGTCATGGCAGATCAATTCCGCAAAGACATTATTTCTTTGAAGAAGGATACACTTGAATTGGGTTCAAACCTGCGTTTCCTGCAATCACAATACGATCTGATGGTTGCTCAAAATGAAGCATATGAGCAGAAACTGGACCAAATGCGTATGAAAGGAGCCAAAGAATCGGCAAATTACCAGGCAGATATCGATGCTAAAAACCAGGAACTTCAACGCAAGGAAGATGCTTTAAAATCCTTGGAGAGTGAATTGATTGCCAAAGAAAAACTTCTCATCGAACGCGAAGAACGTGTAACCGAACTGGAAGAAATGATCAAGCGCAAAGACGATGCGATGAAACAGTTAAAAACGCGCGTTTCCAATGCATTGAAAGGCTTTGAGAATAAAGGTCTGACTGTTATTGAGAAGAATGGAAAAATTTACGTTTCCCTGGAAGCCAAATTACTGTTTGCATCAGGAAGCACTACGGTAGAGCCTGATGGAAAGAAAGCATTGGTTGACCTGGCAAAAGTGTTGGAGAATGAAAAGGATTTGGAAATCATCGTAGAAGGACATACAGATACCGACAAATTAGCAAGTGCCGCGCACCCGAAAAACAACTGGGAATTGAGCGTACTTCGTTCAACAGCGGTAGTAGAAATTATGATCGGGAACAGTAAAATGAACCCGATGCAGTTGATGGCAGCCGGAAGAGGTGAATACCATCCTGTTGACCAAAAAGACAAAGCGAAGAACAGACGTATTGAAGTCATTATCTCTCCAAACTTGAATGAACTGTATCAAATTTTGGATGGAAAATAACCCATCTGTTAACATTTAATAAAGGTGCTCCGAACGAGCGCCTTTTTTTATGGATATTTCGTAAATTCAATATACAAATTCGTACGAGTTATGGAACAAACATTGGTCATAGGAGCAACAACGAAAGAAGATCGTTACGCAAACAGGGCGATCAAAGCATTAAGAAGTCACAAATACCCGGTAGTTGCTTTCGGGCAGAAAGCCGGAAAAGTAGGAGATGTGGAAATTGAAACGGAATGGAATCCAAATTGGGATATTGAAACGGTCACTTTATACCTGGGACCACAAAACCAGGAAGGATACATCGATAAGATCATCGCCTTAAAACCTAAACGGGTTATTTTCAATCCGGGAACTGAAAACCCCGGATTCATTGAAAAACTGAGGGCTGAAAAAATCTATCCTGAAATCGGATGTACCCTGGTGATGTTATCAATAGGAACTTATTAAAATAAAAAATCTTGCTCCATCTAAAGCAAGATTTTTTATTTGTATTAACCACAAAGTGCAATGTGCTCTTTCAATGCATGAATGACCGTTTCAGTAATTAGCCTGTAAAATGCATTTTTATTGTCTTCCGGAGCTGTTTCCAATGCATTGTAATAACGAAGCCTGTTTTCCAACTCTCCTTTAATATTTGCAATAGGGTAACCGTGCTGCATCAAGATAAGATTCATAATTAACCTGCAAGTCCTTCCGTTACCATCAATGAATGGGTGGATCCGAACAATGCGCTCATGCATTTCAGCTGCAAGAATAACAGGGTGAAGTACCGTTTTGTTTTCCTTGTAATATACAAACACTTCTTCCATAAGCGGATTAAGCAGATATGGTTCCGGAGGCAAATGAGTACTTCCTGAGATACGAACACCAATTGCGCGGTAAACACCAGCGTTCTCACGATCTATTCCTTTTAGGATTAAATAGTGGATTTCTTTCAAAACACGTTCCGAAAAAACAGTTTTATTCTGAACGATTTCTCCCAGGTAGCTAATCGCTTCTGTGTGATTGATCGCTTCCAAATGCTCTCTGACAGATTTTCCGCCTACTGTAATTCCATCATTAACGACCAGGTATGTTTCCTGCAAAGTCAATGTATTTCCTTCAATTCGATTGCTTTCGTAGGTATAATTCAAATTGAAATATTCCTCCATTTTTTGAAGCTGAAATTGATTCAAAGGGCGTTTAGATTCCCATAGCTTTAATAAATCAGAACACTCCTTTAACAACTCACCTAATTCAGAAGAAATAGTTTTTTCATGCTTTGTCTTGATCTTACGGTTGTATTGAATTCGTTTCTCGGCAACTTGCATTGCCTTTTCAAACAAACGGCTATCATTATCAAATAAAGCATAGATCCGTTCACCTATCCAGGTTGCCTTGATATCATCTGAATTCAGATCCAAATGGGAAATTAACAATTGAAGGTGTTTTTCTGAAGGTTGTCTTTCGCCCTTTTCATATTTGTTCAATAAAGCCACATCTATCCCCGAAAGGCCTGATAACTCTTTCAAAGTATACTTGAACCGCATGCGCGCTTCCTTAAAAGTTGATCCTAAACTCATATTGACAAAGTTGTTTTAGACAAATCTAGTCAATTTTTTCGGGTAAAAAAATCCCTGAAACATTTCAGGGAACTTTTTTACAATATTAACATCGCATCTCCGTACGAATAAAACTTATATTTTTCTTTAATTGCTTCGTGATATGCTTCCATCATTAAATCATGACCACAGAAAGCCGAGATCATCATTAATAAAGTAGAAAGCGGGGTGTGGAAATTCGTAACCAAACTATCCGCAATGCTGAATTCGTATGGAGGGAAAATAAATTTATTGGTCCAGCCATCAAATGCTTTCAACATGTTATCTGTAGAAACAGAAGTTTCAACCGCACGCATAGAGGTTGTTCCGATCGCGCAAACGCGTTTTTTATTTCTTTTCGCCTCGTTTACAATGTTTGCAGCTTTTTCAGTGATGATTACCTGCTCAGAATCCATTTTATGTTTTGTGAGATCTTCTACTTCCACAGAGCGGAAAGTTCCTAATCCAACATGCAATGTAACCTCGGCAAAATTCACGCCCTTCAGCTCCAAACGCTTCAACAACTCGCGGGAGAAGTGCAATCCTGCAGTTGGCGCCGCAACAGCCCCCTCTTCTTTCGCATAAATTGTCTGGTATCTTTCCTCATCTGCTTCTTCTACATCGCGTTTGATGTATTTCGGAAGCGGAGTTTCTCCCAATTCTGTAATTTTCGCTTTGAACTCTTCGTAAGGACCATCGAATAAGAAACGTAATGTTCTTCCTCTTGAAGTTGTATTGTCAATTACCTCTGCAACCAAAGAATCATCGTCACCGAAGTACAATTTATTTCCAATTCTGATCTTACGAGCCGGATCAACCAATACATCCCATAATAAGCTTTCGCGGTTTAATTCTCTCAACAAGAATACCTCGATCTTCGCACCCGTCTTCTCCTTATTTCCGTACATACGTGCAGGAAATACACGTGTATTGTTCATGATCATCACATCACCTTCTCCGAAGTAATTGATTATATCCTTAAACAAACGGTGCTCAATTTTTCCGGTATCACGGTGGATTACCATCAATCGTGCTTCATCACGGTTTTCACTTGGGTATTCAGCAATCAGTTCGTCCGGAAGGTCAAAACTGAATTCAGAAAGCTTCATTTTATTCATACAAGACTGTATTTTTAACGCTTAAAATCAAAGAGCGCAAAAGTATAAAAAATCGGGCTATTTACAAAGGTTGTTCTTCAATGAATGCGATCCATTCTTCAACACTCTTGGAATCTTTAATATCATAAGCCCCGGATTTGGTTCTGTGAAGTGCTATAAGTGTCGCCCCACACCCCAGCTTTTGTCCGAAATCATGAGCAATTGAACGAATATAAGTTCCTTTTGAGCAGGAAATCTCAAAATCAACTTCCGGAAAACGGGATGTGTCAATCCTGAAATCCATAATTTCGATCGTATTGGCTTTCAATTCCTTTTCAATCCCGGCACGGGCATAATCGTAGGCACGTTTCCCGTTAATTTGCTTTGCAGAAAATAAGGGCGGAACTTGTTGCTGCTCCCCCAGGAAACTTAAACGCACTTCTTCCAATTCTTCTGCAGTTATTCCCGATGTTTCCTTATCAGAATTGTATTCCGTTTCCAGGTCGTAAGAAGGAGTCGTCTTTCCCAAAAGAAAAGTTCCGGTATATGTTTTGGCGTCTGCAGTAAGACCTTCGATCAGTTTGGTGTGCTTCCCAATGCAGATAACCAATAAACCGGTTGCCAGGGGATCCAGGGTTCCGGCATGTCCCACTTTAAGCTTCTTGACACCTAATCTCTTGCGCAGATGCCAGCGCAGCTTGTTTACGGCATCAAATGAAGTCCATCTGAAAGGCTTATCCACCAAAATAGTGCTCCCATGTGCAAATTCTGTAATCATATTACAATAAGAAATAAAGCAATAATAAGCTTCCCGCAACTATCCGGTACCAACCCCAAACCTTAAAGCCATACTTATTCAGAATCCCGATAAAGAACTTGATCGCTAAGACTGCTACTATAAAAGCTACCACGTTCCCAATCAGGAAAAACATCAGCGATTGATTGGATGCAAAGATCATTTCATATCCTTTTTGTTCAATCGTCGGGCTCACGGTCCATTTCTTTAAGAAAACGGAATAACATGTAACAGCCAGCATCGTTGGTACTGCAAGAAAGAAACTGAATTCAGCAGCAACCTTTCTTGATAACCCCTGTTGCATACCTCCGATAATTGATGCTGCAGAACGACTTGTACCAGGCATCATAGCCAGGCATTGCCAAAAGCCAATGATAATTGCCTTACGAAATGAAATATTTTCTTCTTTCACAATACGCGGTGTTCCGAAAAACCGGTCAATAAACACCAATATAATTCCACCAACAATTAGTGTAATAGCAATCGGAACAGGCTTTTCCAGGACGCTTTCAATCAGATCATCAAAGAACAATCCCAATACCAATGCGGGGATCACAGCAAAGCCAAGTTTTAAGTAAAATTGAAAGGATGTTTCTTTAAAGAATTTTTTCCAGTAAAGAAAAACAACCGCCAGGATTGCTCCAAACTGAATCGACACCTGGAACATTTTAATAAATGCACTATCCTGGATTTCGGCAATGGAACTTGCAAAAATCATATGCCCGGTTGATGAAACAGGCAAAAACTCAGTTAGGCCCTCGATGAGGGCCAATATCATTGCTTCAAACCAATTCATGGATTATTCAGGGGAATTAGAGTCTTTCGCTTTCTTCATGATGCCGTAGATCATTACGACAAAACCTGCTACAATTAAAATCGGAGCAACTGTAATCCGAACGGAAGAGAACAGCTCCTTTTCATGAAATTCAGCAGGGGTATCAGAACCACCGCCAATCATCAGGAGGTAGCCAATAATATTGATTGCCAAACCAATGAAAATGATTCGCAGGTTTTCTTTTTTAATCGGAAAGTCGAATTTATTGTTCATGATATAAATGAATGTGTCGCTAAATTAATATAAATCATCCAATTTCGCACGCAAATATTTGTTTAGCGCAAACCAAGTCGAAACAATAGTCAAAAGACAACCGATAATCAACAGCGAAGCAAAAAGCAGTAACACGTCCATGAGTTTCATATCAATTTCAATGATATCAAGCACGTTATTCAATGCGAAAAACACCGTCATCAAAAAGGCCATTCCGATAACACCGGAAACGATTCCCTGGTAAATGGCCTGTTTCAAAAACGGCCTTCTGATAAATCCGCTGGTTGCACCCACCAATTGCATCGTTTTAATCGTAAAACGCTTGGAATAAAGTGCCAAACGGATCGTATTATTGATCATTGCAACAGCAATAACGATCAATAAAGAAGCAACCACCAAAATAAGGAAAGCGAATTGCTTGAATCCCAGGTTCACTTCTTCCAAAGCTGCTTTGTCGTAATTTACTTCCGCAAGCATATCACCGAATTTATCATTCAGCCTGGTTTCGATTTCTTTCATTCCTTTTTTGGTAACAAACGAACTTACAGGCCTGAAATTAATCGTTGGAGGAAGTGGATTTTCACCTTCAAAAATAGCAAGGATCTCAGTCGAGTTTTGATCTGCACCCTTAAATTCATCAATCGCACGTTCCGGTGAAACGAAGACTACTTCTTTGAAACAATCCCACGATTTCAATTCTTGTGCCACCTGTTTGATATCAGCAGCGTTGTATTCTGATTTAAAGAACAAGTCACCGTGTAAATTTTCCCTGGCTTGTTTTTGCAGTGAATCCAAACCGATCACACCGGCCAAAACCAAACCGATCATAAACAAGACCAACGAAATTCCAATGACGGTTGAAATGTAACTGGTTCGCAGCCCCTTCTTTCCTGTTTTTTCGATTCCTTTACTCATCTCTACGAAATTACACTTTTTAGACACATCCTCTTTTGACTAATTTGAGAAGCTATTAACGAAGAAATGAACAAATTTTCTGCTTTCTGAAATTTTGCTGTTATCCTAAATAAAAAACACCTAATTTGCTGCAACTTTAATACACATCACGATGAAGAAAACATTTTTTTATGCGGCTTCGTTAGCCTTGATCGCTTTTGGTATGACTGCTTGCGGAACTTCAACTGAAGAAACAGCAGAAGAAGCAACAATTTATGAGTTGGATGCAAAAGCAACAACCTTAAAATGGAAGGGCACTTATGCAGGTGACGGGCATACACACAACGGGACCGTGCAAATATCTAAAGGAACTATCAATTATAAGGGTGACACCTTCGATTCCGGAAGTTTTACGGTTGATATGAAAACTATTGAAAATGAATTGACACCTGAGATGGGAGAAGCTGATCTGAATGAATCCATTTCAGGAGAAGGTTTGTTCAACACGGCTAAATTCCCGAACGTAGAAGTGGTGGTAAACAATATTTCCGATAAAGAAATAGATGCTACACTAAAAGTGGCAGGGAAAGAAGTTCCGGCTAAAATGCCCGTGACCGTTAAGAAAACGGATAAAGAACTGACTGCAAAAGGCAAGTTTACGGTCGATTTTTCCGCAATGGATGCAGAAGGATTCAAACCTGGTACAGAAAAAGGAAAAGAAATGCAATACATCAAGCCGGGAGTTGATTTCGAATTGAACCTGGTTATGAAAGCTAAGTAAGAGAAAATCACTGATTTCGATTAAAGACAAACGTTAGTGCAGTCATGAGCACCAGCGATTGCTAATCATTAGCATAAACATGAATGCAAAGGCTTCCTTCTTTTGACGGAGGCCTTTTTTTATTTCACCCCAAGTAAAATAGAAGCCATATTTTATCACACATGGTTTTATATTTAAAATTTTGTGAAAATTTATTTTTACTGAGTCTTCGGATTTGTTTTTGGATTATTTTTGCCGAAAATTAATTTTCAGATGAACGTTTTCAAATTTGGTGGAGCTTCTGTGAAAGACGCCAATGCAGTAAGGAATGTATCTCACATTCTTTCCCTTTTCCCTAAAGATCAATTGATTGTTGTAGTCTCAGCGATGGGCAAGACCACCAATGCAATGGAAGAGATTGTTGATTCACTTTGGAACAGGAACGAGAAACGTTACATGGAATTAATAGAGGACCGTTATCAGTTCCACCAATTAATCGTTGCAGAGTTATTTCCGGAAAAACACTATTTCATCCATCAGCAAATGGACGAATTGTTTGAATCCCTGAAAAACCGTTACCATCTTCCGATCTCGGATAATTACAACTTTGAATACGACCAGATTGTTTCATTGGGAGAAGTGTTATCAACCATGATCGTGGAAGCTTTCATGAAAGAAGAAGGCCATGCTACTGCTTGGGTTGATTGCAGAAAGATTATCCGTACCAATCATGAGTACCGTGAAGGTGAAGTGGACTGGGCAAAAACGGAAGCTTTGGTAAACGAACGTTTGCTTCCTTTATTCAAAGAAAAGCGCATTGCCATTACTCAAGGTTTTATCGGGCACACTTCTGAAGGATTTACAACTACCCTTGGAAGAGAAGGTTCTGACTTCACTGCCGGAATCTTAGCGTATTGCACCAATGCAAAGGGCGTTACGATCTGGAAAGACGTTCCCGGAATGCTGAATGCAGATCCGAAATGGTTCGACGATACGATCAAACTTCAAAAAATCTCGTTCAAGGAAGCAATTGAACTGTCTTACTACGGAGCAAGTGTGATCCACCCGAAAACTATCAAGCCGCTTCAGAATAAAGGAATTCCCTTATACGTAAAATCATTTATCGATCCGAATGCAGAAGGAACTGTCATCCAGGAATCGATGGATTTTGACCACCTGGTGCCATCCTTCATTTTCAAAATGGACCAGGTATTGATGTCGTTCACACCAAAAGATTTTTCCTTCATCGTAGAAGAAAACCTGGGCGATATTTTCCAGCAACTGGCATTTTACGGAGTGAAAATTAACCTGATGCAAAATTCAGCCTTAAGTTTTTCCATTTTGTTCGACCGTTCAAAAACAGAACCGATGAAACTGGTAGAGAAATTCAAAGACCAATATTCGGTGCGTTACAATGAAGGATTGGAATTGGTAACCATTCGCCATTACGACCAGGCAACGATTGATCGTGTAACAATTGACAAAGAGATTCTCTTGGAACAGCGGACACGACAAACGATTCGCATGGTGATGAAAAACAAATAAGAGAAAGCACTGCTTTCGATAATAACTGTGGCAGCAAATTTCTTATAAATTTAAATAGGGGTGCAATTAATCGCACCCCTACTTATTTATCTTTGTAACCAAATGAAGCAGGATGTATTATCCATACTGAAAAACTTATGAAAGGACTCTTACATTCACTTTTCATCCTCGTACCTATTTTGTCATTCTCCCAGGCGAAAGTACCGGTTGATTCCATGTCGTTGTATTTTGAGTTCAACAGTCATGAAGTCTCCTTTCAGAACACAACTAATTCAGACACAAAAACCAGACTTTCAAAGTTCAAAAATGAAACATTGACACTTCGTGCCTATACCGACTCAACCGGCTCGAAAGAATACAATTTGAAATTGGCAGAAGCACGTTTGGAAGCTGTAAAAAAATTCCTGAATAAATCCTATCCGGATCAATTTATCATCAAAACAGAAATTGCTGTAGGTGAAGATCTTTCGCGCAAGTCAGACGCAGACAAACGACGGGTCGACATTTTTGTATCTCATTCCTCCAAAACGGTTACAAATGCAAGCACTTCCAATAAAAAACGGACTTTTGAGCTGAATGTACCGATCCAATTGAACATTCAATTTGTTTACGGACGGGATGAGGTATTGAAAAGTTCCTATGAAGATATTCAATTCCTGATAGAAACGCTCCAGGCAGATCCGTCACTCTATGTTGCACTTGCAGGACATGTTTGTTGCGGTACGGACGGGAAAAATCTTTCCGGTTTGCGTGCCGAACGTATCAAACAAATTTTGGTAATGGAAGGAAATATTTCCGGAAGCAGAATCCATGCCATCGGGTTTGGAAATAAAAAGCCGCTTTTCGTAGAAGATTCGGAAGAACACCGGCAGGCCAACCGACGGGTTGAAGCAACGTTCTATAAAAAACAGTAGGGGCGCGATTAATCACGCCCCTACTGTTTTTTATTCTATGAATTTCCTTTTAATGGTTTCACCGACTTGATCGATTTGGCCATTAAATCAATAATAATCTTCTCAAATCCGTCATCACGACTTCTAAAGACATAGGTAATTCCATCGATTACTTTTTGTCCGTAAACGTGATATGTTTTATGCTCCACCCCTACTGATTTCGAAGCGCCTTTCTTTCCATCAACCTTCAATTCGCGTTCGTATAAAATGAAATCCGGTTCATCTACCAGGTACTTGACCTTATAAAAATTCAAACCTGCCAAACGCTTTTTCTCGGAAGAAACCATTTCACGATCAGAACCCCAATCGTCAATGATCATATGAAAATTCGGACCAACCATCAGTTCCCACTTGAAATCATCTTCCACGTGAATAATCTCAGGTTGTGTAGATGCGCCAATATTTGCAGTTTCATCCGGCAACATAATCATAACCGGAATATCGTACGGCTTCATAGAAAACCCTTGAAATTCGTACAGTTCCTCATCAGTCAATTCTTTATCTTCATCCGAATCACCACAGCGAACCGCAACCAGGGAAAGGGTTAAAAGCAACAAAAAGAGTGAAATTTTTTTCATACCTGTCTTTTATTTTCTACCTGGCTTTATAATCCAAACAGAAAAGTATATAAGGACAAATATAGTTTTTTTATCAATTTTGACCCAAAATCGCGGTTTCATTTCATTGAAGCTTAAAACTTTGATCACCGCCAAACCAATTAAAAGCGTAAATTCATCCTGGTCAAAACTCATGTCATTACTTCGATAATCCATTCAAACTTCTCAATGTCAGGAAAAAAAATAGCAATTATCGGTTCGGGTGTTTCCAGTTTATCCTGTGCGGCATTCCTCGCAAAGGAGGGGCATGAGGTGACGATCCTGGAAAAAAATGACAGCATCGGGGGAAGGGCACGACAGTTTAAGACCGATAACGGGTTCACTTTCGACATGGGGCCAAGCTGGTACTGGATGCCGGATATTTTTGAGAATTTCTACAACCAATTTGGTTACACTGCTTCAGACTTATATGAACTGGTAAGACTTGATCCTTCCTACCAGGTAATATGGGGCAGTAACGACATTGACCCGATTCCGGCTTCTGTTGCAGAACTGGAAGAATATTTCGAGAAACTGGAGATTGGAAGCAGTGTAAAATTGAGAAAATTTCTTGCTGATGCCGAAAAAAAATACGAAATCGGGATGAAGGACCTGGTATATAAACCCAGCTTGAAATTGATAGAATTTGCAGATACACGGATACTTGCCGGCCTTTTCAAAATGCATTTATTTACTTCATATGCTTCCTTTATCCGGAAATACTTCACCCATCCGAAAATAATTTCCCTGCTTGAATTTCCAATTCTTTTCCTGGGAGCTACTCCAAAAGACACCCCTGCACTTTATTCGTTGATGAATTATGCAGACATCCGTTTGGGAACCTGGTATCCGATGGGTGGCATGTTTGAATTTATAAAAGCTTTCGAGCGAATTGCACTGGACCAGGGAGTAGTTTTTTCATTAAATACACACGTAACCGGATTTAACACTTTAAACGGTAAAATCGAATCCATTTCAACCTCCAAAGGACAAATTGCCTGCGATTATGTAATCTCAGGGGCGGATTACCGGCATACAGAACAATTGCTGAAGAATAAAGCGAATTACACGGATGCTTATTGGTCAAAACGAACAATGGCCCCATCCTGCTTATTATTCTACATTGGTCTGGATTGCAAAGTACCAAACCTGCTGCATCACAATTTATTTTTTGATGAGGATTTTGAGACACATGCGTCTGACATTTACAAAAATCCGAAATGGCCGCGAAAACCACTTTTTTATGCCAGTTGTCCTTCGAAAACAGATCCATCAGTAGCACCTGTAAATGGAGAAAATTTGTTCCTTTTGATACCGATTGCGCCCAACCTGGAAGACTCCGAAGAAAAGCGGGAAGCCTATTTTGAGATCTTGAAAAATCGCCTGATTGAAAAAATCGGCTTTGATATCAATCCGCACATCGTTTACAAACGTAGTTATTGTATCTCCGATTTTGTAACGGATTACAATGCGTTCAAAGGGAATGCGTATGGATTGGCAAACACACTGAAACAAACCGCTTTATTGAAACCGCGCATTCGAAACAAACAGTTGTCAAACCTGTTTTACACAGGACAATTGACAGTCCCTGGACCTGGTATCCCGCCTTCAATTGTTTCGGGAGAAGTGGTCGCAAAACAGGTGATTAAATGCATTAAAAACTGAACTAAGAACCTCGCTATGAAACAATTGTTCGATACACTTTCGCTTGAAATGAGTGCCTTGACCACCAAAAGGTACAGCACATCCTTTTCAATCGGGATTCGCTTTCTGAGTAAAGACCTGCAAGCGCCTATTCACGCCATCTACGGATTCGTGCGCTTTGCAGATGAAATTGTCGATTCATTTCACCAATACGAAAAGAAAGAATTGCTCCGCGAGTTCAAATCCGAAACATATAAAGCAATCGAACGCGGAATTTCCCTGAATCCAATCCTCAACAGTTTTCAATGGGCGGTAAACAAGTATCAAATCGATTCGGAACTCATCGAGATTTTCCTGCAATCAATGGAAATGGATTTGGAAACAACCCAATACGAACGAAAAGTCTACGAGCAATATATCCTTGGTTCTGCCGAAGTAGTCGGATTGATGTGCCTGAAAGTTTTCGTAAGAGGAAATATGGAAAACTATTTGAAACTGAGAGATCCGGCCATGAAATTAGGTGCTGCTTTTCAAAAGATCAATTTTTTACGGGATCTGAATGCAGACTACTACCAATTGGGGCGGACTTACTTTCCTGAAATGAATTTCAACTTGTTTGATCAGGAAATGAAAGCCAAAATTGAGTCGGAAATCGAAGCAGATTTCAAAGCCGGGTATGAAGGAATTAAAAAACTTCCGAAAGATGCCCGATTCGGGGTTTATATGGCTTATCGCTATTATACCAAATTGTTTCACAAAATCAGGAAAACAGATGCCCACATTATTTTGGATCAACGCATCCGGATTCCTGATAATAAAAAGGTCCGTTTGCTATTTACTTCTTATCTTCGTCATAACTTGAATTTATTGTAGAATTGGAAACGGTAGTATTGGTAAATGAACAGGATGAGGTGATTGGTTCCATGGAGAAAATGGAAGCTCATGAAAAAGGGATATTGCATCGTGCTTTCTCCGTCCTCATTCATCAAAATGGAAAAATTCTCCTTCAGCAACGAAGCTTAAACAAATACCATTCAAGTGGTTTGTGGACCAATACCTGTTGTTCGCATCCCAGATTGAATGAGTCATTGGCAACTGCAGGAAATCGCCGGTTGAAAGAAGAAATGGGAATCGATTGCATGGTATCTCCTCATTTCCACTTTATTTACAAAGCTCAATTGGACAGTGGTTTGGTTGAACATGAACTGGATCATGTCCTGTTTGGCACTTATTCCGGTGAAATCAACCCAAATCCGGATGAAGTAATGGATTACAAATGGGTAGATTGGAATGAATTTGCAGAAGACATTACACATCATCCCGAACGTTATACAGCCTGGCTTCAAATCCTGGTTAGCGATTACAAACCTCAAATAGAAGAAATCCTTTTCCAATGAAAATCTTTCGTATCGAACAATTCAATGCTGCACACCGTTTGTTTAACCCCAAATGGGATGATGAGACAAACGACCGCATCTTCGGAAAGTGTAATAATCCCAATTTCCACGGACACAATTACAAACTGGAAGTGGAACTGGATGGCCCGATCAATCCTGAAACGGGTTACGTAATGGATATGAAGCGTCTTTCTGACATTATGAAGTCGGAAATTTTGGAACGGTTTGATCATCGGAACCTGAATTTGGATTGCCCGGAATTTAAAGACCTGATCCCTTCAGCTGAAAACATCGCTTTGGTTTGCTGGAACATTCTTCGCACCAAACTTCCTTCGGAACTGAAGTTGAAAGTACGCTTATGGGAAACTCCTAAAAACGGCGTTGAATATGATGGGATCTAACTATTTATATAGGATAAGCATGTTTTTAAACAAAATAATGGCTGCACTAATCCCGAAATTCGGTACCAATATCAAAAGCAAACACTTTTTCTTATTTTTGCAGACAGTTCAATTAATATGAGAGCGCTTTCGGCAATAGGTTTTGTAATCAGTGTTATTGGCTTACTTTTGGTTTGCTACAACCAGTTTGCAATTATTCCGTTCCTGACAGACCTGAACAGTAACGCGGATATCAAAGACAACGAATTTACACAGTCGCTGAGATTCAATTACGAAAATCAACTATTCTTTCTGAGTATGCTCAGTATTATCGTTGGTGTGTTCTCCGTTCTCTTTTGTTCCATCGTTTACCTGAAAAAACGTACCCGGATGACCTTGATTGGAACCATTCTTGGAGTTTTCGTTGCCGTGATGGGAATTATTCATTCGTGGTATTAATTGAGAATTGAAAATGCAAAATTGAAAAGTCAGATTCAAGTGATTTTTTAAGAATAAGATTCTAACCTTTTCAATTCTCAAATTCTCCATTTTCCATTAAGACGAACTATATGGAACAACTAACTTTATTCTGGCACCGGAGAGACCTAAGAATTCATGATAATGCCGGACTTTTCAAAGCACTGAAACAAGGAGGGAAAGTTCAGCCGATCTTTATTTTTGACACAAACATTTTAAGCGAGCTTCCCAAGGACGATCAACGCGTTTTGTTCATTTATCAAACAATCCGGGAGTTAGGTGATTCTTACAAAAAACTGGGAGCATCTTTATGGGTATTTCATGGAAATCCAACAGAACTAATTCCCAAGCTGGTAGAAAAACATTCTGTTCAAAAAGTCTTTTGCAACCGGGATTACGAGCCGGAAGCCATCAAACGCGATAAATGCATCCACGAAAAACTTCAAAAACTGGCATGCGGCTTTTCAGGCTCAAAAGACCATGTTATTTTTGAAAAAGATGAGGTCGTAAAGCCTGATGGAAAGCCTTATCTTGTTTTCACTCCTTACATGAAACGCTGGAAGGAAAAGCTGGATGATTTCTATTTGAAAACTTATCCGGTCGGAAAATACACTTCCAAACTGAATAAGGGAATCGAAACTCCTATTCCATCGCTGGAAGAATTAGGTTTCAGTGACAAGCAAACTCAGGATTTCCCATCCTCAAAACTTCCCGCAAAAATCATCCGGGATTATCATAATACTCGTGACATCCCCGGAATTGAAGGCACTTCGCGTTTAAGCCTTCATCTGCGTTTCGGAACAGTATCTATCCGGGAATTAACAAGACTGGCAAAAAAAACCAATGAGAAATATTTGAATGAATTGATTTGGAGAGATTTTTACCAAATGATCCTGTATTGGTACCCACTGAGCGTAACTCAAGCTTTCAAACCGGAATACGACCGTATTGAATGGGAGTTTGATGAAGTACAATTCCAGGCATGGCGCGATGGTAAGACGGGTTACCCATTGGTAGATGCCGGAATGCGCGAACTCAATCAAACTGGTCACATGCACAACCGCATCCGGATGGTCGTTGCAAGCTTTCTTTGCAAGCATTTATTGCACGACTGGCGTTTGGGCGAGCGTTATTTCGCAGAGAAACTACTTGACTTTGAGTTGGCGAGTAATGTCGGTGGCTGGCAATGGGCAGCAGGATCAGGTGTTGATGCTGCACCCTACTTCCGTATTTTTAATCCGACCAGTCAACAGGAAAAATTCGATCCTGAGTTTAAATATATCAAAAAATGGGTCCCTGAATTTGGCTCCCCGGATTACCCTGAACCGATCGTGGATCATAAATGGGCACGTGAACGGGTTTTGGAACGCTATAAAAAGGCTCTTAATGCTAAATAATCTCCAGAATTAAGTTATTAAAACAAGATATCCTGATATCAACAAATACGGAAGATATAATATCATGTCTTCGTTATATAACGAAATCATTATTTGATAAAATCATGAGATTTCCATTACTGTCGCCGCAACTCACCTGATCGCCATTTCTGCAGGAAGGTAGCCCAGGCAAAAGGATTCAGCAAGTTATTTACCGGAGATTGGCCCATCGTGTATAAACGTGTGTTGTTTTGGTTTACCACGTTCCCAAAAGAAATGGATGCGTCGCTTGGAACCAGTGACGCAAGGTTTGCCAAAGATTGTCCGGATAATTGTCTCTGTGCTCTCAACATGGCGTCTTCATATGGATCCATTTCCACGAATGCCTGAGCAAAAGCTTCTTTTGACGGCCATGGATAAATAACGACCTCGCTCAATTGGATCGTATCGACAATCATCATATGGATAATTGAATAACGGCTTTCACTCAAAGTATCCGGAACAATATAAGAAGACGGTTTATGCCCGTAATAACGGAACATGATCGTATCGCCCGGTTGAACGACCATTGAAAAGAAACCATAAATATCCGCAATCGTTCCTCTGTGAACCGTTTTGTTATAAACTGCAGCATAAGGCATTTCCTGTAAGCTATCCGAAGAAACTACCACTCCCGACAATTGAACCAACTTCTCTTGTTTTTGGGAGTTTGCATTCAAAGAAATGGCCACCACCATTCCGATAAGTCCGTATTTCAACCAATTATTCATACAGCAAGAATACGGATTTTTCAATAATCTATCGAAGGCATTCCTTGCGTTTAACATTAATTATCAGGTGAAAGTCGAAAAGTTAACAGAAAGTTTAACTAAACCGATTTGTTTGTAACTGAAAATAATTACTTTTGCGAGAATTTATTTCAAAAGTAGGTTCACACATGGCACTGTCCAATCTTAATTCAGTCAGAGAAGGTCTTACATACGACGACGTACTCTTAGTCCCAGCATTTTCACAAGTTCTACCTCGCGACGTTCAATTAAAAAGTAAAATTACCCGCAACATTGAGGTTAACACTCCAATCGTTTCTGCAGCGATGGATACGGTAACGGAAGCAAGTTTAGCAATTGCACTTGCTCAACACGGCGGAATCGGAGTGATTCACAAAAACATGAGCATTGCCGACCAGGCATTGGAAGTAAGAAAAGTAAAACGTTCGGAAAGCGGAATGATCCTGGATCCGGTTACTTTATCCGAGCACGCATTGGTAGATGATGCACTCAATTTAATGGCCGAATACAAAATCGGAGGAATTCCGGTTGTTGATGGAGCAAGAAAATTAAAAGGAATCATCACGAACCGTGATTTGCGTTTTGAGAAAAACCATTCACGTCCTGTGAGAGAGATCATGACCACAGAAAACCTGATCACAACCAAAGACGGAACAAGTCTTTCTACTGCCGAAGAAATATTACAGGAAAATAAAATCGAAAAATTACCAGTTGTTGATGCTAACAACACGCTGATCGGATTGATTACTTACCGCGATATCATCAAAGTAAAAACACACCCAAACTCCTGTAAGGACCAATACGGAAGATTACGTGTTGCTGCAGCTGTCGGTGTTACACATGATACGATCGAACGTGTACAGGCATTGGTTGAAGCGGGTGTAGATGCAATTGTTATTGATACTGCTCACGGACATACGGAAGGAGTTGTTGTTAAACTGAAAGAAGTAAAAGCACAATTCCCGAAACTGGATGTCATCGTAGGAAACATTGCTACAGCTGCCGCTGCAAAGTACCTGGTAGAAGCCGGAGCAGATGCAGTAAAAGTAGGAATTGGTCCCGGATCCATTTGTACAACACGTGTAATTGCCGGAGTTGGAGTTCCGCAATTAACCGCAGTAAATGATGTCGCTTTAGCTTTAGAAGGAACCGGAGTTCCTGTTATCGCTGACGGTGGAATCCGTTATACGGGAGATATCGTAAAAGCGATTGCTGCCGGAGCAGATGTCGTTATGATCGGTTCTATGTTCGCCGGAGTGGAAGAATCTCCGGGTGAAACAATCATTTATGAAGGAAGAAAATTCAAATCATACCGTGGAATGGGATCTTTGGAAGCAATGCAAAAAGGTTCAAAAGACCGCTACTTCCAGGATGCAGAAGACGATATCAAAAAATTGGTGCCGGAAGGAATTTCAGGACGTGTTCCATACAAAGGAAACCTGTTCGAAGTGGTTTACCAGATCGTTGGTGGTTTGAGAGCCGGAATGGGCTACTGCGGAGCAGGTTCCATTGACAAATTGAAAGGTGCAGAATTCGTTCGTATTACCTCTGCGGGAATGCGTGAATCACATCCGCATGATGTGACCATTACAAGAGAAGCACCGAATTACAGCTTGAAGTGATTAACAGAAAATAATTCATTTACAGTAGGGGCGGAAAATTTTCCGCCCCTACTGTTTTTTGCACCCTAACACTATTTAATCCTTAATTTTTTCTTAAATCATCCGAATTTACTTTCAAACCCAAAACAATGTGTTATTTTTGGCGTTCTTGGTTTGAATAAAGTATTACAATACATGAAAAAACGACTATTATTAGCCTTAGGAATTCTATTTTCCCTAAACACCATTGCCCAAACAGATAACGTTGTGATGGAGATTGACGGTAAAAAGGTTACCAAATCCGAATTTTTACAGATTTATTTAAAAAATAATACCAACCCGAAATACGATAAACAATCGTTGGACGAGTACATGGAATTATTCAAAAAATTCAAGCTGAAAGTTGCAGAAGCAGAGGCTCTTGGATATGACACCATTCCGAAATTAAAAAAGGAATTGGCAGGTTACAGAAAACAATTGTCCCAACCATATTTGATCGATTCTACGAAAAACAGTGCCTTGGTAAATCAGGCATATGAGCGTATGAAAAATGAAGTCCATGCTGCACACATCCTGGTGAAAATAGCTGAAAATGCTTCTCCTGAAGACACTCTTGCGGCCTACAACCGCATCATGACAATCAAGAAACGGATCGAGAACGGTGAAGATTTTAATACCGTTGCAAAAGGTAAAAACGGTTCTGATGATCCATCTGCAGTAAGAAACGGTGGAGATTTAGGTTATTTTACGGCTTTCCAGATGGTTTACCAGTTTGAAGAAGCTGCTTACAATACTCCGATTGGGAAAATTTCCAATCCGGTTCGTACGAAATTCGGTTACCACATTTTGAAAGTAATTGATATGCGTCCGGCAAGAGGAACGATGAAAGCAGCACATATTATGGTTGCAACTGGAAAAGATGCAAGTGCAGAAGAAATTGAAACAGCTCACAAAAAAGTAGATGAGATTTATGCGAAATTGCAGGCCGGAGAATCGTTTGAAAAACTGGCAAGTGAGTTCTCTGACGATGCACAGACTGCAGAAAAAGGAGGTGAATTGCCTTTATTCGGAACGGGAACAACAACACGAATGGTCCCTGAATTTGAGGAAGCAGCATTCCAGTTAAAAGCAAACGGTGATGTTTCCCAACCGGTACAAACAGCTTTCGGATACCACATCATCAAGCGTTTGGAGTTGACACCATTGCGTTCTTTTGAAGAATTAAGAAAAGAAATCCAAGGGAAAGTAAACAAAGACGAGCGTTCAATTGTTACACAGCAATCATTTATCCAGAAGTTGAAGAAAACGTATGCGTTCAAGGACAATTACAGTAAAACGAGCAAGTGGTTTGTACAAAATATTGATACGAACTATTTCAAAGGAACGTGGACAGCTGACGGTTTGAAATCAAATACAGCTATGTTTACCCTGGACAAAAAAGAATTTACACAGAAAGATTTTGCTGCTTACCTTCAGAAAAATTACAGAACCTACAAAAGTATGGAAGCAGCTGCATTGGTTAAAAAACAGTACGCTTCCTGGCAAAACAGCGAAATCCTTGCATACGAAGAAAGTAAGCTGGACTCAAAATACCCTGATTTCAAAGCATTAATGCAGGAGTATCACGACGGTATCTTATTATATGAGATCATGTCTGATAAAGTATGGAATAAAGCAATCAAGGATACTTCCGGTTTAAAATCATTCTTTGAAAGTCACAATGCGAATTATTCATGGGGAAAAAGATACAATGCATACGTATATGAATGCTCCAATGAAGCTGTTTCCAAAAAAGTTGCTGCAATGCTGAAAAGCGATACGATTTCTTCCCGTACGGTGATCAACGCAATCAACAAGGATTCGGAATTAAACCTGCGTGTGAGAACAGGTAAATTCGAAGTAGAATCTACTCCCTACTTGAAAGGACATGATCTGAAGAAAGGAGTAAATCCTGCTTATGTTGTAGATGGTAAATATTACATCGTTAAAGTAGACGAGATCCTGGAACCAGCTAAGAAAACAATGACCGAAGCAAAAGGAGCTGCAACTTCTGATTATCAAACCTACCTTGAAAAAGAATGGTTAACAGAAATCGCTAAAAAGCATCCGATCGTCATTCACGAGCAAGTACTTTACAGTTTAGGAAAATAAGAAAGAAAGCCGGCAATGCCGGTTTTTCTTTTTGCAAAAAACAGTTAATTCTTAAAATAATGTAATTTGCTACGCGTTATTGATTGAATCTCAAAAAAGAACACGAAATTAGCAGCTCATTTGCTTGATAAAAAGAACATGAAATACAGCATATTCCTAAGTTTACTCTTCCTATTGGCATTCACCAGGTCTTTTGCCCAGCCCAAACTAATCGATAAAGTAGTTGCCCAGGTGGGTGATAACATTGTGCTTTATTCCGAAATAGAGGGTCAAAAACAATCCATGAAACAAAACGGTGTAGTGGCCGAAGACATCAATGAATGTGTGATCCTGGAGCAGATGCTTTATAACTTCCTGCTGGTTAACCAGGCTGAATTGGATTCAATCCAGATCAGTGATGAACAGGTAGACGCCGAAATGGAAAACAGACTTCGTTTGATCGAAAGCCAAATGAAGAATGTAAAAGATGAAAAAGGAAACCCGATTACCATTGAATCTTTTTACGGGAAAACAAAACTTCAGATCAAGGAGGAATTCAGAGCTACCATTAAGAAACGATTACAGGGGCAGGAAGTTGAACGTGGAATTACCGCCGCAATTGATGTTTCCCCTTTAGATGTTGAGAATTTCTTCAATTCAATTCCGAAAGACAGTTTACCGTATATCAATTCCCAACTTTCTTTTCAGCAAATAGCTATTTTCCCAAAGATCACCAAGGCAGATAAAGACCTTGCATTTAAACAAATTTCCGATTTGAGAAAACAGGTTGCTGCGGGAAAAATGACATTTTGCTCTGCTGCCTCTTTCTATTCCGAAGATCCGGGAAGTGCAAAAGCATGCGGAAGAATTGAAGCTACACGGGGAGCAATGGTCCGTCCGTTTGAAGCAACGGCTTACAGTTTAAAAGTAGGTGAAATCAGTGAAGTATTCGAAACAGAGTTCGGATACCACTTCATGCAGCTGATCGAACGAAAAGGAGACGATTACATCGTAAATCATGTCCTGATCGCACCAAAATTCAGTCTGGACAGTTTGGATGCTTCCAGTAAACGAATGGAACGTTGCTACGAGGACTTGAAACAAAACAAAATTACGTGGGAAGAAGCTGTAAGGATTTATTCCAACGATGTCAATACAAAAGAGAATAAAGGATATATTACGAATCCAATCACAGGGGAAATAAAATGGAGCGTTGAACAGGTGAACCAGGTAGACCCAATGATGTTCCAGTTGACAGATGGATTGGAATTGAACCAAATCACTGCGCCATTGCTTTATTACGATTTTAATGAGCGTAAGGAGGCTATCCGAATTGTTCGCGTTGCAGAAAGAACAAAACCTCATGTTGGGAACCTGAAAGATGATTACAACCTCTTCCGTATGATGGCATTGGAACAAAAGAAACAAAAGACAATTGCCAACTGGACTAAGACCAAAATTTCAACCGCATACATTCGGATCGATGATTCTTTCAAAGATTGCAAATTCGAAAATGAGTGGATACCTAAAGCACCTTAAAGAAAAACGATAAAACTATGTCAGACGTTGCTGCTATTGAACAACTAGTAAAAGACTATAAAGCGCTTAAAAACGAAATTCACCAGGTAATTGTTGGTCAGGAAGAAGTAGTTGATCAGGTTCTGATCTCTATTTTCTCGCGTGGACACTGTTTGCTTGTGGGAGTTCCGGGATTGGCAAAAACCCTTTTGGTAAATACCATTGCAGATACATTGGGATTATCCTTTAATCGCGTTCAGTTTACTCCCGATCTGATGCCTTCGGACATTGTTGGTTCTGAAATCCTGGATGAAAGCCGTCATTTTAAGTTTATCAAAGGACCATTGTTCAACAACATTATTTTAGCGGATGAGATCAACCGTACGCCTCCAAAAACGCAATCTGCATTATTGGAAGCCATGCAGGAAAGAAGAGTGACAGCAGCGGGAACGACATATACGCTCCCTCACCCCTTCTTCGTTTTGGCAACTCAAAACCCAATCGAACAGGAAGGAACTTATCCCTTACCTGAAGCTCAGTTGGACCGCTTCATGTTCAATATCTGGGTAGATTATCCAACATTTGTTGAAGAGCTTGCAATTGTAAAAAGCACCACTTCGGATACCAAAATTCAATTGAAACAGATCGTTTCAGGTGAAAAGATCGCAGAATACCAGGAATTGATCCGTCGTATCCCGGTTCCGGATAATGTTTTGGAATATGCAGTTAAGCTGGTTGCAAAAACGCGTAAAGACAATCCGATGGCACCGCAATTGACGAAAGACTTTATTTCGTGGGGTGCAGGGCCAAGAGCATCTCAATACTTAATCGTCGGAGCAAAATGTCATGCAGCATTACACGGCCGTTTTTCACCGGATATTGATGATGTCAAAGCTGTTGCATTGCCAATCTTAAGACACCGTATCGTTCGGAACTACCGTGCAGAAGCGGAAGGTTTCTCTAATGACCGATTGATCACCGAATTGATGAAGTAATTCGATCAAATTATATTAAAACAGCAGGGGCGCGATTAATCGCGCCCCTGCTGTTTATATGAATACCGGATCTATTAATAATTGATCGTATACGTATGTCCGTCGATTTCAATAGTGAATGTTCCGTCACAAGAACCTGCTCCGTAATCAATCGTACGGGTTGATTTCCCAGTCGGTGTGATTTCCAATATTCCTTTCGTGATGTACGGACATCCGACTTTCACATGCAGCGGGCTTGTAATGTTTGCCACATACCCATCGCCATTTACTACTTGTGCATTTGCAGTCCCCGTAATGTCCCACTCATCGTCATAAATATTCAGAACGGTATTATACCCGGCTGTAAATGTCCGAACCTGAGCTGAAGTATAGGTTGCAATTTCACCTGTAGTGAGTGTTACAACACCATTTATGTTCACATTGTAATACGGTTGTTGCGATCCGTTCAACCCCATGTTTTCTATGGTCATCAATCCTTCTACCTTAATGTCGTTCACATAATAGTTTACAGGAGTATAGCGGATGATTGTTCCCTGGTTGTAATACGGACCATTGTAAGAAATGATCAATTTACCACGGCGTTGTTTGTAATCCTGACAGGTACAGTTGTTTGTTCCCCAATCAATCGTGATTGTATCCTGAGAACCTACCGTATCGATTGTGATGATTACATTACAATTTGCTTTTTCGGTTTCAGTAACTTCGTGACTGTCCTGGTAGCGATAAATTGGTTTCCCGATTCCGTATATAAAAGTCCCGCCTTTATATGCCTGATCTGACATATTTGCCATTTCAGCAAAAGCATTCTCTACGATTGCGTTTGTTTTCGGGGCATTACTTTCATCATACTTCCATTTCTTACAAGATGCAACTTGTGCAATTGCTGCTAAAGAAAAGCTAAAAATTAAGAGTCGTTTCATTTTGTGTAGTATTTAGTGATGCGAATATCGTTGATAACAAATAACATACCAAACGTTTTTTTTATAAATGAGTAATTATCACTTTTAATCGATTATTTTGCGAAAAGTTACACTAACTGTTAAATTTTTCCAAGCAAAAACAGGCAGTTTAAACCAATTTAATTCGTTGTTCACATTCCAGTATTAATAGTTTCAACGAAAGAATTCAAAATTCGAATTCAGCTTCCTATATCTTTGTTTCATGAAAGATCTCAAATCTTTACAAGCCCTAATTGCACTCATGGATGATCCGGATGAGCAAGTTTATGCGCATGTAAGAGATCGCTTATTGGAGATCGGTCCCGAAGCAGTTCAGTTGTTGGAATCTTCCTGGGAAGAAAAAGATTATGGCCTGCTCTTTCAATCACGGATCGAAACATTGATCCACGAGATCCAATTCGAAGAATGCAAACGTCAAATGCTTTCCTGGTATCGCAGTTCGACCAAAGACCTGTTAAAAGGTGCGATCCTCGTAGCAAAATACCAATATCCCGGTTTAGACGAAAAATACGTTTACGAGTTCATTGAACGTGTTCGCAGAGATTGCTGGCTGGAACTGAATCCGAATATGACCGCCTTTGAATCGATCCGCATTATCAATAAAGTCCTTTTCGGGCAATACGGTTTCTCCGGGAATTCAAAGAATTACAATTCACCTCTGAATTCCTTTCTCAATACCGTTATTGAAACAAAGAAAGGAAATCCTTTGAGCCTTAGTATTCTTTACAGTGTCATTGCACAGGAATTGAAACTTCCGATTTACGGAGTAAACCTCCCGAACCATTTCATCCTGGCTTACATGGATAACAATGGAGTGAACCAGTTTATTTCGAACGGGAACGAATACGGGGTTCTATTTTATATCAACGCATTTTCGAAAGGAAGCATGCTTCAAAAAGATGATATTGTGCAATTCCTATCCAGTATCCAGGTCGCACCGCAAGCAAGCCATTTTCAACCTTGTTCCAATTCGGACATCATTCGCCGGATGCTGACAAACCTCGTTTCTTCCTTCCAGCAAGTAGGAAACCTGGAAAAAGTAAATGAATTGATTGAACTTCGGAGTTTGCTGGATTGATTAATCAAGAAATTAAACGAATAAAATTGAATATTCTCTTTGTTTGAGTTACCAAATTTTGGTACTTTTAATTCAACAATTAAGAAATCATGGGAAAAAACACATCCATTTCACTGGGAGATCATTTTGAAAATTTCATCAATGATGAGATCAAATCAGGGAGATATGGTTCTGTAAGCGAAGTAATCCGATCTGCCCTACGCCTTCTTGAAAATGAAGAACGCAAACTCAATGAATTGAGAAACGCACTAATTGTTGGTGAACAAAGCGGATGGATAGAAGACTTCAATCCGGAAGACCATTTAAAAGCTCTGCACAAAAAGCACTCGTGAAAAAACTGGTATTGAAAATAAGTGCAGAAGCTTATTCGGATCTTGAGAAAATATGGGTTTATACGTTCAAAAAATGGTCTAAAGAGCAGGCGGATCGTTATTATTTGATTCTCATCGAAGAAATTGAATTCCTGAGAACGAATTATTTCATAGGAAGATCAGCAGAGTCAATTCGCTTTGGATACCGTGCTTCGATCGTAAAATCCCATATCATTTTTTACAAGCTTAATAATAACAAGGAATTAGAGATCATCCGAATTTTACATCACAGTGTCGATATAGAAACTTGGCTGAAATAACCTCATACACACTGATAAATGAACAATAATTACTCTATTCGCTTAATTACAGAAAATGATGCACAGGCAGTATTAAGTATTTACGAACCTTATGTATTGAATACGATCATTTCCTTTGAATATGAAGTGCCCACATTAGATGAATATTTACAACGCATTAAAACAAACACGGAAGATTATCCATGGCTGGTTTGTCTGCACGAAAACAAAATAGTCGGCTACGCTTATGCCAGTAAACACCGGTATCGGACGGCATATCAATGGAGCCCTGAATCAACTGTTTATTTGTCACCGGAAGTTCACCGAAAAGGGATCGCCCGAATTCTCTACGAAACGCTTTTTGCCCTCTTAAGGTTACAAGGACATTTTAATGTATATGCCGGAGTTGGTTTACCCAATGACAAGAGTGTTGGTTTTCACCGGGCACTCGGATTTGAAGAAATCGGAATCTTTAAGAAAGTTGGCTATAAACTTGGTAACTGGCATGATACACATTGGTTCCAATTAGCATTGAGAGAACATGCTCTAAACCCTTCGGCACCGAAGAAACTGAATGAAATAACAACCACTGAAGCATTCCGGGATATTTTATCCAAAGCAAATGAAGCTGTCGGTAAAACAGAACCTTGACAAATCTTCAGCCATTCAATTCACAGATCGAAATATTAATTACCTTCGATTAACCTCAATTTACATTTCGTTGAAACAAACACTCGCACTCCTATCAATACTGATTTTGTCATCCTGTTCTTCCAACAAGCCGACAAATGAAGCAGATCATTCAAAATTCCAACCAGAGAAAGAACAGGTTATTCCCCGAAAAGCTGAAAGCGAAGAAATCGAAAGCAAGATACAAACAGTTCCTGTAATTTTTCAAACTTCCACGTACGATGATCCGGAATTCGCAGACCAGGTTTCCGAACATCGGGTTTCGTTAAAAGCACTTTCAGACAACGGCGTATTTTCTACCATCCACACAAAACTGTTCCAAAAACTGGCTCAAAAACATCGGACTTACTTCAAATCAAAAGCAAATTACGAATTGCTTGCTTTGGCAAAAGGGAAGCTGTTCCCGGAAAACAAAACAGATGGCGGATTTATTGTTTACGACAAGAAACATGAGCGTATTTCTATTTTGGTTTACCGGGAAAAGACAAACAAATACGCCGAATTGTTCCGTGACCTGAAAGTTGAGAACGGACTGGAAAATGCCGGGTGCAATTACAGCTCTTTCGGGACAATCGATTACCAACTGGCTGAAGAAATCATTTACCAGGAAGAATCACTGACCAAAAACCCG
>CAMLLB010000009.1 GCA_946480815.1 uncultured Flavobacteriales bacterium
TTTGTGATCCCGTTTGGATTCGAACCAAAGACCTACTGCTTAGAAGGCAGTTGCTTCCGCCGCGGCGGACTGAGCTACGGGGCCAATTGCTCCTTAATCCAGTCCCGCCCTACTCCGGATTTATACCACTTCTCTCGCTTCATTGCTTCAGATCGCGTTTCAAACTCTTCAAACAACACCATTTCCCAGGGTACATGTTTCGACGTAAAATTCACCAAACCAGAATTGTGTGATTGTAACCGCTGCTCAATATTTTCTGTTGAACCTTTATAGAGAATTCCGTTCTTTAAAGAACGAAGGACATATGAATAGTAAGGCATTTTTATTTTTAAGATATAAAAAAAGCCGCACTAGTGCGGCTTTTTCGTGACCCCGTTTGGATTCGAACCAAAGACCTACTGCTTAGAAGGCAGTTGCTCTATCCAGCTGAGCTACGGGGCCATAATGTCTTTTTCTCTTTTTTATACTGCTTAGAAGATGCAGTTGCTTCCGCCGTGGCGGACTGAGCTATGGGACCGTTGAAAGTATACTTTCAACTGGTGATGCAAACGTTAGTGCAGCATTCAGTTGAGAAAACTCTCTCGTTGTCATTTCGAGTAGCAAAGCGTATCGGGAAAGACAACAAATAATAAACAAAAAAGGGGATGATTGCTCATCCCCTTTTCTTGTGTCGGGGCGGCAGGATTCGAACCTGCGACCTCCTGGTCCCAAACCAGGCGCGATGACCGGACTACGCTACGCCCCGAACTAGGCTTTTATTTCAATGCACTTCAATCGTTCTTGAAGTTCTGTTTTCTCTGTTTTGAGGGTGCAAAGATACTCACTTATTTCACTTCTGCAAGCTCTTGAGAGAAAAAATTGCGGAGAGAGCGAGATTCGAACTCGCGGTACCGTTACCAGTACGTCAGTTTAGCAAACTGGTGGTTTCAGCCACTCACCCATCCCTCCAAAATTCTTACAAAGAACGCGTCTGAGGTCTCCCTAAGACAGGCGCAAAATTAATAAATGCATCGTTCTATCAAAGGATTTTCACTAAAAAAAAGTAAAAAAAATCATTTTGATTCACTTTACACCGTTTTAACGCACGCTTAATCTCTAAAAATCAAGTCTTTCAGTTGTTCACGCTGTTCCCGCAAATTCTGAAGAATTGCACTCCTCCTGCGTGCAAAACGACCAAAACGTTGTTTGGAGTTCAGGTGCGACATGTAACGCATGTAGTAATGAGCAAAAGTTCCAAACAAGGGAAGTACCGCTAAATACAATAAGGTTTCCAGCCAGCTCAGGTCAAAACAAAAATGCGCCAGCAAACCGAAACCGAGGTAATTCAACGGGTACAAAACCAAACCCAGTAAAATCGAAAGTGGCGCGTGGTATTCTACTTCCTTCGTCATTTTAGGAACAATCCAGCCAATGAGCCAATACGGGATCATGTGATGAATAAATCCAACCAGGAAAATCGGAACGGTAACAATCACAAATAACCAACTTTGGATAAATTGCCTGAAAAACAACATCGGCCGGTAAGGACGGTCCAAAAAATCAGGTTTGATACCCAAAAATTGAAGTGAAGCGAATACATTACTGGTTTCTGTCTGAATTTCATCCAATTTCCAGGGACTGGTCAAACTGTATTCCTCCAGGCGGGCCTGAACGGATTTCATGAAATTCATTTCGCCGGCTACATCAGTCTGCTTGGTATACTTCGTCACAAACAGATCCGCCAGTTGTTCGATCAGGTCCTCACGGGCTGAATCCTCCATATTTACGAATACCCGCGACAACTCTACGCGAAATCGTTCGGTGAGTAATTTTGCCGCATGCGCCTGGTTCGATTCGTATTCTTTCCACAAATCCTCCAATTCGATTGGTCTCCCAACATGTACCAGTACTTTTCCCCGGTACGAATCTGCTGAAACGTAATTCAAACCGATCGGGACTACCTTCAGTCCCAGTTTCCCCTGGTTTCTGCGCTCCACTTCCAGAGCAATGCGTGCAGTTCCCGTTTTAATTTCCCGGAGTTTTCGTTCCAAAAAACTGGTTCCTTCCGGAAAAACCACCAGGATCTCCCCTTTTTCCAACAACTGGTAACATGCTTCGAACGAATCTTTGTTATTTACCCCCGCAACTGCTCCATCCGATTTCCGGTTGATCGGGATCATTCCCAAAGCACCCAATAATTTGCGTTTGAACGGTGAACTGAAAAAAGTAGCCTTCGCCATGAAATGAACACGTCTTCGATTGGCAAAACCCACCATCCACGCATCCATCAGCGTATTCGGATGATTCGCAATAATGATCAACGGGCCGTTTTCTTTATCCAGCAATTCCCGGTTCACTACTTTGATCTCACGATAGTAATGCCGGATTCCGAATGAAATAATTGCCTTTAAGATTCGATATAACATGCTCAGGTTTTGAACGAAAATACTATTTTTTCCAATTGCGAATTGCGAATGCTGAATTGCGAATGGGAATCATTCTTAAAAGATGTGAAAACCTTAACTCACTTTTAAAAAGGCTCTTACGCAAGGGATCGTAGCAAACAAAGGAATGAAGCGGAAAAAGCATTTGGTGTTTGAAGTTCGATCCGCCTTAGCGGTCGAACGAGTTTTAAATGCTTTCGCGGAATGACCTGTAGTTTGCAGATTCTTTAGTACAAGCCTAGACTTTTTTGGCTCTACCTTTTTTTGGCAATGAAAAAAAGGTAGAAATCAATTGTTCATTTCTTAATTTCGTAGAATGATTGAGCGTGCACTTTTCAAACACCAGGAAAACTCCTTCCTCATTGGAATCGGTTGTGAATCTGAATTTGTCTTAGGCGCCGATTTAAACTGGTCTGCACTGGACACATTTATGCAGGAACACAGCGACCGGACACTCTTCACCGTGATCAATTATCAACTGGGATTGGATATTATCGACATCCCCCACACTTCGAACAACTTACCTTTATTACGCATTTGGGTTCCCGAAAGCACTTATTTATACGAAAGCACAAGCACTTACCTGCTCGAAGGAAAACACGATGAAAAACACGAACTGTTAGCAAGCGAGCTGTTTGAATCAGAAGGAAAAATTGCCCCGATCCGGTGGAAAGCAAAAATTGACAAAAACACTTACCTGGAACGTGTAACTAAAGTCAAAGAACACATCCAGCTTGGCGACGTATATGAATTGAATTTCTGCCAGCTCATCGAATCCGGGCCAATGGAATTGAAAACCATTCAGCCGTATTTCAAAACCCTCTGGGAAAAGAACCCCACACCGTTTGCCGGAATGGTGGAAACAGCAAACTGGATGTTCGCTTCTGCGAGTCCCGAACGATTCATTCAAAAGAAAGGGAATAAACTGATTTCCCAACCTATTAAGGGAACAGCTCCACGAGGCGCTACGGACGCAGAAGATCTGAAAAACCGCAACGACCTTCAAACAAGTGTAAAAGAACGCGCAGAAAATGTCATGATCGTAGATTTAGTCCGGAACGACCTCTCCCAATTAGCTACGAAAGGAAGTGTCAATGTGGATGAACTTTGCGGGATCTATTCGTTTCCCACAGTACATCAGATGATTTCCACTGTTTCGTGTGACCTGAAAGAAGACATTTCGTTCTCTCATATCCTGAGAGCGACATTTCCAATGGGATCTATGACCGGTGCTCCGAAAAAATCGGCTGTGGAATTGGCCGAGAAATACGAAGGATTTTCCCGTGAATTCTATTCCGGTTCCTTTGGTGTCATTTTTCCGAATGGTGATTTCAATTTGAATGTCCTGATCCGGACATTAGTATATGACGCTAAAACCGGGAAACTTTCCTGTGGAGTTGGCGGCGCGATCACCATGCTTTCGGATGCAGCAGCAGAATACGAAGAATGCAAGGTCAAAGTAGACAAAATCCTCTCACTTTTCGGCACATGTCAGTGGTAAGAGAAGCCATTTCGGGATTAAACCTGCAAAAGTTTAATCTATGCGTGGCCTGTTCCGGCGGACTGGATTCAACCGTTCTGTTAGAGGTTCTGGTCTGGGCGGGACTCGAACCCTCGGTCCTTCATATCAATTACCAATTACGGGGCGAAGAAAGCGATCGGGACGAAGCCTTTGTCCGAGCACTTGCAAAAAAACACCAACTGGAAATTGAAGTCGTTCGCTGTCCGAAAGAATTAACGAAAGGAAAAGGAATCAACCTGCAGGAGGCAGCCAGGAAATTCCGTCATGATCTGTTCCGGGACTTTGTTCAAAAATCTCCGGACAATCGCGTGTTACTGGCGCATCACGCAGACGATCAGGTAGAGACCTTCTTTTTACAGCTCATGCGTGGCTCCGGTATCTTCGGACTAGGAGGAATGCATCCGGAACGAAACGGGATTATCCGTCCATTCCTGGAACTTTCAAAAGACGAACTTAGAAAGTATGCCATCGAAAACGCTATTCAATGGCGGGAAGATTCAAGCAACCGGGAAAACGATTACAAGCGGAACCAGTTTCGAAACATTCTCATTCCGCAATTGCTGGAATCCAACCCGAACCTGCAAGACTCCATCAAACTGATCCAATCCGTTTTTCGCGACACGCAGCAGGAAATCAGGACCAAACTGAAAACCAAACTGGAAACCTGGAGTAAAACTTACCTGATTTCTTTCCGGGAATGGAAAGCATTAAGCTTCGAAGAACAACTTCTTGCCTGTTCGCATTTCGAATGGCCGGTTTGGATGATTGAACGGATCCAAGCATTGGAAGATTCCGAATTGAGTTCACGAATCGATAAAAGTTTAGTGTTCCGAACAAAAGACGGATTTTCGTGGAATTCCAATTTTGCTGAAATCACACAGTGGGAATTCAAGATTGAAGAAGTTGAATTCTTACCCGCTACGTTCAACAAATGGGAAGTTTACCTGGATGCAGCGAAATGCCAGACTTCCATTACTAAAGGATTCGCAAATTCTTCGGATACCATGGAGCGTATTGGGATTAATGGAAAAAGTTCCGTCTTCAAACTTTTGAAAGATTCGGGAATCCCGGAACAATGGCGAAGTTCCTATCCTGTTTTTCGTGTAGGAGATGAAATTACCTGGATTCCCGGAATTTCTGTTTCGGGAAAACACCTTGCAAATTCATCTACCTCACTGATAATCAAAGTTTCCAGGTTTAAAAAAGATCTGTAACACTTTTTTTTCACGAAATGTGATTTTCAAATTAATTTTTTATTAAATTTCGGATTGTACACTCTTAAAAACCCGCACAATGGAACCAGTTACTGTCGAAAAAGAAGTTGTAAAAGATTTGTCTTTTAAACATCCGGTTGAATTCGAACAACAAACAGATATTCGTAGCAAATTAGAAGAAGCTACGAGATTGGGAAACGGATATCACCATAAAGTTGGGATTATTTTCCACGACGACGAAGGACTAAAAAGAGTCAACACAACCATTTGGGCCACCGGGCAAAAATACATCTGCCTGAAAGGCGGAATGTGGATTCCTATTGATCACATTGTAGAATTGAAGTTTTAGCTTTTCAAGAAAAGCAGATAAACTCTTATTGTCAAGCAGTTTTCGTTTTGTAGCTTTGGATTATAAACTAAAGCCCATGCGCAAACTGCTTTTTTTATGCTCCTTTTTATTGATTGGAACGACCCTTTTTGCTCAAGATCGTGTAAAATGGGATTTTTCCTACAATCCGGGAACCAAAGAAATTCAAATGAAAGCCGTTATTTCTGAAGGCTGGCACTTGTACAGCCAACACATTAATAACACCATCGGACCGGTTCCGACCAGTTTTACATTCACAGAAAATCCGAATGTAAAATTTGAAGGTGAAGTCAAAGAACCCAAAGCGATTCATGAATACGATGAAAACTTTGAGGCAGCTCTGGACTTTTTCAAATCGGAAGTAACCTTCACCCGTAAAGTAAACAAAGTAAAATCCGGAGACATCATTAAAGGATATGTCACCTTCATGGTTTGTAATGAAGTGATGTGCCTTCCTCCTGTTGATCTTGATTTTTCCATAACAATTCCATAATATCCAAACACACTCATGAGAATTACTCATTTATTTTCATTGCTTCTTATAGCATTTAGTTCTTTTCAATCATTTTCCCAGGTAGAATTTCCTGAAGACAAAGTCAAGTGGAAATTTAGTGTAGAACAAAACGATCAGTGCCAGGCAACAATCGTTGCTGAAGTATCCATCGTTCCGGATTGGGAAATCAATGCCTTGTTCTTACCGAAAGGATCTTTCGGAATTCCGACCACTTTTGAGGCAATTAGCTCCAAAGAATTCAAGTTGGTTGGTAAACAAACGGAACCAAAACCGATTTTACACCACGATGACGAAGCGGATGAAGATCAGGCTTATCACGTTGGAAAAATCAAGTTCAAGCAAAAGATCGAAATTCTATCGAATAAAGACTTTAAGATCAAGATCAAATACGGATACCAAACCTGTAAGATCAACAGTTATTGTCTTCCTCCTTTCGAAGCTACTGCAACAGTTAATGTAAAAGCATGCGCAGATGGTACTGTTCAAGTGGAAGAAACGGAAGATGAAAACACTGCACAGACTCCTGTTATAACAGATAAAGACGAAAACGACAAGGAAAAAACAACTGCTGCTGTTAAAGAAGAAAATAAGAGCGTAAAACCAGCAGTTGTTAAAAAAGACAAGACTAAAAAATCTCTTTGGGGAACATTCTTCCTTGCTTTTTTTGGAGGATTCGCGGCAATCATTATGCCTTGTGTATTCCCGATGATCCCGATGACTGTGAGTTTCTTTACGAAAAGAAGTAAAACACCCGCTTTAGGAAGAAGAAATGCATTTATTTATGGAGGTTCAATTATTGCAATCCACGTTTTACTTGGTGGTGTTGTGGTCGCTACAAGAGCATCCAGTTTATTGAATGAAATGTCTACTAATGTGTATTTCAACATTTTCTTCTTTTTAATGCTTTTTGTTTTCGGTTTATCATTTTTAGGTGCTTTCGAAATTCAATTACCTGCAAAATGGACGAATAAAGCAGATGAAAAAGCAGATAAAGGTGGAGTTGTCGGAATATTCTTCATGGCGCTCGTATTGTCATTGGCATCCTTCTCTTGTACAGGCCCTATTCTGGGAAGCTTGTTGGTAGGAATTTCATCTACCGGAGGAGATTCCGCGTTAATGATCGGAATGTTTGCCTTTGGATTGGCGCTTGCTTTACCATTTATGTTGTTTGCTCTATTCCCGTCCTGGTTGAATTCCATGCCAAGCTCCGGCGGATGGTTAAATGTCGTAAAAGTATTTTTAGGCTTTTTGGAAATTGCATTTGCATTCAAATTCTTGTCAACTGCCGATACTACTATGCAATGGCATTTGTTGGAACGCGAAGTATTTATTGCGATCTGGATCGCTGTTTTCGGAACACTTGCATTATACATGCTTGGAAAAATCAGGCTTCCTCATGACAGTCCTGTGGAAAAATTATCCGTTGGAAGAACGATGATGGCAACCGTCACACTTGCGTTTACCTTGTACTTGATCCCGGGACTTTGGGGCGCACCACTTAAGTTGGTCAATGCTTTCCTTCCTCCTGATTTCTATGCGGAATCGCCGAAAGGTTTTGGCGGTGGTGGCACGACCGTTTCCGCATCTGACACAAAACATGTAGAAGGAATGCACGAAGGTCCTCAGGGATTGATGGCATTCAATGACTATGACAAAGCATTGGCTTATGCGAAAGAAGTCAACAAACCGCTTTTTGTTGATTTTACCGGATGGGGTTGTGTAAACTGTCGTAAAATGGAACAATCTGTTTGGGGCGAACCCGGAATTATTGAACACTTGCGTGATGATGTGGTAATTGTTTCATTATATGTAGATGAGCGAACGGAACTTCCGAAAAAAGAACAACGAACAGTAAAAGTGAACGGACGTGCATTTGATGTTGTCACCATTGGAAATAAATGGACTGCCAAGCAAATTGAAGAATACAAAACTTCTTCCCAACCTTATTATGTGCTTCAAACTCCGGACGGGAAAGATATTCCTGTCGGATCAGCTGATTACCAGAATCACGGAAGCCCGGAATTGTTTAAAAATTGGTTGGAAAGAGGATTAAAACAACACAAAAAATAACTCAATTTTACCGTTCATCAATAAAAACCCGATATTAAGATAATTTTAACTAAAAATGTTTTACCTAATCGCAAAATAGATATAACTTTGTACTGATTTAGGTGGTTAGGTTAGGTTGATTAGTGAATGGAGTTCGGACGCCTGTCTGGACTCCATTTATCATTTATAGGGTTCCTGTTCTTAAAACTTAAATTCTTTTCAAGTCTTAATATCCTGATGTCTTAACATCATAATATCCAAAATAGCTAAATTCGCATCATGAATCAATGGTTGCAAACTCACATCGAATTCCTCAAAGGAGTTGGTCCGCAAAGAGCCAAATTACTGAGGGACGAATTGGGAATCGCAACGTATCACGACCTGCTTTATCACTTCCCTTTCCGCTACATTGATCGCTCTCAATTTCATTTGATCAAAGACATTCCACAAATTGACGGTTACGTTCAGTTAAAAGGACAGATTATCTCTGTTTCGGAAACAGGAAGCGGAAGACAAAAGCGCTTAACGGTCAAATTCCAGGACAATACCGGGATTATCGACCTGCTTTGGTTCCAGGGCTACAAATACATTCTCCCGAACCTGAAATTAAATACTACCTATATTGTTTTCGGTAAAGCAAAACGGTATGTCAATACCTGGAATATCTCACACCCGGAATTAAACCCGGCAACGGGCAACGAAGCAAGTATGGGATGGCAGCCGGTATATTCTTCTACGGAAAAGTTAACGGCGTCGGGTTTACATTCGAAGGGATTGCAAAAACTAATTGAAGGTTTATTGGACCTGGCTTCCAAAGTTTATTTTGAGGAAACCATTCCTCCGAAATTGATCCAGGAACTAAAACTCCCAGCTTTCGGAGCAGCAATTCGTGCAATTCACATGCCCGCTGATGTAGTGCTTGCACAAAAAGCGCGTACGCGTTTCAAGTTTGAGGAACTCCTGAACCTTCAAATTGAATTACTATTGCGAAAGTCGATCAATCTGCAAAAAAACAGCGGCCAGGTTGTTTCCGAAGTCGGGCAGATCTTTCATGATTTCTATGAAAACAACCTGCCTTTCCCATTGACGAACGCACAAAAAAAAGTACTTCGGGAAATCCGAAGAGACATTGGTTCCGGTTTTCAAATGAATCGTCTTTTACAAGGTGATGTCGGAAGCGGGAAAACAGTCGTTGCGCTGCTAACAATCTTAATGGGAATCGGTTCGGGCCTACAAGGAGCATTGATGGCCCCGACGGAAATCCTGGCAAACCAGCATTTTTCAGGCTTAAGCGAATTATTGGAGGGAACTTCCGTGAAAATTGCCTTATTGACCGGCTCCACAAAGAAATCACTTCGAAAAGAAATCCACGAACAGTTATTAAGTGGTGAAATCCACATTTTGGTCGGGACGCACGCACTACTTGAAGATATCGTTCAGTTCAAAAACTTAGGATTAGTTGTAATCGACGAACAACATCGTTTCGGTGTGGAGCAACGTTCACGCCTGTGGAAGAAAAACACTTCTCCGCCGCATATTTTGGTCATGACCGCAACACCCATTCCCCGAACACTTGCCATGACCTATTACGGAGATCTGGACGTTTCGGTAATCGATGAACTTCCACCGGGAAGAAAACCCATTACTACAAAACATCACTTTGAAAAAGACCGTTCACTTGTTTTCGGATTCATTCGCAGGGAAATTGCGCTCGGAAGACAAATCTACATTGTATATCCGCTGATCCAGGAATCCGAAACCCTGGATTACAATAACCTGATGGACGGTTTTGAAGCAATCAGTCGCGCGTTCCCGCTGCCGGACTACAAAGTCAGCATTGTTCATGGAAAAATGAAACCGGAAGTCAAAGATTACGAAATGCAGCAATTTGTGGAAGGCAAGACCCAAATCATGATCGCTACAACTGTAATCGAAGTTGGAGTAAACGTACCGAATGCCTCCGTCATGGTGATTGAAAGTTCGGAACGCTTCGGTTTATCCCAATTACATCAGTTACGTGGCCGGGTCGGTCGCGGGGCCGAACAATCCTATTGTTTGCTGATGACCGGGAATAAATTATCTGCAGATACCAAAAAACGGATTCACACAATGGTCCGCACCAATGACGGATTTGAAATTTCAGAGGTCGATTTGGAGTTGAGAGGACCGGGAGATATTATGGGAACCCAGCAAAGTGGGAACCTTGACTTGAAAATTGCAGATTTGGCAAAAGATGGCCCGCTTGTTGCACTGGCTCGTGAGAAAGCAAGAGCGCTTTTGACAGATGACCCGCGTTTGGAAAAACAAGAACATATTTTCTTGCGGATGGAGGCAATAAAAAGGCTTCAGGACAAACCAAATTGGGCAGAAATTTCGTAAACTTGAACAATGAAAAAACTTCTTCTACTTACAATTGCGTTTTTAAGCTACTCCCAGGCTGAATCTCAAATACTTACAGGAACATTGGTTGACTCGGGCCGTAAATTATTGACTGTGAACGAGAAATTTATTATTCCAAGTGCTGCCGAAGGAACGGTAGTAGTTGAATTAGCCGTAAATCGTGAAGGAATTGTAACGGGAACCAAGATCATTGGAGATCAATCGACTATTAAGTCAACACCTTCCCGAATGAAAGCCGAAAATGCAGCGAAGAAACTGACTTTTACAGCTGGAACACGTTACGCACCATTTGAGCACGTGCGGGTGAAGTATACGTATACGAAAGCAGCGAATTAAACACATCGGGTTGCGAATTCGCGATATTGCGAACAGCCCTTTATTCATAAGGCTTTACACTAATTAAATCACCGGATTCGAGAATATAAACTCCTCAGAGTTCTCTTCGAGGTAAGAAAGCGTATCCAATATTTCCTGTAAATCAAACGAAGTCACCAATTTGGTGCGGTATTCCTTGAAATGTGCAATTCCCTTGAAGTAATTCGTATAATGACGTTTCATTTCGACTACTCCCAAGCGTTCACCTTTCCATTTTACACTCATCATTAAATGGTCGCGTGCAGCCTCTACCCTGTCTTTCACTCCGGGAACAGGTAAATGTTCACCGGTTTCCATAAAGTGTTTTACTTCGTTAAAGATCCACGGATAACCGATACTTGCGCGACCGATCATGATCCCGTCCACTCCATAACGGTTTTTATATTCCAATGCTTTCTCCGGTGTATCAATATCTCCATTCCCGAAAATCGGGATCTTGATCCGCGGATTATTCTTTACTTCAGCAATGTGACTCCAATCTGCTTCACCTTTGTACATCTGTGCGCGCGTACGTCCGTGGATCGACAAGGCTTCCACACCGATATCCTGCAAACGTTCGGCTACTTCCATAATATTGATCATGGAATGATCCCAGCCCAAGCGGGTTTTCACCGTTACCGGCAATTTAGTTGAATTGATGCAAGCCTGTGTCAAACGGACCATCAGGTCTACATCTTTCAGGACACCTGCTCCTGCACCTTTGCTGACTACTTTTTTTACCGGGCAGCCAAAATTGATATCCAGGATATCCGGGTTTGTCGCATCCACAATTTTTGCCGACATCGCCATGGCTTCTTCATCTCCACCAAAGATTTGAATCCCGATCGGTTTTTCATAATCGAAAATATCAAGCTTTTGACGGCTCTTGATCGCATCCCGGATTAAGCCTTCAGAAGAAATAAATTCAGTGTACATCAAATCAGCCCCATGCTTCTTGCACAGAGCCCTGAACGGTGGATCACTCACATCTTCCATTGGAGCCAAAAGAAGCGGAAATTCACCCAATTCAATATCCCGAATTTTTACCATGGTGCAAAGATACGACTAAATTGAAAAATGGCTTCGACTACAGCCACCTTTCAATTAATTTCAGTTGTCTGTCCCGCTCGTATCCTTATTCCCTTTCTCCTGAACCGCAGCGCTCGGCTTTGGCTGATCTGCTGTCGGTTCATTCTCATTCTGCACCATTTCCTGCTTCGACAGGGTCTGGTAAAAATATGCCCCTACCAGCAGCAATCCTCCGATCGCGATGAAGACTACCGTTTTGTAAATCGTACTTAAAGTACTCAGATCATAAAAGAACATTTTCAGGATCGTAATTCCCAAAATAACCATCGCCGTAATTCGCATAACAGCTTGTCTCCGCTTGATCCCGATGACGATCATTGAAACTGCGAACGATACCCACAACACCGATAACCAGATTTTATAGCCCGCTCCGAATCCGGAAACAAGTGACCATTGGACCAACTCCAGTGAAAGCATCCACAAGATCAGTAACAAACCAAGAGCTTTCCCCCAGTTTTCCTGTTTTTCGTAAGAGCGAACAGCCAATAGTGTCACGATAATTCCGGCAAATAAAACATAATGCGCCCCATTGAAAGAATTCCAATACGTTTCTCCTTCGTATATGGAAGTACTATTCGAAATACTCGCAGTAAATCCTATTAAGGAAATTGCCAGCAAGATAATTCCTAAGATCAGCAAACCGTTTGAATAATTCTCGACCCGGCGCAGTACCCATCTTCTGAATACACTGAACGTGCATACCGAAACAGAAACCCAGGCATATTGCCACAGAGTCACCGAATCCGAGAATTGATTAAACTTCTCTGTTTTTTCGATCAATTCTTTCAATCCCTTAGTATTTATGTCAAACTGGGTTGAATACATGTATTGCACATGCAGGTTCATTGCATAAGAACCCACAAACAATAAAAAGAACAATGCAAAAATACCGGCTGTTTGCCATGCAATGCTCTTGTAATATTCCGGTTGGTATCTCGATAAAAGTACAAATGTAAGCGCCATTGCAAGCACAGCCAATCCAACAGTTATCAGCAGTTCATTTTGATAGTATGGAAGTACTTCACCCCTTTTAATTGATTGGATGAAAACTTCGATCAGAATACACAGGGTTGCTAAAGCCAATAAAATGATCCCGATCACTTCCTCCAGATTTCTTGTGATTTCTTTCGACAACCAGAACAACAATAAGACCCCGGTTACCATGACATAGATGTAGGAATAGTCTCCGCAAAACGAGGTAAGTAAATTAGATAGTCCGAACAAGGACAACGCAAGGAAAACACGTTTGAATTCCTGCCTGTTCTCCCGTTCGAAAAGTACTTTATTCAAATAATAAACTCCTACCCCAATGACATTATACACAATGGTTTGCCAAAAAGGTGCTTTATCCAGTACGAAACCGATTGCTCCGAAATAACAGATCCCAACCAATACAAGTTGTACCAGCTGATGTCCCACCAATTCATCTTTTTTCCAGTGATTTCTTCCAACGATCCCGAATACGAACAACGCAAAGAACGCAACCAGATAAAGCGCAGCAATTGTGGCATCTTTTTGATAATTGAAATCCGTATTGAACCAGAAAAGGAAGATACCCCCTGTCCAGACAATGACCGGATATTGAATGGTTGGCCACTTCCGTATAACGGAAATAATGAGCATTCCAATATTAATGATCAGCATATAAAGCAAATAATAGGAAATATGCTTTGTACCGTCAGATACCAATGGAGGAAGAATATACGCTCCGATCAGTCCCAAATGTGCAATGATTGCCAGGTTGTAATACATCGCAAGAAAAACTGCGATCAATACCAGCAGCAGTAAACCTCCAAAAGCAACAGAAGAAGGGATCAACTGGTAAAAACTGTAAGCCGCATAGGTCATGAAGTAAGCAACTCCGATTGCTCCGCTTGCCAATACAGCACTGAAGGATTGGTATTTCGTCCGGAAAATAAATGCAAATGCACCCAATATCAAAGCAACAGCAAATCCGGCGAGCACTCGTCCGCTCTCCCCGATCAGGTTGTGATCAATGGCATATTTCGCACCGATACCAACACCGATTAAAACAATCGCGATTCCGATCTTGCTCAATAACTGTTCACCAATAAATTGTTCCCAGGAAGTTTTCTCTTTTTTAGGCACAGCGATTGGCTTCTCTGTTTCCCGAACCGGAACAGCTATTGGTTGTTGTTTGATTTCAGTTTGAATGGAACTTGCTTCGTGAACCGGTGCTTTTTCAACTCCGAATTGCTCGCGTAAAACTTTGAATTCAGCGTAGTTCTCTTTAATTCGAATCTTTAAATCTTCGTGCTCGGCCCATAATTTTCGATAGGCTTCTTCCAGACGAATAATCTTGTCCTTGTCAGACTCCATAGTTTTCAGTTTCGATTGGTTTTCGGAGTGAATGTATAAATAAGATTCAACGATGGGTGTTAAAAGTTGTAAAAAAGGGACTTCGACTACGCTCAGTCACCTTTTACAGAGATCAATTATCATTAGCACTGAGGTGATTGAGCGGAGTCGAATCTCCGTAGTGTTAATCTCTTTTTTGGACAAAATGTCCCTTCTTAAGCACATAAGTTGTTTTCCCGATATGCATGGTTGATCCGTCTTCAAACTGATAAAAGTCCTGGTAGTCAATACCGTTAAAACTGAGTGATCCTTTCGTTTTATAAGCCAAATCCAGGTAATCTTCATTCAAAATGGTTCCTCCGCAAACGACCACATGCACCGGGATTCCGATACTGCCAACTAATGACATATCCCGGGGAGAAGCAAAGTTATCGGCAATTAAAATGAACCGTTCGGTTCGCGGATAAGTTTTCAATCCGTGTATCAATGCTTCTACATTATTTTCAGGTAAATCACCACCTGATCCTTTTGTCATGACGTAAATCATGAACTCCGAAATCGAATCCAGGTTGCTGGAAGTATAGGAATAAACTCCGCCGGTCTGACCAACTTTCTTCGTTTTATCTTTCCTGTCGTCTCCATCATTGAAAAAAACGAATTGTTTGGGTGCCTGGAGTTTATTTTTCAATTGATTTGCAATAAACTCGACCACCTGTGCATTGTATGGGGCCATACTACCTGTCACATCACATACAAGCGTTGCCCTGGACCAATCCACTTTCGTCAGGGCTTTACTCACCTGGTTGGATGACGGTTGCGGTTTGATCGCATTATAATCGTAAGCCGGCAATTTTGCTTTTAGTTTCGGCGGAACTTCCGTAGCAAAAACTTCCAACGGTGAAGGTACAACACTGCCCCGAGTCATGAAATCTACCGAAAACTGCACCATGCATTCTGTTGGTTTTCCATTCAATGTCCCCGGAGTCCAATCGGGCATGCTTTTAATAAACTCACTGATTTCATCTTTGTAGGGAGATGGACCGGGCATATTTGGGAATACGATTTTCGTGATCTTGCCTTCTTTATTGATAATGAATTGCACATCCACTTTCTTGGGTCCGCTCGCTTCAGGCGGATAATTCAGGTATTTCGAAAAATAATCGATACGGGCCCGCTCACTATGCGGGAATTTCGGAAGAACAATAACCGGTTCCACATCTTCAAGAGAATCTTGTTTCAGCTTTTCCGTTTCCTTTTTTACATACGTGTCGTAGGCATATGATTTGATCTTCCCGGACGCAACTTCCCGAATGAAACTGGATTCTACTTTTGCAGATACTGCATCCGGAAGGTCACGGTAAGTAATGGCAAATCCATGAAAATAATCCTTCCCTTCTTCCGGAGATTTGCATCCGGTTTGTGCAACCAATACCCATTCAATTCCGGATTGTTCCAAACTATTCGGAGCTGCGAGGAATAAATTCTCCAGGCGTTTCCTGCTCAATCCATGCTGATCAAATGTTTCCGATTTCCGGTAAGTCGTATAGATCAGTTCGATCTTCAAAATGACTTTGTCCTTCACCGAGTTCAGCAGTGCCTTATTCGTGAAAATGGCATTATTGAAAGCTGTTTCAAGAAACAATACATCCTTCTTAGTTGGCTTGATATATTTTTCGACTGATCGCGGAGTCGTTTTTAAAATGAAATTAACTTGCTCCGAAATCGTTTGAGCTTGTAAAAACAAAGGAAATATATACAAAAGGAGTAAACGGTATCGCATATTCAGTTGGTTCTTAAATCCATAATGCAGTCACCGGGAAATGTTACAGGTTTCCTAAGATTGCATCTTTTCCGAAATACAAGGCAGAACACCAGGAGCTTAGAATGATAAAACCGACCAGACCTGCTATTGATTTATGCATTGGATTCTCTGCTTTGCTTAAAAAAACGGTCATTAACCACATCCAGGAAGGAACGATCAGCCACTCAAACATATTCATCATCAGGCAAATCGCCATCGCGACTGCATTGGCAATCTGTAACCAACGATACATCGTTTTATCTTCAAAAGCGAGTAAGATCTGCCAAATAAAGAAGAACAGTACAAATCCCAGGAAAAACCAGGACGAAAATGCAATCATTGAACCCTGTTTCTCTTCAAAATCAAGATCCGTAAAGATCAGCTGCATCACAAACTTGGAAGAAACGGCTAAAAAGGCAGTCCAAAGGATCAACGTAACTTCTTTCAGACGGATTTTTCTCCGGTTAGCGATCAATAAAATAACAGCAACCAGGAACAATCCTGCTTTGTACAAACCGAAAGGAAAAATAAATGCTCCATCCTTCATGAGGGTGGATAATCCATACATTCCGGCGGTCAGTATGGCCAGTAAAACGATTCGTTCACTAATCATTTTTCTTTGCCAGGGCTTCTTCGATATAGTCGAATGTGGAAAGGATCACCGGTTTTCCATCAACCACTGCAATATCGTGCTCGAAATGAGCGCTTGGTTGCCCGTCAGCAGTGACGATCGTCCAGTTATCTTCCAATTGAATGACTTTTTCGGTTCCCATATTGATCATCGGTTCAATTGCGATCGTCAAACCATTCATGATCTTCTTTCCGCGTCCTCTTTTTCCGTAATTGGGAACCTGCGGATCTTCATGCAGGGTTTTACCCAATCCATGTCCTACCAATTCGCGAACAACTCCGTAACCATGTTTTTCTGCATGTGTTTGAATTGCCCAACCAATATCATCCATCCGGTTTCCTACTTGCGCCTGTTCGATTCCCAAATACAAACATTCCAGGGTAACGTCAAGCAATTTGCGTTTTGCCTCAGAAACTTTTCCGATTGCAAATGTATATGCGTGATCTCCGTAATATCCTTTATAAACAGCTCCGCAGTCAACAGAAACAATATCACCTTCCTGGATCGGTCTTTCGGTTGGTAAACCATGTACCACTTGTTCGTTTACTGAAATAAGCAAGGTGCTCGGACATCCGTACAATCCCAGGAATCCCGGAATAGCATCCTGAGAGCGAATATAAGCTTCCGCCATTTTATCCAATTCCAGGGGAGTAACTCCCGGGCGAATCAATTCTGCCACTTTCCCTAAGGTTCTGCTAACCACCAAGGCTGCCTGGCGCATAATTTCAATTTCTTCGGCTGTTTTATATTTGATCATACTCTTATTCAGGAAATTCATCGATGCAAAGATACTGCAAATTGAATTGCGAATTCCAAATTCCGAATTCCGAATTAGAACAACGTCATTTAACCCTCAGAACCAACAACTTGACAAGCAGTTAGGTGTCTTCAAATTCCGGAATTCTCTTCTCCTAAAATTCGAGTGTTCGAGTGTTCGCTAATTTGCGAACAGTTCACATTTAAACAATTGATTTTCAATGCTATATAAATTTCAATCGTATCTCTTTCACCTTCATCCTGATAGCAGTTTGAAGTCATTTTCAACTATCTCTCGAATCGCTTTAGCTGAAAGGCTTCAAATGTCCATTCCGGTGTATAGATCTTCATGTGCTCCTCCAGGTTATACCAGGGAGATGTTGTTGCGTTCATTGGATTCTGTAAAACCTGGATCTCCTGCGCCGGCATATAACTTTGAGCCAAAAGCACCATTTTTTCGCCGTCCTGGTTCTCCGCCAAGTCCACCACGATAACCGCATGTCCGGGAGCCCCACCGCGAATCAATACGTCTCCGATTTCCACGTCTTTCAGTTCAACAGAACGCAATTCTTTTTCCAGGGAAAGTGTACTGGCATAATTGAAAACCGTTTCCATATACTTCAAAAAAGAGGAATAACTGTTATCCGCCGAAGCCGATTTCTGCCAAAAGACCGAATTGCCATTCAGCGCCACACGATTCCCTTCACGCCATTTGGAATATGCGCAATTAAAGCCACTCACAAAACGGAAATGAATATCCGAAAACCGTTTATTGTGGAACAGATATTCTCCCCGCAAACGCATAACCGCATCGGCGCACTGCTGCAGATCACGCTTACCGACAGACATATTGATAACCGCCACATGTGCACTTTGGTTTCCCTTTAACTCACCATTGTATAAATGAACGGCCGAACCGTGCTTTTTAAGCGGAAGATTCCTCAAATAAAATTCGAAACTACTACTATCCTGTGCTTTTCGCTCATAACCTTCGGGAGGAAGAAAACGCGTTGCAATCGTTGTACCGGAAGTATCTGTCAATTGTACGGCAGAGTTGACTCCTTCAATTGTTTTCGGTGGTTTGAGATCACAGGAAACGCTTATCAATAAAGTGATTAAAAGTGCAGCAAGAAAGAATCTATTCATGGGTTTGATGGTTTCAAGTTTGATCCAAGATAAGGAATCTCCCTTAACTCAAACTACTTTCACAAAAAAAACCGACTCATTACTGAATCGGTTTCATTTGGTTCATTCTATTTATTTTCCTTTCGGAACGTGTGTATCTGTGAATTTCTCAGCAGCTGAATTCCAGCCATCAATCAATGCTGAACGTTTTTTGTTTAAGTTCTGATTGGTTGCGTTAAACGTATTTACACTTGCATTCATATCGTTTACGGCTTTGTTGTATTCATTTACATCTGCCTGTGTTCTTTTCTTTTCAGGAATTTCGTCAAACGCTTTCTTCACTTTGTTGAAGTTTTCCGTTTTCATGAAATAGTCAGACATTTTAGGAATTTCATTCTTTCCTTCTTCAATGTAGAAATTCAACAATTTTTTGGTCGCTTCAATCATGCTTCTATCATTTTTATACGGCTTTACAGCTTCCAATTTTTTCAATCCTTCTTCTGCAGCAGAAACCAGGGCATTTCTGTTTTGCTCAATGGCGTTGATATCTTGTCTTGTAATTGCATCTGTCAGGTATACCTCCTGTTTGAAACTTTTAAAGAAAATCAAATAGATCTCATTGTATGTATCGTAGACTTCACCTGCAATCGACATTTTTTTGTCCAGAGCATCTTCCGATGAGATCAGGTTGATATTATTCGCCGCCGCAAATGCTTTTTGCTCTCTGCTGATCATTTCGGAAGCAGCAACCAATTTATCATTTGCACGCTCTCTTGCCAGCATATATGCCTCCATTGCATCGTAGGACTCTTCCGAAACGGCTTCCATATCGACGATCTTTGCATAATCTTCCTTCAAAACCAGGTTTGAAATTCTAAAATACTCGATCACCGAGTCACGAAACTGAGTTGAACCGTTAAATCCACTAGCTGTTTTTGCCTTACTCAAAGCAGCATTCGATGTCTGGATCAATTCTCCTCTTCTTTTTTCCACTTTACGGGCACTTTTACCATGTGAAACGGAACTGGTGTAATCCCACATATCCTGGTTGATCTTACCATCTTCAGCAGTCAAGACATTCCTATACTCTACTGCGGTGTGTGCATAGGTGTTCGCCGTTCCAAAAAAGGCGACCATTAAGGTGATCTTTAGTAATCGATTTTTCATTTTGTGTTTTTTATTACTTGATTAATTGTACCCATTCATTCATGATTCCAAGCGCCTCAAACAATTCAATATCCAGTTTTAAGCGCACTGCAAAATCTTCGAAATATTTTTTGAGAATGGGATTTTTGTCATAAACTATCTGATCAAAGGAATTGGATTTTACCAGGTAATTCCAATTCGCGTCGCTCTTTAATGCTTTAAATCGGTCTTTTGTTACATCTTCTTTCTGTACTTCCTTCCAATAGCTTGTAATATCTAAGATCACAACCTGGTTTTCATTAAAATTCTTCCCAAGTGAATCCAGCATTTGGTAATAAGTTGCATAAATTCCTTCTTTTCGCTGCTTTTCAGAAAAAGCCTTTAATGTTTCGATCGGTAAGTCCGTTGCAGATGATGTGTATACCATCTTCTTATCAATTACTCCCGGAATTAAGGCATTTTTATAATTGCGTTCCCGCTCTTCAATGGAATCAAAAGAACTCATTCCCAATTCAATATCAGGCATCACACCGACTCCCTGATTGGACTTTCCATTTACGCGGTACAAAAATCCGCCGGTAATATTCGCATATCCGTAATCCGGGTTTTCCTGGAGCATGGAAAAATCTCCGATCAAAGGATCCAAAGGATAAACCATTTGACTGGTCGCTTTCCCGAAACTTGGAACTCCCACAATAATTGCTTTCTTGTAATCCTGTAATACGGCAGCAACGATCTCCGATGCCGAAGCACTTCCTGCGTCAATCAGCACCATCAACGGTCCGTCGTAAATAAATCCACGGTTGATATCTTTCATCACCTGAACTGCTCCTGTATTGTCCGTGGTCGCTAAAATTGGTCCATAATCAATAAAAATACCGGAAAGAGCAACGGCTTCATACAACGATCCTCCTCCATTCCCACGTAAATCAAGTACCAATCCTTCGATCCCGTCTTTCTTCAATTTCAAAATACACTTCGCCATGTCATTTGCACAACCCAGTTCAGTTCCATCCGCGGAATGTGAAGTGTAAAAATCCGGTAAACTGATGTAACCGATATTTTTAGTACCGCTTATCAAGGCGTTTTTGATATTGTCATTATCATTATAAACGACTGTCTTTTCCAGGTCGACCTGAACTTCCATTCCTTCCTTATCCAGCACTAACAGGGAGATTTCCCTTCCCTGAAAATTCTTAAAAGCTTCCGACAGCTCTTTTAATCCGCTAACCCCGTTTTTGATTTCCAGCCAGTTGGAACTTTTCCAACCAAATTTGATCCGCAGGATCTGATCACCCGAAAAAAGTTCATTACTTAACCAGGCAGAACTTCCAGGTAAAATATCTGTTAAGATCACCTTGTTTTGTTCGTCCAACCCGTAGCTGATACCGAACTTTTCCTTTTGAGTTGAAAGCTCTTCGATAAATCCTTCTTTTTGACTTGGGCTGAAATACAAACTATGCGGATCAAAGCTCATAGCAATGGCATTCAAATACATTTCCTGTATCATTTTTTTGCTTGCCAGAAGTTCAAAATAATTAGAATAACGCATTTCGATCTTTGCCCGTGCCCTTTTTTCAAATGAAGTCAGCGAATCTTTCAATAAGATTTTCGAATCTTTCGGATGCATGGAAACTATTTCAGAGAATATCATCAGACACAGATTATTCTCCCAAAAAGTCTTATAGTTTGCCGGTGTCAGGTTATCCTGCATCTCCGGATCATATTTTTTTGTACTGTTCAATAAAACAGGTTTACCTAAATATGCTTTCTGAATTGCCTGAATTTCCTTTGACCTTTCCGAAAAAATCCGGGTGAATTCTGAGAAATAACGGGAATTCCCTGTCTCAATATCTTCATTCAACTTTGCACTCAAGCCTTTCAGATACGTGAGATCTTCTGTTTTGAAAATTTCCCTTTTCGCATCCATAAAGGAATAGAAATAATCATGCACCTGGTTCCCGAATTGAGCATCTATTGTTCGCGGCTTTACATGTTTACCCTGGATTTTTTTGACCAATAAACGAGCATTGACAGATAACGAATCTGGTTCCCCGGCAACTAACTGAAATGCAAATAACAGGCTTAGTAAGGTGGTTGTAAATAAAGATCTTAACCGCAAAATGAGTATTTTTCAGCAACAAAAGTACTACGAATTTTGAAATGAAAAAGCACCCGCAGGTGCTTTCCTTATTTTATTGGATTTTGCCGGAACAAATTATAATTGAACGAACGCTTCCCGCATGAAGCAATTTGAATTGCTTTGCCCGGTCTTTCTGCCGCGGCGGACTATAGCTCCTTCTCCTTCGGCTTTCCCATCCGTCATTTGACGGATCGAGCCTCAGTCTTCGCCAGCTAAAGCTGGCTCTTCTTCTCGATCCGTTTCTTCATTTCTTCCAGATCGGACATAAACGAGCCGGTTTGCGCCAAAAGCATTGCTTCTTTAATTGCCTTCTGCGCTTTTTTGAATTTCAATTGTTTTTCAAAAAACAGGGCTTCATAATAGAACAACAGGCCTCTGTCGATTCCTTTGCGTTTTCGTGCAAAAGCCAGTAATTTGACCATTTCTTCGAACTCTTCCTGGATTAACAGACAATCCAAAAAGTAAGGATAAGTCTCAAGGTAATCAACACTTGCCGCGAGTGCTTCCCTGAAATAGCTGTTTGCAAGTGAGTAATCCTTGAAAATTTCCAAATGTACCCGTCCCATCAAACACAAGGCAATCGGGTTGTTTTCTTCGTATGCCATTGCATAATTCAAGGATTCCAAAGCTTCTTCCAGGTTGTACGGATAATAATCCAGTGCTTTTACCAGGTAAATATTTGCTGTCATTGGTTCAATTCTTTGTGTAGTTCTTGTTTCAATTTGTTTCGTTGTTTCTTAAAGGTCTTCTCTGCCTTTTTCGGCTTAAAGTCCATTCCGGTAAAGGTTCTTACCGGGTTTCCACGTTCCAGTTCATGATGCTGCGACCAGGTTTGGTTCACTACCTCCAACAGCTTTTCATTTTGGACTTTTTCCAGTTTTTCACGGATCCGCTCACGTGCAATTTTCTTGTTTTGAAGTTGCGAACGGCTTTCCTGTACGAAAACCATGATGCCTGTTGGCTGATGAATTGCCCGAACCGCAGAACTGACTTTGTTAACATGCTGTCCGCCAGAGCCACTGCTTCGAACGGATTGATACACGATCTCGTTTTCATTCCAGTCAATAGTTTTTGCAGGATCCACTTCAAAAATCCCCACAAACCAGTTCTTTCTCCCATGATTGGGACGATACGGACTTTTTTGAATCCATTGTATCGTCCCCAACCACGATTGAATTGCTTCACGAACTGCATTTCCACTTACCCGAACGGTTGCGGATAAAATGGTCCCGCTTTCTGCTCCTGTAACACGGTCCACCGTTTCGGCCTGCAAGCCTTTTTGTCTCAAATCTGCAAGCAAAACACCCAGGATTTTCCCGGCCGCCAATTGACACTCCAAAGGTCCTTTTGCGGTTGTGATATGTACTAATTTTGTTTCCATACTTTCGTTTATTGATCCATTCTCACAATCTTCGGAGAAAATGTCCCGATCGTTTCTACCAATTCCTGCTGATTTCCCATGACGTGATGGATGTTTTTGTATGCCATCGGACATTCATCCACTGCTCCACCAATCAAACTTACATCTGAATTCGCAAGCGTTTTCATCATCTCACTTTTCGTAAACCGGCTCTTGCATTCGGAACGTGAAAACACACGTCCGGCTCCATGCGAAGCTGAGTTTAAACTGGAAGCATTTCCCAATCCACGAACAATGAATCCAGGAGCAGTCATACTTCCGGGAATAATTCCCAATGCACCCAAACCCGCAGGAGTTGCGCCTTTCCGATGCACAATACATTCTTTGCCACTTGTCTGCCGATCAGGCAGGTTTACTGTTTCTTTCCATGCAAAATTGTGATGGTTCTCTATCGTCATCAACATGCGGAGCCCCAACTTTTTGGTCAATCGTGCGTGAATATCATCGTGACAAGCTTTGGCATATTCACCGGCAAGATTCATGGCGTTCCAATACTCTTGTCCGTCGTGCGTATCCAGGTTCAGCCAGGCCAAATGCTGTACTTGTCTCGGCAAAGGACACTGCTTCACAGCCAATTGCGTGTATTGCTTTGCAATGGCAGCGCCTAAACCGCGGGATCCGCTGTGACTCAGCAAAGCAAAATATTCTCCCGGAGGAATTCCGGCATCCGAAGCAGTAATGGTTACAGTTCCGAATTCCACAAAATGATTTCCGCCTCCGGAAGTTCCCAATTGCTGGTAAGCTTTCCCCTGAAGCTTTCTCAGGAGTGGAATTTCCCGGAACAAGGTGCTTTCCATGATCGGATGATCGTGTTTGATCTTGTGCTGTTCGTACATTCCAAACTTGGTGTGCTCCGAAAGCAAATTCTGCAATTGATGCGTTTTCCCGTTGAAAAACGACGCCGGTGCATCGAAAATGCTCAGTGACATCCGGCAACCGATATCTACTCCAACTCCGTAAGGAATCACTGCATTATCTGTTGCCAAAACGCCTCCGATCGGTAAGCCGTAACCGTAATGCGCATCAGGCATGAGTGCTCCCTGTACCGAGACAGGAAGTTTCAAAGCCTGGTAAAACTGATGTTTGGTCTTGTCATCAATTTCATTCTCGCCGTAAATCAAAAACGGTGAACGTTCGATCTTCAATTCGTTGAATTTCACCTCAACCGGTGCAACCAATCCTTCTGCAACCTTCCCCCAAACTCCATCTCCGATGTATTCATCCGGAGCGTACAATAATTCGGAAAGTTCTTTCAGAACGCGGTCTTTTGTTTCTCTTTTCTTATATCTGCTGATCAGCCCTAAGGCGATGTTTACAGAGTTGTCGTTGGGGAAGCCGATCTTTAATAAGTCTTTCCCCTTAATTTTATTTCCCATAAATTTTTCTTAGATGGCAGAAGTAAAATCTCAATCTCGGCGTTATTCCAAAATTTTCCGTTGGTCATTTACCTCAGTAAACTCCCAAGCAAAAAATTTCAGAAAGCCTTGATCTTGAAATTTTCTTTCTGCCTTGATTTTTTCGTGACTCTTTCTGAGTCTAAGAAGAGATTTCGGGGTTTCGACTACGCTCAACCACCGAAAATGGGAAACGTATAGAACAAAAAAATCCGAAACCTCTAAGTGCTTCGGATTTTCATATACAGATGATTTTTAAATCGCTATTGAAAAACCCAAAGCCCGAGCACACCAGCATCCTTGCCGGTTGGAGCTCCTAATGTCATACTGAAATTGATCATTGCTTCGGTTTTTAAAATTGTTATTACTTGTTTTGTCTCTGCATCATTGAGAGACGAGTGCAAATGTAACGCAAAAAAAATGACACGGTTGTGTCCGGATTGAAAAAAAATTTTGGGAGGTCCTCCCTTATTACGTAGTAATAAGAAAAATCAATCAATAACTACTCCATGCCCAGAACAGCCAAAACAAACTCCATTTTGCCAATATTTATATTCATGAAGCACACCTGATCCACTACATTTAGAGCATAGTTTTGCATGATCAATTAGTTCATTTTTTGAATTAAAAACAGGAATTTTGTTGGACTCATGAACCTCTTGATGACACTTATAACACAATGCAACTAAAGCTTCATCGTCGTATTCCCAAGCCATTTTCCCAACAATGTAATATGTATGATGTATATTCAGATCTATTTGATCATAATCAGAGACAAAACATATTGTCTGAATGTCTTTTTTTGAAGGGTCATTCTTATTCACAGAAATCTTTAAAGCAAACTTTAAATTCTCTTCCACAAAGTCATTTTCATCATCGATGTAATCAATTGATAAAAGCATCCCATTTTTAAAGTACAACAAATTAGAACCAATAAGTTTGGTTCCAACCGAATACCCATTTGCTCTCATTTCTTCAAGATTCTTAATTCCGAAACTAGAAGATATCTCTAATAAGGGAGTTTTTTTTTGTGACAATGTTGACATCTAAATTCGTCTCTCTCTAAAATCAGATCTCGTTTTGATTTCCATTCACTAGATTGTAATTGTTCATCATAGGTCATCTTAATTACTTTTTATAGTCTGAACTCAATAATTTTCGAACAAAAATTAATGCAGATTCTGCTTTATCTTTGGTTAATTCAGCATCAGAATGTGCCACTACGTTTCTCATTTCTCTAATTTCATTAATTGATTCTATGTCGCTTTTTTGAATTATCTTTTCTTTCAATGCTATTCTTACAATTTCTTCAAATTGATATCTCTGTACCCGAAAGTTGCGACTTATTATAATCCTGTACAAATGAAGCTCAAGTACTTTAAATGATTCTAAAATTGAATGTGCATAATACTGATCTTTAAAAAGTTTAGTAGCCTGATCGAGATCTTTAATCTCTTGTTCTTCTATCTCTTGTTCTTCTTTCTTCTTACGATTTTCAAGTAATATTTTAGACCATGATTTTGAAAGTGAAGCGGTCAAAGCACCAAGAGCTCCGGAAATCATATAACCTATTCTTGATTCTAATTCTTTCACATTATCGATTAAAAGGTATGTTATTTTAACTATTAAGATATTGAGAGCAATTAATATAGGAGTCAAAAGCATAAAAACAAATAGAAAATAAGCAAATCGAACCAAGTAGTCAAAAATTTTCCATTTTCCTATTTTAGTATCTCTGGCAATAATTTCAGATACGTACAAATAAAGACATATTGCAAAGCAAATCACGATGAACAATAAATATTGAGACAGGTTAAATATATAATAACCTAAGTTCAATTCTACTTTTGCCAATTCATCCTTAAAAGCACTAAATGAGATAATTAGAGTAACAAATCCTAAAATTATTTCATACTTATTTTTTATTCTATCCATTGAGTTCTAACAGTGGTTACTTTATTACTCAAGTATAATTCAATTATTTGTCCTAATGAGTCCTTGTTAGTAAGTATTAAAAACTAATCTTCACCCTGTAAATCTTACTCAATCCGTTCTCATTTTGGTTCACATATTCCTGGAATTCCTCCATGCTTTTGAAGTCTTTTGATTGAAGTAAATTCCGCTTGCTTGTAAAGTACAAAATTTGCGTTTTTTCATCGTAAAACGGACAATATTCCATGTATTTGGTGTTGATCACCGAGCCCAGGTTTTCGGCTTTTTGCCAATTGCCGGAAGCATCTTTTTTTGCCACATATAAATCACCGCTTCCGAAACCACCATCAGCGTTGTACTTTGTGTAAATTAAAAACTGTTCATTACTGGAAATGAAGGCATTGAATTCGTATCCGGCACTGTTTATATTGTCGTTCAGCAGGATTGGAGAAACATACTTTTTACCGTTCCATTCACAGAAATAAATATCGTCTTTTCCTTTCCCGGTTTTGGCGTCCATCGTGAAATACAGGTTGTTGTTTTTGCTCAATGTCGGGTAGAATTCATTGTTCTCCGAATTCACTGATTTTCCAAGGTTTACAGGTTCCGACCAGGGATCCGTTTCGTTCTTCCGTTCCACGTACCACAGATCAAAATTCCTGGCAGCTTCCTTTGCTCCTTTTTCTGGTCGGTTGGAAGCAAAATAAAGCCTCAGACCATCATCCGAAAGAAAAGGCTCCATGTAGCTGTTTTCGTCGCAAAAAGAAAGTAATTCGGCCTCCGACCAATTCTTTCCTGATTTCCGGATACTGGCAAGCTGCGAAATACTGCCATCGGGGCTTTGAATGGTAAAGAAAGCTTCCTGTCCATTCTTGTCGATACAGAAATCACGTACATTCAAAAACTGGTTGAGACTTTTATCGAATAAGGTTACAACGAGAGAATCCTGGGAAAAAGAAAATCCGGTGATAAAAAGGAAGATGAATAGTTTGAGTCGAAGCATCGTTCTGAAAAGATTTGGAACGAATGTAATCAATTCAGAACTTGTAAAGTTGTCAGAAACGGTAAGATCTACTTTTCATCCCGATAGCTATCGGGATGAAAATTTGCCAATTCGCCAAATAGCGAACCGCCCGCTATCACTGATCTATATGCTGTAAAAACAGCTTTATCCGATAACACAAACCATAGCAAAAGTGTTTCAGAAAAATAAAAAAGCCCGGTCACTGAGCGTAGTCGAAGTGCCGGGCTTTACTATCATTTGAATCAGCTTACGCCAATACTTCTTTTACTTTATCTGCTGCTTCCTGCAACAATACAGCTGAATGCACATTCAATCCTGACTCATCAATGATTTTCTTTGCTTCTTCTGCATTTGTTCCCTGCAAACGAACAATGATCGGAACAGGAATATTCCCGATGCTCTTATAAGCATCAACAACACCTTGTGCCACACGGTCACAACGAACGATACCACCGAAGATATTGATCAAAATTGCTTTTACGTTCGGATCCTTCAAAATGATGTGGAATGCTTTTTCAACGCGCTCAGCATCTGCAGTACCACCAACATCCAGGAAGTTAGCAGGGTTACCACCCGAGTACTTGATAATATCCATTGTTGCCATTGCCAAACCGGCACCGTTTACCATACAAGCAACGTTTCCGTCCAATTTCACGAAGTTCAATCCTGCTGCGTCAGCCTCAACATCCAACGGATCTTCTTCCGAAGTGTCACGCATTGCTGCGTAATCCGGATGACGGTACAATCCGTTTCCATCCAACGTTACTTTCGCATCAACTGCAATGATCTTATTATCTGAAGTTTTCAATACCGGGTTGATCTCGAACATCGCAGCATCACATCCTTCGTAAGCATTGTACAAGCTCACAACAAATTTCGTCATTTGCTTGAATGCTTCTCCTGACAATCCAAGATTGAAAGCAATCTTACGAGCCTGGAATCCTTGAATTCCAACACGCGGATCGATTTCTTCCTTGAAAATCAAATGTGGTGTATCGTGAGCAACTGTTTCGATGTCCATTCCTCCTTCAGTAGAGTACATGATTGTGTTACGGCCTTTCTCACGGTCCAATAAAACTGACATGTAGAATTCTTCTACTTCAGCTTCTCCCGGATAATAAACGTCCTCAGCCAACAAAATTTTGCTTACCAATTTCCCTTTCCCGTTTGTTTGAGCAGTTTCAAGGTGTCCGCCAAGGATTCCCTTTACTTTCTCTTCAACCTGGTCAATTCCTTTTGCCAAAACTACACCGTTGGAACCAGTTTCCTGAACGATCCCTTTTCCACGACCTCCAGCATGGATTTGTGCTTTTACCACATACCAGCCTGTTCCCGTTTCTTCTGTCAATTTTTTAGCTGCAGCAACTGCATCTTCTACTTTTTCTACAACAATTCCGCGCTGGATTGCCACGCCATATTTTTGTAAAATTGATTTTCCTTGATATTCGTGTAAGTTCATGACAACTTTTTAAATTTTTGGTGCGCTAAAGGTAAACATTTAATTGGTTCGAAGTAGTTGGAAGAATAGAAAAATTCACTGAATCTGAAAAAATAATATCCATTGTTTGATCTGTATTTGGCTTAAAAAAAAATTAAAATTTATATTTATCGAACTAAACGGAACTAATCATTATGAAACTGGAAAAAATACTCGACCAACTTGGCGCTTTAGAAAAAAACGCATTTATAAAAATCATCGATTCAATAATTTCATCTAAGCCAAAGAATGCAAAACAAATTGATCAAATTTTGGCTTCTTCTTATGGTGGAATAAAAAATGTTGACAATTCAAATATTGCTCAGATATTCAACTTAGTTGAAGATGAATTTATGACAATTATTAAAACCGAATTTAGAAGGACCTCTTCTCAATTGGATATCGTTATTGACTTAATTATCCAAGACGGAAATTCAATTTTGAAACAAGAATGGTTTTCCAGACTATATGAGAATGAAATCAAAGCTTTAAAAAGTAAAATAAAACAATTTCAAACTGATATAGAAGATGAAAAGAGTGAACTTTCATCAGAAAGAAAGCGTGATTACAGGATCTATAAAACTTGTTTAAATACCGCTTATCGTAATGATGCAAATAACAATCAAGAACATAAAATCACAAATGATGAGTTATCAATTCTCATAGCAATTTCGAAAGAATTAGAACTCTCTCAAGACGAAGTGAAATTGATTAATTATTCAGTTATTGAACCAAAAAAAATTGATACTATCCAGATTGTAGAACAATTAAAAAGTATTGGTGTCTTATTTGTTTCAAAAAAGTCAAACACACTGTTTATCTCAGATGAAATGGTTCGTGTTCTTAGAAAAGTCAGGAAAAAAGATGTTGCCGATAAGTTTCTCAGAAGAGTACTCAAATTATTTAAAGATCCACAAATTAATTTGATATGCAAAAAGCATAATATAGACCGGAAACTTTCAATTCCTGAAAAAATTGAAACAATTATTAAAAATGGAATTTCACTGAAAGATATTCTTTCTGAATCCGTGCATAAAGAAGGTACATCTTTATTGGATAAAAGACGGTTTATTAACGAATTCTGTGACAAACATCTTAATATTACACCTGCTTTAAAAGGTTCAACTGTCGACGAAAAATTAAATAACCTATTAATTCATTTTGAACTAATAGAAAGGGATGAAAAAGTAGGTATCTCTCATGATGGGTATGCAAAACTTTTAAAGGATTTGCGAGAATCAAACCTTGGCATAGAAAAAGCACTAAAAATAACCTTAAGTCAAAGTCCTGAAACCGATTTACTTCAAACAGATTATTTGTTAGATCGAAATATTAAGCCTGCTGATATTTTAGAATTAATTCCAGAAGAACAACTAATCACATTTTGTACAAATCAAAATATAAAAACTAGAGGAGAGAGAATTTCTAATATTCTGGATGCTTATACCGACTCTGAAAACATTTTCATTGAAAATTATGAAAACATTGGATTTAGACGATTTAATGAACTTAAGGAGGCTGGCCTTTTATTAAAAGAAGCAGAACTAGGACTCAAATTTGAAGAAATTACCAAATCAATTTTTACACAATTAGGTTTGTCAATTGATGAAGATTTGAAGAAAAAGATCAATACCACAAAGGATGCGATGGATATTCTTATTAATGTTGGAAATAATGATATTATAATTGTTGAATGTAAAACTCAAAAAGAAGCTGGTTACAATAAATTCTCAAGTGTTTCAAGGCAAATAAAATCATACAAACATGTAGCTGAATCTCACGGTCATCGGGTCGTAAAAACCTTACTTGTTGCTCCGGATTTTTCAGATCAGTTTATCTCTGAATGTGATTCAGATTTGTCTACCAGTGAAATTCATTTATCACTAATTACTGCAAATTCGCTTCTGAAAATTTTAGAAGGTTTCAAATTACAAACAAAGCACTCTACATTTCCCCATGTGCTTTTTAGAGATGTTTTAATAAATGAAGATCGGATTCTTAAAGCGATATCAAAATAATTTAACAAAACATTTTTGCTTTTGTTATTTAAGAAACAATTAGTTACATTTGTGTCATGAATAGTCCAATGCATATTTGCGCTTATTATTATCAGTTTCTAAACCTGGGAACCGAATAAGTCGTTATGTAAACTTTATAGCTGTGAAGCCCGGTTCGTTTGAGCCGGGCTTTTTTTATTTACCCGTTTTTCTTGTAAAATGAAACAACAATTTGAGAAGTACACAAAAGAAGATCTGAAAGTTTGGTCTTTGTTATTCAAAAGGCAGATCAAAAACCTGGAACACAAGGCTTGTTCCGCTTACCTGGAATCATTGGCAAAAATGCGTGACGTTTTAAATCCGCATGAATTACCCAATTTTGAACGTATCAACTACTGGTTCAAACAGTATACCGGATGGGAAATCTATTGTGTACCCGGATTAATTGAAGTGGAAGAATTTTTCGACCTATTGGCTGAAAAGAAGTTTCCCTCTTCAACCTGGTTGCGCTCAAAAGACAAATTGGACTACCTGGAAGAACCGGATATGTTCCACGATATTTTCGGACATGTTCCGTTGCTCTGCAATACCAACTATTCGAGTTTCGTACATGAGTTCGGGAAACTTGGAAAACAGTTTAAGGGAAATACGGAACGGATCCTGGAATTGCAGCGTTTATACTGGTTTACCATCGAATTCGGGTTGATTTCCGAAAAAGAAGGACTCCGGATCTTCGGAGCAGGGATTATTTCTTCTTTTCACGAATCGATTTCCAGTCTTTCAAACAAAGAAGTCAGTCATATTCCTTTTGATCTGAACACCATCATCCAAACTGATTTTTGCACCAGCGAATTGCAGCAAACATACTTTGTGATCGATCGCCTGGAACAATTGGAAACAGCAGTACAAACCCTTTCAAATACATTGAACCATGAATTGGAACATCATAGCACATCAATTTAGAGCGGTTGTTCATTTCCGTAATCAAACAGAATTGGCACGATTTGTCCTGGAAATTGCTCAGCTCGCCGATCAGATGGATCATCATCCGGACCTGACTGTAAAACATTGCTCGGAACTCAGCATTTCTATCTATTCACACGATAAACAGGAAATTACCGGGCGGGATTATCTGTTGAAAGCAGCAATTGATGAATTATACACCCGGAAAACAGCGGGGTGAAACCCGGAAGAAAAAACCAGTAGGGGCATCCACTCCTACTGGTTGAAAATTTGATTTTTTTCATCCTTGTCCAAAGGTTTTTTCATCCACAATTGTTTAGTCTGAAAAACAAAAAGCAATTCTATGAAAAAACACGTATTATTTATCGCTTTCGCATGTGCCGTAAATGCACTAAACGCTCAATCCTTTCCAAATGGCGGATTTGAAAACTGGACCAATCAAACCACTTATGAAGATCCGCAATATTGGTCAAGTATGAATATGCTGACCATGTTCGGTGCTGAAGAAACGGCTATCAAATCAACCCAGGCCCACAGCGGGACTTATGCTTTGAAGCTGATCACAAGTGTGAGCGATATCGGCAATGATGGCGAAATGGATACTTTACCGGGAATGATCCTGCTTGGAAATGTTGATATGATGAGTGGCTCCGGGACAATGGGCCATGCATTTGATCATCGTCCGGATTCATTGGTTGGCTGGTACAAATTAATCTCACCCGATAATAGTCCGTTCCAGTTAGAATTCAGTTCAACCAAATGGGATGCCGGTTCATCTTCCCAGGAGATGATCGGTGCTGCATCTTATGAAGGTGTGGCAAGTTCAAACTATGTCCGTTTCAGTATCCCGATTAGCTATACCGATAATACAGCTCCTGATTCCATCCAGGTATTTATCGGTAATTCAGCCAATGAGTCTGTTACAAACGAATTGTACCTGGATGATCTGAGTTTCATTTACAATAGTACAGCCGGGTTAGAAGAACAAAATGCAGAGGTTCGTTTGTATCCGAATCCGGTGAATAATCAGCTGGTTATTCAAAGCAGTGAACCTGTACAACAGGTCTTACTGAAGGATCTCAATGGAAACGTATTGCTTGAAACATCGGGAAATACAGGAAATTATCAATTAGAAACTGACTTTCTAAGTTCCGGAGTTTATTTCTGTGAATTGTCCTTTGCAAACGGTTCATCCAAACGAATAAAATTCATCAGGCAATAAGTATCTGTTAGTCACCCCTGCTCAGATAAGAAGGCCCGTTCCTGTTTAACCGGGACGGGCTTTTTTTTTTTGAAAAACTCTTTTTTTTTCATCCTTCCAACCAAAGGTTTTTGAAGCAGGAATTGTCTTTTAATCAAAACAAACTAAAATTAAATATCATGAAACGAATAATCGGAAAAACGTACACCCTTGCCGGAATTCTTTTATTTGCTGCGAAAGTTACAACCGCGCAGGAAACTCCTGCAAAAATGAGTAACTACCTGGAACTTTCTTACGGTCCTCATGCAACATTCAATTTTCAGGCTTTGAGCACAATAAACAGTGACCAGGATCAATTTGAGTTCAACAATTTTACTAACCTGGGAACTTTCGGGCTCCGTTATGATCATTTGCTGAATCCGTCTTTCAGTTTAGGAATTGATTTCTATTACCTGCAAAAAAAATCCACAGGTACAATGACAGAATATAACACAGGAATCCAAAACAGCGCGGAGTATATTATCAATCGCTTTAAAACCCAGATTCGCATAGCTTATCACTTCCCTATTTCCAATCCGAATTTAGACGTATACCTCGGTGGAGGCGTTGGGACCAATAATCAAACAAGAAAATTACTGATCAATGGTACAACGACTTCCCGGGATGAATACCCATCCAATATCAATTTACCGGTTTCATTGAGAACTTATGCCGGACTCCGTTATTCCTTCAGCAAGCATTTCGGCATCAATGCTGAACTGGGAATTGGAGGTCCGGTCCTTAACGCCGGTTTTCATTTCCGCTTCTAACTCGTATCATACTTCCTGCTTTCGATAATTCCACCTAATTTTGGTGGAATTATTTTTTTGTAAAAAAATCACTTTTGACCCAAGGTTTTTGATTGGGGAATTGTTTATTCACTGAAACCTCATCTTTGAGTAAGTATATGAAAATAGTACAACAGGCTTCCTTTTGGAAAATTATCCTTTTAACCGGGTTCTTTTTGCCCGGAATTCTTTTTGCACAAACAGCCGAAAAACCAGCTAAAAAGTTCAATCTTTCTGTAGGGTACGGATTAGTAAGTTATTTCTACAGCCCCAATCAGGAAGTAACGAACTATTACATTACCGACAGTGTTAACAACATTCGATCTTCACAAACGGATGTTGTTGTTACCGATGTAAAAATCAAACCGCTTTTCTTACGCTTTGATTATAAATGGGATCAAAAAAACAGTATCGGGTTCATGGCAATCTACAATGGTTATAAGGCTTCCGGTATACGAACCGATTCTATTTGGAATGGGAATTCTGCTGCGTATGATGTTTCCAACAGTGATTTGTTTTACAGCATGCACCGTTTGCGGTTCCAGGTGGTCTATACACGCCATTTTTTTGTTGACCGTCCAAAGGTAAATACCTATTTCTACACTTCATTGGGAGTGAACCTGAAATTCAACAAATTCAAGGAAGAAAACCAGGAAGGTTTACCAGATGATTCCGGATTCGATGTCTCTCGCGGTTTTCCTATTTCAAGCAGATTGTGTTACGGCTTGCGCTATAACTTCAGTGAGAGCATGAGTTTATTAACGGAAGTCGGACTTGGCGGGCCATTCTTATCAATCGGTTTAACAGCTAAATTTTAATACAGCACCTGTGGAAATCGAATTGATAAAACGTTGCATTCAGGAAGACAGAAGAGCACAAGAGCTCTTTTACAAGGAATGTTATACCAGGTTTATCGGTACGGCTTATCGCTATTCCAATGGAAAGGAACAGGCAGTCCATTTTTTCAATTTGGGTTTTGTAAACATTTTGCTGAACCTGAAAAAATACAACACCGACAATCCCTTCGACTATTGGGCCAAGCGTGTGCTCATCAATACGATCCTGAATGAACTGAAAAAAGAAAAGCGTGAGCATGAGCGTGTTTTACCTACGGAAAATATTTCTCAATACACCCAAACAACCTGGGACGAAGAAGAGGACTCTGTCATCCGGGAAAAGATCGAATTGATTAAAGAGAAAGCCAATTTATTACCCCCGATGACCAAAAACGTATTCAACCTCTATACAATAGACGGTTACAAGCACCATGAAATTGCCAGTTTACTGGATATTAATGAGAATACAAGCATGTGGCATTATTCGGATGCCAAAAAGAAATTGCGAAAAATGTTAGACATCAATTAATTAAGCGATGGAAGATTTTAATCACATAGAACATGATCCGATTCCCGAAGGATTGGAATTCAATGAAAGCTACATGCAAGATGCTTTTGCCTTGTATGATGCTGAAAAAAGTAAACGAAAACGCCGGTTAATTATTTGGTGGATCACTTCCACGCTTGGTTTTGCCTGCGTGCTGCTGATGGGGATTACCGCTTTTACCAAATGGGAACCTTCCGGTAAAAAACGTGTTTCGGATAAGCATACGGTTGTACAAAGATTGTCTGTTAATTCAGCTTTCGGAACCGGCTACAACTCGCAATCCGGCAAGGTTAAAAACACGAACAATGAAATACCTGAAATTACAGGAAGTACACAAACTCATGCGAAAAACACCTCAACAGTCAGATCCCTTTCCGACAAGCTTAAGACCAAAACAACCGTAGTTTTAAAACCTGGAAGGGTTACCCAGAAGAAACAGGGCGGAAAAACTGCACGGAATCTTTCTCCGACAACAAATCCGGACCAAGTCCAGGATGATTATCGTTTGTCAACGGATTCAAATTCATTAGGTGTCATACCACAGAGATCAAATGAAACGGTTAAAACCGATTCCATCATCCGTTTGGAACCGCTGGATTTAACCTTAAGACCTGCATTACTGGCCTGTGCACACGACAGTACTCTTTTGTTACCGGCAAAAGATCCGCTTCAGCCGGAAGAAGCCGAAATTCGCAGACACCAGGTCTATATGAATCTTGGTGTGAATACGCTATTCGGAATGAAGGAATTAAAAAACAGGGTCACGTTCAGGGAAAGTATTGGGATTTCTTATAATTATCAAATAGCTCCGAAAATTACAATCGGTGCCGGTTTGGAATACCATTCTATTTCACGCATTTCATTCAAACGAATCATTGGAGACACTACAAATTCGGACAATACAACAACTACTTTGAACAAAACGACCCTGAATTATATCAGTTTCTTACCGCAAGTTCACTATCAATTGTGGCCGCATCACAAAATCACTGCAGGTTTTGGAATTGAATATTTACTCAGGGATCCGGGTGAACGTTATGAAATTGAAAATTACACCCAGGAAAATCAAAAAAGAACAAACAGCAAACTGTATTACAGCACATTCAATCGCTTCAATTTTTCCGTATCGCTTGGTTATGTTTATCAATTCAGCCGATTCATGTCTATCCAGGCTTCCTATCATTATGGTTTCACAGATATTACCATAAACAATAACTTCAACAAGACATTTGACCGTAATAGCAGGTTACAAATTGGTTTAAAAATTAAACTGTATTAAATAGAAAATAATAGGGGCGGAATCCCGCAAATGCGGGACCGCCCCTATTATAATGCAAAACGAATTCGCAATTTGTAATTATTTAATGTGCGTGTAATTTCCAGGTAGAAGTAATGTTTCTCGACGCTGCATTTTTGTTTGCTTTATCTGTCAGATCTTTCCAAACCTGCCCGATCCCTGCTTCCAAAGCCGCTTTTTCATCCTGGAATACATCCCACATAACCCGTGGGTCCTGGAAATAGTGTTTCACAAAATTCGTATCAAAATCTCCCGAGCGGAATGCCGGGTGCATCATCACAAATTTCCCGAAATCCAAAGTCGTTTTCAATCCGGAGATCTCATAATTGTTGATCGCAATGATCATCTTTTCCATTGCTTCTTCACGGGTTTCTCCCCAAACAACCAATTTAGCGATCATCGGATCGTAATAGATCGGAACTTCCATTCCTTCTTCAAAAGCATCGTCTACACGCGCCATGTCTTTTCTCGGTCTGCGGTATCTGTTCAATGTACCGATATCCGGAATAAATCCATTCAAGGTATCTTCTGCATATACACGTACTTCGATGGAATGTCCGTGAATGCTTAATTCATCCTGCAATTTTGGTAAACGTTCTCCTCGGGCTACACGCACCTGCCATTCAACCAGGTCCGTTCCGGTGATCTCTTCTGTAACAGGATGCTCTACCTGTAAGCGTGTATTCATTTCCAGGAAATAGAAATTCAAATCGGCGTCCAACAAGAACTCAACGGTTCCTGCGCCTTCGTAGTTACATGCTTTACAAACTGCAACTGCTGCCTCTCCCATTCGCTTGCGTAAATCCGGAGTTAAAACTGCCGAAGGAGCTTCTTCAATTACTTTTTGGTGGCGGCGCTGGATCGAACATTCACGCTCGAACAAATAAACAGTATTCCCCATTTGGTCTGCAAAAACCTGGATCTCAATGTGGCGTGGTTTTGTTACGAATTTCTCAATGAAAACCGCATCATCTCCAAAAGAAGAACGTGCTTCACTTTGGGCCATTTTCATTTGTTCTTCAAATTCTGCAACGTTTTCAACCAAACGCATTCCTTTTCCACCACCGCCGGCAGATGCCTTGATCAAAATAGGAAAACCAACTTCCGCAGCAATTTTCTTCGCAGCTTCTACATCCGTAATGGCTTCGTCTACTCCGGGAACCAATGGAACATTGTAATTCTTTACCGCTTGTTTTGCTGAAAGTTTGTCGCCCATAATCTCCATTGCTTCCGGAGAAGGTCCGATAAACTTAATTCCTGCTTCTTTCACCTTTCTGGCAAAACCGGCATTTTCCGATAAGAAACCATAGCCCGGGTGAATTCCTTCCACTCCCAGTTCCTTACAATATTTTAAGATCAGGTCTTGTTGCAAATAGGACTCTGAAGAAGGTGATTTTCCAACATACACCGCTTCATCAGCTTCCTGTACATGTGGTGCGTTCGCATCAGCATCCGAATAAATTGCTACGGTAGCAATGTTCATTTTCTTTAATGAGCGGATAACTCTTCGGGCTATTTCTCCTCTATTTGCAATTAAAACTTTTTTCATAGATCACTTCAATGGCGGTAAAAATAAGTAAAATGCAATTAATGCGGCAAAGACAACAGAAAAGGTTAAAACGGATCATCCGTTTAAAGCTTTCAAATACTTGATAACAATTTGAACTTCAGGGAACAGGTGCCGGATTGGGTTCCGGCTCCGGTTCGGGCTCCGTAGCAGGGATATTGTTTTCATCCTCTTTTTTCTCGGTTGGAATAGCTGGAGATTGTCCCGGAATAAAATCCACCGGAACGCGGTTCTTACGCTTGGAGTTGTTTACCTTGTTCTTCTTTCTGAACAGGTTGGCGAAAAACTCAATAATCCGTGATTCTGAAATATTGTTGAAGGATTCCTCATAATGCAGACCGACACCCTGGGTAAATTCACCTTTATCCTTGTTACTTAAAACTCCTTTATCATTGGATTCATTGAAGATCGACACGCGGAATGTTCCATCATCATTAATCAGGTATTCCAGGTTAAAGGAACCGATCAGGGAATTTTGCGCTGTACCGGTTGTCGTGTTATTGGAAACTCCCAGGGAAGTTTTCAAGATAATATTCTGTCTTGCTCCGTATGCCCGTTGTAAACCAATCTGATAATTTTTATCTCCGGTGACCGAATTATCGTTGTATCCGACATTGATCTTCATGTCTTTGGACAATTGATCAAAAGCAGCGTTTAACTGTTGGGTAATTACTTCCGCAACGCCACCGTAACTTCCGTTTCCAGTGTTACCCGTACCCTGGAAACGATTGAATACCAGCAATGCAAAGAACTGCTTTTGAAGCTCATCCTTATCCGATCGGATCTTGCTTAAGACCGCTTTTCCGGACTCGCTGACATTCGGAACTTCAATATCCAATGTAATGAGCGGATTGGAAAGTGTTTGGGTAATGTTCAATACACAACGCACTTCCGATTTGGTTTCTGCCGAACCACCGATCTGATCGCGATTTAACTCATCCAAACTCGCATTCACTTTGTAATAAGCCTTAATATCGAGGTTTGCATCGTACGGGCTTCCTGTCCAGGTAATACTGCTTCCCTGGTCGATCTGGAAGGTTTTCCGGATCGGATTCAATACAAATTCGTATTGTCCGCTGTTGATCACATATTGCCCCGTCATCCGGATCTGGTCCATATTATCTACCGACAATTGGATGTTTCCACGGCCTTTTGCTTCGATAAATTCATTTGTTTGGTCATTCAGGATCAATTTAATATTCGCATCGGGTGTTGCAGCAATATCGAGGTTCAGGTTTACGCCCGTTAAATTGATCTTCTTATCCGATGCGATCGAATCCGTGTTGAAATCAATGAAATCAAATTCGCTGATTTCTTTTGCTCCATACATCGGCAGATTTACTTCCGTACCTTTTTGGGTCCTTGCAGAAACATCTATAGACGTGTTTCCTTTTTCAATCAGGATATTCGCTGTCCCTGTAGCATATGCTTTTCCATAATAAACCGTTCCTTCCCGATAGCCTGTATTCAATACCATGAACTTTTCTGTCGGACTCAAAGGTCGCTTGCTGATAGGATCTCTGAAGCCTCCAACGGACTGATCAAAAGCAACGTCAAAACTTAAGGAGAAATCCTTGAAGTTGTCGTGGAATATTGTTGCAATCGCGTAAGCAGTATTTCCATCATCGTCCAATACCGGGAAAGTTCCATAAATACCGTCATTCTTACCGTCGAATTTGAGCGGTCCGCTCAAACTGTAATGTGTTCCGAGAACTCCTACTTTCAATCCACCTTTTTTCAATTGCAGATCTCCGGTAATTTCAGGTTCTTCAATACTTCCCGTTGCATGAATCACCCCTTTCAATGTTCCGCTGATGTCTGAAATAACATCCGGATCCAGAAACGCATTTGTAAAAGACAAATTCATGTCCTTAAATTCAAGGTCAAAGTTAATATTGTCTTCTTTTTTCATCGGAAGTACATACCCGTTGAAATCAAAGGTTTGAAGATTTTTATACTTTAGATCACCATTCAAGATGATCTTTTGTTCCAGGTCAATCCAGATTCCGTTGACGTGCACATCTCCTACTTCCTGCCCTTCCAGGAATAAGTCGTTCAGAACGAAATCTCCGTCTACTTTAATCTCTGTAAACGGTGTTGCCAAACGTGCGGTTCCATCCAGACTTCCTTCCATCTTGATCGCCGTTCCCATAAGTGAAGAGAATTCTTCAACGTGTAATTCGTGGGCGTTGATCGTTAGATAATCTTCCGGATTTTCGGATAAAACACCATTTACAGCCAGGAACTGATTGTCTCGTTCCAGCATCAGGTGATTGATCTCAAAGTGTTTGTCCTTATAGATCAACTGCCCTGTATTCATTATTTCCCACCGTTTGTTTTTCACAGAGAAATAGGATGGTTTCACCCGGATATCAAATTCTCCTTCTTCACGTACGTCAACGATAAAATCAAAATCGGACGTGTTCGGTACATCTTTATTCCAGGTCAGGTCCGTTTTATAGACGTTTTTGGTCCCGTCCATTGTGAGTTGGATATTCTCCACATCCAGTGAATCCCGTAACTGGGTTTTACCTGCATTTAAGGTCAGTGTTCCATTACCTTGCGTAAACTCCTGGTGCAAAACAACGTTGGTCAAATAGGCATCACTTTTCTCATTCATCAGCTTTTCATAGCTGATTTTGGAAGATTGGATATCCAGCATTTGGTGGTGAATCCGCGAATCCAGTTCCACTTTGACAACAGTTCCATAAGCTATTTCCAGTTTCGGAGCGAAAATGTTGAGGAAATCCTTTGAATTCTTGATAGTCGCATGCATGTCGAAATGGTCCTGCGACTCTATTCCTTTCGGGTAAGGTTTCGGTGAAAAATAGGATGGGAACGCATCTGAAAGGCCATTATTTACAGCAATCGGAATGGTTTTGAAGTTAATTTTCCCATTCAGATCCGCATCTACGATATCACTTCTCAACTCAAAGCGGTCACTTTCCGGATTTCGTTCAATATAAAGACTTAGGTCGGGCAAGGTCATTTTTTTACCTTGATCAACGAATTCGATACTATTTGCATTGATTAATCCTTCATAGGTTTCCAGTGAGTTTCCTCTCAAGTCCATATCCAGGTTTCCTTTGAACGACGATTCCGGATCTTTGACAAAATTCAGTTGCCCCAGGTTAGCCTTTTCGATTGCAACCTTGAAATCAAAACGTTGAACTTTGGACACATCGATCAACCCGTTGAATGCAAGGTCCAGGTTGGGATCATTTACTTTGAGATCGGCATCCAGGATATTCTTGATGAACGATCCGTTCGTTACATAGATATTTGAATAAGTATATTCGTTGAACCTGAATTTGGTGACCTCACCTTCCAGTGTTTCCAGGCGAATCAGATCTTTTTGACCAACAACTCCGCTCAGATAGACCTGTCCGGTTACGTTCCCGAAGGTTTCATTATCAAGGAATTTAGCCAGGTTAAAACTATCAACAACAATGTCGTAGCGTTCGTTCATTGTACGGTCAAAGGCATAACCACCTTCTTTTAACTTGGTGAAGGTAATCTCATTGTCCAATTGCACCGAGCCCAACATCGACTGCAGCTTGTCACTTTTAGCAGCGAATTGATCTACAGATCCACGAACGGTCGTATTCCGGATCTCTGCATATTCGAGCCTGTCGACCATCTCGTCAAAATTCATATTATTCCTCCCGGCATCTTTGGGAAGCTTGATATTTTCCACATCCGAAAAGTCGATTAAAGCATAATCAATCCGTTCACTAAAATGTGAGGCAGAAAGGTTTCTGAAATCCGGAAGAGAATAGTTCCCACGTACAATACTTCGTTTGCCGAAACGCAGATCCAGGTTATCGATCTTCAGGTCTTTTACCTTTTTGGTTACTGTGGCGCTTAAGGTAACCATCTCATTCATTCCTTCCAGGGCTGTTCCAAATTGAGAAATATCCCAAAAACTGACACGCGAAGAATCAATTACCGCATCAAAGGTTACACTGTCCACGAAATCATTTACTCCTTTCAGTGTGCTCATCAGCATGTTTAACCTGGAAGAATAGATGGTAGACCGGGAGGTGTTGATCTCCACATTACTGAGCAAAATCCCTTTATGTGGATCAATCACCGCATTTGCAAAGAGCCGTTTCAGCCAGAAGCCACATTTTTCCTGGGTTTGCAGGTGTTTTACCTGAAAAGCAATAATGCCTTTTTCTTCTTTGAAATCTACAATATGCAGGATCACATCCTTAAACTTCAGGTGGTCGTAATCCATTCCATAGGTGTTCCTTCCCTTTCGGTTGTCGTCATAGGAAATAGTTACCCACTCGACATCTACATTTTCAATGGTTACTTTCGGCGGATCTTTCTTGGGTTTCTTTGATTTTTTCCCGGAGAAGTAATCCGCAATGAATTCATAATTGTAGTCTCCGGTGATGGTATCGCGTTCAATTCCTACCCTTCCTTTCAGCAGGCCAACACTTTTCAGGTTAATGTAATCACCACCCAAATCAAAATTCTTAACCCGGACCATGATCTGGTTCAGTGAAGCCAGTGTATCTCCATGCAAATCACGTACGAATACGTCCTTCAAATACACTTTGTCAAAGAAAACGATATCGATTTTTCCGATACGCAATTCCGTGTTCAATTCCTTGGATAAAAAATTAGTTGCGAGTGAACCTAAATAGGTCTGGAATTGGCTGGTACGAATGGCAAAGGCAAAAAGTATGAGCACCAAAAGCACCCATTCAAAAGAAATCCCTACTATTCTACCTAGTATTTTGAGTACTTTTGCCATGTATTATATACAAATTTAACAAAGTTGAGCCAACAATCGTTCGTAATTCTGGGAATTGAGTCATCTTGTGATGATACTTCTGCTGCTATTCTCAAAGATGATACCATATTATCCAATGTTACGGCTACCCAAGCTATTCATGAACAATATGGTGGCGTAGTTCCTGAATTAGCGTCGCGTGCACACCAGCAAAATATTATTCCGGTAGTTGACGCAGCCTTAAAAAAATCGGGGCTTACTCTTAAAGATATTGATTTAATCGCATTTACACAAGGTCCCGGATTGATGGGTTCACTGGTTGTCGGTACAGCTTTTGCCAAATCTTTGAGCCTGGCTTTGAACAAACCGATGGTTGCGGTTCACCATATGCACGCCCATATTTTGGCACATTTCATCAATGAAGGCATTCCAGTCCCACAATTCCCTTTCATTTGTATGACGGTTTCAGGGGGGCATACGCAATTGGTTCGCGTGGATTCTCCGACTGAAATGATCGTTCTGGGATCAACAATCGACGATGCTGCCGGAGAAGCTTTTGATAAAACGGCTAAGATATTAGGTTTCCCGTATCCAGGCGGACCTTTAATCGATCGCTATGCGAAGGAGGGAAATCCGAAAACATTCTCTTTTGCAAAGCCGCAAGTGGACGGATACAATTTCAGTTTCAGCGGATTGAAAACTTCAGTACTCTATTTCATTCAAAAAGAAGTAGCCAAAAACCCGAATTTCATTGAAGAAAACAAAGCTGATCTTTGCGCTTCCATACAAGATACTATCCTGGAAATCCTTTTCAGGCAACTTCGAAAAGTTTCGGAAGATACCGGAATCAAAGACATTGCGATTGCAGGCGGTGTTTCAGCCAATTCCGGACTGCGTGCCAAACTTGCTGAAGAAGGTCAAAAATCCGGATGGAATGTATTTATTCCCAAGTTTGAGTATTGTACCGATAATGCTGCAATGATTGCAATAGCAGGAAAATTCCTGGCCGAAAACAATCGGTTTGCAAGTCAGGACGTTAGTGCCAATGCCCGTTTACCTTTTGTGAGATGATGAAAAAAGTGGAACTTCCGGAAGCATTTATTGAACGTGTAAGCAAAGACCCGTTCTTAGGTGATTCCCTGCTGAAAGCACTGAATGAGGAACAGCCGACATCAATTCGTATCAATTCAACCAAAGGACTTTGTGTTTTCGAAGGGCTGGAAGAAATTGCCTGGTCGAAAAACGGATATTACCTGCAGGAACGCCCTATTTTCACTTTAGACCCACATTTTCATGGTGGAAGATACTATCCGCAGGAAGCAGGTTCTCAATTTATTGATGCTATTCTGAGACAATTGGAACTTCCTGATGAACCGGTCGTATTGGATTTATGCGCTGCTCCGGGTGGAAAAAGCACCCTGATTGCAGATTTTCTGAATGGAAAAGGACTGCTTTTAGCCAATGAAGTGATTCAGAACAGGTCTAAAATATTAAAAGAAAATCTCACCAAATGGGGAGCGAAAAATTCCTTTATAAGCAATAATGATCCATCGGATTTTGAAGGGCTGAAAAGTGTCTTCGATTGTATTTTGATCGATGCGCCCTGTTCCGGGGAAGGAATGTTCCGCAAAGATCCGGATGCCAGGAATGAATGGTCTCCCGAATCCGTGAACTTATGTGCGGGACGGCAAAAACGCATCGTGATGGATGTCTGGGATTCTCTGAAACCAAACGGTTTTTTGATTTATTCGACTTGTACCTTCAATTCTCAGGAAAACGAAGACAATGTACGCTGGATCCAGGAGCAAACCGGCTCCCAACTAACTCCCCTGACTTTACCCTTTGCAAAACCAGGACGTGAAGGTATCGGATATTATGCCCTTCCTTCCGAATTGAAAACGGAAGGTTTTTATGTCGCTATTATTCAAAAACAGGGAGAAGAACGGGCTCAAAAAAACAAATCCCGGAAAAAAAGCACACTTACACGACTTAAGCGGGAATCCTGGATTCAGGATTGGATTGATGATTCAGAATCGGATTTAGTCCAGTGGAACAATTATGTATTTGCTATTCCGGCCGGTTCGATGGAACTGGCAGAGATGCTTCATTCCAATTTGCGGATCATTAAATTGGGAACTGAGCTGGGTGAAATTTCCCGGAAGGGGCTCATTCCAAACGAAGCTTTGGCTTTGGACCCTGCAATTTTGTCCGAACGCATTCCGGATATTGCTTTAACACGTGAACAAGCATTGCATTACCTGAAAGGTGAAACCTTCCCCCTGGAAGGGAAGCCCGGATTTAATACGGTTTCGTTTGAAGGAACAAAACTGGGATGGATCAAACACCTGGGAAATCGTTTCAACAATCTTTTTCCTAAAGAATGGCGGATCCGGATGCGAATTGATTAACGCTTCGGACGGAAAAACTCCAGTTTCCCTTTCTTCAGATCACCGATAAAAATACTGGATTCACCTAGTTTTCTTCCGAATCGTCCGGTATTTTGATGCCACAACATCAGTTCACCATTCGCTTTGACTTCTTTGACAACGGCAAAGTGCTTTTCCATTTCTTCGAAATACTTTTGTCCGTTTTGTACCCCACCGAATTTCACTCCTTTAAAAGCAATGATATCGCCCGGGGAAATACATTCCTTTTTGTAATCATAGGAAGTCCCGAATACATCATAACCATTCCATTCGGCATGTGTTTCATTTAAGGCCAAACTCAAAACATCCCAGCATTCACCCCTAAGAATTTTCTGCCCCATGTACGGTTTTAAAACTTTCAATATCTCCGAATTCAAAGCCGGTACCGAATCACAACTTTGAATTTTCTGTGTCTTGCCATGGAACGAAAAGGCGAGCGTAAATACCAGGATGCTTAAATATTTCATGTTGTTTGTGATGTTGACAGTATAACGCATAAATATAAAAAAGTTAAAACGCAATTTGATATTGCAGTACCAACATATTTTTTCGCGTTGTTTGAATAGCTTGTCCCAATGAATTATTTGCAAAGACCGGCCTGTTTTGTAAACCCAAAGACAATTTGGAACCGTGTGTTCCATGAATTAGCCAATTAAGACCAACTTCACACATCACTGACGGATCTTTTAAAGCCTGAAATTGGGAATACTGAAGTTCCAAATAGGGCATTAAAGTCCCATTGTCTCCGGCAAACAGATTGTCTTTTAATTTATAACCCAATTGTGCGAACAGGATGTTTCCGGTACCGATCATCGGGTAATTCACTCCTGCCCCATTCAGTGTCCCTTCGGAATTGACACCATTTGCAGGATTCATTCCATTCAGCATCCGGACATAATTCTTTCCATAATCGAAATGATTGTAAGCAACATACGCATTCAGTGCAGCACCTTTCGCTCCTACGGGAAGATCCAGGAACACATCTGCGCCCAACAATAATAAAGCTGTTCGGTTTGTATCCCCGGATTCGGTTGTGTGCCACATTGCTTCGTTTTGATGGACCCAGCCAATTCCCACATTCAATAATTTCTTTTTTCCAAGATATGTTCCGCTCATATAAGGATTTGGAGTGGCTTCCTTATCGAAAAATTGCCAGAATAAATATCCGGAAGTTTGAGCACGCGGGGCTTCGGTATTAAAATTTGAATTCGAATTAATCGGTGGAATGGCAACCGTACTGTTCTTCACAGACATGGGCCTGGACAAAGCAACGCGGTAATTCAATCGTGAAATTTCGCCTTTGAAATAAAGTGACAATTTTCGTGCGAATTGATCATTCACGCCATTTGTAGCCTGCTGATAGATTGGTGCGTCCAACCCCATAATACTTGCCACTGCAGGTGAAGAAAACCTGGAAACTCCTCCCCAGGCAGTCAACCCACCGCCAATTTGCAATTGTTTGGCAACCCGGAACTCGGTCACCGCATCGTGTAAAAAAGCTCCTGTATGTCTTGGCTGCAGAAAACTAAAATTGTTCTGACCGAATTGCGTGTAGAAATAGATCCGGTTGGTTAACTGTCCAAAAACCTGAATCCGCCATCTCCTGATCCCAACATCGGCAAAGTCCGGCTTTGGTGTGCCATCAATGGTTGTTCCGGGGTTGAACTCGGAATACCTGGCCCAGGTTTGAGCTAAAAATGTTCCTTTGATGTAACTGGACCCCGACTTATTGAGATTTAATTTCAATTCGGGAATGACTATTCTACTTGAATCTTTTGTTTGGGCTCCCGCAACAGTTGAGAGTGCCAATAAATAGAATACTGCCAGTAAGTTCTTCATACCAATTTTGTTTGATGACTTCATTATTTGGGCCCGTAAAAGGACATTTGAAATAACGAAAACAAAAATAAGCATGAGAATACAGCTTTCAGTACGGAATTGAAGATTTATTTAAAGCGAAACCCCGATCCCGTATGTACGGGACCGGGGTCGCATTTATATTTAAAGTAGTCGGTAATACTTATTTGAAGATATTGATTGCTCCGCTGAACGTTTTCTTGGTATCCGTATAAATGTCTTTCACACTTGCAATCCAGGAATAAGCTCCGGCCTGAACAACCTTACCGTTGTAGGTTCCGTCCCAAGCTGCATTCGGATCGTGTGTTTCCCAAATAACTTCTCCCCAACGATCAAAGATCATCAACTCAAAATTATATTCATCAATTCCCGAAACATAGAATTTCCATGTTTGATTAAACTCATCTCCATCAGGCGTAAATGCATTCGGAGCGTAGAAAATAATGTCACTGATTACCGACAATACTCGTTCAATTGTATCAACACATCCTTCTGAGGTTTCAACGATCAACTGGATGGTATACGTTGCCACTACACCTTCCGGATAATGGAACGTCGGATTTTCATACGTGCTGCTGTTCGGATTGGAACCAATTGCAGACCAGGTCCAGCTTACAACTCCCGGACTTGATTTATCCTGCATTTTGACCACCGTTTCAAAGATGGTTGTAGGATTCGCCGACATGGTAAAATCTGCTACCGGGTTTGCGATTACATTCGCAATTCCAGGAAATGTGTTGGTCGTTACACATCCTTGAATGGAAGTCGTTACCACACTGATCGTATAAATCCCTGCTGCGGTGTAAGTATACGTCAAGTCCGAATTGCCATAAAATGTACCCAAATCACCATTCCCAAAATCTACTACTACCGAATCAATTTCATCACTATTATTTGATTGGTTGATGAAAATAAATTCACCCGGCAGACAAGAGTATGGAAGGTTGGATACATAACTCGGAATAATTGCTTCCGGGAAGTTGATCGTCATACAAGAATCTGTGCTTGGAGAACCACACGTTTCGGTCAATTCCACACAGTATTGTGTATTCGTTGTAGCCGGATCAACCGTAATTGAACTCCCCGTACCGATTACGGTCCCGTTTTCCTTCCAGGTAAATGTGTAATATTGACTTCCGTTCCCACCGGTTCCCTGAACATTCAATTCAATGGATGCTTCAGGGCAAATGATTGTATCCGGAGTAAGGTTCGTAATCTTCAATGCAGTAGGTTCACCGATTGTGGCAGTAGTTGTAATTACACAACTATTTGCATCCGTAATTGTCACTGTATGCGTTCCTGCATATAAATCATTCGCCAAAGGCCCGGTTGAAGCAGAATTATCCCATGAATAAGTATATGGAGCTGTTCCATTCACTACGCTGATTTCTATAATTCCATCGTTCATGCTGTTACATGTCACGTCCTGCTGGTTGATAATCGTTGATACCATAGCCGGAATTTCACTAACGACCACTTCAACTGTATCCGTACAACCGGATGATAAAGATGTCGTCACCACACAATGGTAGGTTCCTGCTGTTAATCCGGTAGCTGTTTGTGTAGTTTGTCCTCCGGCATCATACCAGTTATAAGAAACCGTCCCCAAAGGCGGAGTCATTGCAGCAGTTGCTGTTCCATCGCTTCCTCCGGGACAACTTACCAAAGTCGAAGAACCGCTGAATGTTGCATTGGTATTCGGAACATTGACATTCACATTTGCACTGCAACCCATCGCATCCGTAATTTGTACGGTATATGGTCCGGAAACCAGGTTGGTTGCAGTTTGGGTTGTTTGTCCTCCCGGGCTCCATAAGTATGTAAACGGAGCCAAACCTTGCGTAGGATTAACTGTTGCGGAACCAACACCACCGAAACAGTAGTCCGTTACCGCAGTTGCAGTACCAGTCACCACCTGTCTCGTGATAAATGTTGTATCACTTACACCACCCACAGCGGCATTACAAGCTGCAGCAGTCAAATAATATCCGGTTGTTCCCGGCGGAACCGTTGTAACATTCAAAACACCGTTATTATAAGGCCAAAGACCTCCGGCTGTACTTGTCCATTGGATACTGTTGTTTGATGTAGATGTAACCGTATAATAAGGAACCGTAGCTACGGAATAATTGGAGGTGTTACTGGGTGAAACAGGAGTAAATCGTTTACCATCCTGGTTCGCGGTCCAAACGCTATTGTTCCTTCCCGGTGTGATCGTAGCAACTGTTCCGGCTGCATTTTCAACACCCTGAATAGCCAAACCTCCGTTCCAACTGGTACAATTCGGTTTTTGACCAATCATCATGTCAATGATGTTACTCGTCTCATAAAAAACAATCGCACCGTAATAACAGGTATTCGGACATTGAAAAGCATTCACACTTTCATACAATACAACGAACTTTCTGTTTGGTGCGGTTCCAATAGTTTGATACTTAATCGGCCCGATTGGTGTTTGGGAAGGATTAATATCAGAATAAAAGAGCATCGCAGAATTCATTGCTGTTGTTAATGTGGTGTTAGGAAGTGTTCCCATACCAACCAAGCTCCAGGGACAACCGTTGTTCGCATTACCGGCATTAAAGCTGATCAAACCATTCGACCCGATCACACAACTGGTATAATTCGTTCCATAAAAATTAAACCCGAAACCCATTGGAATTAGTGCCGAAAACATATCGTCCGACAATTGAGGAATAGTGGTTGCATTGTCTAAAGTAATTCCAGCCCCCAAAATCGGGCCTCCCCCTGAACAATTTGTTATCTGAACCGTTTGACCGGCACAAACCGTAGCATCCTGCCCAAGACACAAAGTCACCTGCGCATTTAAGGTACTGTTTGAAACAAACAACAACGTACATATTAAAAAAATCTTCTTCATAATTACCTTATTGTGTTGTTTTTAAAACGAAATTTTTAAGTGCAGGTTGCTTAAAATGCATGTAAAAGAGAAAAAACAACGAATAAATGCATGAAAGAACTAAAATACCACATAATTATTTCATCTTCAAAACATTGAGGCGTTACTTAACACTTTAAGGAAATCCAAACTTTTGCGCAAAAAAAATCCCGTCTTGGCCAGGCCGAGACGGGATCTCTGATTTATATATTAAATGTAGTTGGTATTTACTTAATAATATTAATTGCTCCGTTAAAGACTTTCTTGTTGTCCCAGTAAAGATCCTTTACGCGTGCAACCCAGGTATAAGCACCTTCTTTAACCGGTACGCCATTATAGGTTCCATCCCATGCTGAGTTCACGTCGTGTGTTTCCCAAACTACTTCTCCCCAGCGGTTGAAGATCATTAATTCGAAATCGAACTCATCGATTCCTGCAACATAGAATTTCCATGTTTGGTTAAATTCGTCTCCATCAGGTGTAAACGCATTTGGAGCGTAGAAAATAATGTCGCTGTTTACAGTCAAAATTCGGTCAACTGTATCAATACATCCTTCCGGAGTTTCAACGATCAACTGGATCGGGTAAGTTGCCACAATTCCTTCAGGGAAATGGAACGTCGGATTTTGGTAAGTGCTGTTATTCGGATCGGAACCCGGTGAGCTCCAGGTCCATTTAATGACACTCGGACTTGATTTATCCTGCATTTTGATTACCGTCTCGAAGAAAGTAGTCGGATTTGCAGACATCGTGAAATCAGCTACCGGGTTTGCAATAACATTCGCAATTCCAGGGAATGATGCAGTTGTCACACAACCCAATTCCGAAGTCACTGTTACATCAATTGTATAAATTCCGGCAGCAGTGTAGATATAGTGAATACTATCATTTCCATATACAACTCCCTGATCACCGTTTCCAAATGTCACCATTACCGAGTCAATCGGATCATCATTGTCAATTGAGTTCGGGTCCAAATAGAAGATCAAGTCTCCGGGCAAACACGAGTATGGCTTATTCGCAGTATAAACAGGAGCCAACGATGTTGGGAAATTAATCATCATACAGGTGTCTGTACTTGGAGAACCACATACTTCTGTTAATTCCACACAATACTGTGTATTTGTCGCAGCAGGATCAACTGTAATAGACGTACCTGTTCCGATCACTGTTCCGTTCTCTTTCCACGTAAACGTATAATTTGAATTTGCAGGTCCATTACCACCAACTCCGATAACGCTGATTGTTGTTGAAGCTTCCGGACAAATAATCTGATCAGGAGTTACGTATGTGATTTGCAAAGCAGGCGGCTGAGTCAGAGTTTCACTCGCTGTAACAATACAGCCATTTGCATCTGTAACTGTTACCGTGCTCATCCCTACATACAAATCGTTTGCTGTTGCAGAGGTTGAAGCCGAATGATCCCATGAATAATTGTAAGGAGGAGTTCCCTGGGAAACAGAAACTGTTAAAGCTCCATTATTTGCTGCATGACAAGATACAGGAGTAATGTTTGTGAAATTTGCAATCATTCCCGGGATTTCAGTTACAGTTACGTTTACAGTCCCTGTACATCCGATAGTTGAAGTAATTACACAAGAATAAGTACCTGCTGATAGACCTGTTGCAGTTTGAGTAGTCTGTGCTGCAGGATCATCCCATACGTAGGATAAAGTTCCAACAACAGGAGCCATATTCGCAGTTGCAGTACCATCAGCACCTCCCGGACAAGAAACCACGGTTGTAGTTCCTGAATAAGCTACCGGATTCGCACCTACTGTTCTGGTAACAGTTCCGGTACATCCATTTGACAAGGTAATTGTACAAACATATGTTCCAGGTAAAAGTCCTGTAGCAGTTTGTGTTGTTTGAGCAGCCGGATCATTCCATAAATATGTAGCAGTAACACCTGCACTTGTAGGGTTTCCAGGGATACTGTAATTCGCTGTTGCAGTACCATTGTGGCCCATCGGACAAGAAGCATTGGTAGATGTTCCGCTGTAAGTTGCATTGATATTTGCAACAGTAACTGTAGCTGTTGTAGGAGGAACCGCTACACCATTCGCAGGATTCGGGCTTGAAGTAACAGTTACCGTATAAGTTCCCGGCGCAACATTATTTACAGTTTGAGTGGTCGGATTCCCTGGAATGTTCCAGGAATATGTATAAGGTGCAAAACCACCGTTTGCCGTTACAGTAACCGAACCTGTAGGCTGGTTACATGTTGCAGGTGTAGAGGTGGCAGTAGCGTTGAAGCTGATTGAATTACAGTTAACAGATCCGGTTGACGGGTTACTTGTATTTGGCTGCAAGCTGATCGTTCCCGGAGATCCGTTGAAATTTGTTACCAATAAGATATAAACTTGTCCTGCAACCGCAGCATTAATATCAACTTGTTCTGTTGAAGAAGCAGAATAAGAACAGTCTACTGTAGGAGTACCAGGTCCGATCGGACAACCAGCTGCAACACTTGTATATGGTCCGTATAATGCAAAATCCACGTCAATACCGGTTCCGCTTGCCGTTGTTTGAGTCAATGTTAAGTGAACACTTCCACTTGTTCCTATTGAAAATGCCAACCAGTTTGCGTTTGGAGTTGATCCCAGACATTGATAACTTCCCATACTCGGAACCCCCGTATTACTGGCATAAGAACCAGCAGTTGAGCAACCTGCCTGACCACAGTTCGCACCAGGTGCAAGCTGCGCAAAAGCATTTAAATTTAAAAGTATCCCTAAAGAAAATAGGGCTTTTTTAATTGTTTTCATATAATAAAATCCTCTTTTAGTAATTGGGTTAGATTGAATATTCTGCAACGTATCCGGTAATAATACCGTTCAACGATTGAAGCAAAGTTTGGAATTCTTCTTTCGTTAATGCAGCTTGTGATTCCAAAACCAAAGAGGCCCCGTCTTCACTTAATACAAAGGAAATAACTCTGGAATCATTTGTTAATAATGTTTCCAAAGCAGACTTCTGAGAAATACCAATTCCCGCCAAGCCAATAACGTGATGAGCTCTTACTCCTGTCAGGATATCGATACCAGAGATTTTGTTTTGATTCATGTGATTTTGAACTTCAGAACTTGATAAGTCGTAGATCTTTTCATAGACCTGACCGAAGGATTTGAAGGTCAAAAAAACGGTGCTGAATACGGCTAGTAGCAAATATTTCTTCATTTTAGATTATTGTAATTCATGGAAAAGACGGAAATATTAAAATTAGGTTGTCTCCTACTTTTTACAATATTATCAATTCCTTCATTTCAACAATCAAAATGGGGTTCACATCGATTAATTTTAGATTACCATATAATGTTCTATAAAATTTCGGCTTCATTTTTAAAATTAATTACATTTGCCCCAAGTAAATCAAAAGCATTAAATAATATGTCAAGTAAATACCAAGCACAGATTGACGCTTTTATGGAAAAAGTAAAAGCTACCAACGGTCATGAAGCAGAATTTTTGCAAGCTGTTCATGAGGTTGCTGAAGCAGTTATTCCTTTTATGGAGGAAAATCCAAAATATAAGAGCGCAAAAATTTTGGATCGTATCGTTGAGCCGGAAAGAACAATTATTTTCCGCGTTCCGTGGTTGGATGATAAAGGTGAAATTCAGGTAAACCGTGGGTACCGTGTTGAGTTCAACTCTGCAATCGGACCATATAAAGGAGGACTTCGCTTCCACCCTTCTGTGAACCTTTCTATTTTGAAATTCTTAGGATTTGAGCAAATCTTCAAAAACTCATTGACAACTCTTCCAATGGGGGGTGGTAAAGGTGGTTCTGATTTTGATCCTAAAGGAAAATCAGATAACGAAGTAATGAAGTTCTGTCAATCATTCATGACTGAGCTTTCCCGTCATATTGGTGCTGATACGGATGTACCTGCCGGAGATATCGGTGTTGGTGGTCGTGAGATCGGTTACATGTTCGGTCAATACAAGCGTATCCGTAACGAATTTACAGGTGTATTAACCGGTAAAGCTCGTAACTGGGGTGGATCTTTGATCCGTCCGGAAGCTACAGGTTACGGAACTGTATACTTCGCAAAAGAAATGTTGGCTACTAAAGACGATTCTTTCTTAGGGAAGACGGTTGTTGTTTCCGGTTCAGGGAACGTAGCTCAGTTCGCTTGTGAAAAAGCAACTCAATTGGGTGGTAAAGTAGTTACACTTTCTGACTCGTCCGGATATATCCACGATGCTGAAGGTATTGATGCTGCGAAACTGGCATTCGTTATGGAATTGAAAAACGTAAAGCGTGGCCGCATCGAAGAGTATGTAAAACAATACCCTTCTGCGAAATTCGTTGCCGGGAAACGTCCATGGGAAGTTAAAGCTGATATCGCATTGCCTTGTGCTACTCAAAACGAATTGAACGGTGACGAAGCAAAAGCTTTGATCGCAAACGGAGTAATCTGTGTTGCTGAAGGAGCTAACATGCCTTCTACTCCGGAAGCAATTGCTGCATTCCAGGCTGCTAATGTATTGTTCTCTCCAGGAAAAGCTTCTAATGCTGGTGGAGTTGCAACATCCGGTTTGGAAATGTCCCAAAACTCTTTACGTTTGAGCTGGACTGCTGAAGAAGTAGACGCTAAATTACATGGTATCATGGTCTCTATCCACGAAGCTTGTGTGAAATACGGTAAAGACGCAAAAGGAAATGTTGACTACGTGAAAGGTGCAAACATTGCAGGTTTCGTGAAAGTTGCTGATTCTATGATTGACCAGGGATTGGTATAATCGAAAAAATAAAATATCCTGAAAACCGTCTCGAGCAATTGGGGCGGTTTTTTTCTTAATACAGTGCAGCTATCCTCCCCCTTAATCCCCCTCCAAAGGGGGAAACCTAAAACCCGCGCTTTTTGACATCGATTTTCAATTCGCAATTCGCAATTCGTAATTCGCAATTGAGTACATTTGTGTGCGAGATTCAATATGGAAAAAGAAAAGACAAAACGATTGATTGATTTTGATCGAACGGGCTTCGAAAATGACGAGCTTGTTACCATTTATAAAGCGATTGCTAAACCCCGATTGATTGAGGAAAAAATGCTGATCCTCCTGCGTCAGGGGAAAATTTCCAAGTGGTTTTCCGGTTGGGGACAAGAAGGTATTTCCGTAGGATCTGCCTACGCAATGAAGGAAGAGGAATTTATTCTTCCGATGCACAGAAACCTTGGCGTTTTTACCACACGTGGGATTCCTTTAAACAGGCTTTTTGCCCAATTCCAGGGAAAAATGTCGGGTTTTACAAAAGGACGTGACCGTTCTTTCCACTTCGGAACGAAAGATTACAATATCGTAGGAATGATTTCCCATTTGGGTCCGCAACTAGGAATTGCTGACGGGATTGCCCTGGCTAATAAATTAAAAGGAAACAATAATGCTACGATCGTTTTTACAGGAGATGGTGGTGCATCTGAAGGTGATTTTCACGAGTCATTGAACGTTGCAGCTGTTTGGGACCTCCCGGTAATTTTTGCAGTTGAAAACAACTGTTGGGGATTATCTACTCCAAGTATCGAGCAATTTCGCTGCAAACAATTCATCGACAAAGGAATCGGTTATGGAATGGATGCGTTCCAGGTTGATGGGAACAATATTCTGGACGTCATTCGCACAGTACGTAAAATTGCAGATTCGATCCGTCAAAAACCACGTCCGTTCTTATTGGAGTGCATGACTTTCCGCATGCGCGGGCACGAAGAAGCTTCCGGAACGAAATATTATCCTGACGGAATACAGGATGAATGGGCGAAGAAAGACCCTGTTACCAATTACGAGCTATACTTATTGGAACAAGGTATTTTGACGGAAGAATCCGTCGCTCAGATCCAACAGGAAATTAAAGATGAAATTCAAAATGGACTGGAAATTGCATTTGCAGAAGGTCCGATCGAAGCAGATCTTCAAAGAGAACTGGACGATGTTTATGCTCCGTTCACTCAAACCGTCATTAACCCGGTAAGCGATGCGAAAACTGAAAAACGTTTAATCGATGCTGTATCAGATTCGTTGAGAGAAAGCATGGTCCGTTATCCTGATTTAGTGATCATGGGACAGGATATTGCTGAATACGGTGGTGCTTTTAAAGTCACTGAGGGTTTTGTAGAGCAATTCGGGAAAGGACGTGTTCGCAATACACCAATCTGCGAATCAGCAATCGTTGGAGCAGGATTAGGTTTGTCAATTGCGGGAATGAAGGCTGTTGTTGAAATGCAGTTTGCAGACTTCGTGACTTGCGGATTCAATCAGATCATCAATAATTTAGCAAAAATACATTGGAGATGGGGTCAAAATGCAGATGTTGTAGTTCGTATGCCTACCGGAGCAAACACTGCAGCCGGACCTTTCCACAGCCAAAGTAATGAAGCATGGTTCTTCCATACTCCGGGATTGAAAGTTGTTTATCCTGCTTTCCCCGGAGATGCAAAAGGATTATTGAATGCGTCTATCGAAGATCCGAACCCGGTATTGTTCTTCGAGCATAAATACCTTTACAGAAGCATTCGTGAAGATATTCATGACGACTACTACACGACAGAAATCGGAAAGGCAGGTTACGTTCGCAAAGGAGACGATTTAACGATCATTACCTACGGACTAGGAGTTCACTGGGCAATGGAAGCTTTAGACGCACATCCGGAGATTTCTGCAAACCTGGTTGACTTAAAAACGTTACTTCCTTTGGATACGGAAACAATCTACGATGCTGTTCGTCAAACAGGAAAAGTGATTGTATTACATGAAGATTGTATGACAGGTGGAATCGGAGGAGAATTGGTTGCTTTAATCAATGAAAATTGCTTCGACTCGCTGGATGCTCCGGTTAAGCGTGTAGCATCTTTAGATACACCTGTTCCATTTGCAGTAGCATTGGAAAAACAATTCCTTCCTGCAGAAAGATTCAAACAGGCATTGATCGAATTGTATGAATTTTGATAGCGTTTCCCGCTGAGGAACGCAGATATTCGCAGATTTTTATTTCATAATATATAAAATCCCCCAGGCTAAGCCTGGGGGATTTTTTGTAGATACCATTGTCGTAAGGATTTTGTATGGACGCGAAGCATCGCGTCCATACGTAAAATTGCCGATATAAAACAAAAAACGGTCGTCTCGGTTAAACCGAGACGACCGTTTTTTATATGATCAATTTTGATTAATCCTTCACCACCGTGTACCCTGGGTATTTCGATTTATCGAATACAAACTTGCTGTCTTCGATTGCCGGATTTGAAGTAAATTTTGTCATCGTAAATGTAGATACCGTTCCATCATTGGACTTCAATATTGCTTTTTTCAATTCATTGTCTTCTTTCGAAACATACACAATAATTGTATGGTAATTCGCTTTCTTCGGGTTTTTCGGATACAAATAGATCATATGTACTTTTTCACCACCCAATGTCTCTTCTTTTTCATACTTGCTTTTGAAACCGGTTTCCCAAATGGTCATCAACTTTTTCGGGTTAATGGATTCTTCGTCAGCTCCGGAAGCATCTGTTTCGTAAACTGTTTTCTCTTCTTTTACAATACTCCAGGTTTTAATTCCGTTTGAAATCAACGTTGTTTCACCGTAGGTTGCACTGAACTTATCACCCTTCACCCATCCTTTTCCGGACATATTCGTATTTGTTCCGTTTGTGCTGTTCTTGATCGTTGCACTAAATTCTACGTAGAACGTTTTCAGTCCTTTTATTTTAGCAGAAACTTTATCAAGGATTCCGTCCGCTTTTGCATCCTGGCCATACACCAGGCTACTTCCCAATAAAGTCAAGCAAATAATTAAGTATTTCATGTTTCACAATTTTCTGTGCAAATATCAGAAATTGTGCCAAGAATCAGTTACATAATTGAAAATTTAAAATTGAAAGTTTAGAGTAATTGTTCTTTGAAGGTCTTGACTCATGACTCTTATAGTCCTGAGTCTTTTTCAATTTTCTATTGCTAATTCTCAATTAATTCCTTTTGCACGCAGGAATTCTTCCAGGCTTTCAATATCACTGAACAACACCTCACGGGCCTTACTTCCCTGGAACGGACCAATAATTCCATATCCCTCCAACTGGTCTACAATTCGTCCGGCCCGGTTATAACCCAATTTTAATTTACGTTGCAATAACGAGGCAGAACCCTGGTTATTAATTACCACGATACGCGCCGCATCCGCAAACATCGAATCGATTTCATCCAGGTCGATATCCCGGTCTTCTCCTCCATCTGCCCCAACATATTCGGGAAGGATCAATGCTTCCGGATAAGCTCTTTGCTCTCCGATGAATTTACAGATATCTTCTACTTCCGGCGTATCCGCAAAACCGCATTGTACACGGATCAGATCCTGTCCAAGTGAAATCAACATATCTCCTCGACCGATCAATTGGTCAGCTCCGGAAGAATCCAGGATCGTACGGGAATCAATTTTGGAAAGTACACGGAATGCAATACGAGCCGGGAAGTTTGCCTTGATCATACCGGTAATTACGTTTACGGAAGGTCGTTGAGTTGCTACAATCAAGTGAATTCCGATTGCCCGGGCCAACTGTGCCAAACGTGCGATCGGATGCTCTACTTCTTTCCCTGCTGTCATGATCAGATCTGCAAACTCATCGATCAAAACAACAATGTATGGTAAATAACGGTGTCCTTTTTCCGGGTTCAATTTACGGGCGATAAACTTCGCATTGTATTCTTTAATGGTACGAACCTGCGCTTCTTTCAATAACTCATAACGGTTATCCATCTCAATACACAAGGAATTCAAGGTATTTACCACTTTCGATGTATCGGTGATAATTGCATCTTCTTCTCCGGGAAGTTTTGCCAGGAAATGGCGCTCAATGCGGTTATAAAGCGTTAATTCCACCTTTTTCGGATCGACCAGGACAAATTTAACCTGCGCAGGATGTTTCTTATAAAGGATTGAAACCAGGATTGCATTCAAACCAACCGATTTACCCTGTCCGGTAGCCCCTGCAACCAATAAGTGAGGCGCTTTCGTGAGATCGAAAGTATAGGTTTCGTTCGTAATCGTTTTACCCATTACAATCGGCAATTCGAAATCGGAATTCTGGAATTTCTCCGAAGCAATCAATGATTTCATGGAAACCATGTCCGGCTTACTGTTCGGTACCTCGATACCAATGGTCCCTTTCCCCGGGATCGGTGCAATGATACGGATTCCCAAAGCCGATAAACTTAAAGCAATATCATCTTCCAGGTTCTTGATCTTTGAAATACGAACCCCCGGAGCCGGTACAATTTCGTATAAAGTTACCGTCGGACCAACTGTTGCCTTGATCTTCGCGATATCTATCTTATAATGTGAAAGTGTTTCAACAATTTTGTTCTTGTTATCTTCCAATTCCTGTTTATTGATCGAAACCTGTCCGTTTCCGTAATCTTTCAGCAAATCAATCGGTGGAAGCAAGTAACCGGAAAGTTCCAGTGTAGGATCATAATCCCCGTATTCCTGCCTGATGGAATTGAATTCATCATCAGAAAGTGTGGCGTCTGTTTTAGCGATACTTACTTTGAAATCACCTTCTTCGTCCTCGTCTTCGTCTTCAACTATCTCTTCCACCTCAGGATCCAGCACGGGTTCTTCGTCTTTTTCAGCTCCGGATTGAATCACAATAAAGCTGTCATCTTCGCCATCGCCGTATGATTCATCTTCTTCCTCTTCTTCATCAAAGTTAACTTCTGCAGCTTCCTGATCACTACGGATCTGGTCTTCACGAATGGTATTTACCACGTGAATATCCGTCATGTTATTTGCTGTAGCAGGCGCATCATCTTCGAAGAAGGATTCTTTAGCTCCCTTTGCACGGTTCCACCAGGACATAATATCCGCATTGAACAAGACCACCAGGACAACCCACAACAAAGCAACAATGGCAACAAAACTTCCGAAACTTCCGATCGTTAATTTCAGCCATTGATTGATTGCAAAACCGAACGTTCCACCCAGGTAATCAATGTGTTCAACAAAATAACCGAGGAAAATCGAACTCCACACCATAAACAGCACTGCAACGGCGATAGATCGTCTGATCGGAAGGAGCAGAATGTTCAATGTCCATTTGAAACCAATCAAAAAGATGATAAATGATATGGCAAAAGAAGACACTCCAAACCACCGGTACATGAATAAATGAGCCATCCAGGCACCGAACTTACCCAGCCAGTTTTGTACCGGTTCAGGATTACTGTCAAAAAGAAAACCGAACAGGGAAACATCCAGGACGCGGTCCTGATCCGAGGTCCAGGTGAAAAAATAGGAAAAACAGGAAAGGAACGTAAAAAAAGAAAATAAGACCATCGCAATCCCCAGGATTGTTTTGAACCTTTTTTTATCGAAGCGATTCGACAAACGATCTAACAATGCATTATCGGAAGGCTTGCGTTCTTTCGCAGGCTTTCCTTTCGGATCTTTTTTTGTCTTTTCTTCCGCTGTTTGCTCGCTTTTTTGCCTGTATTCGTTTTCCAATGCCATTCTTCACGAAGTATCCTACGAAGATAACGACATAAAAGAGCTTTGGTTAAAGACGTTCGATTTAACTATAAACAAACTAGTGTTCATTATTCGAATAGAAAGCACGCATGAATTCCTCGAAGCTGATACGTTTATAATCCGAAGGAATTCCGAACAAATCGCGATTCACGGATTCGTCTTTTTTCTCGATCAGTTCATAGTGGATCAAGCCATCCTGCGAAGGAATGTAATAATCCAGTGCCAAACCTTTTACTTCGGGATAAACCTGGAGGTATTTATTTCCCAGTTTTTTTGAGAAATAACAATAAAACCCTTCCGTATTTTCATCTTTCACCAGGTACTTTTTTGCTTTTTGTCCGGCGATTTTTTTTGACCCCATTTTTTTGGTAACCGTATATGTTTTCCGGATAGTATCGGTTTTCTTAGACAAATCCGTATGAATAGCATATTTATTCCCATCCAGTTCCAGTAACAAATAGGCTTTATTGAGATTCATGTTCCGGATATAAACCTGTACCCCGAATTGCTCCGTTTCCGTTTCCACCCGGACGACAGTATCATTGGTATAAAGTGTTACATTCCAGGATTTCCAAACCACATTTGAATCAGGTGCCATAACTGTGGCTTTGTATTTCAGGATACCCGAAAAAGGTTTTTGGGAAAATGCTGAAAATGCAGTAATTATGAGGATACTGAAAACACAGATAAATTTCATGTATTCATTTTTTTGGTGAAGGTACTTTTTAAATTCCGGGTGACATCTTACCTAACGATAAAAGGTAAAGGGGCCAATACTTGTTTTAATTAAAACTATGCTAATCCGCTGTGGCGGATTTAAATCGAAAGCTTCGCTTTCTCTTATTCAAATGTTGCAAATAAACTATTCATTTTTTGGTTGTACTCATCGTATGTGATCGATGTGCCTTTTGCCGGCAAAGTAAACAACTGTTTACTAGATTCGTCTGCTTTCGGGATAAACTTTGTTGCCTTATAGTCCATTCGAATACCGAAACGGTCTACGGAATAAGCCAGGAGAACTCCCGGGACCTCATTAAATGTATTGTACCAATTCGGATTCTTCAATTCAATTTCTTCCGTATACCAAAGCGTGATCACATCTTTTTTATCCTTTTTGTTCACAGCAATCGCTTTCTTCACATTAAACCCGGCAAGTGTGTCCGTTTCGTCTGTAAACCGGATATCGTATTTGGTTTGATCATTCAACATTTTCCGAATCTCAGCCGGTGTCAATTTTGTTTTAAATGCTTCTTCACCGTATTGGAAATAAATGTCCATTTGATTTTTGTTACAATCAAAAAGCAAAATATTTTGAAAATTTCCACGGCTGATGTCGTTTCTTACCATCCCATTTTTAAAACTGATTTGAATTTCTTTGGGCAAAATATTATATAGGAATATATTCTTCTTGTGATTCGGATAATCTGCAGAATAAATGATCGTCCCTTCATTGATGGTTTCTTTTTTAGAAGTACATGAACACAACAAAAAAATGCAAACTCCTAAGAATATGCCTGACTGCTTTACCAACATATAAGCTCTTTAATACGAACCTGATACGACAAATTGTTGAAAAGGTTTCGGGAGCTTGGAAAACTTAAAAGAGTCAGACTAAACCAAATATGTATTTTTGCGCTATTAACAATTTGTTATGCATCGGAAAATTGAAATCATTGTAAACAACTCAGAACTTGCAGCAGGAACCAGAGGAGCGTCGCTGGGACCGGGAGCTATCATGACAGCGGCCAGGAAGGTAAACAACCCGTATTTCGGAATCTATCCGCTTCATCCATTGCCTGATTACAATCGATTTTTAGATCAACCGAACGAAACCGAATTTGCAAAAAACCTGCCTGGTTTCAAGTTGGTATTCGAATCCGTTGCCGAAACAACCAAAGAACTCTTAAACAAGGGATCATTTCCTTTAATTCTTTCGGGAGATCATGGTTCTGCGGCAGGAACGATTGCCGGGATCAAAGCTGCATTTCCTGAAAAACGGTTGGGAGTTGTTTGGATTGATGCGCATGGAGATTTACATTCACCATACACTACTCCATCCGGAAATATTCACGGAATGCCCTTGAGCCTTTCGCTGGGAAATGATAATTTAGGATATAAACGCAATACACCTTCAGAGCAAACAGTTACTGTCTGGAACGAATTGAAGTACAAATACACCAATGCTGCCAAAGTCAATCCTTCAGACCTGGTGTTTATCGGTGTAAGAGATACCGAACACGAAGAAAACCAATTAATTGCGGAAAACAACATTACCAATCATACCGTAGAATTGGTCCGCAGAGAAGGCGCCCCGGCAATTGTAGATCATGTTTTGGAGCAATTGGGACCTTGTGACATCATCTATGTTTCCTTTGACGTAGATTCGATGGACCCGGAAATCACTTCATTCGGAACAGGAACTCCGGTTGGAAACGGTATTTTCCCCGAAGAAGCGGAAGAAATATTAACTTTGCTGGCCCGAAATCCAAAAACGGTGTGTATTGAATTCGTTGAAGTAAACCCGTGCCTGGATAATAAGGTAAATACGATGGCAGAAACTGCATTCTCTTTGCTGGAATCGGTGACGGCCGCATTAAACAATTAACAATTGAAAATGGAGAATTGAAAAGAGGAATCGGACTTAACAAAACCATTACTCTTTACTAAAGAACAGTTCTTCAACTTTTCAATTTTAAATTTTACATTTTCAATTAAACAAGTCCTAATGGAAGATTTAATCAAGTCGGCAATTATTGAAAAATCAAATCTCTTATTTGGTTTTGAGTGTTCTGACTCACTGATTCAGTTTCAAAAAACAAAAAAAGAATTCGAAGGAGATACCACCCTGGTATTGTTTCCTTTGATGAAACTTGCTGGAAAGGCTCCGCAAGAAATTGGAAAAGTGCTTGGTGATTTTTTGAGGGACGATGTTCGTTGTGTAAGCGATTATTCAATTATCGGTGGATTCTTAAATTTAAGTTTCCCGAATAATTACTGGACGCAGCAATTGAGTGAGATCGATTCCAATGCAACGTTCGGATTGGCTGAAAAGAACTCCAAACCGGAAATCATGGTGGAGTATTCATCTCCGAACACCAATAAGCCCTTACATTTAGGTCACCTGCGTAATAATTTCCTTGGATATTCTGTTGCTCAGATCCTGGATGCTTACGGACACAAAGTGATCAAAACACAGATTATCAACGACCGTGGAATTCACATCTGTAAAAGCATGCTTGCCTGGCAGAAATTTTCACCTCTCAATGAAAAAGGAGAACGTGAGAATCCGGAGAACACAGGAATGAAGGGCGATAAACTGGTTGGTAAATACTACGTTGAATTTGACAAACAATTCAATGCAGAAGCGAAAGCAATTATCGCTGAATGGAACGCAGGGAAATTTGAAGGTTATTCTGAAGCAACGATTGCTAAATACCACGAATTTACGGAAGCGAAAGCAGGTAAAGACGAAAAAGCGGTCGCTGGCCTGGATGATAAGATCAAAGAACTGGCTAAAAATGAAACTTCTATTTTGCGCGAAGCCAAAGATTTATTGGTTCGTTGGGAAGGAAGAGATCCGGAAGTGTATTTGCTTTGGACAACTATGAACGGTTGGGTCTATGACGGATTCAATCAAACCTATGAGAAAATGGGAGTTGACTTTGATCGTTTGTATTACGAGTCCGACACATTCATTCTTGGAAAAGACCTGGTAAACGAAGGTTTGAACAAGGGTGTTTTCTACCAGAAAGAAGACGGTTCTGTATGGATCGACCTGACAAGTGACGGTTTGGACCACAAATTATTGTTGCGCTCAGACGGAACTTCGGTTTACATGACCCAGGATTTGGGAACAGCCGTTGACCGCTTCAATGACTACCCGGAATTAACAGGAATTATCTATACAGTAGGAAACGAACAGGATTACCACTTCAAAGTACTTTTCCTGATCCTGGAGAAACTGGGGTATTCCTGGGCAAAATCCTGCTTCCACTTATCTTATGGAATGGTCGATTTACCATCCGGGAAGATGAAGTCCCGCGAAGGAACGGTTGTCGATGCAGATGATCTGATGGATGAAGTGATTGAAAGTGCAAAAGAAATGACTGCAGAACGCGGACATTTGGATGGAATGAGCGAAGCAGATCGCGAAGTCTTGTACAAAACCATCGGGATGGGTGGATTGAAGTATTATTTATTGAAAGTAGACCCGAAAAAACGTATGATGTTTAATCCGGCTGAATCCATTGAACTGAATGGTCACACAGGACCGTTTATTCAGTATGCTCACGCGCGTATCCAGTCGCTTCTTGGAAAAGCAAGCAGTTTTAAACTGGATACCCATACGGAAATCGGTGCTTCCGAAAAGGAAATCATTAAGCAATTGGTTTTGTATCCTTCCATTATTGAAGAAGCCGCAAAAACGTATGCTCCTTCTGTGGTTGCGAACTACACGTATGAATTGGTGAAATTATTCAATCAATTCTATCAAAACGTTATGATCTTAAGCGAAACGGATGAAAATCAAAAAGCGTTGCGTTTGACGGTAAGTCAGAATGTGGCAAAGGTGATTAAGAGTTCGATGAATTTGTTAGGAATTACGGTTCCAAATCGAATGTAGCAGATAAGAAAGTAGGGGCGGAAAATTTTCCGCCCCTACTTTCTTTCATAATAACATAAAAGGAAACGGGCGCCGATAAATCAGCGCCCGTTTTTTGTTAACGATGACGACTGTCCCAATGGACAAACGTCAATTACGAATTACTATGCGTTCTTTCGTAATATTATTTATCAAACCTTACCACCAGTGATCAGACGGGCTATTACAATAATGACAACTGCCCCGACTGTGGCAGTTAATAAGACTCCCCAAATATTATCGGGGGCAAAAATGTGCAGCAAACCGAACAACCAGGTCCCTACAATACCTCCCAGAATTCCCAGGATGATATTGAAAAAAATCCCTCCTCTGTCGCTGTCCATAATCGCACCGGCCAGCCAACCGGCAACACCTCCAATAATTAATGCTACTAACCAACTCATAACTCAATTTTAGATGTGAACTAAGAGTAATTTAGCTAAAAACAGCGAGTAAAAAAAGGGTTTTAGTATCTTTAACAGAGAATACACAGCTCCTATTTGAAGATCTTACTTTTATCCGCCGCGGCAGACCAAAAAGTAAGCAAATCCCGATAGCTATCAGGACTAGGCCGGTACTCCAAAGGGGGAAACGACTACTTCGATCCTCCAAGAAAAGCGTACATCAGGATGTTTGCTCCCATTTGAAGTGCCTGCTTCCGCTTTTCTTCCGGGTCGTTGTGAACAGCCTGATCTTCCCAGCCATCGCTGAGATCAGTTTCATAGGTGTACAAACAAACCAATCTTCCTTCAATAATAATTCCGAAAGCCTGTGGTCTTTTCCCATCATGTTCGTGGATTTTCGGTAAACCGTTGAAATCGTATTTCTGATGAAAGATCGGGTGTGAAAACGGAAGTTCTACCAGGGAATTATTCGGGAATACTTTCTTCAATTCTTCACGGATGAATTTATCCATCCCGTAATTGTCGTCAATATGTAAAAAACCTCCACCCAACAGGTAATTTCGCAAATTCTCAGCTTCTGTCAGGGAAAAAACCACGTTTCCGTGTCCTGTCATATGAATGAAGGGATACAAGCTTAATTCAGGACTTCCCACATCAACGTAAGGAGCCTCCTTCGAAATAGTTGTTCCCAAATTGGAATTACAAAATTGGGCAAGATTGGGCAAAGCAGTAGGATTGGCATAATAATCACCGCCACCACTATATTTCAAAAATGCAATTTGATAGCTTCCCTGTGTAAATCCAAGTGTACTCAAAAAAAGTGTGGTGATTATGATGACTGTTTTCATGCTATTTAACTGTTAATTGCCAGAACACAGGCAACCATTCCTGCCGTTTCTGTTCTCAATCGTGATTCTCCCAAATGTACGGCTTCATATCCGTGTTTCAAAGCCAATTTCAATTCCGATTCACTGAAGTCGCCTTCCGGACCAACTAAAATCCGGGACGGATAATCCAACTCGCGAACCGATTTCTTCGTTCCTTCCATACAATGGGCCAAACCTCCATTCGGATTAGCTGTAACAAAATCGGAAAAGTTCTGCAGTTCTTCAATTTCCAATAGAAAATCGTGTTGCGCCTGTTTCATTGCTGAAATCGCAACCCGTTGCAAACGATCCAATTTCAATTGAACCCGCTCGGAACGTTCACAATTCAGGAAAGTCAGTTTACTTGCACCGATCTCTACGATTTTTTCGACCATCCATTCCATACGGTCCAGGTTCTTTGTTGGAGCGATCGCCAAATGAAAGCCTTTGCCTGTTCTTTGTTTCACTTCCTTCGAAACAACTTTCACCAGGCATTTCTTTGGGTGCGCATCTATAATTTCTGCTGTAACGATCAATCCTTTTCCATTCAATAACAGGAACCGGTCTCCATTTTCATGACGCAAAACCCGGACAATGTGCTTGGATTCTTCTTCGGGAAGATGGAAAGTTTCCGTATCCGGAATTTGTAAGAGGAAAAAACGTCTCATCAATTGAGGATTTGGACCAACATTTCTTTTAATAACTGACCGTCTGAGGTAGAACTATTCCCTACTCCTTTTGCCTTCAGATCATAGTTATGCAGAATTTCTACGTTCCGTGCCAGAACTTTGGGCGGATAATTCGGACAATTACGGATCAATTCTTTTGCCACAAATGGATGTAACCCAACAGAAGAAGCAATCGCATCCGGAGACTTGTTCGGAGCGAAATGAACCCGCATCATATTGGTGAATAATTTAAATACGGATGGAATTACAACAATAATCGAATGATCTTTCGGGTTTTTCTCAAAATAATCAGCAATCTGAAAGGCCTTTAAAGTATCACGGATCGCAATGGCATTAACCAATTCAAATACGTTGTAATCTTTTGAAATCCCGATATTTTCTTCAATATGTACGTCGGAAATCTTGGTTCCTTTTTCCAGGACAATTGCCAGTTTATCCAATTCATTGACAATCCTGGACAGATCATTTCCCAAAAACTCTCCCAGTAATGCCGCTGCTTTGGAAGTAATTTCATATCCTTCCGAACGCACATAACCTGCAATCCATTCGGTGAGGTTGTAATCTTTTACTTTTTCGGATTTGAAATTCACACCGACATTCGCGATCTCTTTGGTAAACTTGCGTTTTCCATCCAGTGCTTTGTATTTATGACACAAAACGAGAATATTACTTTCCACCAGATTCGGAAGTAATTTCTCCAGTTCATAAATATCCTTCATGTCTTGTGCTTCGCGAACGATAACCACTTTGCGCGTTCCCATAAAGGGAAAACTGCGGGCTTCGCTCATCAATGTCAGTGCATCGATGTCACGGCCATAATAAACTGCCAGATTGAAATCTTTTTCAGATTCATCTACTGCATTTTCACTAATTGCATCAGAAAGCAGGTCTATGAAATAGGGCTCTTCACCATGCAACACGTATAATGGCTTGAACTCACCATTTTTAATGTCTTTGAGAAGCACTTTGTAATCCATATTCAAAATTACGAAATGAATTGCGAATTACGAGTTGCGGATTCTGAATAATTTACACGAATAAAATCCTCCCCCTTGATCCCCCTCCGAAGGGGGAAACCGAATATTCCTCTTCATTCGTAATTCGGAATTCGTAATTTTGCAATATGTCTTATCCTTCGTTGAATTTACCTTCTGCACAATTGAAGCTTTCGAAAGAGAAGGACGAATTTTTCGTTTGGTGTATTATCCGCAGGAAAAAATTATTGCTCACTCCCGAAGAATGGGTACGACAGCATGTAATCCATTACCTCATCGATCATAAAAACACACCGATTGAGCGGATCAATAGCGAACATTTACTGAAGATCAACGGCCAAAACAGACGCTGTGATGTGGTTGTGATCGATTCTTTCGGAAATCCGCGATTGATCGTGGAATGTAAAGCTTCCGAAATTAACCTGGATGAGAAGGTTTTCCTGCAAACAAGCAATTACATTCAAAAAAGCAAGGCTGCTTATTTCTGGATGACAAACGGATTGAACCACGTGATGGTGGAATGTGCGAATCCGGATGTTTATTTGGAGGAGTTACCGGATTTGTAATTGAAAAACACTTGCGCTAAAGCTTCAGCGTAGGCGCATGTAAAATTGATAATTGAAAAGTTAGAGAATTGTTTTCAAGGAAGGAAAGCGTTTTTCTTAGCGCTGATTCCTCTTTTCAATTCTCCATTATCAATTTTCAATTAACTACGCGTGTTTTGCTTCGAGCTTGAATTCGCTGGTTGTATGGAATGTCAAATCCGGGTAGTCTTTTTCAGCCATTTGAAGCAGGAAGGATGTTTCTGCCAGGAAAACCAAATTATCGTCTTTGTCTTTCGCCAAATACTGTGATTTTGCGCGCATGAAATCTTTCAACTGGGCATCATTATCGGTTGTAATCCAACATGCTTTGTGGTAATTCTTAGGAACAAAACGACATTTCGCACCGTATTCATGCTCTAAACGGTAAGCAATTACTTCAAACTGAAGTTGCCCTACCGTACCGATGATCTTCCTGTTTCCGGGTTGCTGAATAAACAACTGTGCAACTCCTTCGTCCATTAACTGGGAAACTCCTTTTTCCAATTGTTTGGATTTCATCGGATCCAGATTTTCCAATTCCTGGAACAATTCCGGGGAGAAGCTTGGAATTCCTTTAAACATAAAGCTTTCACCTTCATTCAAAGTATCTCCGATTTTGAAATTCCCAGTGTCGTACAAACCGATTACATCACCAGGGAATGCTTCGTCAATGACGCTTTTGTCCTGGGCCATGAAGGATGTCGGGTTCGGGAATTTGAATTTCTTGTCCAAACGAACGTGATTGTAAAATGTATTCCGTTCAAATTTCCCGGAAACAATTCGTAGAAACGCGATGCGATCACGGTGTTTCGGATCCAGGTTCGCGTGAATCTTAAACACGAATCCGGAGAATTTTTTATCGGCCGGCTCAACACGTTTCAGATCAGTGTCTCTTCCTCTCGGAGAAGGAGAAATGCGCACAAATGTGTCGAGTAATTCTTTTACACCAAAATTATTTACCGCCGACCCGAAAAATACCGGTGCAACGTCTCCTGAAAGATAGGAATCACGATCAAAAGCATCGTAAACCCCTTCTACCATTTCCAATTCTTCTCTTAATTCTGCTGCAGGTTTCTCGCCTACCAATTCATCCAACTCAGTGGAATTAATATCTGAAAGTGAAACGATATCGGTAGAGATTTTGGTTTTATTCGCAGCGAATAAATTGATATTCTTATCGTAAATATTGTAAACTCCTTTGAAACGGTCTCCCATTCCGATCGGCCAGGCCAAAGGGCGAACTTTAATGTCTAATGAGGATTCCAATTCGTCCAATAGCTCGAACGGATCTTTTCCCTCGCGGTCCATTTTATTGATGAAGATGATCACAGGCGTTTTACGCATACGACAAACTTCCATCAAGCGTTTGGTTTGTTCCTCAACCCCGTTTGCACAGTCGATCACCAGGATAACACTGTCAACAGCAGTAAGTGTTCTGTAGGTATCTTCCGCGAAATCCTTGTGACCGGGAGTATCGAGAATATTGATCTGCTTCCCCGAATATTGAAAAGCCATTACGGAAGTTGCAACCGAGATTCCACGTTGTTTTTCAATCTCCATGAAATCGGAAGTAGCCGTCTTCTTAATCTTATTGTTCTTTACAGCTCCGGCAGATTGAATTGCACCACCAAAAAGTAATAACTTTTCAGTCAGGGTAGTTTTACCTGCATCGGGATGCGAGATAATTCCAAAGGTTCTGCGCTTTTCAATTTCTACGTCGTTGCTCATGATTGCTGTTTTATTGGGCGCAAAGGTACTTCATTAATTCCGAATTATGAATTGCGAATGCCGAATTGGAGGTGCTGATTCTCATTTTTCAAGTGAAAAAACGTTTCTTATTAATTGTTAATTAAAATATTTAACTAATTGAAAATCAATATACAAACACTAATTCTGTTCGTATCTTTGGGAACAGCCGAATTTGGGAACTCCCGTTCCGATAATTATCAGAAATGGAATTATTTAAACTGGTAAGACAGGATGATTTCGTGGGTTGCATTATTATTAATTGCACTACTCATATGGGTATTGATCCCAAATTCATAGGTGTATCCTAAACGGAATTTCCCGACAATGTCATAACCGATCATTGGTCCCATTTCAAACCCTTTCCCACCGATAGGATTTAGTACTGTTGTTCCAAACCAAAGATTTTTGTACCCTGCAATCAATGCAACAGTGGAAAATGATTTCAGAAAATCTGTTCCTATCTGAACCCGTGGAGTCAGTTTCCAGCTTTCACCGAAATGAAATGTATAATCCCCGAAAATCCAATAATGAGGAGCAATATCATAGCCGCTGGAACTTCTTGTGAAATACCCGTTTAATCTGGTACAACTCAATCCTGCGTTCCATCTTTCGCCATGAAAAGCAATTCCCAGATCTCCACGGAAAAAAGTCTGACTGCTCTTGGGTATCACCGGATCATTTGGGTCGCTGAATACGAAACCTGTTTTATCAAACAACATGGTTAAGCTTCCTGCTGAAATCCCCAATGACAAAAACATCTTTTTAATTGGAATGTGGTAGGCATATGAAACCAAAGCGGTATGCTGACTATTTAAACCAGTCACATCGTATTCATAACTTACTCCCAGGCCACTACTGATTGAATCCAGTTTCATCGCATAATTTAACCACAATGTTGTTGGTGCACCGTTAATCTTTGTCCATTGATTACGCCATTGTGCATTTGCATGGTGTTTATAGATCGCACCTGTCATAGCCGGATTGGTATGCATGTATTGGTTCCAGAAAAAGGAAGCACGTGGATCTTGCTGTGAAAAAGAATTATTTAAACTGATAAGTGCGATGGAAAGGATAATCAAGGTGCGTGTTAAGTTCATGTGATTTCAATTTTGCCTGCGAACATAGTAAAATCAGATTAATTATCTTCGCCAAATGAAAGTTTCGATACATCCATCTTGGGAAAAGGCTCTTCAAAACTCATTTGAAGCTCCTTATTTTGAAAACCTGGTGCATTTCGTGAAGCAGGAATACAACCGGTTTCCCAATCAAATTTTCCCCGAAGGAAAGTATATTTTCAGAGCTTTCGACAGTTGTCCTTTTGATGAGTTAAAGGTCGTAATCCTTGGACAGGACCCTTATCCTACCAGAGGTCATGCACACGGGCTTTGCTTCAGTTGCGATTCACATGTGCGTCCTTTACCAAAAAGCTTACAAAATATTTTCAAAGAGTTGGAAGATGATTTGGGAATTCCCGCTCCACCAAACGGAGATTTGAACCATTGGGCAAAACAGGGAGTTTTACTTTTGAATTCGATTTTGACCGTTCGTGAAGGTCAGCCGCTTTCTCATGCCAATCAGGGTTGGGAGAAATTCACGGATGATGTGATCCAAAAAATCAACGATGACCTGGAAGGTGTGATCTTTGTTTTGTGGGGATCTCCTGCACAGGCAAAGGCTTCAAGAGTGAATCCGAACAAACACTTCATTCTAAAAGCACCACATCCGTCACCATTATCTGCTTATAGAGGATTTTTCGGGAGTAAGCCTTTTTCGGCTATCAATGAAATTTTGGAGAAGAGAGGGAAAGAGACGATAAAGTGGGCTTAAATAATTGAAAATGGAGAATTGACAATTGACAAGTGCTTTTAATTATCAATTATAAATGACCGAATTATCAAGGAGGAAAATATTTATCTAACTATAAGATTATCTAAAGTCTTTTCAATTTTCCATTTTCAATTCTCAATTTTCCCATAAAACCGTACTTTTGCACCAATGAAATTGCAAAATGATTTGATCTTACGCGCTGCGAAAGGCGAAGATATTGAACGTTATCCGGTCTGGTTAATGCGTCAGGCAGGAAGAATTTTACCTGAATACCGCGCAGTTCGCGAAAGTGTGAGCGGTTTTAAGGAATTGGTCGAGAACCCAGCTTTAGCCGCTGAAGTTACCATTCAACCGGTTGACATTCTGGATGTAGATGCTGCGATTATCTTTTCTGATATCCTGGTAATTCCTGAAGCAATGAATATTCCTTATCAAATGATCGAGAAACGTGGGCCATGGTTTGAGCATACGATCCGATCTGAAGAAGAGGCAAAAAGACTGGAATTCGATTTTGATATCGAAGATCGTTTAGGCTATGTATTGGAAGCAATCCGACTAACTGTAAAACAACTCAACGGACGCGTTCCGGTAATCGGATTTGCAGGTGCACCATGGACCATTCTGTGTTACATGGTAGAAGGTCATGGCTCAAAAACATTCAGTGAGGCGAAGAAGTTATTATACACTAATCCGACTTTGGCACATCAATTGTTACAGCATATCACAGATGTTACGATCGCTTATTTGAAAGCACAAGTTAAAGCCGGAGCAAGTATGATACAAGTTTTCGATTCATGGGCAGGAATTTTAGGAACAGAGCAGTACGCGACTTTCTCTCTTCCCTATTTATCTCAAATAGCATCCGCTATTGAGGATGTTCCCGTGACCTTATTCTCGAAAGGTGCTATCACATCCATCCCTGCTTTGGCAAAATTAGATTGTAACACGATTGGGCTCGACTGGAACATGGATATTCCTGTTATGCGGTCTTTGATTGGCGACTCCAGAACCTTGCAAGGTAATTTAGATCCTTGTGCGTTATACGGTTCTCACCAAAGTATTGAGGCTGAAACAATAAAAATGTTAAATTCGTTCGGTAATAATAAAAGACATATTGTTAACTTAGGCCACGGTGTTTATCCGGATGTCGACCCAGAAAAGGTTAAAACATTCATTAAAACTGTAAAATCTTATGAAACCAAATAGTATGAAACTAAAACAGCTTGCATTAAGTGCTTTAATTGGATTACCATTTATTGCGGCAGCACAAAATGGCGACAACCTTGTTGATAACGGAGGGTTTGAATCCAATGCAGGGAAACCAAAAAAATTAGGTCAAATTGATTTGGCAACAGGATGGAAATCCCCTACAGGAGCAAGAGCGGATTACTTTTTAGGTGATTCCAAAGTTCCCGATGTAGCCGCTCCTGATAATTTTTATGGAAAAGAAAATGCGAAAGAAGGTGAAAATTATGCCGGAGTTTTTGCTTTTTCTTATGGAAACAAGCTTCCAAGAACATACATTATGACCAAATTTAAAACACCTTTGAAAAAAGATGTTACATATTGTATTTCTTTCTACGTTTCGTTGTCTGAAGCTTCCAAATATTCTTGTAACCAAATCGGAGCAAATATTTCGAAGAAAGAATTCGGAACAGATCAAAAAGTCCATTTGATCGATCAGACTCAAATCCAACACCCGGATAATAAAGTATTTAATGCTACTTACAACTGGGAAAAAGTGTGTGCATCTTACAAAGCTGAAGGTGGTGAGAAATTTCTGACTATCGGAAATTTCACTTCTGACCAGGATACCAAGTACGAAACAAACAAAAAACCGAAAGATTCGAAAATTAACCAGATTGTTGCTGCATACTATTACATTGATGATGTAGTTGTAACCATGCTGGATAAAGATGAAGATTGTAAGTGTTATGACGCGGACAAAGACAAAAATGAATTGTCTACTACGGTTTATATGAAGCAAGTAGCTGACAACGATAAAATGTCTACAAAAGAGCGTATCGAAAAACAAGAAGTTTATTTCGCTTTCGGAAAAACATTCCTTACTCCTCAGGCAAAAGCTGCACTGGACATCGTTGCAAAAGTATTGACTGAGAACCCGAACATGACAATCACGGTAATCGGGCACAACAACGAAGAAGAAGATAAATTAGCCGAGAAAAAAGACTTCTATGCTGATATGGATACCAAGCGTAACCAGGTTGTTAAAGAGTACTTACAGTCTAAAGGAGTTGCAGCAAGCAGATTGAAATCCGAAAGTAAAGGAAGTGAAAATCCGAGTCCGGAAATCAAAGAAACAGATGATGATGATTTGAAACTGGCAAAAGGAAGACGTGTGATTTTCAAAGTGAACTAAATTGTAATATTAAAAAAACGTAGGGGCGCGATTAATCGCGCCCCTACGTTTTTTTTCCGACCATGAATACAACTTTCCCCATATATCGAAAACTGGACGGATTTAATCGCTTTTATAAAATTGAAAGTGCAGACCTATTTATCGAAGTAATTTTCTCGCAGGGTGAAGCTAAACACCAAACGATTCAGGCTGTTCAATTCCCTGAAAAATTGCGGATCCAGGATATGATTTCATGTGCATTCAATTATATTCCAATGACTGAAGAAGAAATCCTTCGTTATTTTCAATAAAAAAATTAATTTTAGTACTAGACAAAACTGATAATCCGTGCTAAAATTTTCAAATTTCATAGGTGTTCTTCTGCTTGTATTTTCCTGCACTTTGTCTGCGGAACAGGAAAACCGCTTAAATAAGCAACTATCCAAGTATATCAAATCGTACAATGAGAACAACACACTTGAATACGCCGGTTTAAGCCACCCGGCAGTTGTTCGTTATTACACATCACTGGGAGATTCAAAATTTATCGAACATTTTAGCGGCAATATTGGAGAAAATGCTGTTAATTTATACAATCCATTATTCAGAGAAATGAAAAGTCAGGGCGATTGGATTGAACGCAAATACACTATTCAAAAGGATTCACGTGAAGAATCCGATAAAGAATATGAACTTTATGCTATTTCATCCGATGCCGGAAACAATTGGTTTTTCCTGACAGAAGAAGATTACTTTCTCCAAAAGATTCCACTCAAACATCGCTTGTTCTCAAAATAAAATAGGATGAGACTTTTACTACTACTATTATTCACACATGCTTTCCTTTTCTCATTCGGTCAAGGATGGAATCCGGTTGGCTCAAGGGCAGTTTCGCTCTCGAATACAAGTGTTTGCCTGGATGATGTTTGGGCATACCATCACAATCCGGGCGCTGCAGCCTCTATAAAAACTATTTCGATCGGTGCTTATTACGAAACACGCTTCTTAACAAAAGAGCTTCAAACCCAGGCTTTGGCCGTTGCAATTCCATTAAAAGTGGGTGTTATCTCGGCTGGAGGACAATTTTTCGGATACCAACAATACCGGAATACCCGCGCAGGATTGGGATACAGCATGAAGTTCACGGATTTCCTCCAGGTCGGAGTACAGGGAAACATTCAAACCTTGCGGCTTGGTGGTAATTATGGATCAACCATCAGCGGAACTATAGAAGCCGGAATTCTTGCAAAGATTTCTGAAAAATGGAGTGTGGGTGTTTCTGTAATGAATATCGGCCGGCAACGGATCAATCCCACAACGGATCGGTTTGCAACCGTGATGCGTGGCGGATGTCAATACAAACCCTCGAAAAAAGTATCCATCTTCGCCGAAGTTGAAAAACAGGTCATTACCAAAATTTCATTCAAAGGCGCTGTCGAATATCAACCGGTAGAAGCTCTTTACATTCGTTTCGGAACCCAAAGTGCACCAATGGAATTTGCCCTTGGAATTGGTTACAAAGTATCCGGCTTTTCTATTGACCTGGGATCAAAATACCACCAAACACTCGGATGGTCACCCAATTTCGGTTTGAATTACCAATTCAGGGAACATGAGAAAAAATAGGCTCCTACTTATTTTTTTCATCAGTACTTGTTCGTGTCTTTTCGGGCAGGAACGAAACGAAATTATTCAGCAGCGCGTCGAGTTTATTGCGGAACAGTCCGAATCGGAAGAACTGGATTTGACGAATATCTTTGACCAGTTAAATTATTTCTACGATAATCCGATCAACCTGAACAATACCAATCCGGATGAATTGCGTTCATTGGGCTTACTCACGGAAGTACAGATCACCGATGCCCTTCTTCATATTGAACGATTCGGGAAATTTATCAGTATTTACGAATTACAATCCCTGAAGTACTGGGACTTGAATACCATTTTATTGGTCCTTCCCTTTGTGAAAGTAGACGACCGTATGGATAACATCCACATCACGTTTAAAGATGCTGTCAAAAACGGAAAAATCGAATGGTATACACGCTATCAGCGAACTCCTGAACAAAAAAGGGGGTACACACCTGTTTCAGACTCCATTTTAAACAATTCAAACGGGTATTATCACGGAAATGCAGATAAATACTACACACGATTCCGCTATTCTTACCGAACAAATATCAGTCTGGGATTTACCGCCGAAAAAGATCCGGGTGAAGAATTCTTTAAGGGTTCGCAGAAAAATGGTTTTGATTATTATTCCTTTCATGCATTCTACAAAGGCGGGAAATATATTCGGGCAGTTGCCGCAGGTGATTATCAAATCCAGATTGGTCAGGGATTGAACACCTGGAGTGGGTATGCTTTCGGAAAAAGTGCGGATATCTTCTCTTCCAAAAAAGCTGCAAACCTCCTACGGCCTTATACTTCCGTGGATGAAAACCGGTTCTTCCGCGGAGGTGCTGCAATCATTGGATATAAAAAATGGAACTTGCTTACATTCTACAGTAACAAGAAAATTGATGGTTCCGGGATAAATGATTCCCTGACAGACGACCTGGAATTTGTAACTACCATAGACTTATCCGGTTTACACCGCACAAACAGTGAAATTGCAAAAAAGAACAAACTAAGCGAACAAGTCATCGGGAATTACCTGAGCTATAACTCTACCCGTTTCAACGCCGGCATTGCGGTAGTGAATCAGCAGTACAATCAAGCACTTCAAAAAGATACGGTTCCATACAACCTCTATGCTTTCAGAGGAAAAAATACCACAGCCATCAGTGGTGATTACAACTTTGTTCTTCGGAACTTCAACTTTTTCGGAGAGGTTTCTTACAGTACTCACTCCAAATCCTTTGCACACTTGCATGGATTAATGGCCATTTTGGATCCCAGTGTTTCCATATCGGTGATTTACCGCAATTATTCCAAAGGTTATTATTCATTCTACAATAACGGCTTTTCAGAAGGAAGCAATACGCAGAACGAAAGCGGTTTGTTTTCAGGGATCAAAGTGAAATTGGCTTCAGCCTGGTCTGTTAGTTCGTATGTCGATTTCTTTCGTTTTCCCTGGTTAAAATACCAGGTAGACGCTCCATCAAAAGGCTACGAATTTTTAGTTCAGCCGACCTATAGACCAAACAAAGTCTTTGAAATCTATGCCCGTTTCCGGCAACAGGTCAGACAAAAGAACGTAAGAGATACAGACGGAAGCATTACCGGAGTTGAAGATGTCATTCAAAACAATTACCGCTTAAACCTATCTTACAAGGTACTCGAAAGTTTCACTTTAAAAAGCAGAGTTGAATACGTAACAATCAATCGGAAAAGTAATGCAGGTGAGGATGGCTGGATCTTTACCCAGGACTTATTGTTCAAACCGAAAAAATTACCTTTCGATGTCACACTTCGCTACGCACTTTTTGATACGGATAGCTACGATACACGAATCTATACGTTCGAGAACAACGCATTATATGTATTTTCCATTCCGGCTTATTATTACCAGGGATCACGTGCCTATGCGTTAATCCGTTTTTCATTCCTGCGCCATTGTGATCTGTGGATCCGGTATGGAACATATTTATACTCGAACAAACATGTCATTAGTTCCGGAGCAGAAGAGATTAAGGGCTCGAAGAAATCGGATATTACGGTGCAATTACGGGTCAGTTTCTGATCTTGTTACTGTAAAAAAATGATATTATGTTTTCGTTATATAACGAAGACACAACATCCAGGAAATTAAGTTCTTTAAGGAAAGGAGTTCTGTTCTATCTATTCCACCTTAAACCGGATCAACCTGCTGTTAATTCCCGGAGGGAGCCAGCCATTCCTGATAGAGATCCGCAAGTAATAAACTCCTTTCTTGTGAGGAACAGTGAACGCTGCGCTCGTTTCTAATGAATCGAAGAGGGTGATACCATTCAACCATAATTTCTTCTCTTCACCTATTTGTTCTTCTTCATGGAACACACAAAATACCAACCAGTCCGTATAAGCGGCATTTTCACCAAAGCGAACCGGTTTGCCATAATTGTTCTTCAGTGTTAAAGGAAGTTCAATCGTATCACCCGCTTTGAAGGTATATCTTGGTTTGGGAGTCGTGATATTGATCTTGGCATAAGAACGAAAATTATCAATCTTAACGTATTGAAGTTCTTCCTTATTGGTATGAAAAACATGGACATTTTCTCCATCAAGCTTCCAGTTCGGGACATAAACAATACTTTTCCTTTGAAGTTTATCTTCAATATCCCAAATATCAAACTGATTACGGCGGTATCGAATGTTGTTCAGAGATAATGAAACATTTCCGGTATAGAAACTATATTTGGAAGCTTTTTGATACGAGTTTGCAAAAACAACCGGTGTATCCCCCACTTTATCCTCAATCTGTTCTGCCCAGGTTTTCCATCCATAAAATTCAGGAATCAATTTACTCCCTGCTGCCGGAACCAGATCAAAGGCGAGATTTATCCTGACAAACGAAAATAACGCACAAGACACCATTGAAAGTATGATCACCCATTTTTTCAAACGGACAGTTGAAGTTATATGGTTATAACTCAAAACAAGTACGGGAACAAATGCAGCAACAGTCCAGTTTGCTTCAACTGGTGCATTTAAGGTTGAAAACAGAAAAAACACCATGAAACCTACAAATGTATATTTCAATGCTTTTTCAGCCGGACTTTGAACCCGATACTTAAAGGCACTAAAAAAAAGAAGTATTCCGGTAATTGGTCCTGCAATCATTAACTGTCCCAGGATAAATACCAGTGAATCCATAGGTTTATAAGGATCCTGAGATTTTGTCAGTACATGGTATTGATAGGATGGGTAATCATTACTTATTTGCCAAAGAATGTGTGGAAGATACGCCAAAACGGATATCATGACAATTAAGTAAAATTGTTTCTTTTTCAACAAACTGAGATTAGAGACCAGTGTAAAGAAAATAATTAGCAAGCCGTGGTACTTACAATAAAGCAGCGCCGCTATATTCAGTCCCAGTAAAAGTGCATCTGCAAGTCTATTGTTTTCTGACCATCGTTTATACAGCAGAAAAAATGTCGAAGTAAAAAAAAGTAATGGCGCATCCGGCACTGCTATGAACCCATAAACTTCCAAACAGCTTATTGAGCATACCATGATGAAAAACAACAAAAAGTTACGACGATTGGTCAATAAAAAAGTGAACCAAATAAAAAGTGGTCCCATTAATACGATCAACAGTCTTGTACCAAGCTCATTATGAAAGACCGCATATCCTGTCTTTATTAAAAGTGCTATCGCGGGTGGGTGATCAAAATATCCGTAATCCAGATTTTTGGAATACATCCAATAATAAGCTTCATCATTTGCGAGTCCTGTAAAAGCGGCTTGAATAAGATTGATTAACAGCCAGCCAAACAATAAGAAAAGATTGCACAAAACAGTGTGATTCCGGTAGTACTCCCGAATAGCAATAAGGATTGTTTTCATTCGACATCGAAGATAGTTTTTATAAGCTAAAAACAAGTGGGAATCGATTAAATAACACTTAACTTTCAAATAGACATTTAACATCCTTTACCACACTTTAACAGCAAACAGTTTTTATGTTCACCGGCCTCCCGTAACTTACTTGTTCAACATTAAAAAAGAGTGATATGAACAAGAGAATCGCCATTTTGGCTACAGACGGATTTGAGGAAAGTGAGCTTCAGTCACCAAAAGAAGCTATAGAAAAACAAGGCTGGCAGGCTGAAATAGTAAGCCTGAAAAACGGGACTATTAAAGCATGGTCTAAAGGTAACTGGGGAAAAGAATATCCGGTTGACAACATTGTTGATGATGTCAAAGCTTCGGAATACGATGGCTTGCTCATCCCGGGAGGTGTGATTAACCCCGATAAATTGAGAAGAGAAAACAAGGTTTTGGATTTTGTGAAGGCTTTTTTTGATGAGAAAAAACCGGTTGCTTCCATTTGTCATGGGCCACAGGTGTTAATCAGCGCGGGTGTCGTGGCGGGTCGCGAAATGACCTCTTTTGAATCGGTTAAAATTGATCTGCAAAACGCAGGAGCATCCTGGGTAGATGAAGAAGTGGTGGTTGACAAGGGATTGGTCACAAGTCGTTCACCTCAGGATTTACCGGCCTTCAACCGAAAAATGATTGAAGAGTTCACGGAAGGGGTCCATGAGTAAGGACAGAATGAGACCGCGTTCGCTAAAGCTTTAGCGAAGCGAGAATGAAAATGAGGTAAAACAAAAATGAGAAACACGCTTTCGCTCTGTTTCTCATTCTGTTTTGGGGAGGGAGACGGGTCTCGAACCCGCGACCTCCGGAACCACAATCCGGCGCTCTAACCAACTGAGCTACAACCTCCGTTAAGTGGGCGCAAAAATAAGCAATTCTATTAAAATTCCTATACAGAAATTGATTTTTTTTTCGCAATCCAAGTATTCATCAGATAATGAGTCAATTCCGGGTTTGTTTTCTCAACTAAACATGCGTTGTTAATAACCCAAACGCACCCTTAACGATTCGCTTGGGTGAATCCGTACATTTGTGATATGGGTAATAAGAAACTTAAGATCGGTGTTTTTGGAGCAGGGCATTTGGGTAGAATTCATATTCGCTTGCTGCTTGAGCTCTCTGATTTATTCGAATTGGTTGGTTTTTACGATCCTTCAGATGAATCTGCCGAAAAAACAATGGCTGAATATCACGTAACACGCTGGGATAATATGCAGGAATTGATCGATGCTTCTGATTGTATTGATGTTGTTGCCCCTACCTTGTACCATTATGATATTGCTTACAAAGCTATTCGTTCCAGTAAGCACGTATTCATTGAAAAACCGGTTGCAGAGACAACGGAACAGGCTAAAATCTTATTGGACCTTTCAAGAGAAGCTGGTGTTATTGTTCAGGTTGGACATGTGGAACGGTTCAATCCGGCATTCCAGGCCGCTGAACCCTTAATTGTCAAACCGATGTTCTTTGAAATCCATCGTTTGGCTCAATACAATCCACGAGGAACAGATGTTTCGGTGATCCTGGATTTGATGATCCACGATTTGGATATCGTTCTGAGTTGTGTGAATTCATCCATCAGAAGAATTTCTGCAAGTGGTGTGAGTGTTGTGAGCAGAACTCCGGACATCACTTCCGTGCGTATCGAGTTTGATAACGGCTGTGTCGCCAACCTGACAGCTTCACGCATGTCCCTGAACAACATGCGAAAAACACGTATTTTTCAAAAAACAGGATACCTTGTCATCGATTTCTTAAATCAGTCTGTTGATCAGATTATGATCACACCGAAAGATGAGGAAGCACCGGGATTCTTTAGTTTTCAACTCAACGATGAAGTGAATTTTTCTGCATTGAAACCTGAAATTAAAAAGACCAACGCTATCCAGGAGGAGTTGCGCTCTTTTTACAACTCCATCGTTCATAATCAGCCAGTTGTCGTTTCGATCGATGATGCCTACCGTGCATTGGATGTAGCTTACCAGATTATTGACAAATTGAAATCCGCACATCTCTCGGTTTTCGACAATAATTAACGTAAATTTGCGTTAGCTACACATAGGCTTATCTATGAAATATTTATACTTTTTTGTTCTGCTTTCCTTCGGATTGTCGAGTTGCGTTAAAAATAACCCACTGCCTGTTTGGCTTGAAATAAATAACTGGACACTCCAATCCAATCCAAATTCCAACCCTTCTCCGGGAGAATTAACCCATAATTTCAGTGATGTCTGGGTTTACGTGGACGGAAAAATAATCGGTGTATTTGAAGTTCCTTGTAAAATTCCGGTACTTGCTTCGGGAAACTGCAACATAGTTTTGTATCCGGCCATGAAAAACAATGGGCTTGCTGCAACAAAAAAGATCTACCCTTTCGCAGAACCATTTGAAACTACCATTCAACTTAACGAAGGAGAAACATATACGTTCAATCCTACAACAAGGTATTTTTCACACACCAAATTCACCATCGAAGATTTTGAAGGGTCTTCTTTGTCCATTTCAAAAGACGAAGATTATTCCAGTCCGAATTTGGAATTGCAGGTTGAAAACAATAGCGCCATCGGACCATGGGGAAATTACGGGCATCTTTCATTAAATACAACTGATTCCCTATGGATCGGTGTAATGAATGCACTTACTTTGCCAAAAAGCGGAGCTGAAGTGTACCTGGAATTCGATTACAAAAACACTAACTCCATTTTAACAGGAATGATTGAAATGCAAACTGGTGGCAGTACAGTTGATCATGGTGGTTTTACCGTTTCAAGACAAACTTCCGATGTTAAATGGAAAAAGATCTATATTGACCTGAAGGATGTGGTATCAAACACTCCGAGCGGATATCAATACAAACAATACCTGAGAGTGCTCCTGGATAGCGGACTAAGTTCCAGCGATGTCTATATTGATAACATTAAAGTGGTACACTTCTAGAATCGTTAGTTGGAATGCAAAAATTGTTTAGAGGTTTATTTATTGCGAGTGATTTTTTAGCGGCTGCTTTATCGTGGGCGTTGTTTTATTACTATCGAAAGACAAACATCGAACACGAGGAATTCTCTTTCAACGAAACATTTTATTATGGGATCCTGATCATTCCGGCACTCTGGCTTTTATTTTACACCCTTCAGGGAACATATCAGGATGTTCGAAGATTATACCGCCTGAAAATCCTTTCATATACGGCTTTTGCAACTATTTTCGGGTCTATTGTACTCTTCTTTGCCTTATTGATCGACGATGATGTAAATACTTATTTCAACTATTACCGTTCACTTTTAACATTGGCCTTGCTTCATTTCGGATTCACCTTCTTTTCCCGGTTGGTAATTACAAGCATTCTCGTAAAGCGAATCCATTCCCGAAAAGACGGATTCAAAACCTTGCTGATCGGAGGCTCTGAAAAAGCAGTTGCGATCTACCAGGAAATTGAAGGAATTGAAAAAGGAGGCGGAAACCAGTTCGTTGGTTTTATTAACCTGAATGGTATCGACAAACTGCTGGAAAATAAAATGCCTTATTTGGGCCATGTAGACCAGTTGGAAGAAATTATCGCTAATAATAACATCGAAGAGATCATCATTGCCCTGGAAAGTACGGAGCACGAGCGTTTGAAAAACATTATTTCCCGAATTAACGGGGAAAACATTGTCATTAAAGTACTTCCGGATATGTACGATATCTTATCGGGATCTGTAAAACTGAACAACATTTTCGGTGCGCTTTTAATGGAGGTCAATGCCGAAGTAATGCCTTACTGGCAACGGGTAGCAAAGCGTCTGTTCGACATTCTCTTTTCCGTCATTGCAATTATTTTACTTATCCCGGTTTACATTTTCCTGACAATTGCCGTGAAAATTTCTTCTCCGGGACCCATTTTGTTTTTCCAGGAACGAATCGGTTTAAATGGAAAACCTTTTAAAATTATCAAGTTCCGCACGATGTACATTGATGCGGAAAAAGCAGGGCCTCAACTTTCCAGCACAGATGATCCACGAATTACTCCTATCGGGAAATTCATGCGAAAAGCGCGTCTGGACGAATTTCCGCAATTCTTCAATGTATTAAAAGGAGATATGTCGCTGGTTGGTCCAAGACCTGAAAGACAGTTCTTTATTGACCAGATCAAAGTACGCGAACCACAATTCCTGGAATTAACGAAAGTAAGACCCGGAATCACTTCCTGGGGACAAGTAAAATACGGGTATGCTGAAAACGTGGACCAAATGATCCAGCGAATGAAATTCGACCTGCTCTATCTCAGAAACAGGTCCATTGCCCTGGATTTGAAAATCCTGATGCATACGGTAATGATCATCGTGAAAGCAAAAGGAAAGTAATGAAAGTTGCAATAACCGGTGGAAACGGTCACATTGGAAATGCTGTCATTGAGGAATTGATCCGCCGTAGTTATACCGTTAAAGCACTGGTCCATTCAAGAAGCAATTTCCTGGAGAGTAAAAACATTGAGACCGTTAAAGGTTCCCTGCACGATGAAGCTGCGTTGATCGAACTCATGAAAGACTGTGATTACCTGATTCATTGCGCTGCAATCATTTCAATCAACGGTGATAAAAACCAACTGGTCCGGAAAACCAATATCGAAGGACTGGAAAATGTATTGAAAGCGGCCAAAAAGAGCAAACTGGAACGCATCATTCATCTTTCTTCAGTACACGCTTACGATCACCATCCGACGAATGAACCGATGAACGAAGGCCGCAGGTTTGTTTCCGACTCGGCTTATTCCTATGACAAGAGCAAACGCGATGGCCAGTTAATTGCCCGCAAGTATTTTGAAGAAGGTTTACCGATCATCGTGGTAAATCCAACCTCTGTTTTCGGTCCGCCGAATTACGCCAAATGCAAGCAAAACAACGCGTTTATTTCCATGTCGAAACGACGCATTCCGTTCGTATTCAAAGGCGGTTATAATTGGGTCGATGTTCGCGACGTTGCAAACTCGATCTGCAATGCATTAACACAAGGACAATTGGGTGAATCCTACATTCTCGGTGGAAGCTATTATACTTTAAAAGATTTGTCACGTGTCGTTGCAAAGGTTTCCAATAAACGTATTCCTTGCTTTGAAATCCCTATCGGCCTCGTAAAGTCCTTTCTACCGGTCATCGGTGCATATTATAAGATCAGAAAACAAGATCCTTCTTTGACAAAAGAAAGCATTGAGATTCTCGAATTCGGGAATAAACACATCCAATCTGAAAAAGCAAAAAAAGATTTGGGACACAATTCGCGTCCTGTTGATGAAACGATGAAAGATTTATTATCTTGGCATCGCGAGAATCATTAATGCCGACGATGTTCGCAAGACAAATCAAAAAGAAACAGGCTATTTCAAACATGTCGGCATTATATCTCAGTACTGGATTTATATTTTTTTCGGTGATATAATATGACACAAGAAACATTTTATTACTTCTGCTATGCCTGGATCGGTATAGGAATTATTGCCTTTTTGGCACTTCAGTTCAAAGTTGCTCCCTACGGAAAATTCACCTCTTCAAAATGGGGTCCGACCATGGATAATCGCTGGGGTTGGGTAATTATGGAAAGCTTTGTACTCCTTGTCTTGTATTACTTTATTCTTTCAGGACCGAAATCCCTTTCAGTCGTCGACTGGACAATCGCAGGACTGTTTACCGCTCATTATGTTAACAGAAGCTTTATTTATCCGTTCAGAACACGTACAAAGGGAAAACAAATTCCTTTGAGTATTGTCGGAATGGCGATGTTCCACAATTTGGCAAATGGTTTTTTGATCGGGTATTACCTGTCTCATTTTTCTTCCTACACGAACGACTGGTTTACTTCCTGGCAATTCATTCTCGGAACAGGATTATTTGTATTCGGGATGTTTACCAATATCTATTCGGATACCATTTTGATCGGTTTAAGAGCAAATTCGAACGACGGGTATAAAATTCCTTACGGAGGACCTTTTAATTACATTTCAGCACCAAATTTGGGTGGAGAATTGGTTGAATGGATCGGCTTTGCAATTCTTTGCTGGAATCTTCCGGCATTTTGCTTCGCATTTTTCACCTTCTGCAATTTATTCCCGAGAGCACTGGCGAATCACAGATGGTATAAGCAAAACTTTGAGGATTACCCGGAAGACCGAAAGGCGGTGATTCCGTTTGTTTACTGATTAATAATATTCCACTAAATGAAAAACATGTCTGACATTGAAAAACATAGCACAGGAGCTATTGTTATTCATCAAATTCGAGAATCTAGTTTATAGTACCCGTAATCCATTTCTTTTTCTTCCCACAAATGCGCAAATAAATGGAGGCGCTTACCAGTCGCCTCTCACTCAATTCTAAAGCGAGTGCGGTGCGCCTATGCTAAAGCTTCAGCGTAAGCATTAGCCGAGCTAAAATTTGTGCATTTGTGGGAAACAAAATATTATTCTCCTCCTGTGGTTTTCTCGTAAACTGCTATTGCCTCAATGTGGCTGGTATGCGGGAATTGATCTACCAAGGATAATTTGGTCAATTTGTAACCACCTTGTTCCAGAGTCTCCGTATCACGTGCCTGAGTAGACGGATTACAGGAAATATACACCAGATGAGAAGCTCCCAATGCCATTACTTTTTGCAAGGTTTTCGGAGCGATTCCTGCTCTTGGTGGATCCAATACAATTGTATCGATGCGGTTCAAATATTCCGGATGCAATGAAAGGAATTTTCCTACGTCGGCTGCAAAGAAATGCAGGTGCTCCAGGTTATTTCGTTTCGCGTTCCGTTTTGCATCCTCAATCGCTTCTTCCACGATATCCACACCGATGATCTCTCCTGCGTTTACACGTTGTGCAACCAACTGACCGATCGTTCCGGTACCGCAAAACAGATCCATGATCACACCACCATCCTTTGCATAATCGCAGACATAATCAATGGCTTTGGTATACAAACGCTCGGCACTTTTCGGGTTGGTCTGGAAGAAACTCTCCATAGAGATCTCAAATGACAATCCAAGCATTTTTTCAACCACCACCGATTCTCCGAAAAGCAAAGTACTCGTACCGTTCTCAATTTTAGCACGGTCTGCTACATTATCATTGATCGTATGCCAAATCCCGGCCAGGCGATTCCCCAATTTCTCTTTCAGGAATTCCACCACCTTTTTGGTGTCGAATTTTTTAATACCTACAGAACTGGTAACAATATGCAAAAGCAATTGGTCCTGATCGAAGGATTTACGTACTACAATGTGACGGAAAAACCCTTCTTTTCTTGGCGGATGCCAGGCGGGGAGTCCGAATGATTTCAATAAATCGCGAAATTCAGGTAAAATGGTCTCCCATTGCTCATCAAACAAACCACTTGGCCTATTTAAGTTTTCCACTTTCCACCATGTCCCTCTTCGCTTGAAGCCCAATGCAAAAGCGTCATCAATTTCTTCTCCTGTTTCCGGTACATGTTCAATAGATGAAAAACTGTATTCCATCTTATTGCGGTAGAAAAAAACTTCCGGAGAAGAAATAAACTCGTCGAACAAACTATTCGGATCGGGAATTCGCCCGATCTTACGGTAAACATCCAAGGTAGATTTCTTCTTATATTCCTGCTGAACTTCAATCGGTACAAACAAATAAGGCGCACCTGAAATTTCCTGGTAAGGCAATTCTTTTTCCAAAGGAGAACGTTCCAGCACTTCCAGCAATTTGCATTCCGCATGACGTTTTCGTTTCTTGTCAACCCGGGCTCTTACAAATTGTCCCGGAAAGGTGTTCTCAACGAACAGAATAAAATCTCCTTCTTCTGATTTCATCCGCGCAAGACCCTGACCGCCAAACGCAAAATCATCGATCTTAACTTCAATAACTTGATTTCTATGTACCACTTTGATTGTTTATTCTTACCCGATCGTGGGCGACTGATACTACAATTCCTGATTTACAATATCCTGAATTGATTTGTTTTCTAAAATACGCAGGGTTTCATTCCGAACATCGATAAACACTTTATTCAAACCACAAGTTTTCTCGTCCGTACATTCATCACAGCGCTGGTAGTAATTCAAACTAACACAGGGCAGCAAGGCAATCGGTCCGTTAAACAGTCGAATAATCGTGGATATCTGGATCTGTTCAGGTGTTTGCCTTAAAAAGTAACCTCCACCCTTTCCCATTTTGGAATTCAAAATTCCTTGTTTTTTCAAATCCAATAAAATGGACTCTAAAAATTTTCTCGGAATACGGCTGTTCTCTGCAATTTCAAGGATCAAAGTTGGTTCATTAGCATCCTTCTTTGCCAAATAAGTCAAAGCATGTAATGCGTATTTTGTCTTCTTTGATAGCATAAGAACACGTATTTAGGCTAATTTACAATTAAATTCGAAAAAAGAGCAAACACTGTTTGTGAAGTATGTTATATCAACCCTTTAATAACACCTTTATCCGAAGCTTCGATGAATGCTAAAATTTCTCTTCTGATCGGAGAATCCGGGATCGTTTCTTTTACAATCTCCAATGATTTCGTCACATGATTGTTTTGAACAAAAATAATACGGTAGATATCTTCTATTTCACGCACCTGTTCATCTGAATATCCGCGTCTTCTCAATCCAACTGAGTTAATTCCTGCATAGGTAATCGGCTCACGTGCACACTTCACGTATGGAGGTACATTTTTACGGATCAATGATCCACCTGCAACAAATGCATGTGCCCCTATATGAATAAACTGCTGCGATCCACAGCGGCCTTCCAGGATTGCATAATCACCCACCACACAATGTCCGGACAACCCGGAATAACTTGCCATGATCACATTATTTCCGATCTGGCAATCGTGTGCAACATGCACATAGGTCATCAACAAACAATCGTTACCAACCGTTGTTTTCCACATATCTTTTGTACCGCGATGGATCGTTACACACTCTCTAATCACAGTTCTGTCACCAATTTCTACGGTCGTGTATTCTCCGTCGAATTTCAAGTCCTGAGGAATTACCGCAATTACAGCTCCCGGATAGATCTCACAATTTTCCCCGATTCTAGCACCCGGATAAATGGTTACATTCGGATGGATTTTCGTTCCCGCCCCAATAACAACATCATCGTAAATCGTACTGAATGCTTCTATCGTTACCCCTTCTCCTAATGTTGCGCCCGGAGAAACTTGTGCCAGTGGACTTATCATACTTCTGCTTTATCTTTAATGACTTGTGCAAGCATTTCAGCTTCCATAACGTGCTTTCCGTTTACATAAGCATTTCCCTGCATATGCACCAATCCACGTCTGATAGGTGATATTAACGTTAATTCAAACACTAAAGTATCTCCGGGGATCACTTTTTGTTTGAATTTCACATTATCAATTTTCATAAAATAGGTCGAGTACAAATGCGGATCTTCTACTTTACTCAAAGCAAAAATACCTCCACATTGCGCCGTTGCTTCAATTTGAAGAACTCCCGGGAAAATCGGGTTACCCGGAAAGTGTCCCTGGAACATCGGTTCGTTCATGGTTACGTTCTTTACTCCGATGATTTTTTCTTCCGTGATCTCCATGATCTTGTCAACCAACAGGAACGGATAACGGTGAGGAAGCATACGCTCAATATCATTGATATTGTACAACGGCTCACGACTCAGGTCAAATTCACGGCCTGCTTTTTCCTGTTTTTTAATTTCTTCCTTCAACACTTTTGCAAAACGTGTATTCCCAGAATGTCCGGGACGTGCTGCCAAAATGTGTCCTTTGATGAAACGGCCTACCAAAGCCAAATCACCAACAATATCCAATAGTTTATGACGAGCGGGCTCATTCTCGAACTGCAGTTTCAGGCTGTTCAATACACCGATCCCTTCGTAATTCACTTTCAATTTATCTTTTCCAAGCAATTTTGCCAAACGGTCCAATTCCTCTTCCGTCACATCGTTTCGTTCAACCAAAACAATTGCGTTATCCAAACTACCACCTTTAATCAGGTTATTTTTCGCAAGGAATTCCAATTCTCCTAAGAAACAGAACGTTCTGCAAGCTGCAATATCTCTTTCAAACTCACCCAAATGGTACATGTGCGCATGTTGTGTACCCAAAGCAGGTGAATTGTAATCAACCATTACGGTTACACGGTAGTTCTTATCCGGAACAACCAAAAACTCGATTCCTTTATCAGCGTCTTCCCACTTGATATTTTCAGTCAGTTCAAAATACAAGCGCTCTGCATTTTGTTCTTCTCTTCCAACGCGTTGGATCTCTTTCACAAATGGCAGAGAAGATCCATCCATAATCGGAATCTCCGGACCTGTGAGGGTAATCAGGGCGTTGTCCACTTCCATTCCATACAATGCTGCCAACACGTGTTCTGTCGTGTATACTTTCGCACCGTTTGATTCCAGCGTTGTTCCACGATCTGTAGAAACTACCAGGTCTGCATCTGCTTTAATAATCGGTTGACCATCTACATCCAATCGTTGAAATTTATATCCGTGATTTTCAGCAGCAGGATGGATTTCCATAACAACTGGTTCTCCGGTATGTAAGCCAACACCATTGAATGTGATTTTTTCTTTTAGGGTAAATTGTTTGTCCGACATATTATTCTGCAGATTTTGAAAGGGTTTTAATTTTATCTTCTAATTCTGATAATTTCTTGATAATGATTGGAAGTCTTCTGAATCCGACAAATGATTTTTTGTAATCATCCATTGGAATTGCAGGAGATCCCATAAGCACTTCGGCTTTTTTGATGGTATTCGGAATTCCGGACTGAGCAACGATCTTTGTTCCGTCAGCCACATGAAGGTGTCCGCTAATTCCTGCTTGCCCGCCGATCATGACGTGTTTTCCGATTTTCGCTGAACCGGCAACCCCCACTTGTGCAGCAATTGCAGAGTGGTGACCAACTTCCACATTGTGAGCCAAATGAACGAGGTTATCGATTTTCACTCCCTGGCGAATAACCGTTGATCCCATGGTTGCGCAGTCAATTGTGGTATTGGAACCGATTTCCACATCATCTTCCAGGATCACATTCCCGATTTGCGGCACTTTGGAGAATACACCTTTTTCATCCGGCGCAAACCCGAAGCCATCGCTTCCGATTACTACTCCGGCATGCAATACACAACGATTTCCGATCTTCGTATCAGCATATATTTTCACTCCGGCATGAATGGTGCAATCATCACCAATTACAACTCCATCCCCGATATATGCCTGCGGGTAAATTTTTACGTTATTTCCAATAACCGTATTCTCTCCGATGTATGCAAAAGCTCCCAGGTACAAACCTTCACCAACTTTCGCTGAATCCGAAATAAAAGAAGGATTTTCGATCTTTGGTTGTTTCTGGCGCATCTGATTGTAAACTTCCAGCAATTTTGCAAAACATGCATAAGCATCATCTACTTTTACCAGGGTCAGTGTTTTCGGGAGTTCTCTTGCAGGAATAAATGATTTATTCACAATGCAAATACTTGATTGCGTTGTGTAAATATACTCTTCATACTTTGGGTTCGACAGGAACGAAAGTGTACCTGCCTGGCCCTCCTCAATTTTAGCTAAGCCAGCAACTGTAACATCCGAGTTGCCAACAACTTCACCGTTCAGTATAGTAGCTATTTGCAGCGCTGAAAATTCCATTGGACAAAATTAGTAAAAACCTTTAGGTTACGTAAGTGTTAACCGATATTTATTAACATGTCATTGTTTTGAAATGACGTGAATCTGTTGCTAATTGGACTCTAATTCGTAAAACTCGATATGATCCTTAAACCAGGTCGTTCTGGACCTAAGTGTGTCGCCGTTTTTACGCGGAAGCACAACCATTTGTTCCGGAGCAGGTTCTGCATTCAACCTGGATTGTGAAAAATCGATCCATCCGTTTTTCATCAACAGGAATTGAAGGTGCGCTTCGTCTTTAATTTCGAACTCCTTCATCTGTTCAGCCAACTCAGCATTTTCTGCCAAATAAACGAAGCTTTTCACGTTTGGAAAATGGATCATACGCCCCATTCCTTCTGTGGTGCTTTTGAATTTCTGAATCGATCCTTTTGGCCAAACAGCTTCGGCAATGTATGCGTCTTCAGGCATGGAAAACCACAATTCGACATTTTTCCCGTTGATCTCTTTCTCGATTTTATACACTTTCAAATCTCCCTGCTTTTTACTGGAACCAAAGGCAATGGATCCGTCATCCAGGAACGAGACAATCAGGGAATCACTTAAATGATGCTTATCAAAAATGCGCTGATTCGCTTCTGATATTACAAGCACCTTTCCCATAAACGTATTCTTAACCCTGTTTTCCGGCAACCAGGAACAACCCCGGTTTCTGAAAAAGAAAAAAACCATTATCAGCCCGATACCAAAGCCAAATCCATACAATCGCAAACGTCTCCAAAAATTCTTCATAGCTATACGTGTAAGTTCAAAAAAAAAGTCCGACTAGCGGACCTTTTTATACTTGAATTCTAAATTAAATCAATGCATCCAACTTTGCAGTCAACTGTCCTTTAGGAACAGCACCAACTGATTTGTCAGCAATTTCCCCACCTTTTACGAAAATGATCGTAGGAATATTACGAATTCCAAACTGAGCAGAAACTCCCGGGTTTAAGTCAACGTTTACTTTACCAATGATTGCTTTACCGTCGTATTCATTTGCCATTTCTTCAACGATTGGACCTATTAATCGACATGGACCACACCATTCTGCCCAAAAGTCTACCATTACCGGTTTGTCTGATTTCAATACAAGCTCTTCAAAGTTTGCATCTGTGATTTCTAATGCCATAATTGTTTCAATTTTATGTGACTTCTTTCGTCGGTCTAAAGTTACTATTTGTTTTTGTTTGTCAAAAGCTTTGCCAAGACAATTTACACTGTCAGATTGTCATGCTGAACAAACATTTTCTTCATTGTTTTCTGGTTATCTGTTTCCAGACAATAGAAATAAACACCATTATCCAACTCCTTCACGTCGAAGCGAACGATGTGCCCCCCTGAAGAAAATGCTTTATCCTGAACAACCTTGATTGTCTCCATTTTTTCATTCAAAATTGAAAACACAACTTTTTTATCCTGTTCGATCGTGAAATAAAATTCAACCTCATCCGTTTGGGTTTTGTTTTCCAAATCAAAGAGTAAAGCATAATCCTCTTTTTTCAAAGCTCCTTTAGAAAAGCGCTTTATTACCGACTTGTAAGCAATATACAACATTGCAATTGCAGCTAATGCGATCAAAGTTCCAAGGACTTTGCTTTCCCAGGAACGAATTCCTTTGACAAAATTTACACGGAACAAGATCAATAAGGTGATCAGAAGACTGAGACCAACCAAGGTCAATAAGGTTCTTTTTTTCATATGTTATAAGGAAATAATTCCCGGAATTACTTGTGCTTTTTCATAAACAGCAATAATCGAGTCAACGTCAAGCATCATTTCTTTTACGCTTACGCTGACAAATTTACCATTGCTTGATTCATGAAACTGGATGCGTGCCGTTTCGTCAAACAAAGCTGTGGTTTGAGCCAGAGCCTGGGGTGTATTCGGTACAATGAACTTGAAAAAATAGACATTGGGCCATTCTTCCAGGCTTAACTGTTCCCTTAATTTATCAAATGTTCCTTCACTCATTATTTAAGACTTTAAGACTTAAGGCAAAAGAGCTGATAGCAAGTTCTTTTGTTCTGCCTTTTCGTCTTTCATTTCATTTTTATGAACTTGCACTCATAGATATTTTGACAACAAAGATAAGCGCTTTAAAGCTAGCAAGAGGTCTTTTCCAAGCTCTCTTTTATTCTTTTCCAGATCTGAAAAAGTAAGCCAGCCTTTTTGCGCCGCCTGCTTCAACCCGTTTTGCACCAGCATCGGATCGGGTTCCACACCGAAAACAGGTTCTTCATCCGACCAATCCAGGACGTGAAACTGTTCTGAAAATGCGCGTTCCATTTTTAAACCTTCTTCCAGGATAATCACTAATGCAGCTGGAGTTTGCGTTTGTGTAAACACTATTTTCCACGCACTTTTGGCTTTCATATAGCTTTCCCATAAAACCAACACCGCATCGGTCGGCTTCAGGTCATAGCTGAATGCTATTACTTCCGGGTTCTGAAACAATTCCTGATCGGCAGCAATTTTGGCCAGGACCTCCAAACGAGCCAGTTTTGATTTGAGGGTCAATCGCAACAAAGGTTTTGCCAGAATGGCTTTCCGGATCTCAAAGATTTCAAGTTCGAGTGCATCCGCTACCTCATCCAAATTCTCTATGCGGAGAACTGCCAGTATTTCATCCTGGGTCACAACTCAGGTTCCTTATTGTTTCTGCGCATGCGGATATTGAGAAACTCAACCAACAGGGCATAAACCATCGCAAAATAGATGTATCCTTTCGGAATGTGCTGACCGAATGATTCCGCAATCAACAAAACTCCGATCGTTACCAGGAAACCCAATGCAATCATTTTAATTGTAGGCCTCGCATTAATAAAATTCGCTATGGGCCTTGCAAAGATCAACATAATGATCATCGAAATAATTACAGCCAAAACAATAATAATAAATGGATTGCCATGTGCTTCATGGCGGATATCATTGGTCATACCAATTGCAGAAATCACCGAGTCAAAACTGAAAATAAAGTCGATCGCTACGATCTGCAAAACAACTGCTCCCAAACGTACTTTTCTTTTTTTCTTTGCTTCGTGATGATTTCCTTTTACACTGGAGTGCATTTCTCCAACAGATTTATAGATCAGGAAAAGTCCTCCGATTAACAACACCAATGAATGGACGGTAAATTTGACATTATACACTTCAAAAATCGGATTTTTGTCCAGAGTCATAATGTAAGAAACCACGCTAAGCAACAACAAGCGGATAATCAGCGCCAGGCTTAAACCCAGAATTCGCGCTTTACGCTGATCCTGTTTTACTAAAGAATCTGTAATGATCGAGATGAAAATAATGTTGTCAATCCCTAGTACAATCTCTAGCAACGTCAATACAACGAGGTAAAAAATCCCAATGCCTGTAGTTAATATATGAAAATCCACTCTTCTGTTTTTGGCACAAATTTAATGTCAATTAAACTATAAAAAATGGATTTGTGATTTTTTTCATTTTTAACAGAATTTTTGGATTTTAAATTTTGTTTTAAATAACTGATTTACTTACATTAGCAATATTGAACCTTGCCCTATTAAGAGGCATTCAAACCAATCAGGGAGTCCAGCTGTCTTTTTCGTAGTAGTTTTTAGCAGCCTGGACTCTCTTTGTTTACCCTTCGACTACGCTCAGGGTACTTTCATCCAAAACTCTTCCAGGAAATTATCATAAATAAGCAAACTTTGCTTTATACCAAACTTTATTAAAAAGGTGACTGAGCGTAGTCGAAGTCACACCTTTTTCTTAAACGCCTTGAAATAATTTTCCAGGATTTCGCTGTTTGGTTCTGCCATGGTATTAATCTCCAAAAGCTTCGGCTTACCGTTTGTGCTTTCCGCAAAGAATTGCTCCAATTGCAGATCCAGGTCGTTTTGAGAAGCAGCATGAAAGTATTCCAGATCATAAGTTCCGGCAACCTGTTTTGCAGACAAGTCCTGTTCAGCTACAAAGATTTTCTTCCACTGATTGGTTGATTTTGGTCCAGGAATGATGTTGAAAATATCTCCTCCTCCATTATTCACAAGGATAACCCGCAAATTGGAAGGAAGGTATTTACTCCACCAAGCATTTGAATCATAGAAAAACGACAAATCGCCAGTTACCAACACATGCGGCTCATTCGGAGAAACGATGGCAGATCCGACTGCTGTAGAACTGCTTCCATCAATTCCGCTTGTTCCGCGATTACACCAATAAGATACCGTTTTGATCGGATCAAACAGCAAAGCATAACGGATCAGTGAACTGTTTGAAACGTGTAAATTGGAATAATCCGGGATCACATCCATGATAAACTCCATGGCTTTCAAATCACTCCAGGGTTGAGCGCTGCAAATCTGCTTTTGATCATCTGAACCAAACTGGTCCAGTTTTTTCCAGGCAAAACCAAAACGGGATTTATGGGGATTTTTCTGAACCAATTCAAGAAGAAACTCCAAACCTTCCAAGGCCGGAACAGCTGCTGTAAAACGCAAATTCTGATACGTATCCATGAATGGAAAATCTTCTCCGAAACGAATGACCGGCGCTTTGGATTGGCGCAGGAACACCTTCATCTTCTTTGATATGATCGCACCACCAATGGTTACGATGCAATCCGGGTGAAACGCTTTGATCTCTGATTCGGGGATGATATTCAATGTGCGGTCAATGTTCGAAACAAAGTACGGACTGAAGACATTGGAAGTATGTTCCACCAACACCGCAGTTGAGCCATCCAGAGCGAGTTTTTCCAGTATTTCCTGCAAATCCGGATCTTTCTGTTGTTGCCCGACAATGATCAAACGCTTTTCAGAGTCATTCCAAAGCGTTTCCAGCTTATTTTTACTGTTCTTTGTTAAAACAGCTTTCGTTTCGGCCAATTCGACCCAATTCTTCAGAATATGAATATCGCTCGTTGTTTCATAAAGCGGTTCTGAAAGGGGAATGTTCAAGTGGACCGGTCCTTTTCTTGTTCCGATTGCTGCCTGTAATACTTCCGAAAGTTTACGCTCGAAATGCCAACGCTGATTATCCGAATGAATCTCATTCAATTGTGCGTTTTTCAAAACCATTTGGTCAAATACCCGCTCCTGGCGAATCGTTTGTCCGTCTCCCTGATCCACCCATTCCACGGGCCTGTCGGCTGAAATGACAATCAACGGAGTTCCCTGATAAAACGCTTCTGCAATAGCAGGATAATAATTCAACGGTGCGGAACCTGAAGTACAGGTAATCACAACCGGTTTTTTTAATTTCTGGGCCATTCCGTGTGCATAAAATGCTGCCACACGTTCATCCGGCACGACAAAAACCTGGAAGTGAGGATCTTCATCAAAAGCAATGCTTAATGGAGCATTTCTGGATCCCGGAGAAATAACTACATGCGTTACTCCTACTTTTTTACAACCATCCACCAAAAGTTGCACTTCCAATTTTGCACTTGAAATCATACCGTAAAATTAATTGAAAATGGACAATTAAGAATTGAAAAGGCCTGAATTATTGTTTTACACCTTTCAATTAAAAACCTTCCGGTCGCGCAGTAGTTTTAACAAGTCTTTCATATTTTCCTGGCTGAAATGGATGCGTTTATCCAACGATTCTGATTTCAGGATCAATTCTTCTGCTTTCCGGTAATTTTTTAAATAAAATTCTACGGATGCTTTTTGATAATAACAAACTGCTGCAATCTCATTATTCACCCGGTTCTTTTTAGAGCCCGGTTCGTATTCCAACAACGCTTCATCGTACAATTGCAACGCTCTCACAACTTCCGGAGCCATAGCATCTGTTGGATTCGTAGCAAACCATTTGATTAAAAGATCACCTGCATTATTGAGATCGGAATAATCCTGCTTTTTGGATTTTGCGCCGATTGCATACAAGTCAATATCCCTGTTACCGATCAAATAGTCAGCGCACATTTTAGTATAAACCCTTCCAACCAAATCCTCAACCGTGGCAGCTACTTTTTTCGATTTGTTGTTATTATAATCTGTTCTTGCGCTTTCATAATTTTTGGTCGAAGTTCCTGAATATTGGCTGTAACCGGATTCACGGTAAGTTTTCACAGTAACTCCATTCGCAAGATTTAAAGTAAAAACCAGGTCAATTTGTTCTTCACCATCGTAGCGATAAGTGGTTGTCGTGGTTTTATTTCCTTTCTTATCCGTACTTGTAGAAGATGAAGTGGAAGAAACTGCATTCTTTTTGGTAATCCGGTTCAGGGAGAATGTAACATACATGTCGCTTGCTTCAATGGAAGTTGCGAATGTATAAACACGCGTATTGAACTTTTGGATAAACATTCCCCGAATATTGTACTGATCGTTCGCTATCGGATCCACATAGATCCGCGTACTGGCAATGTAATCCAGGTTTACAGGTGGAATATCTATTTGCAGGGAAACCGCTTTTTCGGGTTTCAGATTTTGAGCCTGAGCTGTGTTGAACAAACAAGCCAACGTGCTAATTGCGAAAAGGATCCGGATATTCATGAGTTTCAGTAATCGTTAAAAACTTCGGCGAAATTAATCGGATTATTGAATGAATGCTTGATTCCTGGATCAATATATTTTTTTCATCGCACGCATCAGGGTTTCAGCCTTATGTTCTGTTTCTTCCCATTCCAGGTCCGGAATCGAGTCAACGGTGAAACCTCCACCCACATATAAAAAGGCTTTATCCCGGAATAACTGCGCACAGCGTAAATTCACAAAAAGATTGGTGTTCCCTTCTTCAAATAAGCCGATAAACCCGGTATACAACTCCCGATCATGCATTTCCCGGCTTGCTATCGCCTCAATCGCATTTCTTCGTGGAGTCCCGCATACTGCAGGAGTCGGATGTAAATCCAACGCAATGGACCACGCATTGGGTTTCGTCAAAAGTGCTTTGAAATCTGTTTTCAAATGCTGAACAGGTCCGGCCTGAACGACATAAGGTCCATCCGATTCAATTTCGACACATTCGTTTCTCTCCAGGGTTTCTTTGATCGCATCGACTACAAAAGCATGTTCTTCCAATTCTTTCGGTGTCCATTCGTGTTCTTCGTTCTCGCCATGAGTTCCGGCCAAAGCAACCGTTTTACAAACCATTCCTTCCTGGTGCATTAATAATTCGGGAGTAGCACCGATCCAGGTACCGAATTCTGCAGAAGAGATCAGGTAGCAAAATGCATTCGGATAAGTATTTTCCAAAATATGGAACAGATCAAACGCCCGTTCTCCCTGGAAAGGAGTTTGTTTGATACGGGAAAAAACTCCTTTTTCAACCCCCAATAAGGGAAATGAGTTTAAAAAAGCCTGTGCTTCTATCTGGTAATCCCTTCGGGAAATAACTGTTGGAATTTCTTTGCTGTAGTGAAAATCAAATTCGGGATCAAATTCCAAACTTTCATTGAAATGGAACGTACGCTCATGCAAAAAATCGGAAACTACAAACCCAAGAGGCTTTTCTCCTTCTTTCAATGCAGAAAAAGCTCCTCTTTTGATCACCGGGGCAGTTTCTTTAGGTAATCGGTAAATGAGTAAATCTTTCACGGTTTAGGAACTATCATTACGGTTAAACGTCCGGTACAGATCAAACGATCATTGGATTCATCAAAAATATCTACCTGCCAGATGTGTGTACGTGAGCCCGCATGCACAATCTTTCCGATTGCTCTTACCGAACCTGCTCTTACACTTCCGATGTGGTTTGCGTTGATCTCGATCCCAACGGGAGCTTCTTTACTCAAATCGATCAACAAAGTGGACCCGATCGATCCGATGGATTCGATCAAAGCAGCACTTGCACCACCATGCAGCAAGCCCATCGGCTGGTGCGTCCGGTGATCCACCGGCATGGTTGCAACGATATAGTCTTCTCCTATTTCGACACATTTAATATCCAAATGTCCCAACAAGGTGTTGTTTGAATATTTATTGATCTCTTCAAGTGAAACGCTGTTCAATTTTCTCATTGATGGATATTCTTTCCCGATAAAATTACTACATAATCGGCGGATGAAATCACTTAAAAAACCCTTTTTTAGTATTCAGCAAAACTAAATCGAATAAGCCTCACTTTTTAAGAGTGAATTGAACCCTCAAAATAAAACAAAGCTACACTTCACATTTTTTCCAAATTGCCGAATCAATTAATTTTTACTTTCATTTCATCAAACTACAGTTATGAACAAACCGATCATGTCATTGCCTTGTAATCAGTCGCATACGCAGATGGAGAAACGTGACGGTGCTTACTATTGTTCCAGCTGTGAAAAGGTTTTGACGGATTTTCGTCAGAAGACCGAGAGTGAGATCAAGCAAATTATTACCTCAAGCCCGGGAAGGGTTTGCGGAATTTTTCATAATCATCAGATCAGTTCAAAAATTTCACATGTTGCATTGTCCAATGCTTCCTATCGGGTAGGATTATCATTACTGGGTATACTTGGTTTTTTGGGTCCGATAATCTCATCCTGCGAGTCGGCACCGGATGATGCAGCACTTGTGAAACAAAAAGCGTTCAATAAACTGAAGTTCCCGATGAAGATCAGCGGGCAGCTAAAAGATGAAAAAACGGGGAAACCACTGGCCAAATCGCCGGTTGAAATCCAACAGAACGGAAAAACGATCCTGAAAGGTTACACGGATGAAGCCGGGAATTTTGAACTGACGGTGAAGAAAGAGGATCTGAAGAAAGAAACATTTGACTTGATCTACCTTTCGAAAAATTACATCGCAGACACCTTACACAAACAGAACCTGGAATCATTTGCAAAAGGGAAGAAATTGATTTTGACCTTAAAAGCAGAAGCTGTTAAATGCCATTTGAAAATGGGAGAAATTCCTGCTCCGATCCAGGGTGATGTAATCGAAGGTGAAGTTCCTCCCGATTCTTATGAACCACCAACGGCTGGAGTTCCTGTGATGGAAGAACCGAATGAATTACCCGAAACACCTCTGAAACCTCAATAATTAACACCATTTTCTACCTACACCTAAATCAAATAAGGGGACTTGCGAAAGCAGTCCCTTTATTTTTTCGGATAATAAAGATCGTAAGCCCGTTCAATGAAACCAAATCCCAAACGCGGCAAATTGGCATCTGTACAAATAATGAACACCACTTTATTTTCTTCGAGTTTTTTGTTCAGGTCCTGATCTTTTGCCCAGGTTTCCTGTGTATAGGAATTCGGGTAGATCTGTTCGTTGTAATACCAGAATTCACCGTCATTAAATAACCAATGAGACACATTGGAATTAAACAATCCCCAGTAAAAACTATCCGAAACAACCATGACTTTCGGATCTCCTTTTTGAGCTTCCCTGTTCGGATGGAATTTTGGATAAGCCAATTTCAAATCCCGTATATCGAAAATCAGGTTCACTCCTTTCTGAATGTCACCGTCATCAATGAGAGCCACATCCGAAAGCTCCATTTTCTCCAGTACAAAACGAGGTGTTTCCTGCCTTGTACTTTTTGAAACATAGTTTGCCATAGAATCAGCCACCAAAAACTGTCCGTAAGCCGTCCAGTGGATCCCGGTTTTGGAAAACAACGGATGCTTTGTAGTAAGTTTCATGGATTCAAACCAGGTATGCATATCAATATGAGCGATCGCCTGCTTTTTAAACTCTGACCGGTATCCTTCAAAGTTCGTTTTTCCTTTTTTGGAAGTACGGTATTTATCCGGAATGAATTCAGGTAAATAACTTGCTTTTCCAGGAGCCAAAAGCACAACCAGTTCGATCCCTTTTTTTCTTAGCGTGTCCTGTACCAATTTCAATTGCCGGCTTGTTTCACGTATTTTTTCATCACCAATGAAATCCGAACCATAGTAAGCAAGAATGTAGTTTTCTTCAAAAAGGTAATGTTCTTTCCCTACAATAACGCCATTCGCGTGTACCACATCGAACAAGCTGTAATTCCACTGGTTGTACAAACGGATCCAGGAAGGATAGAAACCTGTATGCTCTGAAAGGTATTTATCCTGCTGTTCCTGATATTTCCCCGAGAACCATCCGTTTTTAGTCCATGCCGGTTTTGAAGAAAGATTGAAAGCGCCATGAAGTGGTTTTTCTTCAAAAAAACGGAATTTATGCTGAATCATCGGCAGGAACAAAACTCCAATTATCCCGGCAAAAACCAGTTGCTTCAAACGCTTGTATGTGGGTTGCTGACTCATCTTAAAAGCGGAAATAAATGAATGGATTGAACCCGGATGCGATGATGGAACTTGCACTCATCATGAATAACACGATCGCAACGAAAAGAAAAAGTCCGTTTGCTGAAAGTGAATAGGAATTTTTATTGAAGACAAAATCCTGCATCCGTTTTCCAACAGAAAAAGCCGGAAGAAAAGAAAAGAACACTGCCACCAGGAGCAAAGGCCAAAAATTCGGGAGTGTACTGAATGTCGGGTCCCAACTGAAATCGAACAAACGGTCAAAATATAACCAAACCTGGCTCATATCGTCCTCAATCTTAAAAATGACCCATCCCATCATCACGATGACAAATGTAATTGCGGTAGATAAGACACTTCCCAGGCGATTCAGGAATTTTACCAGGAAGATGCGGTCCAGTATCAGGAATGTTCCGTGGAATGCTCCCCAAACGACAAAATTCCAGGATGCACCGTGCCAAAAACCGGAAAGAATAAAAACCAAAGCAAGATTGAAATACAGGCGCGATTTAGATGAGACCCGGTTTCCGCCAAGTGGGATGTATAAATAATCACGCATGAAGTTTCCCAGGGTCATGTGCCATCTGCGCCAAAATTCCGTAATGCTCCTGGAACTATACGGACTATTGAAATTTTCAGGGAAATGGAATCCCATGATTTTACCCAAACCAATCGCCATATCGGAATAACCTGAAAAATCAAAATAGATCTGCATGGTATAAGCCAAAATCCCGATCCAGGCCGTTGATGCACTTAACAAATGAAAATCCGTATCGAAAATAACTTTTGCCTGTTCAGCCATTACATTTGCGATCAATACTTTTTTAGCCAAACCAATTGAGAAGCGGTAAAATCCGATGAGCTTTTCATCGATGTTCTCTTTGCGTTCAATGACTTCATCTGCTATTTCCTGGAAACGGACAATAGGCCCGGCAATCAGTTTAGGGAAAGCCAGGAGGTACAATAAATAATCCTTCAGGCTGCTTAAAGGAGCATGTTTTCCCCGATACACATCCACCGTATAAGTAATCGACTCAAAGGTAAAGAAGGAAATTCCGATCGGCATGATGACTTTCGTCCATGCTACTTCTTTCAAACCAATACTTTCCAATAAAGCATTGGCATTCCCGACAAAGAAATTGGAGTATTTAAAATAGGCCAGAAGACCTAGATTCACTGTCAGTGAGAGTATTAGAAGGATTTTTTTCTTTCGTGCTTCATGTGAACGATGAATTTCACGGACCAGTAAAAAGTCCATGAAGGAAGTTCCAAGCAGGATGAAAACAAATACAGGAGCTCCCCAGGTGTAGAATAAAATGCTGAAAAAGAAAATAACCCAATTTTTCAGCCCTTTGGGAACTACATGATAAACAAACAGGAATAAAGGCAGAAAGTAAAAAAGAAAGAGAGTACTGCTAAAAACCACTTGTTCAAATTTCGAATTCCGAAGATAATAAAATTGTAGGGACATAAAACACCGCTCTACAACTTCGGTTTTGTTCCCGCTGATTACGCAAGTTTCGCAGATTTATTGTTTGCGAGATGTATACAACAATGATCATTCAAAATCAACAAGAGAAATGACAAAAAAAGGGGCGCGATTATTCGCGCGCCATCTAATTGCATCAAAAGTTTTCACTTCTCCCTCGTTACTTCCGCACTAATCCGTCAGCTGACGGATTGTAACTCGGTCTTCAAAAGCTTCGCCTGTCCCAAATTATTTCCGCACTAACGTTTGTCATAA